>LNDQ01000075.1 GCA_001464695.1 Betaproteobacteria bacterium Ga0077523 | reverse complement strand
CTGGGAAGTGACCCAGGTGGGTGCCTACGAGCGGCAGAAGCAGATCTCGAAGATCACGGGTTCCCAGCAGGTGGTCGTGAAGGACGCCCTGCACTTCTTCGAGGGCAAGGAGGACGAACTGACCGGGATCGTCATCTCCTTCCTCGACAGCGTCTTCAAAGGCCAGGCGAACTCGGCGTCCAGGTAGGTTGACCCCCCGATGGGCCTGCGGCCTCTCCCCCCAGGGGGCCAGCCCTCTTGGGGCGGCCCGGCGAGGGCTGAGGTGACCCCCCCGATGGGCCTGCGGCCCTTCCCCCCAGGGGGCCAGCCCGCTTGGGGCGGCCCGGCGCGGGCTGAGGTGACCCCCCCGATGGGCCTGCGGCCCCTCTCCCTGAGGGGGCTGGCCCTTCAAGGCTTGCCAAGGGCTTCACGCCAAGCCTACAATTCGCCCCTTTTTTTCCAATCCTCCAGGATATTCCGATGGTTGTGATTCGTTTGTCGCGCGGCGGGGCTTCCAAGCGCCCGTTCTACAACGTGGTGGTGGCGGATTCCCGCGACCCCCGCGACGGCCGCTTCATCGAGCGCGTCGGGTTCTACAACCCGAAGGCCTCCGGCCCGGAGACCAAGCTGCGCCTCGACCTTGGTCGGGTCGAGCACTGGCACGGCAAGGGCGCCAAGCTCTCCGACACGGTGCAGCGCCTGGTCAAGCAGTTTGGCAAGACTGCCGCAGCCGCCTGAGCGGCTGGTGGTGATGGGGCGGGTGGCCGCCCCTTTCGGTGTGAAGGGCTGGATCCGCGTCCAGACGTTCACCGAAGCGGTAGACGGCCTGCTCGACTACCCGTCGTGGTGGATCGGCAAGGGCGACGGATGGCAGGAGTATCGGGTGGAAGAAGGTGCCGCCCATGGCCAGGGAATCGTGGCGAAGCTCGCCGGGTTCGATGTGCCGGAAGCGGCAGCGAAATTGAAAGGGCAGGAGATCGCGGTGCCCCGCGAGCTGCTCCCGGAAGCGCAAGACGGGTATTACTGGACCGATCTGGTGGGTGTCCAGGTGGTGAATCGGGAAGGGGTCGAGCTGGGGCGGGTGGAATCGCTCCTCGACAACGGTGCGCAGAGCGTGCTGGTGGTGAAGGGAGAACGCGAAAGGCTGATCCCGTTCGTGCCGGTCTACGTGGACCGGGTGGAACTGGAAGCCGGGCGAATCCTGGTGGACTGGCAGCAAGACTATTGATGTGAAGCAGTACGACGTCGTCACGCTGTTTCCCGAGATGTTCGAGGCCCTCACGGGCTGGGGCGTTTCGGGGCGCGCACGGGAAATCGGGGCGTACCAGCTGGTGGCGTGGAATCCGCGGGATTTCGCCGCGAACGCCTACCGGACGATCGACGATCGGCCCTACGGCGGCGGCCCCGGAATGGTGATGATGGCCGAGCCGCTCGCGAAAGCGGTGCGGGCGGCGAAGCAGAGGCAGTCGAGCAGTGGCATCAAGACATCGAAGGTGGTGTTGCTTTCGCCCCAGGGCCGGAAGCTGGATCACACGGCGGTGATGGCGCTGGCGGCACAGGAAGGTCTGGTGCTGCTGTGCGGGCGGTACGAAGGAGTGGATGAACGTCTGATCGAGCGCGAAGTCGACGAGGAAGTGTCCATCGGCGACTACGTGATCTCGGGCGGGGAATTGGCGGCGATGGTGTTGCTGGACAGCATGATCCGGCAGTTGCCCGGAGTCCTGGGCGATGCGGATTCCGCGCAGCAGGATTCCTTCGTTGCAGGTGTGCTGGACTATCCGCATTACACGCGTCCCGAGGTGTTCGAGGGCGCGGCAGTACCGGCGGTGTTGCTGTCAGGGCATCACGCCGAGATCGAGAAATGGCGCATGAAGCAGGCGCTGGGGCGTACGTGGTTGCGGCGGCCCGAACTGCTGGAACGAGTGCAACTCGATCGGGAGCAGCAGAAAATGCTCGGCGAGTTCCAGGCGGAACACAGTAAAACCGAAGGAAATTCAAGATGAACGTGATCGAACAACTGGAAGCCGCCGAGATCAAGCGGCTCGGCAAGACCATCCCCAGCTTCGCGCCGGGCGACACGGTCATCGTGAATGTGAACGTGGTCGAAGGCGAGCGAAAGCGCGTCCAGGCCTACGAAGGCGTGGTGATCGCCAAGCGCAACCGCGGCTTGAACTCTGCGTTCACGGTGCGCAAGATTTCCTCGGGCGAAGGGGTCGAGCGTACGTTCCAGACCTACTCGCCGCTGATCGCCTCGATCGAAGTGAAGCGCCGCGGCGATGTCCGTCGCGCCAAGCTCTACTACCTGCGCGAGCGTTCCGGCAAATCGGCGCGTATCCGCGAAAAGCTGCACGTGGCTGCAGACAAGTCGGCGCCGGCAGCGCCTGCGGCAGACGCGCAGAGCTGAAACAGGACACATTCGTTTCACTGGAAAGGCGGCCCCCGAGGCCGCCTTTTCCTTTTCGGTGTCCCGAAAGGTGACGGGCCACTGCTACACTCGCCGCGTTCTGTTCGAGAGGTTCGACCGTGATGCGCCCCATCGTCCGTCTGTTCGCTGTCGCCGCGATGGTGCTCGCCGTCCCGGTGTTCGCTCAGCAGAAGCTCACGCTGTCGATCGGCTCCGGCAACACCGGTGGCGTGTACTACCAGGTGCCCGGCTGGCAGGCCACCGCCGAAGTGACCGGCGGCTCCATCGACAACCTGAAGCTGGTGGGCACCGGCAAGGCGGACATCGGATTCTCCATGGCCGATGCGGCGTGGGACGCCTATGCCGGCAACGACAAGTTTGCCGGCCGCAAGCTGCCGCTGCGCACGCTGATGGTGCTGTATCCGAACCGCATGCACGTCGTGACCACCGAATCGACCGGAGTCGCGTCCATGAAGGATCTTGCCGGCAAGCGCGTATCGGTCGGTTCGCCGGGCAGCGCGACCGAGCTGATGGCGGTACGCGTGCTCGAAGCGTATGGCCTCGCGGAATCGGTGAAACGCGAGCGCCTGTCGGTCAACGAGTCGGTCAACGCGATGAAGGACGGCAAGATCGATGCGTTCTTCTGGGCCGGGGGTGTGCCCACCGCGGCGGTGACTGATCTCGCTGCCACGCCCGGCGTGAGGATCCGCCTGCTCGACCATGCCGATGCCGTGGACGCGATGAACAAGCGCTACGGCCCCCTCTACAGCCGCAACGTCATCCCGAAGTCGATCTACGCCGGCATGGCCGCCGATGCGACCAACGCGACCGTGTGGAACGTGCTCGTGGTCAATGCGAACATGCCTGACGACGTCGCCTACACCATCGTGAAGACCGTGTTCGAGCGCAAGCCCGATCTCGTGGCCGTGCACAAGGAGTTCAATACCCTGTCGTTCGATTGGCAGACCAACGGCGCCGCGGCGCTGCCATTCCATCCGGGTGCGCAGCGCTACTTCGCCGAGAAGGGCCTCAAGCTGCAGTGAGCGTCGAGCGCGCCGACGACGCGGTCAGTGCCCAGCGGCTGGCCGAAGCCGACCGCTTCATCGAACAGGAAGAAGGCGCTACCCATCGCCTGCGAGGTGCACTGCAGACCGCACTGACAGCCGCGCTGGTCGCGACCTCGCTGCTTCACTTGTACGCGGCGTTCGCCATCGTCAGCGCACCCACGCTGCGCGTCGTGCACGTCGGGTTGATGCTGGCGCTGCTGTTCCTCACGCTGCCTGCTGCGGCGCGTTTCCGCGATCGCGTGATGCCGTGGGACTGGTTGCTCGCGCTGGTTGCCGTGGCGGTGGCGGGATATCTCCTGTCGGATTGGGACGCCATCTCCGATCGTGCCACGGAGCCTTCGACCCTGGACCTCATCGCCGGCGGCACGCTGATCGCGCTGGTGCTCGAAGCGGTGCGCCGCGCATCCGGCTGGGTGATGCCGTTCGTGGTGCTGCTGTTCATCGGCTATGCCTTCGCGGGGCCGTGGTTGCCGCCACCGTGGACACACCGCGGCTACGACGCCGAGCGACTCATCGGGCACATGACCCAGACTCTCGAGGGCATCTTCGGTTCGCCGGTGGACGTGTGTGCCACGCTGATCATCCTCTTCACCATCTACGGCGCGGTCCTGTCCAGATCCGGCGCGGGCAAGTTCTTCATCGACTTCGCGCTGGCGGCCATGGGCCGGCGCGCGGGAGCGCCGGGCCGCGCGGTGGTGCTCGGCTCGTTCCTGCTGGGCGGCCCGTCGGGCAGCGGCGTGGCCACCACCGTGACTCTCGGTTCGGTCGCCTACCCGCTGCTGGAGCGTGCCGGTTACGGCAAGAACGCGGCAGGCGGCCTCCTCGCTGCCGGCGGGCTCGGTGCGATCCTGTCGCCGCCGGTGCTGGGTGCGGCCGCTTTCCTGATCGCCGAATTCCTGAAGATCTCGTATCTCGACGTGATCCGCATGGCGGTGATACCGACCCTGCTGTACTACCTGTCGCTGTTCGTCATGGTGGAACTCGATGCGCGGCGCATCGGCGCCGGCGACATCGGCGGCACGACGGAACGCGTGAGTGCACTCGTGCGCAGGCACGGGTTCCATTTCCTGTCGCTCATCGCGATCATCGGATTCCTGCTGTACGGCTTCTCGCCGATGATGTCGGTCTTCTGGGCGACCGTCCTCGCGATTGCCACCAGTTTTCTCACCCGCGACACGGCGCTCAAGCCCCGCAAGCTGATCGGAGCGCTGGCCGACGGTTCGCGTGGCGTCCTCGGCGTGGCCGCCACCTGCGCTGCCGCGGGCATCATCGTCGGTGTCGTCACGCTGACCGGCCTCGGCCTCAAGTTCAGCGGCATCGTCATCGACTATGCCGACGGCAGCCGGGCGCTCACCGCGCTCTACACTGCGCTCATCGTGTGGATCGTCGGGCTGGCGGTTCCGGTCACTGCGTCGTACATCATCTGCGCCGTGGTCGCCGCGCCCGCGCTCGTGCACGTGGGCGTCCCGGAGTTCGCCGCACACATGTTCATCTTCTACTACGCCGTCCTGTCGGAAGTCTCGCCGCCCACGGCGTTGTCGCCGTTCGCCGCGGCGGCGATCACGGGCGGCGACCCGTATCGCACCACGCTGCAGTCCTGGAAGTACACGCTGCCCGCGTTCGTCACGCCGTTCCTGTTCGTGCTGGCGCCGCAAGGCGTCGGGCTGCTGCTCGCGGGCGACACCGGCAACATCGCACTGGTCACGGCACTGGCCGTGGTGTGCGTCCTGACGCTCGCGATTGCTGCGCAAGGGTGGTTGCGGGGTCCGCTCAACGTCGTGGAACGGCTCGCGCTGACGGCCTCGGGTTTGCTGATCGCCGTGTCCCAATCCTGGAGTGTGACTGCGGGCTTGGGAGTCGGCGTGATCGCCGTGGCGCTGCATTTCCTGCGTACACGCCGGAGCGCAGCGTGAGCAACGATCTCATCGACGCGTTCTGCGACGCACTCTGGCTCGAGGATGGTCTCGCGCGGAACACGCTCGACGCCTACCGGCGCGACCTGGCGCAGTTCGCGGCCTGGCTCGAGAAGCAGCATGGGCGCGGGCTGCTGGAAGCGCAGCACGTCGACCTGCTCGAGTACCTCGCGCACCGCTACGCCGCGCGCGCGAAGGCTTCCTCTGCGAGCCGGCTCCTGTCCAGTCTGAAGCGGTTCTATCGTCACCACCTGCGCTCGGGCCGCCTGACGGTCGATCCGACTTTGAACATCGAGTCCCCGAAGATGCCGCGGCCGTTGCCCAAGAGCCTCACCGAGGACGACGTTGAAAGCCTGCTCGCCGCCCCCGACGTGCTGGACGTGTTCGGCCTGCGCGATCGTGCGATGCTCGAGATGCTGTATGCCACGGGCTTGCGCGTGAGCGAGCTGGTAAGCCTGACGTCGGCGCAGGTCAGCGCCGATGCCGGCGTCGTGCGCGTGATGGGCAAGGGCTCGAAGGAGCGCCTGGTGCCCGTGGGCGAAGTGGCCCTCGAATGGCTCGCGCGCTA
>LNDQ01000074.1 GCA_001464695.1 Betaproteobacteria bacterium Ga0077523 | reverse complement strand
CCCCCGGCAAAGCCGGGGGAGGGAACGTACGGCGCGAGCAACTGCCTTCTGCCTGCCATGGTCACTCCTTCCCCCACCGGTGGTGGGGGAAGGTTGGGATGGGGGCCGCTCAAACCTTCCGCGGCCGCGGCGGGGTCCCCAGTTCCTTGATCTGCGGCACGCGCTGCTTCAGCAGCTTCACCAGTTCCGTGACCTTCGCGGGCTGGCGCACGCCCGGCGCGTGCATCGCGTAGATGTCGAGAGCGGCCGGCACGAAGGACTTGAGGATCTGCTTCACACGCCCCTTCGCGATGTCGTCGTAGTAGAGCCACAACGCGCCCACCGCCACGCCGTTGCCCGCGAGCACCGCCGTGCGGATGGTCTCGATGTTGTTGGTGCGGAAATTTCCCTGCACCTGCACGCTGGTGACGCCGTCGGGGCCATTGAAGGTCCAGCGATCGTCGGGTGAAAGGAACACGTTCACCAGGCTGCTGTGCTGGGCGAGTTCGCGCGCGTGCTTCGGCTCGCCGTGCGCCTTGAGATAAGACGGCGCGGCAACGCACACCTGCATGCTGGTTCCGAGTTTGTGGGCCACCACCCGCGCATCGGGCAACGGGCCGATGCGGATCGACACGTCGATGCCTTCTTCCACCAGGTCGAACCAGCGATCGCTCAGCAGGAACTCGACGTTGAGGGCCGGGTGCTGCTGCACCAGGTCGAGCAGCAACGGCGCGAGGTAGGCCTGGCCGAACGTCGTGGGACAGGCCACACGCAGGCGGCCGACGGGCCGGTTCGGTTCGCGCCCCAGGGTGGCTCGCAGCGACGCCAGTTCCTCGAGCAGCCCACGCGCACGATCGTAGAACTGCTGGCCCGCATCGGTAAGGCGCAGGCCGGCGGTCGTGCGTTGGAACAGCGCCACACCCAGCTCACGCTCGAGCACCGCGATCTGCTTGCTGACCGTGGGCTGGGTGGTGTCGAGCTCGCGCGCCACAGCGGAGAAGCTGTGGGTTTCGGCCGCCCGCTGGAACAGCCGCATGCGCTGGATGAAGTCCATTCGTGCAGCCTACCATCGAATGTTACAGCTTGTACGCTTTATGGAATACCCACCATGCCCCCGCTAGCAGTTCCCAGGCGCATCAGTCAAGAATAATCTTCGTGGCAAGTGCAGCGAGCGGTTGAGAACAAGCACAAAAGACTGGAGGGAGGAGGCGACCGCAGACGAGCCGCACCCTTTCAACTTCAGGAGCTTCAACATGTTCCATATTGCCCATTCGACGCCGATCCTCCATGAGACGCTCGGCACGCCGTACTCCTCCACCGTGCCCGCCGAGGTCGCCCGCAGCGTGGCTGCCCGTGTCCTCGTGTCCTTCGCGCTGATCGCGGTGGGTGTGGGCATCGGCGCCAGCCTGGTTTGAAGCGCCGCAGTACCCGGGCACCGTGGGCCTTGCCCTGGGTGCCCGGACTTTCCTGAGCGGCTCAGCGAAGACCGCTCGTCACATCCGGATTTCGCGCTTCAGGTCGCTCGAGCGCCCAGCGCCTGCACCGCCTGCGCGACGAATTCCGCCGCATGCGCCGGGTCGATCCATCGCACCACCAGCACCGCGTTGTGCAGGGGTTCGATGCCGATGTAGTGACCGCCGGCACCGACCATGAACGCCGCTCGCCTGGATGCCCCCGGGAACACGGTGCCGTCCGCATTGAGCCACATGAGCCAGCCGTAGAAGCGCGCCAGCGCACTCGGCTGCATCATCCGCTCGGCCCAGCCGGCCGGCAGCAACTGGCGCTCGCCATGACGACCGCCGTCCAGCATCAACTGCGCGACGCGCGCCTGGTCGCGCGCACTGATGGACACCCCGCCACCCCAGTGCGTGCCGCCGGGCACCGACTGCACCCGGCGCGTGCCGCCACCGGCCCGCGGAATCTCGACCCAGGCGTCGTCATAGCCAACCCAGCGCCAATCTTCGCTCGCGCCGATCGGCTGCATGATCGCTTCGCGAAACACCTCCGGCAGCGGCGCGCCGAACAGGTGCAGCAAGGCGAGCGAGAGCTGGTTGATGCGGACATCGTTGTACTCCCAGTACGTGCCCGGTTGCTGCAACGGTCGCGCGTCGCCCTTGCGGCCACCCGGTGGTTTCGGGTCGTGCGACACGACTCTGTAGCGATCGACCGTGTCCGGGATGCCGAAGCAGGTGCCTTCCCACTCGCTCGTCTGTTCGAGCAGGTGGGCCCACGTGATGGCGCGATTGTGCAGCGACTCGAAACCGATGCCCGGCACGCGCGCGATCACCGGCTCGTGCGGATCGGGCAGCAAGCCGCGACCGTGGGCAACTCCGGCCAGTAGCGCGAGATAGGTCTTCGCGACACTGAACGTCAGATCAGGGCGATCCGGTTCGCCCCATGCGGCAATCTCCTTGCCGTCGCGGAGGATCACGCCGGACACCGGGCCGCGCGCGTGCACCGGGCCACGCAGCCGATTGAACGGCGGCGGATCGTCGTGGTGCACGCCCCATTTCGCGGGATCAGCAGCGGGATCGCGGGGCCAGGGGACTTCGTGGGAGCGGGCGAATTCGATGCAGGCGGACAGATCGATCATGGGGTCAGGTCGACGCGAAAGAACGCGGAGTCTACCGGGTCGCGTTGCCGGTTCGGCGGTGGTGCCGGCCGCCGCATAATGGCGTCCATGATCCCGAGCCCAGCCACGCCCGCTGCCGACCTCGTCGCCCATCACCTGCGCGACCCGCAGACGAGCTGGGCGATCGGCACGTTCGGCGCCATCGCGGAGTTTCACCGCGATCCCGAGGAACCCGTCGACCTGTCGCCGGATGGCGCACTCACCGCCCGCGGAGGCATCCGCGTCAGGCCGTCCGACGACGTGCGTATCGTTGCGTGGGAGCGCCCCACCGCGGGCGATGCCTGGACACACGGAATCGCCCTCTGCCTGACGACGGATGCCGGTGCCATGGGCCGGCGAACCACCATCACGGAGCTAGGGCCGGACGGCGACGCCCTCGACCGCGCCGCGCGCGCAACGGCGCTGTTCGACCTCGGCATCGGCGCGCCCCACTGTGACGCGTGCGTGCGCGTGGACGACCCGGCGATGTTGCAGGCGCTGCGTGCCGCCGTGGGCCGACCGCTGTTGGAAACGCACCTCATCGTGGATCTCGCAGCGCTGAGTCCGACGCGGGTCTTCGTCTCGCGCCTGGGTCGGCTGGAGGTGCGCACGCCGATCCCGAAGCCCGACGGCCGCACGCCGGACGGACCGCATACGCACGTCCTGCCCGATCTGCTGAAGCACAAGCGCACCCATGCCGCCACCGTGCCGCTACCCGAGGGCATGGTGCCGAGCGCAGAGATCTTTCCCGCCAGCGCCATTCACGACGAGCACGGACGGACGACACCCTTCGATGCCGCTCGCCACGCC
>LNDQ01000073.1 GCA_001464695.1 Betaproteobacteria bacterium Ga0077523 | reverse complement strand
CCGTTGCCGAGCGGCAGGATGGTCTGCACCGAACCCTTGCCGAAGGACTGCGTGCCCATGACGACGGCACGCTTGTGATCCTGCAGCGCGCCGGCGACGATCTCGGAAGCGGATGCCGAGCCACCGTTCACCAGCACCACCATGGGCACCTTCTTCGCCTCGGCCGGCACCTTCTTCAGGTAATCGTCCTTCGAGCCGCGCAGGTAGTGCTCGGGCACGGCCATCAACTTCATCTTCGCGTCGTCGGTGCGCCCCTCGGTGTACGTGACGAGGGAACCGGCCGGGAGGAACGCGGCGGAGACGCCCACGGCAGTGTTGAGCAATCCGCCCGGGTCGTTGCGCAGATCGAGCACGATGCCCTTCATCGGGACGGTGCTCGCCTTGAACACGGTGTCGATCGCCTTGGCCAACGCCTCGCCGGTGTGTTCCTGGAACTGGGTCACGCGGAAATAGCCGTAGCCCGGCTCCACCAGTTTCGACTTGACCGACTGGATCTGGATGATGGCGCGGGTCAACGTGATGATGCGCGGCTTCGCGTCACCCTTGCGCACGATGGTCAGCGTGATCGGCGTGTTCGGCTTGCCGCGCATGCGCTTCACTGCATCGTTCAGCGTCATGCCCTTCACGTTGGTGTCGTCCAGCTTGATGATGAGATCGCCGCTCTTGATGCCGGCGCGGAACGCGGGCGTGTCCTCGATGGGCGAGACGACCTTCACGAACCCGTCTTCCATGCCCACTTCGATGCCCAGGCCGCCGAATTCGCCCTGGGTACCCACCTGCAGTTCCTTGAACGCTTCGGCGTCGAGGTACGCGGAGTGCGGATCGAGGCCGGACAGCATGCCGTTGATGGCTTCGCTGATGAGCTTCTTGTCGTCGACCGGTTCGACGTAGTCGGCCTTGATGCGGCCGAACACTTCGGTGAATGCGCGCAGGTCCTCGACCGGCAGCGGCCCTGGGGGGTCTTTCTGCGCCACCGCCGAAAAGTTCAGGCTGACCAGGATGCCCAGGACGGCTCCCAGGACGATCAGTCCCGCCTGCTTCACTCTCGTACCCATGCTGCGAATCTCCGTGTAACTGCTTGCTGTGGTGTGGGATGGCCGCGGCCGGGTCGGCGGCTCGGGGGGCGCAATCGGAACGGGCGCTGGACCGGCACTATTTCAGGGTGGACCCCCGTTTCCTCGTTGCCCCCGCTCGCGCCTACGGAAGCAAGAGCCTCGCCGCCTCGGACTTCGTCCCCGGTCCGGCGGAACAGCGCTTCGTTGTTGCCGTACAGGCTCATGTAGCCGCCGCCGTGATCCACGATCAGGAGGTTGCCGAAGCCCCGCAGCCAGTCCGCGAACACCACCCGACCGGCTGCCACGGCCTTCACCTCCTGGCCGGCGCGGCTGCGGATGAACACACCCTTCGAGGAAATGCCGCGCTCGTTGCGTGGACTGCCAAAACGACCGATGAGTTCCCCCGTGACCGGCAGGCGCAGGCGGCCCTTCAACTGACGAAACGCGCCGTCGCCGTCATCCGGTTCCGGCACGGTCCGGTTCGCGAGAGGGGTCTTGGAGCGCTTGGGCTTGGCCGCTTTGGCGCGCGCCAGCTCGCGTGCCAACCGTTCCACCAGCTTGGTGAGCCGTGCTTCGTCACGTTTCAGGTTCTCGAGTTCGCGCCGCTGGCGCCCGATCTGCTCCGATACCGAGGCGAGCACTTGCTCGCGACTCGCCTTTTCGCGCTCGAGGGTGCGTCGCTCCTGGTTCTGGCTGCGCTGGATCGCCGCCAGTTCATCCGATTTGGTCCGTGTGGACTCCGTGATCCGGGCGAGCATCAGCAGGCTCTCCTTCAGCGCGGCGATCAACTGGGCGCGGGCGCGCGACACGTAGGTGAGGTAGTACAGATCGCGGGTAATCTGGTTCGGATCTTCCCTTGCGAGCACCAGGCGGATCGGTTCGGTCTGACCGTGCAGGTACTGGTGGTGCATGATCCGGGCGATCGCATCCTGCTGCCGCGCGATGCCGGCCTCGGCTCTCTGCGCCTGCTCGGCGAGCTCGCCGAGCGTGCGGCGGACTTCGGTGCGCTGGCCGTTCAGCTCACGCAGCTTGCGATTGGCGTCGCTGATCGCCCGCTCGGATTCGCGCAGTTGATCGGCGGCCTCGGCGCGCGACTCTTCGGCGCCGACCAGTTCCTTCTCGAGCGCCTGCAGCCGCTCGCGCAGCGCCTCCAGTTCCTGTTTCGGGGCGGCGAACGCGCCGGTGCTCGCAACGCCGAAGGCGAGCAGCGCAATCGCAACCGCGCGCGACCGCTTGTTCAGCCCTTCGCCTTGCCCTGGGCGGCCACGGCCCGGGCCTTCGCTTCGATCGCCGCTGCGTCACCGAGGTAGTAGTGGCGGATGGGACGCAGCGCATCGTCCAGTTCGTAGACCAGCGGCACGCCGGTCGGGATGTTGAGTTCGACGATGTCGGCATCGGACACGCCGTCGAGGAACTTCACGAGCGCACGGATGGTGTTGCCGTGTGCGGCCACGAGCACGCGCTTGCCCGCGCGCACGTCGGGAGCGATCGCCTGTTCCCAGTAGGGAACGAAGCGCGCGACCGTGTCCTTGAGGCATTCGGTGAGTGGAAGCTCGGCACCGGATAGTGTGGCGTAGCGCGGGTCCTTGCCCGGAAAACGCGGGTCGTCGGACTCGAGCGGCGGCGGTGGTGTGTCGTAGCTGCGCCGCCAGGTGAGCACCTGGGCATCGCCGAACTTGGCCGCGGTCTCCGCCTTGTTGAGCCCCTGCAGCGCACCGTAGTGGCGCTCGTTCAGGCGCCAGGAATGGCGTACCGGGACCCACATGAGATCCATCTCGTCCTGCACGATCCAGAGCGTGCGGATGGCGCGCTTCAGCACCGAGACGTGGATCTGGTCGAAGGTGTAACCCTCGGCCTTCAACAGGCGTCCGGCTGCGCGCGCTTCCTCGATGCCGCGCTCGGAGAGATCCACGTCGGTCCAGCCGGTGAAGCGGTTCTCCTTGTTCCAGACACTCTCTCCGTGCCGCAGGAGGACGATGCGATGGGTCATGCGTGTTCTGTTCCGTCGATGACGAGTGTGGCGACAAAAGGCGCGTCGATGAAAATCGATCCGTTATCATTTTAGCCGTGAACCTGCTCCGGCCGCGCGTTCGATGCACGCGGTGACCACCGAAAGCCGCATGCGCCGGCGCTTCGCGGGCGCCGGGCTGGGTGCCCTTGGCGCGATGGTGTCCCTGCCGTTGCTGTCGCCCGACGCTTTCGAGCCGATCGGGTCTTTCTTGGGCGAATGGTGGGCGTTCGTTTTCGGTCTTGCGGCCGCAACGCTGCTCGTGCTCGCGCGACCTGTGGGTGCCAAGGGTCCGCCGCGCACGGTTCTGGTCCCGATCGCGTTCGCTGCGCTGATCGCCGTACACGCAGCTCTGGGGTGGGCTGCCCACGGCCGGCTCGCGCTGCTCGCCTGTCTGTACCTGCTGTGGGCCGCGGCAATCATGGCGACGGCCCGGGCGGTGATGGATGTGTTCGGATCGGAACGTTGCGTGAGCGTGCTCGCCTGGTGCATCGCTGCCGGGGCCGGGGTGAGCGCCCTCATCGCGATCGTGCAGGCCCACGAACTCCTCGCCATGCTGCAGGCCTGGATGCTGCCGGTGTTCAACGGCCGCGCCTATGGCAACCTCGGTCAGGCGAATCACCTGGCCGACTACCTCGCGCTGGGGCTCGCTTCGCTCGCCTATCTCGGTGCCACGGGACGTCTGCCGGTGGTCCCGCAGGCCGTGGCCGGTACCGCGATGCTCTATGCGCTGGCGCTCACCGGGTCGCGCTCGAGCTGGGTGTACCTGATCGTGCTGTTCGCGAGCGCGGCCCTCGGCGCGCGCCGGTTGCAGCCACCCGCCGGTCGGCGCCTGCTGGTGGCGGCGGCCGCAGCGGTCGGCATCTTCGTCGCCGTCCAGGTCGTCATCGCGACCGGGGCGACGTCGCTCGCGTCGACGGCGCAGACCACGGTCCAGCGCCTGCCGGTGCAGGCATCGGGCGGCGAGGAACGCTGGACCATCTGGGCTGGAGCGTGGCGCATCTTTCTCGACGCGCCATGGACCGGTGCGGGATTCGGTCGCCTGGCCGCGCGCTTCTTCGAGGTCGCGCCCGACCTCGCTCCGCCGCTCCCGCCGATCGCGACCCACCACGCGCACAATCTGCCGCTGCAGCTCGGTGCCGAGTTCGGCGTGCCCGGATTGCTGCTGCTGGTCGCGGCGGTGGTGCTCTGGTGGCGCGGTGCGTGCGGCGTCCCTGCCTCGCCCGAGCGGTGGTGGCTCTTCGCGCTGCTGGCCGTGATCGGCATCCACAGCCTGCTCGAGTACCCGTTGTGGTACGCCTACTTTCTCGGTATCGCGGCGATTGCGCTTGGTGCGAGCGACGCGGCTCGCCTAGAATTCCGCCGCGCGCGTCTGGTGCCCGTTGGCGCCGTGGCCGCGCTGGCGCTGGGCTGGTTCGCTTGCGCCACCGTGATGTCCGACTACCGTCAGTTGCGCGATTTCCAGGTGTTCCGCCGCAGTTCCATGCTGGCCGAGGGGACCGAAGCGGTCACGCAGCGCCTGCTCGAGATTCAGCGCCGTTCGATGTTGTCCTACCTGGTGGAACTCGGGTTCGCCCGCGCGATCGAGATCGATCGCGAGCGCCTCGATGCCAAGCTGGCACTCAATACGCTTGTCATGGACGTGTTGCCTGACATCGATGTCGCGTACCGGCAGGCGTTGCTGCTCGCGCTGGCCGGCGAGGCCGAGCGTGCGCACATGCAGTGGGATCGGTCGGCGAAGCAGTACCCGGGTTACGCGCAGGAATGGCTCGCAAGGGCCCGTAGCGCCGGTCAACCCGAACTCGACGCCCTCGTTCAGTACGTCGAGAGCAAAGGAGAAAAGTCTTGAAGTTCGTGCAGGAGAACATCTGGTTGGTACTGATCGCCGTCGCGAGCGGCCTCGGGTTGCTCTGGCCGCTGGTGGCGCGGCGGCTGTCCGGCATTCCGCAGATGAGCGTCACCGAAGCGGTGCAGCTCATCAACCGGCGCGACCCGCTCGTGCTCGACGTGCGCGAGGCGGGCGAGTACAACGCCGGCCACATTGCGGGCGCGCGCCATATTCCGGTCGGTGCCCTCAAGTCGCGCCTCGCCGAGGTCGAAAAGTGGAAGGACAAGCCGGTGCTCGTGCACTGCGCGACCGGCAATCGTTCGCACGGTGCCGCCACCACGCTCAAGTCGGCGGGATTCAAGGAAGTGTTCAACCTGCAAGGTGGCATGGGTGCCTGGCAACAGGCGGGAATGCCGGTGGAGAAGTAGATGCCCGACGTCCTCATGTACTGCACCGCCACCTGCCCTTACTGCGTGGCCGCCGAGCGGCTGTTGCGGGGCAAGGGCGTGCAGCACATCGAGAAGGTCCGCGTGGATCTCGAGCCGGACCGCCGTGCGGAAATGATGGAGCGCAGCCGGCGTCGCACGGTGCCGCAGATCTGGATCGATCAGCACCACGTGGGTGGCTTCGACGATCTGTCGGCGCTCGACCGCGCCGGCGGACTCGATCCGCTGCTGGCAGGGGAAACGAGCACGCGTGGTTGACGTCCTGGCAGGCTACACTACGCGCCTTTTTTCCCGTTCCCGGAGCCGCCATGGCCGAAGCTGACGCGACCCAGCCCCAGTTTTCCATCGAGAAGATCTATCTCAAGGACGTCTCGGTCGAGATTCCCAACGCGCCGCAGGTCTTTCTCGAGCGTGACCAGCCGCAGCTCGAATTCTCGTTCAGCAACCAGGCGAAATCCCTCGGCAACGATTTCCATGAAGTGGTGCTCACCGCCACCGTCACGGCGAAACTGAAGGACAAGACGGTATTCCTGGTCGAGGCGAGCCAGGCCGGCATCTTCATCGTGCGCGGCATCCCCGAGTCCGACCTCGAGGCGGTGTATGCGATCACCTGCCCCACCATCCTGCAACCGTACCTGCGCGAGACCGTGTCGGACATGACCGTGCGTGCCGGATTTCCGCCGGTGTTCCTCGCGCCGATGAACTTCGATGCGATCTACCAGCAGCGCCAGCGGGTGGAATCGGCGCCTGCCGCGACCCACTAGCCTGCTGTGAAGCTGGCGACCCGCCTCGCGCTGCTGTTGGCCGTTGCGGTATCGCCGGTGCACGCCGGCCTGGAGTTCCGTTCCGTCGGCGACCTGCCCGCCGTCCTCTACGACGGGCCTTCGGTGAAGGCGAACAAGGTGTTCGTGGCGAGCCGCGGCTCACCGGTCGAAGTGGTCTCGACGCTCGAGGGCTGGGTCAAGGTGCGCGAGCCCGGCGGGCAACTCGCCTGGGTCGAGGCGAAGGTACTGGTGGCGAAGCGCACCGTCAGCGTCAGCGTGCCCCAGGCCGTCGTCTACGTCGCTCCATCCGACACGGCGCCGCCGGCGTTCCAGGCGCAGCAGGGCGTCATTCTCGAGCTGATCGAAGCCGCCGGCGCCTGGGCGCAGGTCAGGCATCGCGACGGGCTGACCGGATACGTGCGCGCCAATCAGGTGTGGGGCCTGTGAAGATCGCCGTGATCGGGGCGGGCGCGTGGGGCACGGCCTTCGCGCTGACGCTGGTCGACCGTCACGCGGTGACCTTGTGGACCTGGCAGCGCGAACACTGCGAGTCGATGCGCGCCGCACGCGAGAATCGCGAATTCCTGAAGGGCTATGCGCTGCCGCAGACCATCGGCATCGAGCACGATCTCGCGCGCGCCGTGGATGGCGCCGAACTCGGGATCGTCGCGACACCCGTGGCGGCGTTGCGCTCGACGCTCGAAGCGGTGGCGCGGGTGGCGCCGCTGCCCGTCGTGTGGCTGTGCAAAGGTTTCGAGACCGGCACGTCGCGCTTTCCCCATCAGGTGGCGGCAGAAGTACTCGATGCCGCCGTGCCTCGTGCGGCCCTGTCCGGGCCGAGCTTTGCCGACGAAGTGGCGCGCGGCTTGCCAGCCGCCATCACGCTCGCATCGCCCGACGCGGCGTTTGCCGAAAGCGCCGCCCGTGCGCTGCATGGCCCGCGGCTGCGCATCTACTCGAGCGACGATCTGGTGGGCGTCGAAGTCGGCGGTGCGGTGAAGAACGTGATGGCCATCGCCGCCGGCGTGTCGGACGGATTGGGCCTCGGGCTTTCGGCGCGTGCAGCGCTCATCACGCGCGGCCTGGCCGAGATGACCCGACTCGGCGTTCGGTTGGGCGGTCGCACCGAAACATTCCTCGGCCTTTCGGGCGCCGGGGATCTCATTCTGACCTGCACCGGTGACCTGTCGCGCAATCGCCGTGTCGGGCTGGCGCTGGCTGCCGGTACGCCGCTGAAGCAGGTCCTCACCGATCTGGGCCATGTGGCCGAAGGCGTACCGACGGCCCGCGAAGTCCGCGCGTTGGCGCAGCGTCATGCCGTGGAAATGCCGGTGACCGAAACGGTCTGCCGCCTGCTCGATGGCGAAATTAGCGCCGCGCAAGCCGCCGAAGTCTTGCTAAGGCGCGATCCCGGCGCCGAACACCGCGGGTATTGAGGTACCCCCCCGAAATGCCTTCGGCCTCGCCCCCCAAGGGGGCCGGCCCTCTTGGGGCGGCCCGGCGAGGGCCGAGGTACCCCCCGAAAGGCCCTCGGCCTTTCCCCCCGATCGGGTCAGCCTGCTTGGGGCTGCCTGCCCGCAAACCCGTTCTGGCGCCAGGCCTCGAAGACCGCCACGGCAACGGCATTCGAGAGATTGAGACCGCGGTTGCCAGGAACCATCGGCAACCGTAGCCGCTGCGACGGGGTAAAGGCGGCAAGGACTGCCGCGGGCAGGCCGCGCGATTCCGGCCCGAACAGCAGCACGTCGCCGGGTTCGAACCGGACGTCGAACGCCGCGGTTTCCCCGAACGCGCTGTAGGCGTAGCGGCGGGCCCCGAGCGTGGCCAGGCAGGAGGCGAGATCGGCATGCACGGTCACGCAGGTGAGCTCGTGGTAGTCGAGGCCGGCGCGCTTCAGGTCCCGATCCGCCATCCGGAACCCCAGCGGCTCCACCAGGTGCAGGCGGCAGCCGGTGTTGGCACAGAGCCGGATGACGTTGCCCGTATTCGGTGGGATCTCCGGCTCAAACAGAACAACATCAAACATTTACCTTGCCTTTGATAAGAAAGTGCATTAGTTTTTCCTACCTAAGGCACGGATGGTGCTTGATTTCTCGGCCCCAGAATACGGCATTTGCCGGCGTCCGCCCTGGGGCCGGACGCTCGAGACGCGGGAGTGTGAGGATCCATGGCTAGACCGGAGAAAGTCCGGCTCGGCGAAATCCTGCTGCAGCAGGGCTTGCTCACGGAAGACCAGTTGAAGGCGGCGCTCGACGACCAGAAGCGTACCGGCCGGCGCCTGGGCCGTGTGTTCGTCGAATCGGGCTTCGTCACGGAAGAGCAGATCGGCGAGGCTCTCGCGCGCCAGTTCAAGATCGCGTTCGTCAATCTGAAGCAGTTCAACGTCAAGCCCGAGGCGTTGGCGAAACTGCCCGAATCCCAGGCGCGCCGCTTCCGCGCCATGGTGTTGCAGGACGAAGTGAGCCACTACGTCGTGGGGATGGCCGATCCCACGGACCTCAATGCTTATGACGAGCTGACGCGCTTCCTGAAGCGCGACCTGCAGCTCGCCGTGGTCGCCGAGTCGCAGCTGCTCGCGACTATCGATCGGATGTATCGCCGGACCGAGCAGATCTCCGGTCTGGTGCAGGAGCTGGGTGAAGAGTTCGAGGACACCGGAGTCGATCTCGCCGGCCTCGGCGTGCCCACCGGAACCGAAGACGCGCCGGTGGTCAAGCTGCTGCAGAACGTGTTCGAAGACGCGGTCCAGGTGCGCGCGTCGGACATTCACATCGAGCCGCAGGAAACGCGTGTCGTCATCCGCTTCCGCATCGATGGCGTGCTGCACCTGCAGACCGAAGCCGAGCCGAAGATCGCGGCCCCGCTCGTGCTGCGGCTCAAGTTGATCTCAGGTCTCGACATCTCGGAGAAGCGCCTGCCCCAGGACGGCCGCTTCAACGTGAAGGTGCGCAACAACCAGGTCGATGTGCGGATCTCGACCATGCCGACGCAGTACGGCGAATCGGTGGTCATGCGCCTGCTGAACCAGTCCGGCGGCGTGCTGACGCTCGATCGCCTCGGTATGCCCGCGCCGATCCTGGAGCGCCTGCGCAAGGTGATCCAGCGCCCGAGCGGCATGATCCTGGTGACCGGACCCACCGGCAGCGGCAAGACCACCACGCTGTATGCCGCGCTCGAGGAACTCAACACCACCGAGCGCAAGATCATCACGGTCGAGGACCCGGTGGAGTATCGCCTGCCCGGCATCAACCAGGTCCAGATCCACGAGAAGATCGAACTCACGTTCGGGCGCGTGCTGCGCTCGGCGTTGCGGCAGGATCCGGACGTCATCCTGGTGGGCGAAATGCGCGACCAGGGTACGGTGGAAACCGGCCTGCGCGCGGCCATGACGGGTCACCTGGTGCTCTCCACGCTGCACACCAACGACGCGGTGTCGACGCCGATCCGGCTGCTCGACATGGGCGCGCCGCGTTACATGGTCGCGATGTCGCTGCATCTCGTGCTCGCGCAGCGGCTGATCCGGATGGTCTGCGAAAGCTGCGCGCAGCCCTACACGCTGACCCCGAACGAGCACGAGTGGTTGCGCCCCGATCTCGGCGACCGGGTCGACACGTTCAAGTATCGCAAGGGTGCGGGCTGCAGCCAGTGCAACAACACCGGCTACGTCGGCCGCACCGGCGTGTACGAGATGCTCGAGATGACACGCCCCGTGGTCGAGGCGGCCAACTCGAACGAGCCTGCTGCGTTCATCGCGGCGGCGCGCACGCAGATGGGCGGTCGCACGCTGCGCCGCGCGGCCGTGGAACAGGTGGTGCGCGGCCGCAGCACGGTCGAGGAAGCGATGAAGGCCTCCAGCGAATTCGAGGATTGACGGGAAGAAGGTGCCTTACTTCGCATACAAGGGTCGGAACGCAGCCGGCGAACTCGTCTCCGGTGTCCTGGAGAGTGCCGACAGCACGGCGGTGGCGACCCAGCTCTTCGCGAGCGGGGTCACTCCGGTAGAGATCGGCACGACGAGCGCGCCGCGCAAGCCTGGCCCCGGCTGGTTCGGTGCGATCGGCGGGAAGGTCGATCCGACCGAAGTCATGCTCTTCAGCCGCCAGATGCATGCGCTGCTGAAGGCGGGTGTGCCGATCATGCGGGCCTTGGGCGGGCTGCAGGACTCGAGCGTCAACCCGGTGTTCAAGGATGCCATCCGGCAGGTGCGCGAAGGGCTCGACGGTGGCCATGACCTGTCAGCGTCGCTGGGGCGCCAGAAGGGCGTCTTCAATCCGTTCTACGTGGCCATGATCTACGTGGGCGAGACCACCGGCCGTCTCGAGGAGATCTTCCTGAGGCTCTTCCACCATCTCGAGTTCCAGGCCTTCATGCGGACACAGGTCAAGTCGGCACTGCGTTATCCGATCTTCGTCATGGTGGCCATGGCGCTCGCGCTCATCGTGATCAACATCTTCGTGATCCCCGCGTTCGCCAAGGTCTATCGCGGTTTCGGCGCGAAGCTCCCGCTCATCACCCAGTGGCTGATCGCGTTCTCGGATTTCATGGTGAACTCCTGGCCCGTGCTGCTGGCGATCCTCGTGGGGTCGATCCTCGCCTTCCGGGCGTGGGTACGCACGCCGGTCGGGCGTCACTCATGGGATCGCTTCAAGCTGCGTATCCCGGTGGCCGGCAAGATCGTGCTGAAGGCCACCATCGCGCGGTTCGCGCGCAGCTTCGCGCTTGCGGTCCGCAGCGGCGTCCCGATCGTCCAGGGCTTGAGCCTCACCGCACAGACGGTCGAGAACGCCTGGGTCTCGGGACAGATCGAACGCATGCGCGAAGGTGTGGAGCGCGGCGAAAGCGTGTTGCGCACCGCAGCCCATTCCGACGTGTTCACGCCCGTCGCGCTGCAGATGGTCATGGTGGGCGAGGAATCCGGCTCGCTCGACGACATGATGGACGAGGTGGCGGACATGTATCAGCGCGAGGTCGAGTACGAGCTGAAGACCTTGTCCGCCCAGATCGAACCGATCCTGATCGTGTGCCTGGGCGTGCTGGTGCTGATCCTGGCACTGGGCGTGTTCCTGCCGATCTGGGACCTCGGCACCGCGGCGTTCAAGAAGCAATGAAGGTCCAGCCTGGACGGCAGGGTGGCCGGATTCGTCTCGACAAGATGATCTCGATCGCGATCCTCGTGAGCCTCGGTGCGGTTCTGCTGCACCGGCTGCAGTACTACGAGGAGTACACGGAGAAGACGGTGACGGAACTCACCATCACGAACATGCGCACCGGCCTCAACCTGCGCAAGGCCGAGATGATGCTGGCATCGGCCCAGGGCGGGGCGATGGGTGTCCTCGGCGACAACCCGATGGTCTGGCTGCCCGCGCCCACGCCGAACTACTCCGGCGAGTTCGCCGGGCATGCGCCGGACGCGGCGGGCGAGGGCATCTGGTACTTCGACCGGAGCGCTCGCGAGCTCGCGTACCGCCCTAACCTGGCGCGTCACTTTGTGCCTGGACCGGATGGCCACACCGAAGTCCGCGTGCGGGTGGAGCGACGCCGATGGGAACCGGCCAAGGCGGAAGCCGAAGGGCCGGTACGAAATCCGGCGCCGTGGGAGGGTGTCGCGCTGGTTCTGGCGCGGCCCTACCGGTGGTTTTAGAGGAATTCTCTGGCACATAAGGTGCATCAAGGGACAGAAGACCTCAGCAATTGCCGCTTGTTGCAGGCGAAAACTGCTGCCAAACTTCAAGTCCCGTACCCAAGGGATTGAGCGAAATGAATAAATATACTTCCGGCTTCACCCTAATCGAGTTGGTCGTCGCGCTGACGATCATCGCGATCCTGGCTGCCGTGGCGCTGCCGAGATACATCTCGCTGCAGAGCCAGGCGCGGGCGGCGAAGCTGTCGGCGATCTACGGTTCGGTGAAATCGGCCGCCGCACTGGCCAAGGCCCAGTGTCAGGTGGATCTCGCCGGGGTGAGCCTCAATCCGCGTTGCACCCCCACGGCGGGCTTCGTGGACATGGATGGCATCGCCATTGCAATGGTCAACCAGTACCCGGCGGCCAACGGTCAGGGCATCGTGGCTGCCGCGCAGGTCAACCCGTTGACGGACCAGATCACGCTGACGGTAACCGGCAACGTCGTGACCTTCGCCATCAACGGCGGCACCGCACCGAATTGCCAGTTCACCTACACAGAAGCAATCGCACCCGGGCAGTCGCCGGTGTATTCGATACCCATCACCAACGGCTGCTGAACGAATAATCAGAGGAGCAACACCCCGCGCGTCGAGCCGACTAGCGGTCCCTGCGAATCACAAGCGGTTTTACACATCATCACTTCCTGATCGGAGTTCAACATGAAACAGCAGCAAAAAGGCTTCACCCTCATCGAGCTGGTGGTGGTGATCGTGATTCTGGGCATTCTCGCCGCGGTCGCCCTGCCGCGCTTCATCGATCTCACGACTGAAGCGAACACGGCGGCCACGCAGGGCGTCGCAGGCGCTCTCGCTTCGGCCACGGCCATCAACTACGGTGCGCGCAAGGTGAACTCTGCCAAGGCCGGCACCAACGCCGTGACCGACTGCGCGACGTCGGCGCCGTTGCTCCAGGGTGGCGCACTGCCGACCGGCTACACGGTCAGCACGACCTCGGCCTGCTCGACGCCTGATGGTGGCACCGCCACCTGCTCGGTGCAGAAGTCCGGTACCACGCCCGTGATCTCGGCGTCCGTGCAGATCGTCTGCTCCAACTAAGCGCGGCAGCATGCGCGTTGCCGGCCCGCAATGGCCGGCGACGCGCGGCCCGATGCGCTCGTGACCGATCCCACATCCGTGGCAACGTACGAGATCCATCGGGGTAGTCAATCAGGTTTCACCCTGACCGAGCTGGTGGTGGTGATCCTCATCCTCGGCATCCTCGCGGCGGTGGTGTTGCCGCGCTTCTTCGACAAGCAGGACTACGAGATCCAGGGCACCTTCGACCAGGTGCTGGCCACCGTCCGCTACGCGCAGAAGGCCGCCATCGGCGCGCGGTGCGCCGTGCGGGTGACGTTCGCGTCGAACGGCCTCACCGCCGCCTTCGAGCCGGCGGCTTCCTGCGCCGGCCCGGTCCTCGATCCGATGCGCGGCGGTGCCCTTGCGGTGAGCGGCGCATCGGGCATCACCATCGCAGGGTCCACCTTCGTGTTCGACGCGCTGGGTCGCCCGAACCCGGGGCCGGTGACGGTGAGCGTGTCCGGCAAGACGTTCACGGTGGAAGCGGAGACGGGGCATGTGCACCCCTGAGTCGTGTCCGGCGCGTGCGCGCGGCGTATCGCTGATCGAACTGATCCTCTTCATCCTCATCGTGAGCGTCGCGATCGTCGGCATCCTGAGCGTGCTCAACCTGACCGCGGCACGCAGTTCCGATCCGCTGATCCGCAAGCAGGCGCTCGCGATCGCGGAATCGCTCCTCGAGGAAGTCGAGCTGATGCCGTTCACTTTCTGCGACCCGACCGATGCCAACGCTGCAACCGCGACGAGCACGGCGGGTTGCGCGTCGCTGGTCGAGGCGCTCGGACCCGAGCCCGGCGAGAGCCGCTACAGCACCACCACGCCGTTCAACAACGTCAACGACTATCACGGGTTCGCCATGGCGGGGATACGCGATCTGTCGAACACCTTGATCGCGGGTCTCGGCGCGTACAACGCGTCGGTCTCCGTCTCCAACGGCGGCCTCGGACTCGCCAACCCGGCGGAGGTGCTGCTGATCGCCGTGACCGTCACCGGACCGGGCAGCGAATCGGTGACGCTGAACGGCTACCGCACGCGCTACGCGCCGAACGCGCTGCCATGACGAACCGGCGCACCCCATCGCAGTGCGGCTTCACGCTGGTGGAGGCGGTGGTCGTTATCCTGATCTCCGGCATCGTGTTCGCGGTGGTCGCGATCTTCATCCAGAAACCGGTGGAGGGTTACTTCGACACCACGCGCCGCGCCGCGCTGGCGGACATCGCCGATACCGCCGTGCGGCGCATCACGCGCGACCTGCGACTCGCACTGCCGAACAGCGTGCGCGTCAACGGCAACTATCTCGAGTTCCTGCTCACCACCGGCGGTGGTCGCTATCGCGCGGAACAGACTTCGGGTGGTGCCGGCAATGTCCTCGATTTCACGACACCGGGTGGTGACGCGAGCTTCGACGTGATCGGCCCCGTACCGACACTGGCGGCCGGCAACCAGGTCGTGATCTTCAATCTCGGCCCCGGGTTCGCCGGCGCCGATGCCTATCAGGCGGCCGGCAACAATCGCGCGAGCTACCAGAGTCTCGCCGGCAGCACCATCACCTTGAGCGCCGCGAAGCTGTTTCCGTGGCAATCGCCGGGCAAACGCTTCCACGTGGTCGAGACCGCGGTGACCTACCAATGCGACGCCGCGGGCGGTGTGATCCGGCGCTATTGGGGTTACGGCATCAACGCGGTCCAGGCCACCCCGCCCGGCGGCGGCAGCAACGCGCTGCTCGCGACCAGCGTGAGCGGCTGCGCCTTCGGCTACAACCCGAACGAACTCAATCAACGCTACGGCATCGTCACGATCCAGCTAGCACTGACGCAGGCCGGCGAAACCGTGACCGTACAGGCCCAGGCCCATGTTCCGAACGTCCCTTGAGCGCGGGTTCACCCTGGTGACGGCACTGTTCCTGCTGGTGGTGCTGGCGCTGCTAGGCCTCTTCATCGTGTCGGTCTTCGGGCTGCAGCAATCGTCGCAGGCACTCGATGTGAGCGGCACCCGCACCTACGCGGGCGCCCAGGCCGGAATCGAATGGGCATTGGTGCAGGTGCTGGACCCGGACAACAACGATCCGCTGCTAGTGCCCGCGAACCCGCAGCCACCGGCTTGCTTCGCCACGCAGGCGGTGGCGCTCGGCGGTGCGTTCAACGGTGTGAGCACGAGTGTCACGTGCAGCGTGACCACGACCACCGAGTTGAACCGCAATGTCGCGGTCTATCTGCTGACGTCCACGGCCACCTCGGGCACCGGTACCGCTTTCCCCATCTCGAGGCAGGTTACGGCCACCGTGTCGCGCTGCACCGATCCGACCGGCACCGCGCCGCGGTTCTCCTGCCCATGATGCAAGCCCCGGCCATGGCTCATCCAACCGGCCTCGGGCACGCGATTCAAGGCTGCCTGCGCTTGGTGGCGTTGTTGCTTCTGCTGCTCGCGGCCGCCCCGGCGCATGCACTTCGCATCGGGTTCCACGAATCGACATCCGCGGGTGTCAACGCCGGGACTCTCACGCTGACGGTTCCGGCGAACGTCCGAGCGGGCGACGTCATGCTGGCGGCGGTCAACGTGCGCGGCAACCTGACTGTGACGGCCAATGCCGCCTGGACGCTGATCCGTAACGATCTCAGCACCGGGAGCAACATGCGCCAGTTGCTCTACTACCGTGTGGTGACTGGCGCCGAGCCCGCCAGCTACAACTGGACCTACACCAGCACTCGCGCGGTCGGCGCGATCGTGGCGTACCGCGGTGTCGATCTCGCAGCGCCGGTGGTGACCAGCGTGGGCCAAGCCAACGCCAGCAGCACCAGCATCACGGCACCGACGGTCAACACGACAGTCGCGAACACCATGCTGGTGTCCTTCTTCGGCACGCGCGACACGACGGCGATCGCCGGACCCGCGGCCATGACCGAGCGTGCCCAGGACGACTCGGGCGGGACCGGGGTGACGATCCTGGTGGAAGACGAATTCCGCGCGACGGCCGCACTGACGGGTACCCGCGTCGCCACGGCCGACGATGCTGCCGTCAACATCGGCCAGAGCGTCGTCCTGCGTCCGCGCGCGACCGTGCCGTCGCCCGTGGCCGAGTACCGCCTCGACGAGACCTCCTGGAACGGCACAGCCGGCGAAGTGCTCGATTCGAGCGGCAACGGCAACACCGGCACGGCTCTCGGCGGCGCGCAGACCACCACGACCAACGCCTACCTCTGCCGCAGCGGACAGTTCACCGGCAGCCCGACGCGCGTCGACATCGCCGACGATCCGACGCTGAACATCCGCAGCACGCTGACCGTCACTGCCTGGATCCGCCCAGGCTCCATTCCGGCCGAGTTGATGTCCTTCCTCTCGAAGGACACGAACTACGAGTTCCATATCGCTTCGAATGGCCGGGTGAACTGGTGGTGGGGTGGCGGGACCCAGGAGTTGTTCAGTCCCAACAACACAGTCGCCGTGAATCAGTGGACCTTCGTCGCCTTCGTGTTCACGCGCGGTGCCCAGACCATGTACGCCGGTGGTCCCACCACCGCGGCGGCGTCCGTGCAGACCGGAACGGAAAACGCCCAGCTCACCCAGAACAACGCCAAGCTCCAGATCGGTGACGACCAGGACTTCAGCGGCGGCACGCGCCGCTGGAACGGGCTGATCGACGAGGTGCGCGTTTACGACTACGCCCTGACCCAGGCGGAGGTCGAGGCGATCCGTACCTCCACCCGGACGTGTCCTTCGCTGCTCGCCGGATTCGCCGTCACGTCGTCCGCCACTGCCAGCACGTGTGTCGCGCAGAGCGTGACCATCCGTGCCATCGACGGCCTTGGCAACACTGTCCCCGGCTACACGGGCACGGTGAATCTCACCACCTCGATCGGCCGCGGTGGCTGGGCCGCATCCGGGACGTCCGGTCCGGTCACGGAGAACGGCAACACCAACGACGGCATCGCGAGCTACACGTTCCGGGCCGCCGACAACGGCCAGGCCACGTTGCTGCTGAGCGTCCAGAGTGCCTCGAACCTCACGGTGACC
>LNDQ01000072.1 GCA_001464695.1 Betaproteobacteria bacterium Ga0077523 | reverse complement strand
ACCCTCCCCCACCTTCGGTGGAGGAGGGGACGTACATCTCCTTGTTCCACCTTCGGTGGAGGAGGGGACGTACAGCTCCTTGCCCCGCCTTCGGTGGAGGAGGGGATGTACAGCTCCCCTCCCCCACCTGCGGTAGAGGAGGGAACGTACAGCTCCTTCCCCCACCTACGGCGGAGGAAAGGATGTACACCTTCTCCACCCCCGCCGGTGTGGGCAGAGTGCTAATCCGGAATCACCGCCACCGCTTCGATCTCGATCAGCAGATCCTCCAGCACCAGCGCGGGCACGCCCACCATGGTGCTCGCCGGTGCCTTCTCGGGATTGATGTACTTCGCCCGTTCCTCGCCCACGATCTTCCACTTCTCGCGGTCGAGGTTCACGACGTAGATGGTGAACTTGAGCACGTTGTCGATGGAGGCACCGGCCGCGGCGAGCGCGATCTTCATGTTCTCGAACGTCTGGCGCGTCTGCGCGCGCAGGTCGCCGGGGAACATGACCTTGCCCTTGTCGTCCCACGAGACCTGACCGCTCACGAAGATCAGCTTGCCTTCGATCACGGTGGTCACCTGCGAGAACATCGGTGAGGCGAACAATCCCTGCGGACGCAGGTGCTCGACGGCAAAGTCGTCGGCCAGGACAGGGCGCACCAGGGCGGACAGGGCGAGTGCGAAGAGAACGAAGCGTTTCATGTGACGGGTCTCCCGAGGGTTGCGATATTGTCTGTGCGGCTACGCCACCTGTATCAGCAGGTTGCCCAGTGGATCGCGCTCCGCGCGGTTGCCGGGCTCCAGCACGATGGTGGTGTCGAGCTGTTCGATGATGGCAGGGCCGGTGAAGTTCGCGCCTTCCGGCAACCATTCGCGGCGATAGACCGGCGTGTCGATGCGCCTGCCCTCGAACCAGACCGGTCGCCGGTCAATGCAGGCCTGGTCGAGCGATGCCGCCGGTGCGCCACGCCCCAGCGCCTCGAAGGACAGCGGCGTACGCCGGCCGATCACCGCGGTGTGGAGGTTGACCAGCACCGGGCGGATCTCCGGCAATCGCACCTGGAAGCGTTGCCAGTAGGCCGTCTCGAAGGCCGCGCGGAGCTGGTCGCCGGTGATGTCCGGCCGGTCGATCGGGATCGCGAGCAGGTGGCTCTGCCCCTGGAACTGCATGTCCGCCTCGAAGACGCAGTCGATGCGCTCGACGGTCGCGCCTTCGCGGTCGATCATCGCGCGACCTTCCGCGACCTGGGCGTCGAGCACTGCCCGCACGAGCGTGTCGGGCAGATCCGGCAAGGCCACGTTGACCGTGCGCACGTAGTCGTGCCGCAGGTCCGCAACGGCACACCCGAGCGCGTTGGTGAGTCCCGGCCGGGCAGGGATCAGCACGCGCGGAATCCCGAGTTCGCGCGCCAGAGCGCACGCATGCAGTGGTCCAGCGCCGCCGAATGCGAACAGCGCGAAGTCGCGCGGATCATGCCCGCGGGCAAGGCTCACCATGCGGATGGCACCGGCCATGCGGTCATTGGCGATGCGCAGGATCGCGGCCGCGGCAGCGTCGGCATCGAGGCCGAGCGGCTCCCCGACGCGTGCCAGGATGATCGATCGCACTGCGTCCAGGGCCACGTCGGCGTCCACGGCCAGCAGCTTGGTCCCATCGAGGCGACCCAGCACCAGGTTGGCGTCGGTGATGGTCGGTTCGGTGCCGCCACGGCCATAGCAGATCGGACCAGGCCGCGCGCCCGCGCTCTCGGGGCCCACCTGCAGCATGCCGGCGTCGTCAACGCGTGCGATCGAGCCGCCGCCGGCGCCGATCGAATGCACGTCCACCATCGGCACGTGGATCGGCATTGCGTACTCGAGTTCGAGCTCGGACGACAGTTGCGGCGATCCGCCCTCCACCAGCGCGACGTCAGTCGACGTGCCACCCATGTCGTACGTGATCAGCCGCGAGATGCCGGCGGATCGGCCGGTCGCCGCCGCGGCGATGACGCCCGAAGCGGGGCCCGACATCACCGAGTTCACGGCGTTCTCATGGGCGATCCGCGCCGCGACCGTGCCCCCGTTGCCCTGCATGACCAGCAGCTCGCGATCGAAGCCGCCGTCGATCAGGCCGAGGCGCAATTGGCGCAGGTAACGCTGCAGCACCGGTTGAACGGAAGCATTCACGGCCGCCGCAACGCCGCGCTCGTACTCTCGGTACTCCGCGAGGATCTCATGCCCGGCCGTGATGTAGCCGTTCGGCCAGAGTTCGCGCGCGATGGCGACAGCGCGCAGCTCGTGCTTCGGCTCGCGATAGCTGTGCAGGAAATGGATCGCGAGGGACTCGCAATCGGCCGCCAACAGCCTGCGCACCGCAGCGCGCACCGCGTCCTCGTCGAGCGGCACCAGGACTTCGCCCTCGGCACTGATGCGTTCGGGGACTTCCATGCGCAGTTCGCGCGGAATGAGGGGAACGAAGGTGCCGGTCAACCCGTAGGGCGTGGGCCGGGTGCGGCGCCCCAGCTCGAGCACGTCGCGAAAACCCTGCGTCGTGATGAGCCCCACACGCGCGATCTTGCGCTCGAGCAGCGCGTTGGTGGTCGTCGTGGTGCCGTGGATGATGACCTCGATACGCGCGAGGTCGGCACCGGCTTCGTCGAGCGCTTCGAGCACACCCATGGCCTGGTTCGGCACCGTCGTCGGCACCTTGGCCACCCGGATGTCGCCGGACTCCGGATCCCACAGCACCAGGTCGGTGAAGGTGCCGCCGACGTCGATTCCTGCGAGGGTGGGCATGGGGAGTCCGGAACGTGCTGTGGGGTGGGGAAAAGCCGAAGGCTACACCGCAGCCGGGTCGGTACGGGATACCCCAGGACGCCGCATCCCGGTGTTAGACTCATTCCGTATCGATCGCTCGTGTCCGCCTGCCGAGGAGAACCGATCATGCGCACCTTGGAAACACCGGGCCGCTACAAGCTGACGGTCGAGGACTACCACAAGCTCGGTGACCTCGGCGTCTTCGCGCCGGACAGTCGCATCGAGCTGATCGACGGCGACCTGATGGTCATGGCTCCGATCGGTGGGCCGCATATCGGGACCGTCAATCGGCTCACGAAACTGCTGGTGCTTGCGCTCGGCGACCGAGCCGTGGTCTCGTGCCAGAACTCCGTTACCTTGCCGCCGCATTCGGAACCGGAACCGGACTTCGCCATCCTCGCGCCGGGCGCCGACAGCATGAGAGCCCACGTGCCGAGGGCCGATGAAGTGTTCTGGGTCATCGAGGTGTCGGATTCCACCGTCCACTACGATCGCGGCATCAAGCTCGGTGTGTATGCGCGTGCAGGCATCCGCGAAGTCTGGATCGCCAACGTCGATCGCCAGGTGATCGAGGTCTATCGAGAGCCGCTGGAAGGCCGCTACCGCACTTCGTTCGAGGTGGCGCGGCCGGATGCCGTCTCGCCGGCGGCGTTTCCCGACCTCTCGTTCGGCATCGCGGACATCTTTCGTTAGATTGGTCACGGCGCGTTCAGCCCGCGCCGGGCCGCCCCAAGCGGGCTGGCCCCCTCGGGGGGAAGGGCCGTAGGCCCATCGGGAGGGACATCATCTCAGACCGCGAGGTATTGATCGCGCACTTCGGTGTTCGCGAACAACTCCGCCATGGTGCCGGTGAACCGGATCGTGCCGCGTTCGATGATGGCGGCACGATCGGCGATGGCAGTGGCGAAGCGCAGGTTCTGTTCCGACAGCAGGATGGTGAGGCCTTCGCGCTTCAGCTCCGCGATCGCCCTGGCCATCTCGTCGACGATGACCGGCGCCAGGCCTTCGGAGGGCTCGTCGAGCAGCACGGCGAGCGGATTGCCCATGAGCGTACGCGAGATGGTGAGCATCTGCTGTTCACCGCCGGACATTTCGCCGCCGCGCCGCTCGCGCATGCGGCCGAGATTGGGGAACAGTTCGAACAGGCGCTGTGGCGTCCATGTCGGCGCGCCGGTGCGGGCCGGTCGTCGCGCGACTTCCAGGTTCTCCATGACGGTGAGCCCGGCGAACACGCGGCGTTCTTCCGGCACGTATCCGAGTCCGAGCCGGCAGATGCGAAAGGGCGACAACCCTTCGATGCGCCGGCCAAGCAGGGTGACCTGCCCCTGCCGTGCACGCACGAGGCCCATCAGCGTCTTGAGGGTCGTCGACTTGCCGGCGCCGTTGCGGCCAAGGAGGGCGACTACTTCGCCGCGCCGCAGTTCGAGGCCGACGCCGTACAGAATCTGCGCGCGACCGTAGCCGCTGGCGAGATCGGTCACTTGCAGGAGCGCGTCGGCGGCGGGCATGGTCATGCCGATTCACCCAGGTAGATGCGCTTCACTTCCGGATCGACGCGCACTTCCTCTTGACTGCCTTGCGCCACCAGCCGCCCACGGTCGAGCACGACGATGCGATCGGCGTGGCCGAAGACCACGTCCATGTCGTGTTCGGTGAACAACACCGACAGGTCACTCTGTGCGCAGATGTCCGATACCAGCGTCATCAGATCATGGCGCTCGCGAGGCGCCATGCCGGCGGTGGGCTCGTCCATCAGGAGCAAGCGTGGCGCGTTCGCCAGCGCCATGGCGAGTTCGAGGCGCTTCACGTCGCCGTAGGCAAGTTGGTCGCAGGGTCTGGCGGCCTGCGATTCAAGACCCACCGCCGCCAATAGCGCGCGCGCTTCTTCGGCTGCGGCGTCCGTGGCGTCGCTCAAGCATCCCAGGGCACGGTGCGCGTGCGAGAGCAGGGCGAGTTGCACGTTCTCCCGTACGGTCATCGAGCCGAAGGTAGTCGCGATCTGGAAAGTGCGGCCGACGCCCTTGCGAAACAGCGCGCGCGAGGGTGCACCGGTGATGTCTTCACCTGCCAGCAGGACACGACCTCCATCCGGTCGGATCTGGCCCCCGATCATGTTGAAACAGGTGGTCTTGCCGGCGCCGTTGGGGCCGATGAGAGCGACCCTTTCACCGATGGCGACACTGAACGAGACGCCCGCGACGGCGTGGACGCCACCGTAGTGTTTCTCGAGGTTGTCGATGGTGAGGAGAGTCATGCCAGGTGCTCGCTCCCACCCCAACCCTCCCCCACCGAAGGTGGGGGAGGGGGTGTACCCCCCTTCCCCCGGCTTTGCCGGGGGAAGGTAGGGATGGGGGCCATATGGTCGCTCAAGCGTCGCTCCCACGAACAACCCGCCGCAGACTCCCCACCACCCCCCGAGGAAACAGCAGCACCAGCACGAGAATCGCCAGCCCCAGGATCAAGCGCCAATACTCCGTCCGCCGCAGGATCTCATCCTGCAACCACGTGAACAGCGCCGCACCCACGACGGGGCCCGTCAGCGTCTGCACACCGCCTAACAGCACCATCACCAATCCATCGACCGAGCGCGAGATCGCCATCACGTCCGGCGCGAGGCTGCCCTTGGAGTACACATACAGCGCGCCCGCCAGCCCGGCTGCAGCGCCGGCGACCGGGAAAGCGAACCATTGCACGCGCTTCACGTCGATGCCGATCGCATCGGCCCGAAGATTCGCGTCGCGCCCGGCCCGCAACGAATAGCCGAACGGCGCGTGCATCACGCGCCACAGGATCGCGATGGTCGCAGTGCACAACACGATCGTCAGCCAGTAGAAGTGTGTCTTGTCCGCGGCCCAGGGCGCTGGCCAGACCCCCACGAGGCCGTTGCTGCCGCCGGTCACGTCGTCCCATTGCCAGGCCACTGACCAGACGATCTGCGCGAAGGCCAGTGTGAGCATGGCCAGATAGACGCCGGTCAGTCGCACGCAGAACCAGCCGAAGACGAGCGCGAACGCCGCGGCCGCGAACGGTGCCGCGAACAACGCGAGCAACATCGGCGCACCCGCCTGCTTCGCGAGCATGCCGGCCGCGTAGGCCCCGATACCGAAGTAGGCGGCATGACCGAACGAGGCGAGCCCGCCCGGGCCCATCAGGAAATGCAGGCTTGCCGCGAACAGCGCGAAGATCGCGCAGTCGGTGGCGAGCACGAGCGTGTAGTCGTCCGCGACGGCCGGCAAGAGCACCAGCAATGCCACGATCGCCATCGCGATGGTCCAGAATTTTCGCGCGGGCGTGCGCACGTGTTCGATCGTGCCGGGTGCCTCGCGCAAGCCGCGCAGCGGCCGACCCGCGAAGCCCCAGGGGCGCAAGGCGAGAGTCAATGCCATGAGCACGAATTCCACCACCAGGGTGAGCTTGGAGAAGTTGAGCGTGTACCCCAACAGGTCCACGGTGCCGAGAGCGAAACACAATGCCTTCACGATGCCGATCACCAGCGCGGCGAGAAAGGCGCCGCCGAGGCTGCCGAGACCACCGACCACCACGACCACGAACGCATCGGTGATCGCGATCAGGTCGAGCCCCAGGCTCGCCGGCTCGCGCGGCATCTGCAGGGCACCGGCGAGGCCCGCGAGCCCGCTGCCCAGGGCGAACACGCCGGTGAAGAGCCAGACCTGGTTCACGCCGAGGGCGCTGACCATCTCGCGGTCTTCGGTGGCGGCACGGATCAGCACGCCCCAGCGCGTGCGCTCCAGCAGGAGCTTCAGCGCCAGCAGCACCACAGGCCCCAGCACGATCAGCAGCACGTCGTATTGGGGGATCGGTTGGCCCGCGAGCTCGATCGCGCCGGTCAGGCCGGGTGCGCGCGGCCCGAGGATGTCCTCGGGGCCCCACGCCATCAGGGCGACGTCCTTGATGATCAGCACCACCGCGAACGTGGCCAGCAACTGGAACAACTCCGGTGCGCCGTAGATCCGCTTCAGCACGGCGAGCTCCATGAGGGCGCCCAACACCGCCACACCGCAGGCAGCGATGAGCACGGCGCCCCAGAACCCGAGCCCGCCGCCACCCAGATGCTCGGCCAGCCAGATCGCGCCGTAGGTGCCGACCATGTAGAGCGAGCCATGCGCGAAATTCACCACGCGCGTGACGCCGAAGATCAGCGACAGGCCGGAGGCGAGCAGGAACAGAGTGGACGCGTTGGCGAGCCCGTTGATGAGCTGCGCCAGGAGGTCGGCGAGCGTCATGGACGGGCGTGCATGCGCTGATGCATCCCTTCGTCATGCGTCTGTCGCTTAACCGCCATTGCCAGCGAACGCCGGCGTACCGATCCGGCCCCGGACGCGCGCTCGCTCCGGAACGAGTCCCTCTTCCCCATCGGCCGATGGTACGAAGTTTCCAGGCAACTTGCACCCATCGGCGTGGGACTGTGCGCTGGCGAACGGACGCCCCGCATGGCCTGCGGAGAATGAACTTCACCGCCCACCCCCGGAATGGAGCATTCCATGAAGACGCCCACCTCCCTCACCGACGTGAAGACGTTGCGCGCCCGTGCTCGCCTGCACCTCGCGGAAGGCGCCGTGACCGCCGGCTACGGTGCCGATCGCGAGATCGTGCTGAAGCTGCTGAACGACGCCCTCGCCACCGAGATCGTCTGCGTGCTGCGCTATCGCCGGCACCATTTCATGGCGAAGGGTATCCAGTCGAAGAGCATCGCCGACGAATTCCTGGTGCACTCGAACGAGGAGCAGTCGCACGCCGACCAGATCGCCGACCGCATCGTCCAGCTGGGCGGTGAGCCCGACTTCGCCCCCAACGGGCTGGTGAACCGGAGCCATGCCGAGTACGTGGAGGGCAGCTCGCTCGTGGACATGATCACCGAGAACGTGGTGGCCGAACGCATCGCCATCGACAGCTATCGCGACATCATCCAGTACATCGGCGACCGCGACCCCACGACGCGGCGGATGCTGGAGGGCATCCTGGCGGTGGAGGAGCAGCACGCCGACGAACTGGCCGATCTCCTCGAAGGCCTGCCTGAGGTGGCGCGAACCAAGGCACCCGCCGCAGTCCTGTTGCGATCCGAGTAGCGGCCGGGTTCGCAACGAACCCGGCCGGTCGAGCGCCATGCTCCGTTTCGCTTGGCTGCTGATGGGTTGCCTGGTCGGGTGTTCGCCCATGCCGACCATGGTGCCGGACATGGATCGCCATGCGCCGACGCGCGTTTCCATGGAGGGTGCGAACGGGCCGCTATCACCCGCCCGTACCCGGGCGATCCTGCAACGCCTGCAGGAACAAGGCGGCGGGGCCGGCATCTTCGAGCGGCATCTGGCGGTCGAGGAAGCGATCGCCGGGAGTCCGCTCCTCGTCGGCAACAAGGTCACCTTGCTGCGCGACGGTCCGGTCACGTTCAAGGCCATGTTCACCGCCATCCAGGAAGCGCGTGATCACATCAACGTCGAGTTCTACATCATCGAGGACGACGAGGTCGGCAACCGCTTCGTCGACGCGCTGCTCGCCAAGCGCTCCGAAGGGGTGGACGTCAACTTGATCTACGACAGTGTCGGCGCCATCAATACGCCGTCGGCTTTCTTCGACCGGTTGAAGGCGGGCGGCGTGCGGGTGCTGGAGTTCAACCCGATCAATCCGCTCACCGCGCGCCGCGGGTGGGAGGTCAACTGGCGTGACCACCGCAAGGTGCTGATCGTCGACGGTCGCACCGCTTTCGTGGGCGGCATCAACATCAGCAGCGTGTACTCCCGGGGTTCGTTCTCGAAGCGGCAGCGGCCGAAGGCCGAGTCCAAGTTGCCGTGGCGCGACACCCACGTCCGATTGGAAGGGCCCGTGGTGGCGGAGTTCCAGCGCATGTTCGTCGACACCTGGCAGAAACAGGGCGGCGAGTTGCTCACCGACAAGCGCTACTTCCCGGCGCCCGTCACGAAGGGGCCCGATGTGGCACGCGCGGTGGCGGGGTCGCCGGAAGATGTGCCCAACCCCATCTACGTGACCATGCTCTCCGCGATCCGCAGCGCCGAAAGCAGCGTCCACCTGACCAACGCGTACTTCGTGCCGGACAAGCAGATGATCGCCGCCCTCACCGAAGCCGCCGCCCGCGGCGTCGACGTGAAGATCATCCTGCCCAGCACGACCGACTCGGGGCTGGTGTTCCACGCCGGCCGGTCCTACTACACCGCCCTGTTGCGCGGCGGCGTCAAGATCTTCGAGCAGCGGGACGCCGTACTGCACGCCAAGACGGCTGTGGTCGACGGCGTGTGGTCGACCGTCGGATCCACCAATCTCGATTGGCGCAGCTTTGTCCACAACAACGAGATCAACGCGGTGATCCTGGGCGGCGCCTTCGGCGCCCAGATGGAGGCGATGTTCGAGGCCGATCTCGCGCGGTCGGACCGGATTACACTCGAGCGCTGGCAGGAGCGACCGGTCGCCACCCGGATGAAGGAGACCGGCGCCCGGTTGTGGGAATATTGGCTTTGATCCCAGGCGTCCATTCCCCGAATGCAGTGACTTCCCCCACAGGCCTGGCGCGGACTGAGAGCGGCGCGATGAGCGACACCCGAACCGAATCCGACAGTTTCGGCCCGATCGAGGTCCCGGCCGATGCGCTCTGGGGCGCCCAGACGGCGCGCAGCCTGCGCTATTTTGCGATCGGCGAGCAGCGCATGCCGCTTGCCGTGATTCACGCGCTTGCCTGGATCAAGTGGGCGGCGGCGCTGGTGAACCGCGATCTCGGTCGCCTCGATGCGACGAAGGCCGACGCCATTGCGGCCGCTGCGGAGCGCGTGGCCGCCGGCGAGTTCGATCGCGAGTTTCCGCTGTCGGTCTGGCAGACGGGCTCGGGCACCCAGAGCAACATGAACGTCAACGAGGTGGTGGCGAACCTCGCTTCGCGCGCGCTCGGCGGTCCGGTCGGTGCCGAGCGGCTCGTGCATGCGAACGACGAAGTGAATCTCGGACAGTCATCCAACGACGTCTTTCCCACGGCGATGCACGTTGCCGTCGCCGGCCAGGTGGAAACGCGCCTGCTACCCGCCCTGGGCGAGTTGCGGGCGGCATTGGCGGGCAAGGCGGTGACGTTTGCCGACGTCGTCAAGATCGGTCGCACCCACCTGCAGGACGCCACCCCGGTGACACTGGGACAGGAGTTCGGCGGCTACGTCGCTCAGCTCACGCTGTGCGAATCGGCGGTGATGACCGCGCTGGTGCCGGTGTGCACCCTGGCCATCGGCGGCACTGCGGTGGGCACCGGCCTCAACACGCATCCCGAGTTCGGGCAGCGTGTCGCGACCCGGATCGCCGAACGGCTCGGCCTGCCGTTGCGGCCGGCGGACAATCTGTTCGCCGCCATGGCGGGTCATGAAGCTCTGGTGGGATTGCACGGCGCGCTCAGGATGCTGGCGGTGGCCCTGACCAAGATCGCGAACGACATCCGCCTGATGGGCAGCGGCCCCCGCGCCGGGCTCGGCGAACTGCACCTTCCCGAGAACGAACCGGGCAGCTCCATCATGCCGGGCAAGGTGAACCCGACCCAGGTCGAGGCCCTCACCATGGTGTGTGCACAGGTGATGGGGCACGACGCGGCCATCGGCTTCGCCGCAAGCCAGGGGCATTTCGAACTCAACGTGTACAAGCCGCTGATCGCGCTCGACGTGCTCGACAGCCTGCGACTCATGACCGATGCCATGGAGAGCTTCTCCCGGCATTGCGTGGCCGGCATCGCGGTGAACGAGGCAAGGGTAGAGGAGCTGCTGCAGCGCTCGCTCATGCTGGTCACCGCGCTGACACCGCACATCGGTTACGACCGCGCGGCGCAGATCGCCAAGCATGCCCATCGCGCAGGGCTGTCGTTGCGCGAAGCGGCGCTCGCTTCGGGCGCTGTCACCGCGGAACAGTTCGATGCCTGGGTCGGTCCGCAGCAGATGCTCGGTCGAACGAGCAGCTAGAGCTGGTTCCACCGCAAGCATCCAACAGGGAAAGACTCACATTTACCACGAAGGACGCGAAGGACACGAAGGAACACGAAGGAAAGGCAACGATTCTCCTTCGTGAACCTTCGTGTCCTTGGTGTCCTTCGTGGTGAAAGATGTGCTGTTGAAAGATGTACCGTTCCGCCGCTCTCTAGAAGAGGTACTGCACCCCTGCGGACAGCATGTCGACCTTGCCGTCGCGACCCTTGAAGTCGACGTTGTAGCGGTCCCAGTCCACGCGCAGCTGCACGCGTGGCGCCAGTGCCATGGTCGCGCCGGCTCCGTATGAAAGACCGAAGTCGCGCTCCTTGCCGGCCTGGTGCGACGGTACGTTGCCGGTCGTGTTGGTCCAGGCGTACAGCGTACCAACCTTGGCGTTGACGCCGAAGCGGTCGCCGATCGGGATACCGGCGATCAGGCTCAGGTTGGCGCCCTGCGCAGTCTGGTGACCGCCATTCGTGTCAGGCCGTCCCAGGTTCACGTAGCCGAGCTCGGCACCGAGGAAGTTGTTGAACTTGGTACCGCCATACAGCTTGAAACCGACGGTGCTGTCCTCGCAGCCGGAGCCCGAGGGGCAATCGGTGCGCCAGTCGGTGGCGCCGACGTTACCGCCGATGTAGCTGCCGTGAGTCCACTGCCGCACGTCATAGGACGTGCTTTCGCCGCGATCGGCGGGCGGGGGCGTCGCAGGCTTCGGCTCGGTGGTCGATTGACCGTCGGTGGTCTGCGCGAATGCGCCAGCGCAAGCGAGCGTCAGCGTTGCGCTCAAAGCCACGGTCTGGATCAGTGGTCGAATATGCATCGGGTGTTCCTTTCATGGTTGCGAGACTATGCCGGCGCGGTGGCATGGGGTGGAGCTGTGCCGTGTGGCGCTCCGCGCATCGGCGATGCGGGGTCGCCGTCGACAGCCGCATTCTTTCCAGTGCAGCCGCCGCGGCCTGTCGGACTCGGGACGCAATTCCTGTAGGACGCAGTGCGACGCCGTCCGGGAATGGCAGCGGCGTGTCAGAGCTGTCTTACGCGAGTTCCGGCGGTGCACCGACGGATCAATGGCGTGCGCCTGCGTAACCTGGAGCCATCCCCTGACGCAACCGAGGAGCCAGCCATGCTGCACTACGCCGCCGTGTTTTTCGTGATCGCCATCATCGCTGCCGTGTTCGGATTCACCGGCATCGCCGCCGGCGCCGCCGGCGTCGCGAAGATCCTGTTCTTCGTGTTCCTGGTGCTGTTCATCGTGAGCCTGATCGTGGGGCGCAAGCCTGACGTTTGACGCCCGCGGCGACCGATTCATCCGGATACCGATACGAGAAGGGAGTAAGCGATGAGGACCACCACCCGCACGACCAAGTCCCGTGGCAAGCCATCGGCCAAGCCGCGCAAAGGCGCCAAGGGCAATCCGAAAGTGCAGGAATTCGGCGAGGGCAACTACCAGGCGACGCGCGACTACGACCGCGCCGCCACCGCCTTTGCTCGATCCGGCGCGGTCGAGCCCGCCGCGAAAGCGGCCGCGCCGCGCACCAGACAGGAGGCGGTCGAAATGGCACGAGCCGAAGCCGAAGGCCGCGCGCGCAGCAAGGGTGAGGACCCCGCACTGCACCTCAAGGACTTCTTCATGGATGTGTCCGAGCCGTAACGACTGTCCGTCACGCAAACAAGGTGAATGTCATGACCCCCGCGCTCGCCGTAGCAAATCCTCGCCCGCCGCAAGCATTGTCCTTGCGGGCGGCCCTTCCATCCCGCCCCCGCCTGGCGCTGGTCGATCCGCTCCTGCGCCGCAATCGCATCCTGCAGGCGCTGACCGACGAGGCGTGGGCGCGGATGGCCCCGCAACTGCAGTTGATCGAGTGCCCGACGGGGACGATCCTGGAGGAGCCCGGTGTGCCGTCGCCGTACACATACTTTCCGGCCGATGCCGTCGTTTCGCTCCTGTGCGTCACCCACGACGGCGCGGCCTCCGAAGTCGCGCGGGTCGGACCGGAGGGCATGATCGGGATCTCGCCCATCCTGGGTGGTCCCGCCACTTCGAACCGGGCGGTCGTGCAGACGGGTGGTCATGCCTTTCGCGCACGGGCCGACGGCATCCGTGCGGAGTTCGAGAGCGGGGGCTGCATGCAACGCCTGCTGCTGCGCTACACCCAGTCACTGCTGACGCAGATGGCGCAGACGGCGGTGTGCAATCGGCGCCACTCGCTGCATCAGCAGCTCTGCCGCTACCTGTTGACGAGCATCGATCGCGCCGTGAGCAACACGCTCGCGATCACGCACGAACGGATCGCCGCCATGCTGGGCGTGCGCCGCGAAGGCGTGACCGAATGTGCGGGTCAGCTGCAGCGTCTCGGTGCGATCCACTGCAGCCGCGGACACATCGCCGTGCTCGACCGTACGGTGCTGGAAGCGAACGCCTGCGAGTGCTACGGCGTGTTGAGAGGTGAGTCGCACCACCTGCAGGCAGCTGTCTGATCGCGCAACCGATGCGGCGTAGGTCGAGACCTACGTCTCAACCAGCCGCGAGCCGACCGATTGCGCTACCGACCGTCGATACAGTGGAACCGTGTTCGATGCGAGGTGCAAGGCACTGGCAGGACGCGAACCACAACCATCGTTTCAGTGCGAAGAAGGAGAGTTCGAGATGAAGAGATTCGTGGCGTTGCTGATGTTGGTGTCGTTCGCGGCCCTGGCGGGCTGCAACACGATCGAAGGTGCCGGCAAGGACCTCGAGCGCGGCGGCGAGAAGCTGCAGGGCACCGCGAAGGACACGAAGGAGAAGATGTAGCGGTGCCGGCATTCCGCCGCGCCGATCAGTCAATCACAAGCAAAGGAGTGAGACCATGAATTGGGATCGAATCGAAGGCAACTGGAAGCAGGTCAAGGGCAAGATCAAGGAACAGTGGGGCAAGCTCACCGACGATCACATCGACGTCATCGCCGGCAAGCGCGACCAGCTGGTGGGCCGCATCCAGGAGTCCTATGGCATCGCCAAGGACGAAGCCGAACGCCAGGTGAGCGACTGGGAACGTCGCAACGAGCAGCTGTTGAAGGGTGATCAGCACGAGAAGACGTACTGAGCGCCGCACCTTTTGATCACCAGAAGAAGGAGAGACCTATGACGTTCAAACGACAACTCATGACCGTGGCCGTGGCGAGTGCGCTCGCATTTTCGGCCGGTGCGATGGCCGCCAAGGGTGCGGTCACCGATGCGGACGAAGACCGGATCGAGGCCGACTACAAGGCCGCCAAGGAACGTTGCGACGACGTAAAGGGCAATGCGAAGGACGTGTGCCTGCTCGAAGCAAAGGGCGCGGAAAAGGTCGCCAAGGCGGAACTCAAGGTGCGTGAAGAAGACTCGCCCAAGAACCGCTACAAGCTGCTCGTGACCAAGGCGGAGACCGACTACGATGTCGCGAAGGAGAAGTGCGACGAACTCGCCGGCAATGCCAAGGACGTGTGCGTGAAGGATGCCAAGGCGGCGCTCGCTGCGGCCAAGGCCGACGCGAAGGCGGAGCTCAAGGTGAGCAAGGCGAAGCGCGAAGCGAGCGAGGAAGTGAAGGAATCGCGCGAAGATGCAGCCGAGGCCAAGCGTGACGCGAGCTACGCGGCAGCGAAGGAACGCTGCGACAACTACGCCGGCGACGCCAAGGACCGCTGCATCGCGGATGCGAAAGCGAAGTTCGGCATCAACTGACGCAACACGAGCCGCAACTGGCGGTGCAGGAGTCGGCTGTCGGGAACCGGAAGGTTGCCGACAGCCGGTGCGTCCCGGCGGGGCGGCACCGAATCGATCGGGGGCAAGGCAGTGAACGACGCGCGTACATCGAGCGAGGGCACCGTACCGTCGCCGCTTGCGACCCGGTTGCTCGGTGCCTCGGCGCTGGGCCTTCTGGGCGCGGGTGCCGGCGGATGGATCGCCTACGACCAGGTCGACCCGGTCGTTCAGTTCGTCGCTCTCACGCTGGCTTTCGCCAGCGTTCTCGCGTCGATCACTCTCGCAGTGCTGGCTCTCGTAGAGGTCGAGGACATGGACGATCTGCCGCGGCCGGCGGGTTCGTGTCCTCTGGACCGCGGGCGTCGCTGGAACGGCACCGGATCGCCCCGCACAGCGGTGGGCCCGCGATGGCCGACGCGCGAACGAAGCGGATCTGGTTGAGCCGCCTGACCGGCATCACCGCGCGGACGGTCAGGTGATGTTCTCGGGAACCGGCCGGCGCCCGGGCGGCAGCGCCTCCTCGTGCGGCTGCGCTGACGGCACGGGCGGGGCTTCGTTCAACGGCAGTGTCGCCGAGATGCGCGTCCCACGCCCGGGGACGCTATCCACGAGCAGCGACCCGCCGCGAGCCGCGAGGCGCTCGCGCATGCCGAGGATGCCGTGGGCCTTGGGTCGCGTCTCGTCAGCCCGGAAACCGGCGCCGTAGTCCTCGATCTCGAGGATGCAGCACTGCCCAGGCTGCACGACGAGGCTCACGCGGATGCGTTGCGTTCTGGCGTACTTGGTGGCGTTGTTGAGCGATTCCTGGAGGATGCGGAACAGCGCGATGGCCGCCTCTTCCGACAGGTCGGGATCGTTGTCGGGCAGATCGAGTTCCAGCTCCCAGTGCGCCTGGTCCGCCGCCTGGCTCACCAGTTCGCGTGCGGCAGTGACCAGGCCGAACGAGGTCAGTGTGGTGGGCCGCAAGCCCTCGGTGATCCTGCGCTTGGCCTGCACTCCCTGATCGATGTGCTTCAGCGCGCGCGACAGTTTTTCCGCGAGCGCCACCTGGTCCGGTTGGAGCTTGCTGCGGACCCACGAGATGTCCATGCGCGATGCGGTGAGGATCGAGCCGAGTTCGTCGTGCAGTTCGCGGGCAAGGCGCGATTTCTCCGCTTCGCTGATTTCCTGCAGGTGCGACGCGAGCATCGCGAGCTGTGCGGTGCGCGCTTTCACCTGGGCGTCGAGCGCGAAGCCCTGTTGGCGCGCTTCGCGCCAGTGACGCTTCAACCAGCGCACGAGCATGACCAGCAGCAGCACGTTGAGCGCCGTGACCGCTGCGATGCTCAAGCGCGCGATCTGCGCGTGCGACCGCCAGGTCGCCACTCGCTCCCCGACCCGGTCGTTCTCGGCGACCTGCAGTTCCTCCACGAGCTGGCGGATCGCGTCCATGCGGTACTTGCCGACGTCCGTGGCGACCAGACCGACCGCGCCTTCCCAGTCGCCCTGGCGCGCGGCGAACAGCGTCTTCTCCATCTCGGCCACCTTGCGCGCGGCCTCGGTCTTGATGAGCCGCATGCGCTCTGCGTCGAGCCCGGTACCGGTGTTGGTGAAGTAAGTCTCGAGCTGCTCCAGCAGCGTCGTGATCTCCGGCAGCGCTTCGCGGTACGGTTCCAGATACGACTCGGAATGCGTGAGGAGATACCCGCGTTGCGCGGTCTCCGCGTCGGCAAGGCGGCGCGCGAGCCGTCCAAGCTTCGCGTATACCCGCACACCCTCCATGGCCTTGCTGTGTTCCTGCTCGAGGCGGAAGTGCCCGGTTTCCGATACCACGAGGATGCCCAGGGTCACGACGCTGCACACGAACAACGTGAGGTCCCACCGCCAGCCGGCCAGGGTGCGGCGCAGGACAACCTGTAACTCACGCAGGGAACTCATGGGTCCTTCCGGGGAATCGACGGGCGCCGCCGACTATACGTGACGCACTTGCACCCACCAACAGACCGGGGCCGGCGCGTCGGGTTCACTGAGGGGCTCTGCAATGCGGTGTAGGCGCATTCCCGCAGTTGGATGAGACGGCGTCCGATCGCAACGGCCCTAGCCAGGGCGCACATTGGAGCGGTGAGAGATCCCATGAGAACTGCCATGTCGCAACCAGACGACGTCATGTACGACGAGGCGCTGCGTCGCTACGCCGAATCCATGGCTGCGGTAGGGACACTCTTCGAGAGCCTGCCGGTGCCGTACGACGAAGGCATGCTGCTGATGCTGGAGGAGGACGTGGACCTGCTCAGCGCTGCCGTGATGGAGCTCAACGTGCTGGAGAAGCACATGGGGCGCCTGCCTTCGGCAGTGGCGATGCTGGTGGCCAGCGTGCGCAACCGCCTCGCGCAGGCGATCCGGGCCAAGGTCGAGTTGCAGGTTGCGTTGTCCCTCGCCACCGCCGAGTGACGTTCCATTCCATGCGCGTAGGACGCATCTGACATCCTTCGCCGGATCGGTTTGCTAGCATCGGTCCGGACAAGGACAGCGCCCAGCCACGGGCGCGCGAAAGGGGATGGTCATGCCGCCGTTGATCCGGATTCTCATCGCCGACGATCACGAGATCGTGCGGGCCGGGTTCGCCCAGTTCATCGAGGACCAGGACGACATGGAGATCGCCGCGGAGGCGGCCACCGGCGACGAAGTGATCGCGCTGATCCGCAAGGAGTCCTTCGATGTCGTGCTGCTCGACATCTCGATGCCGCACAAGAACGGCATCGACTGCCTGCGCGTCGTCCGGCAGATCGACGAGGCGCTGCCGGTGCTGGTCCTGAGCGGCTTCCCCGAGGAACACTACGCGGTGAACATGTTGCGCTCCGGGGCGAACGGCTACATCGCGAAGAATGCGCCACCCGAGGAACTACTGAAGGCGATCCGGGTGGTCGCCCGCGGCAAGCGCTACCTGAGCGAAACCGCGGCCGAACTGGTGTCGGCGGAACTGGCGCACCCCACGGAGCGCAAGCTGCACGAGATGCTGTCGGCCCGAGAGTTCCAGATCTTCCGCAAGCTCGCCGCCGGCCAGAGCCCGACCGCCATCGGCGACGAGTTGCACTTGAGCGTCAAGACGGTCAGCACCTACCGCGCCCGCGTGCTCGAGAAGATGGGGCTCAAGACCAACGCCGACTTGACCTATTACGCCATCAAGCACGCGCTGGTGGATTGAGCGATCGCCGTCCACCCCCTGGGGCGGGGGACAGGGGTTTGCACTCCCTCCCCCGGCTGCGCCGAGGGAGGGTTGGGGTGGGGGCAAGCCCCTTGCGGGTCGAGACCCGGCGAGGGCCGCAACATGACATCGTCCTTGTAGGACGGACACCGACAGCCGAATCTGCGAATCTGCGAGAAACTTCCCGCGGGACGCCGTATGGTCGGTGTCCTCTGGGGACCACAAGCAGTCACATGGATCAGCAGTACAAGGTGTTTCTGGTGGAAGACTCGCCGGCGATCCGGGAAACGCTGGTGAGCTCGGTGGAATCGTCCGACCGGGTCCGCGTCGTCGGCTTCGCGGAAGGTGCGGAGGACGCCTGGTCGCGCCTGCAGGAAGCGCCGGTGGACGCCGTCCTGATCGACCTGCGCCTCGCCTCGGGGACCGGGTTCGACCTGCTCGCGCGGCTGCGCGCACGCGAAGAGATGAAGCACCTGGTCAAGATCGTCCTTACCAACTACGGGTCGAACGCCTTCCGGCAGCGGTGCATGGCCCTGGGAGCCGACTATTTCTTCGACAAGTCGCTGGAGTTCGACGGGGTCGTCGAACTCCTCAACAAGCTGGCGGCAGAAGCGCCGCGAGCGCCGGCCTGAGGTGGGTGGGCCCGTGACGGTGCGTAGTCCGATTCCCACACCCGTTTGGTCTCGGGCTGACAGCCCCGGCACCTGTGCCCGCGGAAAATGCAAACCGGATGTCCGATCGAAAGGAGACGACCATGACGACGACCGGTTTGCAGGTGATCGCGTTCACCACCGTGGTGAGCGTGGTGTATGGGGCGTATCGGTGGTGGCAGGGCCGCAAGAACAAGTCGACCCGGGGAGAACGCACGGCGATGCAGACCTGGGAAGGCGAGGGCGGTAACATCGTGGATGAAACCCGGTCTTCCGACGCCGGCGGTGCGACCGTTCACCCGACCTGACCGGGCGGACGATCGAGGCGCGGAGGCCAGACTCGGCAGCTTCGCTGTACACCGGATGCGGGCTGCCGCGTTTCCAGCACGTACCAAGAAGGGAGACCAACCATGCGCGGATGTGAACCGAAGTATCGTCTGGCGGGACTTGCCGCCGTCGGCCTGTGCGCCGTCCTGCTCGTACCGTTCGGGTCGCACGCAGCAATGCAGTCCTGCCCGGCCGATGCAGCCTCGACCGCCGTCGACCGCGGGGCAGATGTGACGGCAGTGCCGGAGGCGGACTACATCCGCCTGCACTGGCAGGTGGTGGCGCCGCCGCTGTATCGGGAGTTGCCCCTGGATGCGGAATTGCGCACCCAAGGCGGGCAGCCGCATCACCCGGAGGGCATTCGTCCGGTACACCGCAGCGATGCGACCCGCAATGACCCGTCCGGCGCCGGTGGGCAGGAACCCCTCAAGGTGGCCTGCGCGTCCGTGGAGACCGTAACCGCGTATTGATGAAGGGCCCCCGGCCGACCGGGCGCTTTATTGCCTCGTAGCGTTGCCCGGCCCGTCGGTGGGGCCGCCAGGTTTGCGCTCGATCGCCCCCATGGAGGCATCGGTCGGCGGCTTCATGGTGCCTTCCTGTTGCTTGGGGTAATCGGTCCGGTCGGCGGAAGACGGTGGACTTCCGACGGCTGGTGCTGTGGCTTCCGGTGCGGGCGACTTGCGGTCGGCTTGCGCGGCGTGGCCGGTCAACGACGCGGCGAGGGCCGTGGCGGCGAGCGTCGTGACGATTCGAATGGGTCGCATGGGATTGTCTCCTGTCAATGGGCGCTGGCGTCGGTCGTACGCGGGGTGCGCATGCATGGAGTTTGGGCTCGCGGGTAGCTGCCGTCCGTTCGATCGCGCACCCTTCGCAGCAATGCTTCCCGCGCTTTCCCAGGCGATGGGTCGCTTACCGGTGGTGCCTCCGCGCCTCCCGGTTCATACTCTCGATCCGGCCCGGCCGCGAGGGCATTCGCGGCCGTGGCCATGCGGTTTTCGCACAGGATCAGCCTTGGGGAGGAAAGAGAAAGAGAATGGCCAAGAAGTCCGTCAAGAAGGACCCTACGAAGCTCCGTTCGCGTCAGTGGTTCGCGAATCCAGACAATCCGGACATGACCGCGCTGTACCTCGAGCGCTACATGAACTTCGGTTTGAAGCGCGAGGAGCTGCAGGCGGGCAAGCCCATCATCGCGATCGCGCAATCGGGGTCCGATCTCTCGCCCTGTAATCGCCACCATCTGGAACTCGCCCATCGTGTGCGCGAGGGGGTGCGCGAAGCAGGCGGGATCGCATTCGAGATTCCGCTGCATCCGATCCAGGAAACCGGCAAGCGTCCGACGGCGGCGCTCGACCGCAATCTCTGCTACCTGGGGCTGGTCGAGCTCCTGTACGGCTACTTCATCGACGGCGTCGTGCTCACCACGGGCTGCGACAAGACGACCCCCGCCCAGCTCATGGCGGCGGCCACCGTGGACATCCCCGCGATCGTCCTGTCCGGCGGGCCGATGCTGAACGGCTGGTTCCGCGGCGAGCGCACCGGCTCCGGCACCATCGTCTGGAAGGCGCGCCAGCTGCTCGCGGCCGGCGAGATCAACCACGAACAGTTCATCGACCTGGTGGCCTCGTCCGCCCCGTCGGCGGGCCACTGCAACACCATGGGCACGGCCTCGACCATGAACTCGCTCGCCGAAGCACTCGGCATGTCGTTGCCGGGCAGTGCAGCCATTCCCGCGCCGCATCGCGATCGTTACGCCAACGCGTACGACACGGGCAAGCGCATCGTCGAAATGGTATGGGAAGACCTGCGGCCGTCGAAGATCATGACGCGCGAGGCCTTCGAGAACGTGATCGTGGTGAACTCGGCCATCGGTGGCTCCACCAATGCACCGATCCACTTCAACGCGATCGCGCGCCACATCGGCGTCAAGCTCGACAACAACGACTGGGAGAAGGTCGGCTACGACGTGCCGCTGCTGGTGAACCTGCAGCCCGCCGGCGAATACCTGGGCGAAGACTACTACCGCGCAGGCGGCGTGCCCGGAGTGGTCAACGAACTGCTGAAGGCCGGCAAGATCCGCAAGAACGTCGTCACCGTGAACGGCAAGTCGCTGGCGGACAACTGCAAGAACAGGCCGGTCCAGGATCCGCTCGTGATCTGGCCCTACAAGAAGCCGATGAAGACCAAGGCCGGCTTCCTCAACATGAAGGGCAACCTGTTCGACAGCGCGATCATGAAGACGAGCGTCATCTCCGACTCGTTCCGCGAACGCTACCTGTCCAATCCGAAGGACCCGAACGCGTTCGAGGGCCGTGCCATCGTGTTCGAAGGGCCGGAGGACTACCACCACCGTCTCGACGATCCGAAGCTGAAGATCGACGACACCTGCCTGCTGTTCGTGCGCGGGACCGGGCCGAAGGGCTATCCGGGGGCGGCCGAAGTGGTGAACATGCAGCCGCCTGCCAAGCTCATCAAGGCCGGCGTGACGGAACTGCCTTGCATCGGTGACGGCCGGCAGTCGGGCACGTCGGGTTCCCCGTCGATCCTGAACGCGTCGCCGGAAGCCGCGAGCAACGGCGGGCTGGCGATCATCAGGACCAACGACATGGTCCGCATCGATCTCAACAAGCGTACCGCGAACATCCTCATCAGCAAGGAGGAGTACAAGAAGCGGCTCGCGGCACTCGAGAAGAAGGGCGGCTTCTCGGTGCCCGAGAGTCAGACGCCGTGGCAGGAAATACAGCGCGGCATCGTGGGCGAGCTGTCGGACGGCATGACGTTGAAGCCGGCGGAGAAGTATCAGCGGATCTCTACCAGCAAAGGCGTGCCCAGAGACAATCATTGACGTATTGCTGTCGCTGCTCTCCCTCACCCTCGGTCCCTCTCCCGGAGGGAGAGGGAGGTACACTCCCTTCTCCCTCCGGGAGAAGGGCCGGGGATGAGGGAAAGTGGCCCCGGTGCTTTTCAATCCGCCGGCCGCAGCTTCTTCACCTCGTCGTCCGACGGCAGATACGCAGCACCCTCGCGGTACACCCAATCCACCATCACGCCCTTGCCGTCCTTCTGCGCGAGGCGGCCCACGTAGGCACCCATGGTGGATTGATGGTCGATCGCGCGGTAGCGGATGCGGCCGAAGGGTGTTTCCACCGGCAGGTCTTTCATCGCCGCGATCAGTTTTTCCGTGTCGGTGCCGCCGGCTTTCCTGATCGCTGCAGCCACGCTGAGTACCGCGGAATAGCCGACCACCGATCCCAACCGCGGATAGTCGTTCCAGCGCTTTTGATACGCCGCGAGGAAACGCTTGTGCTCCGGTGAGGCGATCTCGCTCCAGGGATAGCCGGTCACGATCCATCCGGCTGGCGTTTCATCCTTCAGCGGATCGAGGTACTCGGGTTCGCCCGCGAGCAGGTTGACTACGGCGCGATCGCGGAACAGTCCGCGCGTGTTGCCCTCGCGCACGAACTTCGCGAGGTCCGGCCCGAACAGCGCGCTGAAGATCGCATCGGGCTTCGCGGCGGACAGTGCCTGCACGATGGCGCCGGCATCCACCTTGCCGAGCGGTGGCGTCTGTTCCGCGACGAACTCGACGTCCGGCTGCCGCTTCCTGAGCAGGGTCTTGAACGCGTTCGCGGCCGACTGCCCGTATTCGTAGTTGGGGTAGACGAGCGCCCAGCGCTTTTTCTTCAGTTGTGCCGCGTCGGGAATCAGCATCGCGGTCTGCATGTAGGTCGAAGCGCGCAGGCGGAACGTGTAGCGGTTGCCGCCTTCCCACACGAGCTTGTCCGACAGCGGCTCGGCGGCGAGGAACAGCAGCTTGCGCTGCTTCGCGAAGTCGCTCACGGCGAGTCCGACGTTGGATGCGAAGCAGCCCATCAGCAGCGCCACCTGTTCCCGACTGACGAGCTCTTCGGCCACACGTACCGCGTCCCCGGGGTTGCCGTTGTCGTCGCGCGAGATCACTTCCAGCCTGGCCCCGTCGATGCCGCCGGCGGCGTTGATCTCCTCGACCGCGAGGGTCCAGCCCTTCTTGTAGGGCTCGAGGAAGGCGGGGAATGCCTTGTAGGAATTCAACTCGCCGATGCGGATCGTCGCCTCGGCATGGATGGCGGTGCTTGCGGCGCACAGCGACAGAACTGCAAGGATGCGTTTCATCGTGGGGCTTCGGTGGGATGGGATAGTCGGAATGCAGCGACGGTGGCGTCGACTTCCTTCTGCAGGGTCGCGTTGAGACGCCGGATCGGTCCGCCGTCGGTGGCCATCATCCTCTGCAGCCGGTCGCGATTGGCCTGCGCTACGCGGGCGAAGGCCGGCTGCCGGAACAATCGGGCGAGTTCGTCCTGGTCTTCCTGACTCAGGCGTACTTCGCCGCGATGCGCTTCGAGTTCACTGATGAGCGCCGCGCGCTCGTCGGTAAGCTCGCCGGGTATGGGGCCACCGACGGCATTCAACATGAGCACGGCCGACAGCCCGTAGTCCGCCGCCTTGATCATGCGTTGGGCGAGCGGCGAACGCTGGAACGTGAGCAGGGCTTCCAGATCCGTGTCCGACACGCCGTCCAGGATCTCGCGACCTTCCTCGACCGAAAGGGCGGGCGACAGGCTTTCCACGGCGCGCGCCGCTATCTCTGGCGAGCGTTCCTCGAGGTGCTGCCATTCGGCGGCCTCCGGTGTCCACTCGGCGCCGAGGGATCCGTCGGCGCCAGCCTCGGCGAGCTTGCGTGCAAGGGCGACCCGCACCAGGAAGGGCAGGACCTGATCCTTGAGGAACGGCGTGGACGCGGACTGTGCGGCGACGTAGCTCTCGATCATCCCGGCACGCGCGGTTTCCTCGGCCACGGCAGGCGCGGCGATGATCCACGTGGCCCATGCGAGTGCGGCAAGAGCGATGTGCAGCTTCATGCAGCAATTGTCCCAGTGCATGCCCGAAGGGTGCGGAGTACCTCGTGAGCGGCGAACGGCACCAGGGTTATGTCCACCACGCCTATCGCTGTCCGTCACCGACGCTGATGTCGGAGGCTTTGAGGCCACCCATGCGGGCGTGGATGCGCGGACCGTCGGTCATCGCGAGGATCAGCATCAGTTCGTCGGGTTTCGGTGCGTCCTGTACTCGCACTTCCATCGCGTCGAAATGGCTGCGCACGTAGGCCGCATTGATGTGATGGACCGGGATGTCGATGGCGGTGCCCACCGGGCCGACCTTGGTCGCCGAAGGCACGATGGCCTTGGCCCCGCCCAGTGCTTCGCGCATGGCGTATCCGCCCGGGACGTGCCAGAACGCACCGTGTTCGAGTTCGCCCAGAGTGCCGACGATCGTGCCCTTGCCATAGGCCTCGATCTTGGCGGCGTCGCCACCGAGCGCATCGATCAGCTTGCGCGCCATCTCGAGTCCCAGTGGTTTCAGCGCTTCCATGAACGGCTCGATCGTATCGAAATAGTGTCCCGCATACGGGTTGCGGATGATGGCAGCCACGGCGGCTTTCCGATGCGGCACGGCAGCGCGCGGACCACCGTCGTGAAACGACTCTTCGACGATGGTGACGATCTTGCGGACTTCCACCGGCGGCAGATGCGCGACGCCGTGGACCTGCTGCATGACGTTCGTGGCGGTGAGGTCGCTCATGGGTGGATGTCCTCCGTGAAGCGCACCGCTTGGCCGTGGCGAACGTGCAGCGGTGCTGCGATTCTGATGCGGCCCTGCAGGCGCAGGCAGGCCGCGTGGATCGATCCGGAGAGCTGCATCCGGTGCGCCACCTGCAGTCCCCCCGCGAGCGCGGCGTCGATCGCGCCCTCCGGGAGGGCGTCTACGGCAATGGTCACGGGCAGGTCGCGAAGATCGGTGTCGTCGCGCACGGCGTGCGCGGGCAGGCGGTGCACAGCCGGATGATCCACGTTGACGGCGTTGGCCACAAGCGTCGCGGCGGCGTCGGCGGCTGCGGCATCGCGGGCCACCACCGTCACTGCATCCGCGATGCCGAGCGACAGCGAGCGGCCGCGCCAGCCCGACGTCGCCACGCCGCCCATCCCGTCCTCGGCCACCAGGTCGAGCGCGCCGTGCAGCGCGGCATCCTCGATGCCGGCGAGTCCGATGCGGAACCTTTCGCCCGGGCCCAGGTGGAGGGCGATATCGCCGCCGTTGTTGACGTAGGCGCGACGCACCCGTGCCAGCGCAGTCATCGCCGCCAGCACTTCGTCCGCGACCGCGCCGGCCACCGCGGCCATGGGGGTGATGAACACCTCGCGGTGCGGCCAGCATGCTTCGAGCATGCGGCGCGCGACCGGACCTTGCAGCGGTGGCGGCACCTTGCCAAGAGGCGCGCGTAGCAGCGGCAACTCGTGCACCAGTGCCTGGAGGATGCCGGTGAAGCGGCTTGCCGCGGCGGCGTAGGCGCGCTCGACCTCCGCAGGGTCGTCGGCGAAGACCTCGATGACGAGATCGATCGGCCCTTCCTGCAGGTGCAGCCGCCGGTCGCCTGCAGGCCGGGTCTGCGTTGCGCCGGCTGCGAATGGCGGCGCGAACGGCACGGGGTGGCAAGGGGAGGTCATCGATCCGGACTTCGAGGCTGAGGGTGGCAAGGTATCAGCCGGCAGCCATCCCGGCGAGCGGCTGGCCGAATCGCGCTCGGTTGAATTCTGAATTCAGAATGCTGTATAGTCCCGCCCTCACCGTGGTACCGACAGGTGGTCTCTCCCATGCCCATACGCTCGTTGTCGCCGCAACCGACGCTGGTGGAACAAGTCTACGAAGCGCTGCTTTCCGAGATCACTGAAGGGAAGTTCGGTGCCGAGCAGCGCCTGATCCAGGAGGAGCTGGCAGAAGGCCTTGGCGTCTCGCGTCAGCCGGTGCAGCAGGCGCTGCTGCTGTTGCGCAGCCACGGCGTGCTGCGGGACGCGCCAGGCCGAGGGCTGATGGTCGCCCCGTTGGACCCCGAGCATGTCCGTGACCTCTACGAGATCCGACGGGCGGTCGACGGTCTTGCCAGCGCCAACGCCGCGGAACGCTCGCCGGACCTCGCTCGCAGCGAGGGGCCCGCGTTCATCGCGCGCGGCCGCGCCGCCGTTCGGAGCAAGTCGATCGCCCGGATGATCGCCGCCGACATGGACTTCCACTTCTTTCTCTACGGCCTGTCGGGCAACCCGCTGATCGCCGAAGTGAGCGAACCGCACTGGACCTACCTGCGGCGCGCGATGGGAGAGGTGCTGGTGCACGGCAATGCGCCGAGCGGCATCTGGGACGAACACGAAGCGATTCTCGCTGCAGTGATCGAAGGACAGCCGCAGGCCGCGGAACGACTCGCCCGTGAGCATGTGTCGCACGCCTCGGCGTCGCTGATAGCGGAGATGGCACCCGCGGAGCCGGTGCAGCGGCGGGCAGTGTCGAGGGGGAGGAGGACTGCGCATTCAGATTCGCCGGGCGTGGATGCCACGGCGAGCGGGCGCAGATTCAGTCAGGGGCGCCGTACAAAGCCGTGAGGAACACGGCCGGTCTTGGCGGGAGGTAAGGTCAGCGTCGGCGGCAAGCAGTACGCCGCGATTCCCGAGTCAGGGGCTCGGTGGTGTCTCGCCCCGGGGAATCGTCGGCGGCAGCAAGGGCCTCGGGTCGTTCGAGCCCGGTTTCGAGTAGTCGATGTTCTCTCTGTCTCACCCCACGGGCGATCCCTGTCGCCCGCTTCGCGGGCCTCACCGACCTCGGTCAGTGGGGCCCGTTTCTTCGGAGACTTTGGCAACGACCGGTCATGCACATGCCCCATCAAGCTGTCGATGCGCGGAAGCAACGCCGTCGCGCTGCAGGCCCGAGTCGCACCCACATCGATCCGCCCGTGTTCGACGCGAACTCGAAAGCGGGAGCGGTCCCGGCCATTGCCGCTGGCGTGATGGCACGATCGCGGCGACGCTTCGAACCGACCCGGGTGGCGGCATTCGCGCCACTGGATCGCAAGCCCGAGCGGCAATGCACACTGGACCAGTAGGACAGGCAACAATCATCGCGGCCCCGCCGCGATCTGGAAAGGAACGGAAGATGGTCGATTCCAATCGGCGCAGCGTCGCCGAACTGGTGGCGGAGTTTCTCCTGGCACGCGGTGTCGACCGCGTCTTCGGACTGCAGGGCGGTCACATCCAGCCGATCTGGGACCACGTGGCCCGTCGCGGCATCCGCATCGTCGACGTGCGCGACGAAGGTGCCGCGGTGCACATGGCCCACGCCCACGCCGTGCTGACCGGCGAAGTGGGCATCGTGCTGGCGACGGCGGGGCCCGGCGTGACCAACTGCGTGACCGCGATCGCGAATGCGATGATGGAGCGCGTGCCGCTGCTGGTGATCGGCGGCTGTGCACCGGTGCCGCAGGACGATCTCGGACCGCTGCAAGGCATCGATCACGTCTCGGTCATGCGGCCGATCACGCGTAGCGCCCGGACGTTGCGCGTGGCCGACAACATCCTGCGCGATCTCGACAAGGCTTTCGGCACCGCCGCCGGTGACGGCAATCCCCCCGGACCGGTGTACCTGGAGATCCCCACCGACGTCGTGCGCACCACGGTGTCGCCGGCCCTGGCGCTCGACGAATGGTTCACGGCCAAACCACAGCGACGCATTCCGCCGGACCCCGCCGACGTGCGCCGCGCGGTCGAGGTGATCGCCCAGGCACGCCGCCCGCTGGTGATCACCGGCCGCGGCGCCCAGGGCGCATCGGTGGCGCTCGTGCAGCTTCTCGATGCGACCGGTGCCGTCTATCTCGACACGCAGGAAAGCCGCGGCCTGGTGCCCCGGACCCATGCGTCGGTGGTCGGTGCCATGCGCGGCCGCGCGATGCAGGAGGCCGATCTTATCGTGGTGGTCGGGCGCAAGCTCGACTATCAGCTGGGCTACGGCTCGCCGGCCGTGGTGCCCAACGCACGGTTCCTGCGCATCGGCGATACCGCCGAGGAGTTGCGTGAGAACCGGCGCGGAGAAGTGGAATTGTTCGCGCATCCGGAGGCCGCATTGCGGGCCATTGCAGCCGCCGTGACGGCAAAGCCGCCCCAGCTCGACAGTGAATGGACCGCGGCATTGCGTGCCGAGCATGTGCGTCGCTCCACGAAGTATTCGGACGGGCTGGCCCAGTCGCCGGCCGGCAAGGACGGCCACATGCATCCGAACCGCATCTTCGCGGCGTTGAAGGCCGTGCTGCAGCCGGACGCGATCGGCATTGCCGACGGCGGCGACATCCTGAGCTTCGCGCGCATGGGTCTCGAGACCGATACCTATCTGGATGCCGGCGCGTTCGGTTGCCTGGGTGTCGGTGTTCCTTTCGGCGTCGCTGCGGCCTTGTGCCATCCGCAGCGGCAGGTGGTGGTGGTGAACGGCGATGGGGCCTTCGGCATCAACGCCATGGAAATCGATACGGCCAAGCGCCACGGCGCCAAGGTGGTGTTCGTGATTGCCAACAACGCGGCGTGGAACATCGAACGCATCGATCAGGAAATGAACTACGGCGGCCGTGTGGTCGGCACGACGCTCGCATGGTCCGATTACGCGCAGATGGCGCGGGCCTTCGGCCTGCACGGCGAGCGGGTGACCGATCCGGCGCGATTGCAGGGCGCATTCGAGGATGCCTTCGCCAATGCGCCGGCGCTGCTCGACGTGGTGGTGACGCAGCATGCGCTGTCGTCGGACTCGGGGAAGGGGCTGGGCTGGGTGCCCGACTATCAGGCGCTCACCGCCTGGGACGAAGCCGAGCGCGCCCGGCGTACCTGAGGGGCGAGTCGCCATGGGCATGCTCAGCGTTTCCGACATCGTCGCGGCGCACGCGCGTACACAGCCTCATCGCATCGGCACGCGCGATTCGCAACGATCGCTCACCTTCGCGCAATGGAACGAGCGGGCGAGCCGGCTCGCCCAGGCGCTGCTGGCGCTGGGCCTCGTCAAGGGCGATCGTGTGGCGGTACTGGCGTACAACTGCATCGAGTGGATGGAGATCTACGTCGGCCTGGCCCGCGCCGGACTGGTGGCGGTGCCGATCAACTTCCGGCTGGTCACCCCGGAGATCCGCTACATCGTCGAGCACTGCGAGGCGCGCGCCTGCATCGTGCAGGACAGCCTGCTCGATCGCGTCGAACCGCTGCGCGACGAGCTCCCGCCGATGAAGGATCGATTCGTCCACTTCGGCACCGCCGCGACGCCTGCGGGATGGCACGGCTACGAGCGCATCATCGCGCGCGCTTCGAGCGAGGCACCGGACTGTGACGTACGGCCGGAGGATCCGTGGGCGCTCATGTACACCTCGGGCACCACCGGCAGACCGAAGGGTGCGGTGCGCAGCCATGCGGGCAGCGCGCTGCTCGCATTTGCCACCGCGCTCGAGATGGGGTTCACGCGGGACGATCGGGCGTTGTTCGTGATGCCCATGTGTCACGCGAACTCGCTGTACTTCTCCTTCACGTTCACCTACCTCGGTGCCACCTGCGTGATCGAGGATCGTCGCAGCTTCGACCCGGAAGCCTGTCTCGCCACCTTCGAACGCGAAGGCATCACCTTCACGTCGCTGGTGCCGACGCACTACGTCACGATTCTTGCCCTGCCCGACGAGGTGAAGGCCCGCTACGACGTGTCGTGCGTGCGTCGGCTCATGATCTCGTCGGCCCCGGCGCGACGCGAGACCAAGCTGGCCGCCATGGCTTACTTTCGCAACTCGCAGCTCTACGAGCTCTACGGCTCCACCGAGGCCGGCTGGGTGACGCTGCTGCGGCCCGACGAACAGCTCACCAAGCTGGGTTCCGTGGGTCGCGAATGGGTCGGATCGGGTGCGATCAAGCTGATCGACGCCGAAGGCAACGAGGTGCCCGATGGGGAAGTGGGCGAGCTCTACTCGCGTACGCCCTACGTCTTCGACGGCTACTGGAAGGATCCGGACAAGACCGCGCAGGCGTTTCGCGGCCACTGGTGTTCGGTGGGCGACATGGCTTATCGCGACGCCGACGGCTTCATCCATCTCGTCGACCGCAAGAGCAACATGATCATCAGCGGCGGCGAGAACATCTATCCGACCGAGGTCGAGGCCGTCGTCGCCGCGCACCCCGACGTGCGCGATGTCGCCATCATCGGCATGCCGGACGCGAAGTGGGGCGAGACGGTGTGCGCCGTGGTCGTGCGGCGCAACGACTCCGCGACCGAGGAGAACCTGCTCGCGTGGTGCCGCGAACGGCTCGCCGGCTACAAACGGCCGAAGCAGATCGTCTTCGTGACCGAGGCCGACTTGCCGCGCACGGCCACCGGCAAGATCCAGCATCGCATCCTGCGCGAGCGCTTCATCAAGGACGCCACCGCGAACTCCTAGCCGAACGGCCAGGGATTGTCCGGTCGCCAGTCGGTGCCGGTGCGGCGGCTGAGTTCGAGCACTTCCTGCAGGGTCACGATGCTGTCCAGGTGGCCGCCCAATGCCGCGTAGTCTTCACGCCGCATGGTGAATTCGATCGGCACCACGAGCGCGGGCGTGGGCACCGATCCGAAGGACTGCTTCGGCATGCGCGCCACGTCCACCATCAGCGTGATGCCGCCTCCCGGCCAGACGTGAACCGGTGCGCCGCCGCAGGTCACGCGCGTGAGGGCATTGCGGACCGAACGGGTCAACTGCACCGGATTGTCCGTCACGCCGGCGCGCAGGCTGCCGCCGGCGCCGCCCATGAAGAGCACCGAGCACAGCGCCGGCTCGCAGTTCTCGGCGATGCGCGCCACGGCCCGTTCGATTTCAGTCGGCAGCGGAGCAGGTTGCGGCTTGAGATCATCGTCGAGCACGAACCACGCGGCCTGCTCGCCGGTGGTGGAGACCATCAGCAGCCGCAGTCCCGGCCAGGCCTTCTTCACATCGACCTGCTCGATGATCTCGAGCGGATCGGTGATGTTGGTGCCGCCCCAACCGGAGCCGGGTTCGGCCACGCGAAAGTAGCGGCCGGGCGTGGACTTGCGCCCCCGCACCTGGATACCCGCGGGACGCATGGTAAGAAATCTTCCGGCCTGGTGCTCGGACAGCACGCCCGTGATGTGATCATCGACCACGATGACCTCGTCGGCGTGACCGTACCACTGCTGCGCGAACATGCCGATGGCGGCAGACCCGCAGCCTACCCGCATGCGTTCCTCGCGCTGCCCGTCGACAATCGGTGCGGCGTTCGACTGGATCACGACCTTGGAGCCGTCGTCGACGATCACTTCCACCGGGAAGCCGTTGCAGAGATTCTCGAGCGTCTCGCAGGTCACCCGCCCTTCGCGCTTGGTGCCGCCGGTCAGGTGCCGCACGCCGCCCAGTGCCAGCATCTGCGAGCCGTACTCGGCCGTGGTGACGTGACCGATCTGTTCGCCGTCCACCCGCACCGCCGCCTGCTCCGGACCGATGTAGCGGTCCGTGTCGATCTTCACCTTGACACCGCAATAGCTGAAGATGCCTTCGGTCACCACCGTGACCATGTCGACCCCTTCGTGCCGGCTCGACACGATGAAGGGAGCGGGCTTGTAGTCGGGGTAGGTGGTGCCGGCACCGATGCCGGTGACGAACAGCGGCGCGTCGGCGAGCACCTCGCCCTTCCAGTCGCGATCGAGGAACCGCACGACCTGGCCGTCCTGCTCGATCACCTGCTGCGCGATCACCAGCGGATCGACCCGGGCGAGTTGTCCGCCGACGTTGGCATAGCGGTCACACGCGCCGGTCTTGCCGGGGCGGATGATGCAGAGGACCGGACAGGCGTCGCAGCGGACGTTGCCGGGTGCGACGGGTTCGTCGAGGGCTTCGGCGGAATCGGAAGTGGTGTCGCTACGCATGGTCGTGTTTGTCGTTCTGGAGTTGAAGCGCTGCCCTGAGCCGGTGCGGCAGCACCGGCACGAACGTCACTCGCACACCGGTCGCGTGCCGGATCGCGCCGAGGATCGCCGGTGGCGTCGGGATGAGCGCCGGTTCCCCCACACCCTTGGCACCGCCGGGACCGAGCGGTTCACGGTCCTCGATCAGGATGGTCTCGATCGGGGGCACGTCGCCGATCGACGGAATCAGGTAGTCGTGCAGGTTTTCGGTCTTGCCGGCCAGATACTCCTCCATCAGCGCGAGACCGAGTCCCTGGGCAATCCCGCCGTGAATCTGCCCTTCCACCTGTTGCGGATTGAGCGCGCGACCGACATCGTGGGCCGCGACGATGCGCAGCACCCTGGTCGTGCCGAGTTCGAGATCCACTTCCACTTCCGCGATCTGCGCCGCGAAGCCGTAGGTGGCGTAGGGGATGCCCTGACCGTCGGCGTCGAGCTTGGTCGTCGGCGGATCGAAGCGTCCCAGGCCCACGAGCACGTCGCCGCGCTCGTCCGGTGCGAACGCGGCCAGGTCGACCGCATGGGCGCCGTGCGCATCGTTGACCGTCAGCCGGCCGTTCGCGATCTCGATGCGGGCAGGTTCGCTCGCGCCGGCAACTTCGAGCATTCGCGTGCGCAGGGCCTTGCCGGCGAGCTCCGCCGCCTTGCCCGACACGAAGGCCTGGCGCGACGCCGATGATTTGCCGGCGTCCGGCGTGAGATCGGTGTCGCCCACGATCGTACGAAACTCACCCATCGGCAAGCCCACGGCATCGGCTAGCACCTGCAGCATCGTCGTGTTGGTGCCCTGGCCGATGTCGGCACAGCCGTTGTAGAAGGTGACCGTGCCATCGCGCGCGACGCCGACCCGCATGTTGGAAGGATTCGACATCGCGGTGTTGCCGATGCCGTACCACATGCAGCCGATACCGACACCGCGTCGGGTGCGTTCGCTCGCCGTGTTGAATTCCTCGGCTCTCGTCACGGCCTTGTGCCAGTGCGGTTCGAGCGCATCGAGACATGCGATGAGGCCGCAGCTCGCCTCGAGCTTCTGCCCCGTGGCGGTCACATGCCCGATCCGCAGCGCATTGCGGCGGCGCAGTTCGAGGCGGTCGATGTCGAGTTGTGCCGCCAGGTCGTCCATCATCGCTTCATGTGCGATCGCCGCCTGGGGCACGCCGAATCCGCGGAACGCGCCGGCCACCGGTTCGTTCGTCAGTATGGCTCGGCCGCGCGTGTGTACGTGCGGGACGAAGTACGGCCCCATGGCGTGCACCGGTACCCGATTCGCCACGGTCGGGCCCCAGCTTGCATAGGCGCCGGTGTTCACCAGTGCATCGACTTCGACCGCCTGCAGCATGCCGTTGGCGTCGGCACCAAAGCGTGCCTGGATACGGGCCGGATGCCGCTTGGTCGTGGCCACCATGCTTTCGGGGCGGGTGTAGACGCAGGCGACCGGACGATCCAGCAGCCACGCGGCGAGAGCTATCAATGGTTGCACCGACAGATCGAGCTTGCCGCCGAAGCCGCCGCCGCACGCCGTGGGCACGATGCGGATCCGCTCCGGGCTCATGCCCATGACGATCGCGACTTCGTCGCGATCCATGTACGGCGTCTGTGTGGTGACGTGGATCTCGATGCGCTCGCCGACGCGCCGCGCGTAACCGGCTTCGGGTTCGATGTACGCGTGCTCGACGAAACTGGTCTCGAACGTGCCCTGGGCGATGACGGCGCAGCCGCCGAAGGCCGCCGCGACATCACCGTGCCGCACACGGCCTTCGATCAGCAGGTTGCCGGGCTTGGCCATATGCACCTGGGGTGCGCCGGTCCCCATGGCCGCGTCGAGCCCCACGACCGGGGGTTCGGGGACATATCGGATCGGCAGTGCGCCATCGGCGATCGCTTCCACGGTCGCACGATCACCCACCAGCGCCAGCACCGCTTCGCCGCGGTAGCGCACGACGCCGTCCGCCAGCACCGGCTGATCCTTCACGTCGGGATAGATGCCGTAACCGTTGGAAGGCACATCGCGTGCCGTGAGGATGCGGTCCAGACCGGGATGGGTCCGGCGTACCGCGTCGAGATCGCCGATCGTGAACGTGGCACGGGCATGCGGTGAGCGAACCACGCGCAGCCAGAGGGCATCGGCCGGAATGACGTCCGCACCGAACCGGTCGCTACCCGTCAGCTTCGCGATGCCGTCCCACTTCGGCGCGCTCGCACCGAGCGCATGACCGGCCGCGGGCAGCGCTGCCAGCGGCACGTCGTTGGCGGCATCGAGCACCGCTTCGACGATCTTGCGATAACCGGTGCAGCGGCACAGCACGCCGCCGAGCGCATCGAGCACCTCGGCCTCGTTCGGCCGCGGCTGTCGCGCGAGGAGGTCCGCCGCCGCCATCAGCATGCCGGGGGTGCAGATGCCGCACTGCGCACCCATGTGCTTCTGGAATGCGCGCTGGATGGGGGCCAGCACACCGTTGCGCTCGAGCCCTTCCACCGTGGTGACGGTGCGTCCGGCCACCTGACCCAGTGGCGTGAGACAGGCGCAGACCTGCCGGCCGTCCAGCAACACGGTGCACGCGCCGCAGTCGCCGGCGTTGCAGCCGATCTTGGTGCCGGTGAGGCGCAGTTCATCGCGCAAGACATCGGCGAGGCGCGTGATGGCAGGCGACGTCGCGACGACGTCGCGGCCGTTGACGGTGAACGGGACGATCGCCGCGAGATCGTTCACAGCCGGGCCCCGAGCTCGTCGAGGAGGCGACGGACCACCGTGAGTGCCGCGTCGGTGCGATAGCTGGCGCTGCCGCGCACGTCGTCGATGGGCGTGAGAGCGTCGAGGTGCTCTGCCGTCGCCATCCGACCCAGCGATCCGCTCGGGGTGGCCCCGCAGAGCGCCGACTCCAGCGCCGGCAGTCGTTGCGCCACCGGGGAACAGGCACCCACGACCACGCGTGCCCGGGCGATGCGGCCGGACGCATCCAACTCGATGGTCGCCGCAGCCATGACGATCGAGATCACCAGATACCGGCGGGCACCGAGCTTGAGAAAATGGCCGGCCGTGCGACCGACCGGTTTGGGCACGATCACCGCGGTGACCAGTTGGTCCGGCGACCGGCGCGTGCGCCGGTTACCGAGAATGAAATCGGCGAGACCGACGATCTCGACGCCGCGCGCCGAGCACAGCTCGACCGCAGCGTCGAGCGCGAGCAGCGCGGGAACGCCGTCCGCCGCGGGCGACGCATTGCAGATGTTGCCGCACAGGGTGCCGGCGTTCTGGATCTGGACCCCGCCGATCTCGCGCGCGGCGAGTTTGAGCCCATCGAACAGCGGGGGCAGATCCGCCCCGACGAGGTCGGTCCACGTGGTCGTGGCGCCGATGCGAAAGTCACCGATGCGTTCCTGAATGCCGCGCAGCCCGGCAATCGCGCCGATGTCGAGCACGTCGTCCGACAGCGCCTTGCCGACCCTTGCCGGATAGAAGTCCGTGCCGCCCGCGACGATGGTGAGCGCACGGGCGTGCAGCGCGTCGAGCGCGACATCGAGGGTGGAAGGGCGGAGGTAGATTCCCATGGAACGACGATGGCAGTGCAGGTCGGCGGCGTGATCCGGCTGCTACCCACGGCGCCTCGATGCAGATACTCTAGCGCATGCGGCGCCACCCGAGGGCCGGACGGCCGCCGCCATCCCGTTCACCGCCCGTTCCGATACGGCCTTGGGACCGGACGCCATGCCGGTCCGTGCTGCCCGTCACGACCTGCCCCGCAAGAGGAGCCGTCCATGGATATCGACATCATTTCCGACGTGGTCTGCCCCTGGTGCTTCATCGGCAAGCGGCGCCTGGAGCAGGCGCTCGTCCTGTGGCGGGAACGGCATCCGGACGAGGAGCCGCAGGTGCGCTGGCATCCCTTCGAGCTGAACCCGCACATGCCCGCCGCCGGGATGGATCGGGCGCAGTATCTCGCGGACAAGTTCGGCGGGCCCGAGCGCGCCCGAGAGATCTACGCGCGGGTCGAGGCCGCCGGGCGCGAGGTGGGCATTCCGTTCGATTTCGGTCGCATGCAAGTGCAGCCCAACACGGTGAATGCCCATCGGCTCATCGCGTGGGCAGGTGCTACGGGCAATCAGGGCGCCATGATCGATGCGCTCTTCGACGGCTATTTCCTCGAGGCGCGCAACTTCGCGTCGGACGAGGCGCTGGTCGAGGTGGCCGGTGTGGCCGGCTTCGATCGCGAGGCCGTGGCCGATCTGCTCGCCTCGGACGAACTGGTGGATCACGTCCGGAAGGAAGAAGAGACGGCTCATCGCATCGGCGTGCAGGGCGTGCCCTTCTTCATCTTCAATCAGCGCGTCGCATTGTCGGGAGCCCAGCCGGCCGAGGCACTGGTCGAGGCGATGGAGCAGTCGCTGCTGGCATTGGCCGAGGAGTGATCGGCCGCCCGGAGATCGACGCGGCCGCCGCCCGTGTCGCACCGCACGTGCGGCGCACGCCGGTGATCGAGGTCGACGCAACGACTCTCGGCACCCCCGGGCCGGTCGTGCTGAAGCTCGAGTGCCTGCAGCACACCGGATCGTTCAAGCCGCGCGGCGCCTTCAATCGCATCCTGTCGGCAACGGTACCGGCGGCGGGTGTGATCGCAGCATCCGGTGGCAATCACGGACTGGCCGTGGCTTACGCCGCGCGCAAGCTGGGCCATCGCGCCGAGATCTTCGTGCCGTCCATTGCAGCACCGGTCAAGATCGAAGGGCTGCGGGCTCTGGATGCAAGGGTGCACGTGGTCGGCGCGAACTATGCGGAGGCCTTTGGCGCCAGCGTGCAACGTCAACGGGAAACCGGTGCGCTCGTTGTCCATGCCTACGATCAGGAGGAGGTGCTGGTGGGGCAAGGGACGACTGCGCGCGAACTGGAAGAGCAGGCCCCCCACCTCGACACCGTGCTGGTGGCTGTTGGTGGCGGCGGGTTCATCGGTGGCATCGCGGCGTGGTATGCGGGGCGCACGCGGCTGATCGGCGTGGAGCCGGAGACTTCCTGCGCTCTGCACGCAGCGTTCGCAGCCGGAGGCCCGGTCGACGTCGAAGTCTCCGGCATCGCGGCAGATTCGCTGGGTGCACGCCGCGTCGGTGCGCTGATGTTCCCGCTGGCCCGCGATCACGTCGAACGCGTGGTGCTGGTGAGCGATGGCGAGATCCGCGCAGCGCAGACGGCACTGTGGCGCCGGCTGCGGATCATGGCGGAACCTGGCGGTGCAGCGGCCGTCGCTTCCCTGTTGGCTGGCCGCTACCGGCCCGCACCGGGTGAAAAGGTGGGTGTGCTGGTCTGTGGCGCGAACGGCGATCCGGGCGCGATAGCAGCCGGATAGGGCATGAAGTTCGGCCGTGCCGTGCCGATTACTGTATCGTCGCGCTCCGGGGATTGACCAATTGAAGCGAAAAGCCTGTCTCGTCGCGTTGCTGGCGGCAATCACCGCCTCCTGCGGCGACAAGGGTGAACCTGTGGCTCCCGCAAACGGGAAGCCCAACGTGGTCCCCGCAGACCCGCTGACCGTCCTGCCCGAGAAAGCAGTCGCAGCCCAACTCGGCATCGAGGTCGTGAACGAACGCCTCGTATCGAACGAGCTGCGGGTGCCCGGCCGGGTTGAACTGGACGAGCGCCGGGTGGCGCGCATCGGCGCCAACGCCACCGGCCGCATCACCGAAGTGCTCGTGAACCGTGGTGAAGCGGTGCGGGTCGGTCAGCCGCTGGCGCGCATCCACAGCAACGAACTCGGCACGGCGCAGTTCGCCTTGCTCAAGGCACGATCACAGGTGGACCTGTTCGAGCGCGCAGCGGCTCGCGCCCAACAGCTCTACGACGCCGACGTGATCGGCCTCGCGGAGCTGCAGCGTCGCGAGAACGAACTCAAGATCGGGCGTGCCGAAGTGCGGTCTGCCGCGAACCAGTTGAAGGTGCTCGGCATGACCGATGCCGAGATCGCCAAGGTGGTCGAATCGAGCGAGATCCACTCGACCTTCTCGGTGTCGTCGACGATCACCGGCGTGGTGGTCGATCGTCAGGTCACGCGCGGGCAGGTCGTGCAGCCGTCCGACGCGCTGTATACCGTCGCCGATCTCAGTTCGGTATGGGTCGTCGCGGAAGTGCCCGAGCAACAGAGCAGTGGCGTTGCGGTGGGGCAGAGCGTCGATATCGAAGTGCCCGCACTGCCGCACGAGAAGTTGCGGACGAAGCTCATCTACGTCGATTCCATCGTGCATCCGGAGACGCGCACCGTCGTGGTTCGCTCCCAGCTCGACAACCGGCGCGGGCTCCTGAAGCCGGCGATGCTTGCGACCATCGTGATCGAGGGGCCGGCGGAGAAGGCCCTGGTGATTCCGGCCGAGGCGGTGGTGAACGAGAACGGCATCGACCACGTGTTCGTGGAAGTGGGCAGCGGCCGCTACCGCCTCACGCCCGTCAAGGTGGACGAGGAGCGCGAAGGCATCCGGGTGGTCCGGTCGGGCCTGAAAGAGGCCCAGCGCATCGTCGTGAAGGGCGCGTTTCACCTCAACAGCGACCGCAAGCGCAAGGAGCTGGAGGGAGCCACTTGATCGAGGCGCTGATCCGCGGCGCGCTGAGACAACGTATCGTGGTCGTGGTGGTGGCGGCATGCCTGGCGCTGTTCGGCCTGGACGCAGCCCGCAAGCTGTCGGTCGACGCGTTTCCCGACGTGACCAATATTCAGGTGCTGGTCGCGACCGAGGCGCCCGGCAGGTCGCCCGAGGAAGTGGAGCGGTTCGTGACCGTGCCGATCGAGATCGGCATGACCGGTCTGCCGGGCTTGACGGAAATGCGCTCACTCATCAAGCCGGGCCTGTCGCTGGTGACCCTGGTCTTCACCGACAACACGCCGGTCTACTTCGCACGGCAACTCGTGATGGAGCGCCTGCTGGAGCTCGGACCCCGTCTGCCCGAGGACGTGACACCGGTCCTGGGGCCCGTGTCGACGGGCCTGGGGGAGGTCTATCAGTTCACGCTCGAGCGCGACGACGATGGCGAAAGGCAGCTGGGCGTCGACGAGCTGATGCGTCGCCGCGTCGCGCAGGACTGGGTGGTGCGGCCGCTGTTGCGTTCCATTCCCGGCGTGGCCGAGATCAATTCCCAGGGCGGTTACGTGCGTCAGTACCAGGTGCGGCTCAACCCCGATCGAATGCACCACTACCGCATCTCGGTGCCGCAGGTGTTCGAAGCGTTGAAGAACAACAACGCCAACGCGGGCGGGGGCGTGGTACGGCACTACGCGGAGCAGCACCTGATCCGTGGCCTGGGTCTCGTCCGCGATCTCGAAGACATCCGCACCATCGTCCTGAAAGAGGTCGACGGTACCCCCGTCTACATTCGCAACGTCGCCGACGTGGCCATCGGCCACGAAGTACGGCAGGGCGCGCTCATCAAGAATGGTGTCACCGAGGCTGTCGGCGGGATCGTGATGATGATCCGGGGCGGCAACGCGAAGGAGGTGGTGACCCGGGTCCAGGAACGGGTCGCCGAGATCAACCGCAAGGGCATGCTGCCGGACGACCTCAAGATCGTGCCGTTCTACGATCGCACCGAACTGGTCGATGCGGCCCTGTGGACCGTGACCAAGGTCCTGATCGAGGGGGCGATCCTGGTGATCGTGGTGCTGTTCCTGTTCCTCGGCGATGTCCGCTCCAGCCTGATCGTCGTGATGACGCTGCTGCTGACGCCGCTCATCACGTTCATGGTGATGAACGAGGTGGGGCTGTCCGCGAACCTGATGTCGCTCGGCGGCCTGGCGATCGCGATCGGGCTGGTGGTCGATGGGTCGGTGGTGGTGGTCGAGAACACCTTCGCGCACCTGGGCCGCCCGGGTGCCCAGGGTGGCAACCGGCTGCACGTCATCTTCGAGGCGGTCGTCGAGGTCGCCACACCGGTGGTGTTCGGTGTGGGCATCATCATCCTCGTCTTCGTCCCGCTCATGACGCTGCAGGGCATGGAAGGCAAGATGTTCGCGCCGCTCGCCTACACCATCGCCATCGCGCTCACCATCTCGCTCGTGCTGTCACTCGTGCTGTCGCCGGTGCTGTGCGCCTACGGGCTGAAAGGCGGCCGCGATCACGATACCTGGCTCATCGCGGCGGTGAAGCGCCCCTATCTGCCGCTGTTGCATGGGGCGATCGATCGACCCGTCGCGACGATAGCGGTGAGCGGCATGGCCTTCGCGGGTTCGCTGGCGCTCATCCCCTTGCTCGGAACCTCGTTCATCCCCGAGATGAAGGAAGGATCGCTGGTGCCCAACGTGATCCGGGCGCCCAATATCGCCATCGAGGAATCGATCGAGCTCGAGATGCAGGCCATGCGGCTGATCCGCGAGATTCCCGGCGTCAAGTCGGCGGTATCCGGCCTTGGTCGAGGGGAGAGCCCGGCCGACCCGCAGGCGCAGAACGAGTCCTCCCCGATCGTGAGTCTCAAACCGCGCGCCGAGTGGCCCGCCGGGTGGGACCAGGACACCATCGCCGATACGATCCGGGAAAAGCTGCGCGCCATCCCCGGTGCGCAGATCGTCATGGCGCAGCCGATATCCGACCGTGTCGACGAACTCGTGACCGGCGTGCGCTCCGACGTCGCGGTCAAGGTGTTCGGCGACGACATGAACACGCTCAAGCGGACGGCGGACGAGATCGCACGTGTCGCCGGCGGCATACGCGGGGCCCAGGATATCCGTGTGGAGCGGGCGACCGGACAGCAATACCTCGCGATCGATGTGGATCGCCCGACCATCGCGCGCTATGGCATCAACGTGTCGGACGTGCACGACGTGATCGAGATGGCGATCGGCGGCAAGGTGGCGACCCAGGTCTACGAAGGCGAGCGGCGCTTCGAGGGCAGCGTGCGTCTGCTCGAACAGTTTCGCGACAACGGCGAGGCGATCCGCAAGCTGCTGCTGCCGACGCCGAGCGGTGCCCAGGTGTCCCTGGAAAGTCTGGCCGACATCCGGCTGATCGAAGGGCCGGCACAGGTGAGCCGCGAGACGGCGAAACGGCGCCTGGTGGTGGGCATCAACGTGCGCGATCGCGACCTCGGCGGCTTCGTCGCAGAGCTGCAACAGGTCATCTCCGCCAGGATCAATCTGCCGGAGAGCTACTACCTCGTCTATGGCGGCCAGTTCCAGAACATGGAGCGTGCGCTGGGTCATCTGTCGATCATCGTGCCGGTCACGATCGCCGGCATCTTCTTCCTGCTGTTCCTGCTGTTCCGGTCGCTCAAGCTCGCGATCCTCATCATCATGGTGCTGCCGTTCGCATCGATCGGCGGCATCGTCGGCCTGTACGTGAGCGGGGAGTATCTCTCGGTGCCTGCATCGGTCGGCTTCATCGCGCTGTGGGGCATCGCGGTGCTGAACGGCGTGGTGCTGGTCACCTACATCCGGTCGCTGCGGATGGAAGGCCAGTCGGTCGAGAACGCCGTAGTGAACGGCACCACCTTGCGCCTGCGCCCCGTGCTCATGACTGCCACGGTGGCGATGCTGGGCCTCATCCCGTTCCTGTTCGCCACCGGGCCGGGGTCGGAGGTACAGCGCCCGCTCGCCGTGGTCGTGATCGGCGGCCTCATCACGTCGACGCTGCTTACTCTCGTGATGCTGCCGGTGCTGTACCGGTGGTTCGACGAGGTGAAAGTGGAGGCGTGAGCTCCCCAGGCATGGCCAATCCGGTCTCGAAGACCGCCTGGTACTGCACCGGCGTGCGCATGCAGGACGCCCGATCGTCGAATCCGCTCGTGGGCGACACCTGGGCCGAGCGATTCCTGGATGACGAGGGTCGCCGCGTGTTCGAGCGCTTCACCGATCTCGAGGATGCCAACGGCGCGAACATCGTGCGTCACTGGTTGATCGATCAATGGCTGAAAGCGCGCCTGGCCACGCGGTCTGACCATCGAATCATCCTGGTGGGCGCCGGCTTCGATTCCCGTGCGCTGCGTCTCGAGGGCGGCCGATGGATCGAAGTGGACGAGCCGGCAGTGATCGAGCGTAAGGAGGCGGTCGCGCCCGCGGGCGAGAGTCCCAATCCTCTGACCCGTATCGCGATCGACTTCGCCCGGGAGTCGCTGGCGGACAAGCTTGCTCCGCACGCGAACGACGGTCCGGTGACGGTGGTGATGGAGGGTGTTGCCTACTACCTCGACGCGTCCGCCATCGCCGTGACGGCAAGGACCTTGGGCAATCTGTTTCCGCGGCACGAACTGATCTGCGATCTGCAGTCAGACGCATTCGTGCAGCGCTGGGGCAAGCGGATCATCGCGCGCATCGCAACGCTCGGTGCCCGCTGGCGGTTTCATCCATCCGATCCGGTGGCAGCCGTCGAGACGCTCGGCTACGAGCGGCGCGAGTGTCTGTCCATCGCGCTGCGGGCGGCCGAACTGAAGCGCGTTCGCGTACCGGCCTTCGTGATCCGGTACCTGCTGCCGTCGTTGCGCGACGGCTACCGGTTGTGTACGTTCGCGCGCCGTGCATCGACGCCCCCGCGCGCGTAGACCGGGATGCCTAAGCCGCCGACACTCGCGCGACGGCCGCCGGCTGCTGCGCATGCCTTTCCTGGATCCACCGCAGCAGGTCGGATGCCGGCATCGGTCGGGCAAAGAGAAAGCCCTGCAGCTGTTCGCATTGCAGCTGGACCAGCACGTCGCGCTGATGCTCGGTCTCGACACCTTCGGCGACCACCTCGAGCCCGAGTGCGTGCGCGAGGCTCACCACCGCCTTCACCACGGCGAGCGCATCGACGCTCTGGTCGAGGTCGTGGACGAAACTGCGATCGATCTTGAGCTGGGTCGCGGGCAAGCGCCGCAGGTAGGCGAGGCTCGAGTAGCCGGTGCCGAAATCGTCGATCGCGAGCGACACCCCGAGTGCCGACAATTCCGCAAACGATCGCATGGTCGTCTGCGTGTCTTCCATGGCCGCCGATTCGGTGATCTCGAAGGTGAGCAGCTTGGGATCGATGCGGTGATCCTCGAGCGCGTGGCGGATGCGCGGCACCAGGTCGTCGCGGCGTAGTTGATGCACCGAGAGATTGACCGCTACGGGCAGCGTCGTGCCGGCATCCTGCCACTGGCGGATCTGGCGGCAGGCATTGTCCAGAACCCAGTGCCCGAGCGAGCCGATCAAGCCGAAGCGCTCCGCGAGCGGCACGAAGATGGCGGGGCTCACCATGCCGCGCACCGGATGGTGCCAGCGCAACAGCGCTTCGGCGCCGGTGATGCGTCCCGACCGGCTCCCGATCTTCGGCTGGAAATACAGCTCGAGCTCGCCGCGCTCGATCGCGAGTCGCAGTTCGCTCTGCAGATCGACCTGGCCGCGTACATCGACGTCCATGCGAGGTGCCCACACCACGTACGTGGCACCGCCCGCGTGCTTCGCCATGTACATCGCGGCATCGGCGCGGTGGATCAGCTTGTCCGGCGATCCGTGATCCGGCGCCATCGAGACGCCGATGGAGCAGGACAACTGCACTTCGCGGCCTTCCAGAGCGAAGGGCCGGCCCAGCATCGTGAGCGTCCGGCGCGCGATCACCTCGGCGAAGGTCTCGTCGGGCGCGTCTTCGAGCAACAGCACGAACTCGTCGCCGCCGATGCGTGCGACGGTATCCCCCTCGCGTGTCAGGGCCCGGAGGCGCGCAGCGACTTCCTGCAACACGGTGTCGCCGGCCGTATGGCCGAACGAGTCGTTGATCGGCTTGAAGCCATCGAGGTCCACGAACAGGACGGCGATCCTGCCGCCGTGGCGCTCGGCTCGCACGACGGCATGGTCGAGGCGATCTTCCAGCACGAGGCGGTTGCACAGACCGGTGAGCGGGTCGCGGAACGCCGAGTGCTTCAGTTCGTCGTTGGCCACCTGCAACGACCGGGCGAGACGCGCTGTCTGGCTCTGCATGCGTGCATCGAGAGCCGATGTGAACATCGTCATGACCATCAGCGCGCCGGCGCCCACCAGCACCAGCATGCCAAGGCTGTCGCCGCGCAGGCCATTGGCCGTCAGGCAGATGGAACCGGTAGGAAAATGCGCCGCAGCCATGCCCGTGTAGTGCATCCCGCAGATCGCGATACCCATCACGGTCGCCGCCACCACTTGCCAGGCGATGGCGTGCATGCCGCTCACGCGGCGCAGCCAGAAGAAGATCGTGAGCGCCACGGCCGAGGCCGCCGCGGCGATGGCTGCGGACAATGCCACCATCCAGGGATTCCAGACGATCGCCGGTGTCATCACCATCGCGAGCATGCCGATGTAGTGCATGGCGCAGATGCCCAAAGCCATGGCCACGGCAGCGAAGCCGAGATCGCGCAAAGCCAGGGTTTCGCGGCTCGCCACGCGCAGTGCCATGCCCGAGACGGCCACGGCCGCGAGCCACGACACGAACGTCAGGATGCGGTCATAGCCGACCGCAAGCGGCAGCTGGAACGCGAACATGCCGACGAAGTGCATGGCCCAGATGCCGGTGCCCAGCGCAATGGAACCGCCGGTCCACCACCCGAAGACCACGGCGCGATCCGGGGTGCGCACCCGCTTGGCGAGGTCGAGTGCGACATACGAGGCGAAGATCGCGAGGGCGATCGAGGCGCAGACGACCCAGGGGTCGTAGGAGGGGCTGAGGTAGGAAGTATCGGAAAGCATGTTGTGGTGCAGCGCATCCGGCAGGCGCTGGGGCGAAGGCGCTCTGGGGCAGTAACGGCTCCCCCTGCGTCGGCTTGAGAAAATGGCGCGGAGGCAGCCGTGGGAATACCCATGAAAAAGTTGCGGAAATGGCCGGACTGACGGCACCGGGATTCCGTAGAATCGCGCCTTTCGCCCGCATTGTTTGCTCATGGCCCCGCTGATTCGCCCTTTTGCGGCACTTCGTCCCGCCACACGGTTCGCCGCCGAAGTGGCTGCGCCGCCGTACGACGTCCTGACATCGGCCGAAGCCCGTGCGCGCGTGGCCGGCAAGCCCGTGAGCTTCCTGCACATCTCGAAGCCGGAAATCGATCTGCCGGAGGGCTTGGACCCGCATGCGCCCGAGGTCTACCGGAAAGGGGCGGAGAACCTGAAGCGGCTGCGCGACCAGGGTGTGCTCACGCGCGATCGCAAACCGGCGTACTACGCCTGGCGCATGACCATGGGCACGCACGTGCAGGCTGGTATCGCGCTGGCGGCATCGGTCGCCGCCTACGATGCGAATCGTGTGCGCAAGCACGAGTTCACGCGGCCGGACAAGGAAGACGATCGCGTGCAGCAGATCGAAGCCCTGAACGCCCAGACCGGGCCGGTGTTGCTGGCGTACCCTGCAGCACCGGAGATCGACGCACTGCTTGCAGCGATCACCGGCAGCGCGCCGGCGCTCGACATCATCGCCGACACCGGTGTGCGCCACGAGCTCTGGGACATCGCCGATGGCGCGAGCATCGAAGTGATCACGAACGCGTTCGAACGGCTGCCGGCGCTCTATATCGCGGATGGTCACCACCGGTCCGCAGCAGCATCGCGCGTTGCCGCCGCACGCCGCACCAGCGATGCCACCGCCGGTCACGAGTATTTCCTCGCGGTGGCGTTTCCCCATCACCGCATGCAGATCCTGCCCTACCACCGTGTGGTGAAGGACCTGAACGGGCTCACGCCCGTCGCGTTTCTCGCTGCCGTGCGGCAGCGCTTCGCCGTCGAGGCGAGCGCCGTGCCGGTGCAGCCTGCCCAACCGCATGAGTTCGGTCTGTACATCGCAGGGCAGTGGCATCGGCTGGTGGTCCGACCCGAGTTCGTGCCGGCCGATCCGGTCGCACGCCTCGATGTAAGCCTGCTCGCGGACCGGTTGCTGGCGCCGGTACTGAACATCACCGATCCGCGGCGCGATCCGCGCATCGATTTCATCGGCGGCATTCGCGGCCTGCCGGAGCTCGAACGACGCGTGAACAGCGGCGAGATGGCGTGCGCGATCGCCATGCATCCGACGCACATGGAGGATCTCATGGCGGTTGCCGATTCGGGGCAGGTGATGCCTCCCAAGTCCACCTGGTTCGAGCCGAAACTGGCCGACGGGCTGCTCTCCCATGTCCTCGACTAGCATGAGCCCCCCGCGCGAGACCGTGGCCGGAGCGTTCGACGTCGAGTCCCTGATGCGCGCCGACTTGCCGCCGGCCGCCGCGCGGTGGACCGGTTTTCCCGAGTTCAATCTCGTCGGTGGCCACAACGATGCCGCCAGTGTTCCCGTCGACGGGCTGATCGAGGCGGCGACACGCGTGCTGCAGCGCGAAGGCCCGACGCTGTCGACCTATGGCCTGGCGAGCGGCCCGCTCGGTTACCTGCCGCTGCGCGAGTTCATCGTCCGCAAGCTGGCGCGCGATGCCGGCATCCGCTGCACGCCCGACGAAGTCCTGATCACGTCCGGTTCGTTGCAGGGGCTCGACCTGGTGAACGACGTCTTCCTCGCACCTGGCGATACGGTGGTCGTGGAGGACATGAACTACGCCGGCACCCTCTCGCGGTTGAAGCGCCGCGGCGCCAACATCGTCGGCGTTCCGCTCGATTCCGGCGGCATGCGCATCGATGCGCTCGATGCGGCATTGGCGGATCTGGCGCGCCGCGGGATCCGGCCGAAGTTCATCTATACCATTCCCACGGTGCAGAACCCCACCGCGACCGTCATGAGCACCGAGCGGCGCGCCCAGCTGCTCGAACTTTCCGCACGCTACGGCGTGCCGATCTTCGAGGACGAGTGCTACGCCGACCTGACGTGGGACGGCGTGCGTCCGCAGGCGCTACGCGGCATGCCGGGCGGCGATCGGGTCGTCCACATCGGGTCGTTCTCGAAGACGATCGCGCCGGCTCTGCGCATCGGCTATCTGGTCGCCGGTTGGCCGCTGATGGGCCGTATCCTCGCCCTGAAGACCGATGGCGGCACCGGCGCCCTGGAGCAGATGGTGCTGGCCGAATACTGCGCGACGCATTTCGACTCGCACGTGAAAGCATTGCGCGCGACGCTGCGACGCAAGGTCGAGATTCTCATGGCGGCGATACGCGACAGCTTCGGCGCAGCGGCGACGTTCGCGGATCCGACCGGCGGCATCTTCCTGTGGATGGCGCTGCCGCAGCCGGTGGACACGACACGCCTCGCACAGGTGGCCCTGCAGGCCGGTGTTGCGATCAATCCGGGTGCCGAGTGGATGACCGACGGTGACGCCGGCCGATCCTGGCTGCGGGTCTGCTTTGCGCATCCGGATGAACCAACGATGCGCAACGGCCTGGCGCGGCTTGCCGAGGTGTGCCGGCGCGAGTTCGACGTGCCGGCTGCGGTGGGCGGCGTGCATGCCGGGGGAGGGAGCCGTACACCCCTTCCCCCACCTTCGGTGGGGGAAGGTCGGGATGGGGGCTGCGTCAGAAACTCTCCTTGAACGGTCGCAGGTCAACTTCCTGCGCCCACGCGGATCGGTGCTGACCGTACAAGTGCCAATAGGTGTCCGCGATCGCATCGATGCCGAGCAAGCCGTCGTCGCCGCGTTCGGCAACGATGGCGGGGCGCAGCCGGCGCAGGCGATCGCCGTCGATGCCGCCATCGATCACGACGTGGGCAACGTGGATCCCTTGCGGGCCGTACTCGCGCGCCATGCTCTGGGCGAGCATCCGCAGGCCTGCTTTCGCTGCCGCGAAGTGGGCGTAGCCCGGTTTGCCGCGCAGGCTTCCGGAAGCACCGGTGAAGAGGATCGTGCCGCGCCCGAGCGGGACCATGCGACGCGCCGCTTCGCGGCCGGCCAGGAAACCGCCGTAGCAGCCCACCCGCCAGAAGTTCTCGAACTGTTCCGCAGTCAGTGCGCGAAAGTCGATGTGCTGATTGTTGCCGGCGTTGTAGGCCACCAGATCCACCGGATCGAGGCCGGTGCCGGGCGCCATCGCGCGATCGAAGGCCGCGATGACGTCGGATTCCTGAGTGATGTCGGCGGGTAGCGCCGCGGCAGTGCCACCGGCGGTCTCGATGGTGCGCACCACCTGTTCGAGCTTCGCGGGGGTTCGCCCCGACACCAGGACGTGGTGCCCTCCGGCCGCGAACCGGCGACACAGCGCCGCGCCGAGACCGCGCTCGGCGCCGACTCCGAAGACGATGGCGACGGGTTTGCCCATGACGAGTCCTCGACGAGGTAGTGGAAAGTTGTCTGGCAGCGCGTGCTCAGGCCGCAGCGGCCCGTGGTGCGCCCAGCGGGGCTTCCTTGATCGGCAGGTTCACCACCGCGGCCATCAGGGCGAGCACCATGTCGGCGTACCACATCCACGCATAGCTGCCGGTGCCGGCGAGCGCGATGCCGCCCAGCCACGCGCCGAAGAAGCCGCCGATCTGGTGCGAGAGCAGCGTCAGGCCGAACAGCGTGGCGAGATAGCGCATGCCGAACAGCTTGCCCACCAGCCCCGCAGTCGGCGGGACCGTGGAGAGCCAGGTGACACCGAGCACGGCTGCGAACACGTAGAACGTCATCGGTGTCTTCGGCGCAGCGAGGTAGAGGCCGATGGCGACGGCCCGCGACGCGTAGAGCCAGACCAGCAGCCATTTCATCCGGAACACGTTGCCGAGGGCGCCCGCACCGAGACTGCCGGCGATGTTCGCGAGGCCGATGATCGCGAGCGATGTGGCCGCCACGCCGGCCGAAAGCCCGCACAGCCCCACTTCTCCCGGCAGGTGCGTCACGAGAAACGCGATGTGAAAGCCGCACGTGAAGAACCCCGCGTGCAGATACCAGTAGCTCTTGTCGCGCAAGGCGATGCGCAACTGAGCACGCAGCCCCATGTCGTCCTTGGCGGCGGCTTTCGCCGCGGCCGGCACCGGTTTGCGGCGCATGACCCACGCCATGGGTAGCGTCACCAGTGCGCTCAATGCCATCGCGAACATGGCGACGACCCAACCGAACCCGGCGATCAACCCCTGTACCAGCGGCGCGAACACGAACTGGCCGAAGCTGCCGCCGGCGTTGATGAAGCCGGCCGTGAACGCGCGCCGCTCCGGTGGCAGGCGCCCGGCGGTCGCGCCGATCAGGATCGAGAAACTGCCCGCGCCCGCACCGGCGGACGCGATGACACCCATGGTGACGATCAGCATCCACTGGTTGTTCACGAGCGGTGTCAGCGCCCAGCCCAGTGCCAGCAGCAGTCCGCCGAACACGATCACCCGACCGGGGCCGTAGCGATCCGCCACCGCGCCGAAGATCGGCTGCGAGGCGCCCCACACGAACTGGCCGATGGCGAAGGCGAGGCTGATCGATACGATGCCCATGCCGGTGGAAGTGTTGAGCGGCGACATGAACAGCCCCAGCGTCTGGCGGCTGCCCATGGTGATCATCAGGATGAGTGCTGCGGTGATGACCAGTGGCCAGGTGGCGTGAGCTTTGGAGGAAGCGGCGTTCATTGCAGTGACAGGGTGAATTCAGCGACGATCGAACCATACGCCGGAGCGGATGGCCAGGGTGAGCGAGGCACCGTAGATCACCAGTGCCACCGCCAGTGCAGCGAAGAGTGCATGCAGGGAGCCAGTCAGGCGCAGGGCGAGCCAGCCGCCGCCGATCGCGACGACGAGCCGCAGGAAGCCGCTCAGCAGCGGCCATGCGAGGCGCCCGGCACCTTGCGACGCGAAGTAGAGTGCCAGCCCGAGGCCGAAGAATCCGAACGTCGGCCCCACGAAGCGCAGGTATGCGGCGCCGGTCTCGATCATCAGCGGATCGCGATCGAACAGTTCCAGCCATGCGTGCGGCCAGATCGCAGCGGCAAGGCCCACGGCCTCGGTCGCGACGAAAGCGATGGCACCACCGGTCAAGGCGATGCGCAGCGCGCGCTCGCGTTGTCCGGCACCGATGTTGGTGCCGACCAGTGCGACCAGCGGTGCGCCGAGGCCGAACACCAGCGGGATCAACAGATACTCGAGGCGTGAAGCGGTGCCGTAGCCGGCGACCGCTTCGGGTCCGACCGCCGCGCCGACGAGTGCCGTCGTGAGCACGAACACGAGCGTGGTCTGCAGCGTGCTGACGGAACCGACGGCGCCCACGCGCAGGATGTCGACGAAGAACGCCGAGTGCAATCGGCACAGGCGCGGCCTCACCACGGCCCGTCCGGACCACAGGTACCACGCCATGATGGCCGTGCTGAGGGCGAGGGTGATCACCACGGCGTAGCCGCCGCCCGCGATGCCCATGGCCGGCACCGCACCCCAGCCGAAGATGAGCAAGGGCGACAGCGGCACCAACAGCACGAAGCCCACGCAGATGGCGACCGACGGCACCAGCATGTTGCCGGTGCCGCGCAGCACGCTCGCGAGTGCATTCATGAGCCACATCAGCCAGGCAAACGCGAACACGACGTTCGAGTACTCGAGCGCAGCATCCAGAGAGCCGCCGGTGCCGCCCATCGCCGCGTACAAAGGCCGCCCGAATGCGAGCACCAGGACCGTGAACAACAGTCCGAGCAGGCCGTTGATGACGATCGCGTGCAAGACCAGCGCATCGGCATCCGTGCGCCGACCGCCACCGAGGGCGCGCGCGATGGCCGACGAAATGCCACCGCCGACCGCTCCGGCGGAGAGCATCTGCATCATCATGTAGCCGGGGAACACCAGCGCCATGCCGGCCAGGGCGTCGGTGCCGAGGCGCGACACGAACCAGGTTTCCACCAGACCGGTGGAGGCTTGCGCCAGCATGACCAGGATGTTCGGCCACGCGAGCAGGAGCAGGGTCGGTACGATCCGCCCTTCCAGCAGCAGGCGAGTGCGCGGACTCATTGCGGCGCGGTCCGCCGCGGTGGCGGCCAGGGTGCTCACGATGCGGTGCTGACCTTGGCGCTGCGGCGGGCGGGCAACCGGCGCGCCGCACCCCAGTCGCTCATGGCGAGCTTGGTGCTGGTGCGCGCGGTCGCGGCGGGGCCGGGGGCGACCAGGAATTCGGTGTCGGTGAGCGGGCGTTTGCTGTTGCGATCAACGAACACGGGATCAGCCGGCTTGCCAGTGCGTGCATTGAGCAGCATCACGCTGGTACCTTCGGGTGCGAAGTGCCGATTGCCCCAGGCCGTCATGGCGATGATCACCGAACGGAAATCGCGACCGCGCTCGGTCAGCACGTATTCGTAGCGCGGCGGCCGATCGCTGTAACGCCGCCGCTCGAGCATGCCGGCCTTGACCAGAGCACCGAGGCGGCGCGTGAGCATGTTCGGCGCGATCCCGAGGCTTTCCTGGAACTGGTCGAAGCGCGTCAGCCCGTGCAGCGCATCGCGGATGATGAGGATGCTCCACCACTCGCCCACGCGCTCGAGGCCGCGGGCGATGGGGCACTGCATCTTGCCGAGGTTCTTGTGTCGCATGCTCGCACGATAGCCTAGTAACTTGCATTATGCAAGTTACTAGGCGTGCGTTCGTGCGGCCGGGCCGAGGCCGGCTGGCTCAGGGCTGTGCGGCGTGCCGGCGCAGAAAGTCGAGCAGCAGCCGGGCAGTGGCTTCCGGCTGCTCTTGCTGCACCCAGTGACCCGCCCCGTCGAGCAGATGGCATTCCTGCATGCGGGTGCAGGAGGTTCCCTGCATGCGTTCGAAGTCGCCCGGTTTCTGATACACGCCCCAGTCACTCTTTCCGGCGATGAACATGGAAGGCACGTCGATCGTACGACCGCCGAAGAGCTGCAGCTCGGCGATGTATTTGGGCGAAGTCATGCAGCGATACCACTGCAGGCCGCCCTGGAATCCGTTGCGGCCGTATTCACCGCTGTAGACGCTCAGTTCCGAGTCGGGCAGCCACCGGCAGGCCGCGATCTCGGCTGGAGAGGGCATTTCGGTTGCCACGGTCTGCGCCATGTTCTGCGCGAGATCCATCACGTAGTACGTGGGCAGCTTCGCGAGTTCGGCAGCACTCCAGGACTGCAGGCGATAAGGCTGGTTCTGCTTCCAGTCCGCACTCTTGTGGTGGTAATAGGCGCGCAGGAAATCGTGCACGCCTTGCGGGCAATGCCACATGTTGTCGTTGGCCTCGCGGGTGGAGTAGTACCACTGGTAGTGCTTGCGCGGGCGCGCCAGGGCGGCGAGTTCGTCGTGGATGGTCCGGGATGGTGCCGGAGGTGATGCTCCGAGGGATAGTTGCGGAGTCCCGCCGAACGGCGCGCTCATGAGGACCACGGCAGGAAACACGTCCGGCCGGACCACGGCAGCCCAGGCCGCCACGATCGAGCCGAAATCGTGGCCGATGACTGCGGCCACCGACCGGTGTCCTAGCGCGGCGACCAGACCCACCGTATCGCGCAGGAGGTTCAACATGCGGAACGATCCCAGGTCGCCGTCGTAGGTGCTGTCCCAGCCGGTGGTGCGCCCGTAGCCGCGCTGGTCGGGTGCCACCACGTGATAGCCCGCCGCTGCCAGCGCGGGCATGACCTTGCGCCAGCTGTACGCGAGTTCGGGAAAGCCGTGCAGGAGCAGGAGGAGGGGGCGCCCTGGTGTTTCGTGGCCTGCTTCGAGGATGTGGATCGTGAGCCCGTTGACGTCGGGGATGAAGCGCGAACGGATCGTTGCGGGGAGCGGCAGCGGGGCGAGCGGGGAGGGTGAGGTCACGATCGATGTCTGATTGATGAGGCGAATGCCGTCATGTTAACGAACGGCACTGGCGCGGGTGCTTGCCCCCACCCCAACCCTCCCCCGGCATAGCCGGGGGAGGGGGTGTACTTCGCCGTACGCCCCTTCCCCCGCAACCGCGGGGGAAGGCTGGGATGGGGGCAATTCCCCCGGCACAGCCGGGGGAGAGGATGTACTTCGCCGTACACCCCTTCCCCCGCGACTGCGGGGGAAGGTTGGGATGGGGGCAGCTCCCCCGGCACAGCCGCGGGAGAGGATGTACCTCGCCGTACACCCCTTCCCCCGCCACCGCGGGGGAAGGTTGGGATGGGGGCAGCTCTTACCGACGAACCGCGCGCCCTGGTCCACCGCCCAGCGCACGTTGCGCAACGGCGGCGACCGTCACCCCTGCATCAAAGCGAAAATTACTTCAACACGCCCTTCACGGCGTCGAGGCTCGCCTGCGCGCAGACCTCGTCCTGATCGGCCGATCCGCCGGACACGCCGATGCCGCCGATGTGGGCACCGCCTGCGGTGAAGATCGGCAGGCCGCCGGCGAAGATCGCGACGCCGGGGACCAGTTCCAGGCCCTTCACGGACTGCGAGATTTCACCGAGCTTGCGGGTCGACACCGGCACGCGGGCCGACGTCTCGGCCTTGCTCTGGGCGATCTTCACGCTGATCAGGAACGAGCCGTCCATGCGCGAGTAGTACTTGAGGTTGCCGCCGTCATCGACGATGGCGATGACCATCTTCCAGCCTTCGGCCTTGGATTTCGCTTCGCACGCCTCGGCCATCTGCTTGGCGGTGGCGAGAGTCAGCACGGTCTTGGAGTCCTGGGCGGCGGCGGTGCCAGCGAAGGCAGCGGCGGCGCAGAGCGTGGCGATCGACAGGGATTTCTTGAATGTCATGGTGGTTTCCTCTCGGGTAGTTGATCGTCGACGTGACGACGTCGGGTACGAACCTCCATCGCCGAAAAGGTTTCGCCCACGGTTGAAATTCACGGGTGCCCACTCGACGATGATCGAAGCGAACACGCATCTTCGCTCATCGATCGGACGTCGAATAGCGGAACTTGCCCCTGGAGGAATCAGGGGAATACCGCGAAGCAGACCGCTTCGGTACGCACCTGCCGGTTGCGTACCGAAGCGCAACCGAGGTGCCTCTACGCCTTGAGGAACGCGAGCAGATCCGCGTTCAACTGGTCCTTGGAGGTGTCGCCCAGGCTGTGCGTGCCGCCCGGGTAGATCTTGAGGGTCGAGTTCTTCACGAGCTTGGCCGACAGCAGCGCCGAGTTCTTGATCGGCACGATCTGATCGTCGTCCCCATGCACGATGAGCGTCGGCACGTCGAACCTCTTCAGATCCTCGGTGAAGTCCGTTTCGGAGAACGCCTTGATGCAGTCGTAGCCGTTCTTGTGGCCGCACTGCATCCCCTGGCGCCACCAGGAGTTGATGAGACCCTGCGACACCTTCGCGCCCGGACGATTGAAACCGAAGAACGGTCCGCCCGCGACGTCGTAGAAGAACTGCGAGCGATCGGCCAGATAGGCGGCGCGGAAGCCGTCGAACACCTCCATCGGCAGGCCGTCGGGATAGGCTGACGTCTTCAGCATGATCGGCGGCACGGCACCCATGAGAACGGCCTTGGCCACCCGCTTGGTCCCGTGCCGGCCGATGTAGCGCGCCACTTCGCCGCCCCCGGTGGAGTGACCGATCATCGTCGCGCCCTTCAGGTCGAGCGCATCCATGAGCTCCGCCAGGTCGTCGGCATAGTTGTCCATGTCGTTGCCGTTCCACGGCTGGCTCGAGCGGCCGTGTCCGCGACGATCGTGCGCGATGCAGCGGTAGCCGTGCGATGCGAGAAAGAACATCTGCGATTCCCACGCATCGGAACTCAAGGGCCAGCCGTGGCTGAACACGACGGGCTGTCCCTTGCCCCAGTCCTTGTAGTAGATCTGCGTGCCGTCTCTTACTGTGATCATGTTCATGTTCTGGTTGCTCCGGATGTGCTTGGAAGAGGTGCTGGTCGGCTTGTCGGTGGCGGCCTCGGCGAGCGTGGTGAGGCCCGCCGCGGCGATGACGCCGGCGCTGCCCATCAGCATCCGGCGGCGCGCCGGTACGGCGAAGGAATCGTCGGCTTGAGCGTCGGTGAAGCTTGGGTCGTTCGTCATGGAAACTCTCCTCGAGTGAAGTTGATGAAATCGGAACATTCCGTTCTCGGGCGTTGCGGTCATCACTCTGTTCCTCGTGTCCGAATGCCGATTGCATCAACGTGCCGGGACGTGTATCGACGTGCTTTTCGCGAGAGCACTGCCGTCGGCGCGACGCATGCAGCGCGACACTGCACTTCCAGTTCTCCGACCAAAATGAAAACGGGCCGACCCTTCCGGTGTCGGCCCGTTGCGCTGTTGCGATCGGGATCAGCTGCCGCTCTTGTCGGCGATGGCGCGACCGAACTTCTCCGGCTCGCCCTTCGACTTGATCTCCTTGTCGGCGGCGCGACCGAACTTTTCCGGTTCGCCCTTCGACTTGATCGTGTCGCCCTCGGCGTTGCGCTTGTAGATCGTCTTCTTCGACGGTTGGGCCATGTCGTCGGCGGCGCGCCCGAACTTCTCCGGCTCGCCCTTGGACTTGATCGTGTCGCCCTCGGCGTTGCGCTTGTAGATCTCCTTCTTCGACGGTTTGGCCATGTCGTCGGCCGCGCGCCCGAATTTCTCCGGTTGTCCCTTGGACTTGATGATGTTCTCCTGCTCCGCGGCGCGGCCGTACTTCTCCGGTTCGCCCTTGGAGCGGATCGTGTCGTCGGCGACGACGGAGGCGCTGATGCCCAGGGCGGCGAGGGTGAGGATGTGGGTGACTTTCATGACGGTTTCCTTTCTTGCGGTGGATGGATCGGTTCGCTACACCTGCCCCCATGCGGCACGGCAGGGAGTCTTCATGTCGTCGGTGCGCAACCAGTGTCGTTGCTCACGCTTCGGATGAATTGCACGGGAGTGCTGCACCCGGTATCTCCGTGCTATTCGAAGGGCCTTGGCGTCCTCTGCGTTCCGAGGCGCCCGATGGCTTCCATGCAATGGGAACGCACAAAACCGATGTGCCCCACGCGGAGGCACGGCGGAACGTGCGGTGCTCCCCGACGCGCAACTAGTAAGTGCGCGCGAACTCGCTGGGCGACACGCCCGCCAGGCGCCGGAACGTGCGCGAGAAATGGCTCTGATCGAAAAAGCCGAGCGACAGGGCGATCGAGCAGATGGACTGGTCGTTTTGCGCGAGCAGTGTCTTCGCCCGTTCGATGCGCATGTGCAGCAGGTGGCCCATGGGGCTGTCGCCCATGCTCACGCGAAACAGGCGCGCGAAATGCGAGCGGCTGACGCAAGCGGCCCGTGCGATGTCGTCGAGGCACACGTCGTCGCCGATGTGGCGCTCCATGAACTCGAGGGCGCGCGTGCGAGCACCGCGGGAGAGCCCACGCGGTTGCTTGGACGGCCTGCCGGATTGACGCGCTTCCAGCGGAACCACGGTGTCGTGCGGTGGTTCGGGGTGGAAGCGTCGGCCCGGAAACAGGACGCCCTCGAGGAACGTGGTGCCCGAGTGCTGCGCGAAGGACCAGGCGGGTGTGATGCCGAATCGACTCGCGGCATCGCTCTGGGTGCCTGCGGGAGCATCGAGCTCGGGCGGCGCTTCGGTGAGCAGGAGCCGCGGAATCGGCGGGCGGGCATCGCGGTGATCGAGGTTCATGATCGGGTCCTCCGGTCGGAAGATGGACGATGAAGCGGGGTGGGGCGTCAATGCGCCAGGGCGCGACGCAGGGTCGCGGTGGTCAACGCGATCGCGCTGCGCGCGCCGGGTGAGTCGGCGAGCGCATTCAGCAGCACGAAATCGTGGATGGTGCCGAGCACGCGCACGGCGGAAACGGAGACACCCGCTTGCACGAGGCGCGCGGCATACGCTTCGCCCTCGTCGCGCACCACGTCGTTCTCGGCCGTGACGATCAACGCCGGCGGCAGGTCGGCGAGTTGATCGAGGGTCGCTTGCAGGGGTGCTGCGAGGCGATCCTTGCGGCGCGATTCCGCCGGCAGATACGCGTTCCAGAACCACTTCATGGTGCTCTTCGTGAGCCAGTAGCCGTCGGCGTACTCGTTGTAGGAGTGCGTTTCGAAATTCGCGTCGGTCACGGGGTACATCAATACCTGGCAGCGCAGCGGCGGCCCGCTGCGTTCCTTCGCCAGCAGGGCAACCGCGGCGACGAGGTTGCCGCCGGCTCCATCGCCTGCGATCGCAATGCGATTCGCATCCAGCCCGAGCGCATCCGCGTGCTCGGTGACGTGGAGCAAGGTCGCGTAGCACTGCTCGATCGCGACCGGGTAGCGACTCTCGGGCGTGCGGTCGTAATCAATGAACACCACGGCCGCGCCGGTGCCGTCGGCGATCTCGCGCACCAGGCGATCGTGGGTTCCCGCATCGCCCAGCATCCAGCCCACCCCGTGAAAGTACAGCACGACCGGTAGCGCGCCGCTGCTGCCTTCCGGGCGCACGATGCGCACGCGTGTCGTGTTCGTGGGGCCGATGGGCAGTGTGTGGTCCTCGATCGCAGCGGGCGGTGATGGCGTCGGGACGTCCTGCATGGCGATGAGCGTCTTGCGTGCGCCGTCGGGCGTGAGTGTGTAGAGGGGCGGGCAAGCGCCGGCTGTCAACTCGTCGAGGAATGTCTGCGTCATCGGGCACATGGCCATGGAATCGATCCTGAACTCGGGGGTCTGGCGTCGCTCCGTGCCCTGTGGGTGAGGTCCGTTGCGACGACACCATCGTGGCGCTCCGCCCGCATCCGGCCTACTAAATAGATATGAAGCGTTGTGAACGGGCGGCACCCCGCGTTTCAGGTGTTTGACGCCTGCACGGCTCTCGGCCACGGGAGCGGCTCAGGATTTTTAAGATTTCCTGCGACGTCCGGAAAAGCCGCTCGCGACCCGGAAACCCTTGTGCTACGGGGGGTTGCAGGGGCACAACCGGCCGCGAGTGCCGCGCCGACACGCTCCGCCTCGCGCCGGTGCTTCAGATTCGTTAAGGCGAATCAGAAGACCTGATCCGGCGCCACGGACCCCGAATCAGCGTGGATTCGAGACCGGATCCGTGACAGACGCACAAATTGGCACGCAGATACCGGCCGTCGCCCGTGGATGCATGGCGTCCGGTGCCGGCGGTGCCAACGTCGCGGCAACGTGCATCCAACCGGAGAACGCATTGAGCACCGTTGCCATCCTTCTGTCGGCCTTCGTCCTGTCGGTCACGGCACTGCTGGTCTTCATCTGGTCGCAGCGCAGCAGCATGTTCGACAAGAGTGCCAAGGCAGCCGAGGTGATCTTCGCGCCGGGCGAGATCGGCACCCGTGAAGACCCGGCCGCCGGCACTGCCTTGGGGCTGGGCAACGCCGAGCTGGTCGATCGCGCCCGCGCCGACGCCTCCACGGCACCCCTGGTGTTCTTCTTCTTCTGCTGTGCGTTCGCGTGGCTGCTGGTGGCTTCGGCCGCTGGCCTCACGGCCTCCATCCGCTTGCACGAACCCGACTGGCTCGCGCACCAACCCTGGTTGACCTTCGGTCGCATCCGCACCATTCACCTGAATGCAGTGGCCTACGGCTGGGCACCGATGGCCGGCCTCGGCATCGCGCTCTTCGTGATCCCGCGCCTGTTGAAGACCCCGTTGGTCGGCGCGCCGTTCGCCTTTCTCGGCGCGGCACTGTGGAACGCGGCCCTGATCGCGGGTCTGGGCGCGATCGCGGTGGGCTTGAGCGACGGTCTGGAGTGGCTCGAAATTCCCTGGCAGATCGACATCCTCTTCGTCATCGGCGGCGCGCTCGTGGGCGTGCCGCTAGTGCTGACGCTGGTCCATCGCCGGGTGGAGCACCTTTACGTGTCGGTCTGGTACATGGGCTGTGCCCTGTTCTGGTTTCCGGTGCTCTTCCTGGTGGCCAACGTGCCAGGACTGCATCGAGGCGTGCAGCAGGCCGCGATGAACTGGTGGTTCGGCCACAACGTGCTGGGCCTCTTCTACACGCCACTCGCATTGGCGTCGGTCTACTACTTCCTGCCCAAGATCATCGGGCGGCCGGTGCAGAGCTACAACCTGTCGCTGCTGGGGTTCTGGGGCCTCGCGTTCTTCTATGGCCAGGTGGGCGGCCACCACCTCATCGGCGGTCCGGTGCCCGGCTGGCTCATCTCGCTGTCCATCGTGCAGAGCATGATGATGATCATTCCCGTGCTGGCCTTCACGGTGAACCAGCACCAGACGCTGAAGGGCCACCTCGATGCCCTGCGTACCTCGCCGACGCTGCGCTTCATCGGCTTCGGCGGCCTGATGTACACGGCCAGCTCCATCCAGGGCAGTTTCGAGGCGCTGCGCATCGTCAATGCCGTCGCGCACTTCACGCACTTCACGGTCGCCCACGCCCACCTGGGGCTCTACGGGTTCGTGACCATGGTGTTCTTCGGCGCGATCTACTTCATCGTGCCGCGGGTATCGGGCCGCGAGTGGCCTTCACCCGGACTGATCGCGGCTCACTTCTGGTTTGCGGCCATCGGCATCACGATCTACTTCGTGTCGCTGACCATCGGCGGCTGGCTGCAGGGTGAGGCCATGTTGGACGGGAGCCGGCCCTTCATGGATTCGGTGACGCTGACGGCGCCGTATCTCAAGTGGCGCAGCGTGGGCGGTGCGCTGATGGCGGTGGGCCACGTGATCTTCGTCGTCCACTTCGTCATGCTGCTTGTCGGTCGCTCGGCAGGCCGTGTTCAGCCTGCGCTGTTGAGGAACTTCTGATCATGCACAGCGAGACCAGACTACTTGCCGGGGGCATGACCATGCTGAGCATCGCGACCGGCGCGCTTGTCGTCATCCCCTACCTGACCGTGCGCGACGCGACGCCGCTCGAGGGACTCAAGCCTTACACCAGCGCCGAATTGCGTGGGCGTCAGGTCTACATCGCCAACGGTTGCGTCTACTGCCACTCGCAGCAACCGCGCGCCAGGAGCTTCGCACCCGACACCGAGCGTGGGTGGGGCCGGGCCAGTGTGGCCGGTGACTATGCCTACGACACGCCCCACTTGCTCGGGACCATGCGCACCGGGCCGGATCTTTTCAACATCGGCGCCCGCCAGCCGAGCGAGCAGTGGCACCTGGGTCACCTCTATCAGCCACGTGCCTACGCGCCTGACAGCATCATGCCGAGTTACCCCTACCTCTTCGAGGCCAAGGACAAGGTCGATCCCGGCGATGTGGAGGTCATGCTGCCCTCCGGGTTCGCGCCTCCGGGCAAGGTCATCGTGGCCAGCCACGAAGCGCTGGACCTGGTGGCCTACATGAAGGCACTCGACCACGGCTATCCGGTTTTGCAGGCGCAGCCTCAGCCCGCAGCCGCCGCGTCACGCTGAAGGAACACCCGTGAGCGAATTCCACATTTCCCCGCAGGAAGAACGCGAGAACCCCGACCCGTACGAGGGTACCGGTCCGGTTCCCTGGCCCATGCTGGCGCTCGTCGCGCTGGTGTTCGGCTTCTGCATCGTCTACATCACCCGCTCCGACATCGAGACGCCATCCGATTGGGGTGACGGCCGCGATTCGTCTGAGCTGTCCGGCGCCAAGGAGAGCGGCAAGGTCGATGGCGCGGCACTCTTCGCATCGCTCTGCGTGGCCTGCCACCAGGCCAACGGGCAGGGATTGCCCGGCGTCTTCCCGCCGCTGGCGGGCAGCGAGTGGGTGCTCGGCAAGGACAGCACTGCAGCAGCCATTCTGCTGCACGGCATGACCGGTGAACTGATCGTCAAGGGCGCCACCTACAACGGTGTCATGCCCGCCTTCGGCAGCCAACTCGGTGACGAACAGATCGCTGCATTGCTGAGCTACGTGCGTTCGCAGTGGGGCAACAGCAGTTCGGCCGTCAGTGTCGAGACCGTGGCCCGGGCGCGCGAGGCGCACAAAGACCGCACCGCCCCTTTCGCGGGCGAGAAGGAACTGCCGGCCCGTGACTGAAGGCGATTCGCTCGAGCGCGTCGAACGGCGCCGTCGGGTCGATGGCTGCGGACTGCCTGGCGGTGTGAAGGAGGTCGCTCTGGTCCCGACGCTGGCTGCCTGCGCGCTGCTGGTCGCCGGTTTTCTGGTCGGTGCGGCAAATTTGACCGACGGCTTCGAACGCTGGACGTTCGAGGCCTTGCGCCGCGAGGCTGCACGCGAGGGGCGGCTGCACCTGCCTGCCACCATGCTGCGCGATGCAGCCGACCAGCGCTTCGAGGTCGGGACAGGCCGCGTGCGCCTGGTGGATTTCATCTACACCCAATGCGCATCCGTTTGCCAGGTCCTGGGCGTCGAGTTCCACCAGGCCCAGGAGGCGCTGCGGCGCGCCGGCGGCGCGGACGTAGGGCTGCTGTCCATCTCCATCGACCCCGATCGTGACGACCGCGCCAGGCTCGGCGCCTATGCGCGTCGGTTCCGCGCCGACGCGGCCTGGTGGACTGTCGCCGCACCGGTGTTTGCGTCCGAGGGTCGGCGGGCACTCCGCGAACTGGGTGTCGTCGTGGTCGCCGACGGCCTGGGCGGCTTCGTGCACAACGGCGCCATCCATGTCATCGATGTCGACGGGCGTGTTCGCGGCATCTACGACTACGCCGACTGGTCCTCTGCAGTGGCGGCCGCGCAGCGCCTGGCAACGGCGCGACGATGAATCCGCTGGCATTCATCGAGAGCCGCATGAGCCTGCACATGCTGCTGGAGTTTCCGCTGCTGCTCGCCCTGGGCTGGTGGCTCGCTCGGTGGATACCCCGACGCACACTGGCGTCCCTGGACGTGCAGGGTCTGTTCGGTGCGACCGCCGCTTCCTGCGTGTTCGCATTCTGGATGATCCCTGCCGCGCTGGACCTGGCCCTGCTCTCGCCCGCGTTCGCGACCGGAAAGTACGCGAGCTGGATCGCGGCCGGCGTGCTGCTCTCCTGGGGGCGCCAGCGGTTGTCACCGGTCGTGGCGGCCTTCTTCCTCGGCAACGCCGCCTGGATGCTGGCGAGCGCGGGGCTGCTGTACCGCGATGCCGAGGCACAACTGTGCGTGAACTACCTGATCGACGACCAGCTCGTGACCGGCGCCGGCCTGCTGGCCTGGGCACTCGTGCTTTGCGCATTGGCGGCCTTGCGGCTGCGGCCGTTGTTGCGCCAGGCACAGGTTTCATCCCGTTGATGGCGACCTCGGTATTGAGAAGGCATGACGCTGGTGCCGATCGGGGACATGAATGCTTGCGTTGAAGACCCCATTTCTTTCAGGAAACGGCTGCTCGAGGCACTCCTTCCCCCGTCGAAGATGGGGGAAGGTTGGGATGGGGGCAACACTCCGGCGAACCCACCCGCAAGGCCGATACCACAACGGCAAGTGCTCCCCCGGCGAAGCCGAGGGGGGCGGTGTACGCCCCTTCCCCCACTAAACCTTCGAAAGATTGAGGACGGGTGCGCAACGGACTACTGCTTCTGGCCTACCGCCACTTCAGCCGCCGCAATGATCGCGTTCGCCACTTGCGATGGCTTGGACAGCTGCGGCACGTGGCTCGCGGGGAGGCTCACGACGCGCGCGGAGATCTGCTCGGCATTGGCCTTCTGGAGTGCTGGCTGGATCATGAGATCCTTTTCGCTGACCACGAACCAGGACGGCTTGCCCCGCCATGCCGCCGCGGTAACTTTCTCCTCGAAGTTCCCTCCCCGAATCGGGCCCTGAGTAACTGCCATCAATCGGGTTTCCGCCTCCGGCAAGTCCTGGGCGAAGTGCTTGGAGATCCCTTCCGGGGACATCGTGATGAATCCCTCTTTGTCCACGATCAAGTGATCCAGGCCGCTCGGGCGCGGATAGTCCTTGGTCATGTCGGTGATGGACTGTCCCTCCGAGGGCGCGAACGAGGCGACATACACCAGCGACTTCACGCGCTCGTGGGTACCGACGTCGGTGATCACGAGGCCGCCCCATGAATGCCCAACGAGCACGACGGGGCCTGTTTGCATGTCGAGCACCCGACGCGTCGCTGCCACATCGTCGGCCAACGACGTCAGCGGATTCTGGACCGAGATGACGTTCAGGCCCTTAGCCTGCAGTTTCGGAATGACCTTGCTCCAGGAGGAGCCATCTGCGAAAGCGCCATGCACCAGCACGATGGTGGCCTTCTCACTGCCGGCGGCGGCATGAACGGGGCCAGAAGTCCCGAGAGCGGTAAGTCCGATGACTCCGACGGCGACGGGGAGCTTGAGAAACGACTTCATCACATTCTCCTTTCAAGGTTTGACCGGTCGTTTACCGACCGAAAGGGGATTCCTCGGTAGCCAAACGTGCAATCGCGGTGACCATGAGGTTGCGGAGCTCTCACGCCCACCGACCGGAAACTCCGAGCGCGATGGGTCGATTGAGCCTGGAGAAATCGTAGCAACTACCTCGAGAGCCGTTCTTGCAAATGTCGAGACGAATATGCAATACGAAGCCGACCCGTCGGGCCAAGATCGAGCGAAATTTCGTGGGAGGAGACATGTGCGCAACAACAGTGCAATCACGCTCTACGAAGCCGATGCCGCCAATAGCGGTCGATCTGGATCGTGTCGATCGAGCCATCCTCAGGGCTCTCGAGATCGATGCTTCAGTCTCGAACGTCAAGCTGGCTGACAAAGTGAACCTGAGTCCGCCGGCGTGCTTGCGAAGGGTAGAACGGCTGAAGGCGCTCGGCCTCATCAGGCGCATCGTGGCGCTACTGGATCCCAGGGCGCTCGATGCAGGGACACTCGTGTTCATCGGCGTGGTCCTGGATCGCTCGACTCCTGAGTCCTTTGCGGAGTTCGAGAAGGCGGTTCAGAAGGTTCCGCAATGCCTCGAGTGTCACGTTGTCACCGGCGAGGTCGACTACTTCATGCTCGTGCGAGCCAAGGACAACGAGACCTACAACCGGCTTCATGCCGAGCAGCTTCTGTATCTTCCAGGGGTCCGACAGATTCGCACCTTCATGGTCTTGAAAGAAGTGCTTTCCAGAACGGCTTTGTCGATCGCTTGACTGCCCGGCCTTGTGTCTCCGGGTCAGGACAAGAGTACAAGCCGGCATTGTGTTACTGACGCTCGATGGAGAGACAGGGGCCCAGATGCTCAGATGCAAGACCCCGCTCTGAATGCGCTCCGATGCCGCGACAGGCACACAATTGCGTACGCAGATACCAGACGCCGCCCGCACGTCCTACGGATCTTGCGCAAACAATGCCATTGTTCCGGCGACGCCCATCCACCCGGGAGACAACCCCATGAACCCGTCGAGCCCACATCAGCCGAAGAGGCCAGCCATCACGCGCCGGAAGTTTCTCGGGATCACTGCGGGCGCTGCAGCCGGCGGCGGTCTGCTCCTCGCGTTCGGTCTGCGCTCGCCGAAGACGCCGAGCGGCGCGCCCGACGTTGCTGCGGCATTCGCGCCGGATGCATTTATCCGCATAGCGAGTGACGGCACCGTGACGCTCGTCATGCACAAGGTCGAAATGGGGCAGGGTACGTACACCGCGATGACGATGCTGATCGCGGAAGAACTCGAGGTCGATCCCACCCAAGTCCTGCTGGAGCACGCCCCGCCCGACGACGAGCGCTATGCGGAGCCGCTGTTTGGCGTCCAGGAAACCGGCGGCTCGACCTCGGTCCGCGGCAACTGGGAACAACTACGACGGGCCGGTGCGACGGCGCGCACCATGCTGATCACGGCGGCCGCTACGACCTGGAAGGTGGACGCGACGACCTGCCGCGCCGAGAACGGCAAGGTCGTTCACGCCGCATCGGGACGCACACTCTCATACGGTGAACTCGCGGACGACGCCTCGCGCCTTCCGGTGCCGGGCAAAGTCACGCTGAAGGACCCGCCGTCCTTCAAGCTGATCGGCAAGTCGCTGCCCCGGCTCGATACCCCGGCCAAGGTGTCGGGTGAGGCCCGCTACGGTCTCGACGTCCGGCTGCCGGACATGAAATTTGCCGTTATCGCGCAATGCCCGGTGTTCGGCGGACGGATTACCGGCGTGGCTGACACCAAGGCGCTCGTGGTGCCCGGAGTCCGCCAGATCGTGAAGCTCGACGATGCGGTGGCCATCGTGGCGGACAACACGTGGGCGGCGCAACAAGGCTTGGCGGCGCTCGACTTGCGCTGGGATACCGGTTCGAATGCCGCGTTGACGTCCGCCGCGATCGAAGCGCAACTCGCCACCGCATCGGAGCAGTCGGGTGCCGTGGCGCGCAAGGAGGGCGATCCGTCCGCCGCGATGGCCAGCGCGGCACGCCGTATCGACGCGGTCTATCAGCAGCCGATGCTGGCGCACGCCACCATGGAGCCGCTCAACTGCACGGTCCACGTGCGCAAGGACACGTGCGACATCTGGGTCGGCACCCAGGTGCCCACGTTCGCGCTCAACGCGGTGGCGAAAGTCACCGGTCTGCCGAAGGAAGCCGTGCGCGTGCACAACCATCTGCTGGGCGGCGGCTTCGGCAGGCGCCTGGAGGTCGACTTCATCGAACAGGCCGTGCGGGTCGGCCGGCTGGTGGCGCATCCCGTGCAAGTGGTCTGGACGCGGGAGGAAGATCTGCAACACGACATGTACCGGCCCGCGTATCACGATCGCATCGCGGCCGGACTCGATGCGCAAGGGATGCCGGTCGCGTGGACCCACAAGGTGACGGGGTCTTCGATCCTCAAGCGGGTCGCGAACGATCTGTTTCCGAAGAACCTGCGGGTGATCCAGGCGATCGGGTACGACGGCATCGTCGCGACCGTGAAGGGGGTGGACATCGATGCTGTCGAAGTGGCCGTCGCACCGCCCTACCGCCTACCGAACTTCCGCGCGGAGTTCGTGCGCCAGGAGCCGCCCGGGGTGCCCACGGCGTTCTGGCGCGGCGTCGGGCCGACCCGCGGCGGATTCGTGGTCGAAGGGTTCCTCGACGAACTCGCCGCCGCGGCCGCCGTCGACCCGCTCGAATATCGCCGTCGGCTGGTGAGCGACCCGCGTGCGCGTGCAGTCCTCGATCTCGCCGCCCGCGAGAGCGGTTGGGGAGAAGCTCTGCCGAAAGGCGAAGGACGCGGCATCGCGCTGCTGCATGCATTTGGCAGCTACATCGCGCAAGTGGCGCATGTGGCCGTCGACCAGGAGGGCGGCGTGCAGGTGAAGCGCATGACGTGCGCGGTCGACTGCGGGCTTACCGTGAACCCGGACATCGTCGTCGCGCAGATGGAAGGCGGCATCGTGTTCGGCCTGACGGCTGCGCTATGGGGCGAAGTGCGCATCGCCGAAGGTCGTGTCCAGCAGAGCAATTTTCACGACTACCGCGTCATGCGCATCAACGAGACGCCGGCGATCGACGTGCATCTGGTCCCGAGCCAAGAGCATCCCGGCGGCGTCGGTGAACCAGGAACGTCGGCCGCGATCCCCGCCGTCGTGAACGCGGTCTACGCGGCGACCGGCAAGCGCATTCGCAAGCTGCCGATCGGAGATCAGTTGAAGGCGTAAGGCACGCGTCGATTCGGGAACGACTCTGGTTGCAAACGCGAAGCCGGGCACCTGCGCACCCGGCCGTGGTCCTGTTGAACGTCGTCCTCGGTCAACCCGCTGCGGGTATCGCCTCCATCACGCCACTGTGTTCTGCCGCTCGAGCCAGATCGGCAAACATCGCCTGATTGGCTGCGTACAACCGTCGGCCCAGGTACAGCCGCCCCAGTCTCGCGAGGAACCCGACCTGGGTTTCGTAGCTCACGACGACGGTGCCGACTCCAGCGGGTGCAGGACGCAGCATGAACGTGCGCTCGGCGTGGATGCCCGGCGTATCCGCGACGAAAGCAAACGTGCGCGGCGGGTCGGCGGCAGTCACGGTGCTTTGCAGTGTGACCGGGTGAGCCTTCCACTGAAACGCCGTCCCTCGGCCCGCACCGTGCGTCGCTTCAGGCAATGCCTGCTCGCGACACTCATTCCCCGAACTCTGTTGAGGGAAGGCTGGGCCCCCGCGAAGGGCACCACCTCCGGTCATGCACTCCTTCCCCCACCTTCGGTGGGGGAAGGCTGGGATGGGGGCAACGCTCCGCCGAACCCACTTGCAAGCCTGATACCACAACGGCAACTGCTTCCCCAACGAAGCCGAGGGAGCAGGTGTTGGCCCCTTCCCCCACCTCTGGTGGGGGAAGGTTTGGATGGGGGCAACGCTCACTCGAACCCACCGACAAGCCCGATACCACAACGGCCAGCGTTCGACGTCAGTCAACAGGTCCCACACGCGTTCAGGTGCCGCATGAATCAGGATCTCGTTGCGGACAACGATCGGTGGCTTGGACGCTGAATTCGCCGGACCAAGCAGCCGGGCGGTCATCAGCGTGAGCAACTCGCGAGGCGCGAGCCGGCTAGATTCCGCGAGCAACTTGTTGCTCAGTCCGGCGATGACCACGGCCCGGCCCTTGTCGAGCGCCCGCAGCCCGGCCTCAATGACAGGCTCCGGATCGCCGAGCTGTCGATAGATAGCGGTGTGCCCAACATCGACCCCCAGCGCATCAACGAACCCAGTGCGTGTGGGCCCCGGACACAGCGCAGTCACCGCCACACCTGCGCCACAAGCCTCCGCCCACAGCGCCTGGCTGAACGACAGCACGAAAGCCTTGCTCGCCCCATACACCGCCTGATAGGGCGCCGGTTGAAACGCGATCGTAGACGCGACGTTGAGAATCCCTCCGCTGCCTCGGGCGATCATCCCAGGCAGCAGCGCATGAGCCAGGGCAACCACGGCACTGACATCCACGGCCACCTCCTCGGCCTCGCGGGCCGGGTCGGTCTCTGCAAACGGCCCGTAACTGCCAAACCCCGCGTTGTTGATCAACACCTCGATCGGACGGTCACGGACGTGATCGAGCAGCGCGGATACCCCGGATGGCGTCGAGAGGTCGGCGGCGACCGTCTCGACTTGAATCTGCAGAGCAGCGCGGCGGATCTGGTTCGCCGCCTCTTTGAGCCGACCCTCGCTGCGGCCGGTCAGCACCAGGGACATGCCCCGGTCCGCGAGTCGGGCGGCGAACCCTCGACCCAATCCGGACGACGCTCCGGTCACGACGGCCCAATGGTTTTCGTAGTGGATCATGACGCACCTCCTGTGTGAATGGCATGCGGGAAATGCCGCCTTGCCTGTGATCCGCACGATAGGTGGCGCGAAGTTAAGAGTCGTTGCCGTGCTGTAAAAACTTGTGAAAGGGCGACTTCACCAACCACGGCGGCGAGAGTACGCAGGCAACGTCTGACCCTTGGTTGTGCCTCGATCTCATGATCTGGACGCGCATCGTGGATGCGTCAGCCATATTGGGGGGAGAATGCCGCATTGCGTGCTAGCGCGGCGAGAGATGCGAATGGACAACACAGAGTGGACGCCAGGTTTCACGGAAGCTGAGAAGCAGGTGGTAGATCTGCTCCTGAAGAGAAAGACCAACGCGGAAATCGCCCGCGAGTGCGGTCTATCTGAAGGGACGATTCGTATTCTGATCTCTTCCATTTATCAGAAGCTGCGTGTGCGCAATCGTGGGGAAGCCATCGCGCTGCTCGAGCGTCCGGGTCCGCTGCAGCCGGGGACTTATGTAGTACGTGATGTTCTCTCGCAGTTCCGCAGTGGTATGCGTTCCAAATGGGGAGATACGGAGAGCGACTCGCAACTAGGTTGAGCCGCTCATTGACGATGTTCGATAGGAGAGTGGAAATGTGGATAGGTCGCACCCTCGCAGCCCTATTGGTGCTGCTGTCCTCCGTCCCCACATCCTTCGCCGACGACGCCTACCCCTCCAAGCCAGTCCACATCATCTTCCCCTCGACCGCCGGCGGGTCCGGCGACGCCCGCACCCGCCTCGTCGCCGAAAGACTCTCCGCGCGACTCGGCCAACGATTCGTTGTCGAGAACAAAGCCGGCGCCGGAACCACCATCGGGACGAAGGCAGTTGCCGCTGCAAGACCCGACGGCTACGTCCTGCTGGCCACCTACACCCCAGCGCTCCCGGTCGGTCCACTCGTCTACCGTGAGGCCGGATACGATCCGGTCACTTCCTTCACGCCAATCGCGATGTTCGCCGCGGGCTCCCCGTTCCTGGTCGTGCACCCCTCCGTCGCGGCCAGGACGGTGAAGGAACTCGTCGACCTCGCCAAGGCCAAGCCCGGCTCGGTCAGTTTCGGGCACGCTGGATTGGGGAGTTCCAACCACCTCCCGGCAGAGCTATTTCGTCAGAACGCAGGTATCGATCTGCTGTTCGTTCCCTACAAGAGCGAAGCCGACGCTCTGGTCGACGTGTTGGGTGGGCAGGTCATGGCAGGCTTCTTCTATACCGCCATTGCGGTGCCGCAGATCAAGGCCGGCAAGGTTCGGGCGTTGGCCGTTGCACGAGCGGAGCGCAACCCTGTGGTTCCAGACGTGCCAACTCTGACGGAGGCGGGCTACCCGGTGTGTGAATTCATTGCCACCACCTATCTCCTGGGGCCGGCAGGTGTTCCCGAGAAGGTGGTTGCGCTGTTGAATAGGGAGATTGCGGCGATCATGCAGGAGCCTGATGTTCGAGCCCAGTATTCGGCGACGGGGGCGGATCCTGTGTACGGGACTGTGGAGGAAGTGCGCGCGAGGTTGGCGCGGGAGATCTCGCTCAATTTGTCGCTTGCCAGGGCGCTTAATCTCAGGCCGGAGTGAGGGGCACGCTGTGCATTGGGAGTGCACGGCAGAGGTGCGCCGCGAGGGTGTGAACTGTGGTGGCACGGGCGAGCGGTGGTTTCCCCTCACCCTCTATCCCTCTCCCGGAGGGAGAGGGATGCACACCTACACCTCGAAGAGGTTGGCGCAGCCAACCTCTCCCGGAGGGAGAGGGATGCACACCTACACCTCGAAGAGGTTGGCGCAGCCAACCTCTCCCGGAGGGAGAGGGAAGCCACCCTGCACCTCGCAGAAGTTGGCGTCGCCAACCTCTCGCGGACGGAGAGGGATGCACACCGTCACCTCGCTGAACTGGGCGCGATTCAGGGCGCCATAAAAGAGCGCTTTCACAACAATTTATACCGCGGCAAGGATTAACCGGCCGCGACCTCCTACTGTGCTGCTGCATCGGCAGCATGCACGCTCGGTTCGTACGCGACCAACGTGAGTGTCTGTCGACACTCTCGCGGCGCCGGGCCTGGCACGAGGCAGCAGCGGTGCGAGACAACGCCCTCACGTTGATTCCGCCACCATGAAAGGAGATTTCCCGATGAACGCCCTCACAGCATCGCTGACCCCGCACGAGCTCGGTATTTCCGAACCTTCTTCGGCACGATTGGCTCCCTCGCACGGCGCCGACGACAACGCTTACCTCAGCGGCAACTTCGCGCCGATGACGAGCGAGACCACCGCTTTCGACCTCAAGGTCCGCGGTCGCATCCCGGATGAGTTGCAAGGCAGGCTCTTGCGCATCGGTCCGAGCCCGATCGGCCCGGTGGATCGCGGGCTCTATCATTGGTTCACGGGGACGGGCCTCGTGCACGGCTTGCGCCTGCGCGGCGGTCGCGCGGAGTGGTATCGCAGCCGCTTCACCGTCAGCGCAGACGCGGCCGTGGCCTTGGGCAAGCCGCCGATTCCGGGGCCGGGCGCCGGGCAGACGTCCGTGAACACCAACGTCACGATGATCGGGGGCCGTATCGTCGCCATCGTGGAAGCCGGGGAGCTGCCGATCGAGCTGGACTACAACCTGGAGAGTATTGCCCGCTCGGACTTTGGCGGTACGCTGGAAGGCGGGTTCACCGCGCATCCCAAGCGTGATCCGCTGACGGGCGAGGTCGTCGCCATGACCTATGTGCCGGGTCGGCCGACGCTGCGCTACGTGGCAGTGGATGCTGCCGGCCGCGCCGAGACCCGGGCCGACATTCCCGCGCCGCACATGCCGATGGTGCACGACGTGGGCTTCACGCGGAACTTCGTCGTCGTGCTCGACCTGCCGGTCACCTTGCAGCCGGAACGGGTCCCGGGGCATACCTTCCCGTACTTCTGGAACGATCGGCAGACCCCGCGCGTCGGCCTCATTCCGCGCAACGGCGATCTCGCCGGTCTCACCTGGTTCGAGGCACCATCCTGCTATGTCTTCCATATCGTCAACGCCTACGAGGCGGCAGGCGGCGAAGTGATCGTTGATGTGATCCGCCACCCGCGCACGCACGACCATGACAAGCGAGGCCCGAACGAGGGCACGCCGGTCCTGGCGCGTTGGACTCTGGATCTCGCCAGCGGTCGGCTTACCGAGCGCCTGCTCGACGATCATGGTGGCGAGTTTCCGCGCATCGACGACCGCCGCGGAGGACAGGATTATCGTTACGCCTACGCAGCGCACTGGTGGGGAGACAAAGTTAGCTCCGGACCCCTCTACAAACACGACGTACGCAGTGGACGCACGGAAACGCACGACTTCGGCCCCGGGTTCTCGTCGCTCGAGCCGGTGTTCGTGCCTCGCGGTGGGGCGACAGGGGAGGACGATGGCTACGTCATGGCCTACGTCTACGATGCGAAGCGTAACGCCAGCGACGTGGTGATTCTGTCGGCGCAGGACTTCGCCGGCGAGCCGTTGGCGGTCATCGAACTGCCCGTGCGCGTACCCTTCGGCTTCCACGGAGATTGGGTCCCCGACCGACTGTGAATCGTTCAAGCGTTTTCGAGTTCGCCCGCTTCAAGCTGCATCCGCAGCGCCGCGAGCTGCTCGCCGACGGTATCCCCGTCGAGCTGGGCGGCCGCGCCTTCGACGTGCTGCTGGCGCTGGTGGAGGCCGACGGGGCGGTCCTCGGCAAGAACGAGCTGATCGCCCGCGTCTGGCCGGGGCGCGTGGTGGAGGAAAACAATCTGCTGGTGCAGATCGCGGCGGTGCGCAAGGCGCTGGGGCCCGATCGCGAGCTGTTGCGCACCGTCGCCGGGCACGGTTATCAGTTGCTCACCCCGTTGCGCGTCGTGGGTGCTGCCCCGGAGTCCGGCGCGGAGGTGGGCGCGCGCACGAATCTGCCGATGCGCGTGACCGAGCTGATCGGGCGTGAAAGCGAAGTCGCGGCGATCTGTGCGCTTGCCACCACGCACCGCCTTCTCACCTTGAGCGGTGCGGGCGGCATCGGCAAGACCAGCCTCAGCATCGAGTGCGGGCGCGTGCTGCTGCCGCAGTTTGCCGACGGCGTGTGGCTTGCGGAGCTGGGTCCGCTCTCCGATCCGCAGCTCGTCCCGGTCACGGTCGCGCGCGCGCTCGGCCTGGAGCTGGCCGGTGAGATGCCGTCGGCCGAACGTGTGGCCGCGGCGCTCGGATCGCGGCAGGTGTTGCTGATCCTCGACAACTGCGAGCACCTGATCGAGGCGACGGCGCGCATGGCGGAAGTGGTGCTGCGCGTGAATCCGGGTGCGCACCTGATGGCGACCAGCCGCGAGCCGCTGCGAACCGCCGACGAACAAAGCTATGTCGTGCCGGCCCTGACCGTGCCGGGCGAGGGTGCCGAAGACCGCGAAGAGCTCATGCGCTCCGGCGCGTTGCGCCTGTTCCTGGCGCGCGCCCTTGCCGCCGAGCCGCGCCTGCTGCTCGACGAACGGGCCATGGCTGCCGCGGCCGGCATCAGTCGGCGCCTGGACGGCATTCCCTTGGCCATCGAGCTGGCCGCGGCGCGCGTTCCGGCGCTGGGTGTGGAGGGGATGGCGGCCCGGCTCGACGACCGCTTCAAACTGCTCGCCGGCGGGCATCGCACCGCGCTCGCGCGGCATCAGACGTTGCGAGCGACCCTCGACTGGAGCTACGAGCTCTTGGCTCCGACCGAACGTACGGTGCTGCGCAGACTCGGGGTGTTCGCGGGCGGGTTCAGGTTGGAGACGGTCGAAGCGGTCGTGTCCGATGCTGAGATGTCTGCGGCCGAGGTGGTGGAATGCCTGGCCAACCTGGTGGCGAAGTCGCTGGTGAGTGCCGATCTCAGTCGGCCGGCCTCTTCCTATCGCCTGCTCGAAACCACGCGCGCCTATGCTCTGGAAAAGCTGACGGCAGACGCGGAGTTCGATGCAGTTGCACGCCGCCACGCCGAGTACTTCCGCGAGCTGATCGAAGGCGCCGCGGCGGAATGGGATTCGCGTCCGACGGCCGAATGGCTGGCCGCGTATGCCGGACATCTCGGCAACGTGCGCGCGGCATTGGACTGGGCCTTCTCACCCGGTGGCGATGGCGCGATCGGCGTGGCGCTCACCGTGGCCAGCGTGCCGCTGTGGATGCACCTTTCCATGATGGAGGAGTGCCACGCCTGGGTGGAACGTGCGCTCGCCAGCATGAACGAATCTACGGAGCGCAACCCGCGTCACGAAATGCAGTTGTACTCGGCGCTCGGCGGCTCGCTCAACTATGCCAGGAGTTCGGTGGAGGAAAGCGGTGCTGCCTGGAACCGCGCCCTGGAACTCGCAGAGAAACTGGATGATGTCGAGTATCAGCTCCGCGCGCTCTGGGCCCTCTGGACCTTCCGCGTGTTGCGGGGCGAGTGCCGTGCGACCCTGGACCTGGCGCGCCGTTTCTCCACGGTGGCGTTGCGCTCGGTCGATGACGGCGATGCCGTGGTCGGCGACCGCATGGTGGGCACGTCGCTGTTCTTCCTCGGCGAGCAGGCGCAGGCGCGCGCGCACATCGACCGCGCATTGGCGCAATACGCGGCGCCGGTGCATCGTTCGCACGTCATCCGCTTCCAGCTCGACCTGCCGGTGACCGCGCGTCGCATGCTCGCGCAGATCCTGTGGGTGCAGGGCTTCCCGGATCAGGCCATGCGCACGGCCAACGAGAATGTCGAATACGCCCGCAGCGTCGGTCACATCGTCTCGTGGCTCTACTCGCTGGAGGCCGCCTGCCTGGTGGCGCTGTACTTCGTGCAGGATCTGGCGCTGGCGCAACGCCACCTCGACCTCCTCTGCGAGTTGTCCGAACGCCATGCGGTGACGAGGTGGAACACGCGCAGCCGCTACTACCGCGCGTTGTTGCTGGTGAAGCAGGGCGACCTCGTGGTGGGGCTGCCTGCACTGCGCGAGACTTTCGAAGAGTTGCGCGAGTCGCGCTTCATGATCCGCGATGGCTCCTTTCTCGCCGATATCGCGCAGGGTCTGGGCAGCGCAGGATATCCCGCGCGCGGGCTCGAATTGATCGACGAGGCGCTCGCCGGTGGCGAGCGCACCGGCGAGCGCTGGTGCAAGCCGGAGTTGCTGCGTATCAAGGGCGAGCTGTTGCTGCAGGCGCGACCCGGTGCGCGCGCGGAAGCCATCGCGCAGTTCGAGGCCGGCCTGCGCTGGGCGCGTCGCCAGGGCGCCCTGTCCTTCGAACTGCGGTGTGCCACCAGTCTTGCGCAGGTGCGTCAGGACCGAGTCGGTACCAGCCGCGCCCTTGCGCAGCTGGCCGATGTCTACGGCCGGTTCACCGAGGGCTTCGAGACCGCAGACCTGCAGGCGGCAAGGCGCGTGCTCGAGGCTACTGCAATGCCTCCAGCAGATCGGCCGCAGCCCTGAGGTCGGCGCTGCCGTGGCCTTCCGTGAAGCGGCCCAGCACCTTCGCCAATTGTTCGTGGCCCTCGCGATTGCGCTGCTGGCCGCCCCATAACCTCGCCAGGCTCATGCTGGCGCGCAGTTCCCACGCCAGCACGCGCTGCTCGCGGGCGCACTCGAGGCTGCGCAGGAAATGGTCTTCGGCCGCCGGCTTGGCAGTGGCGTCGTCCTGCAGCAGCAACAGTTCGCCGCGAATGCGCAGCAACTCGGCCAGGCACCAGCGTTCGCCGTTCGCCTCGGTGCGCTGGAGGGCTTCGTCGATGGCGGCGAGGCCCTGCACGGCTGCGCCGGCGCGACCGAGCAGCTCGGCCAGTTCGCCCAGCAGTTCGGTGTAGCGCAGGGCGAAACGGATCTCGCGCAGTTCCTCGAGCGCTGCACCGAGGGTGTTGGCCGCCGGCGGGGCGTCGACCTTCCGGATCGTGAGCACGCTGCGAAAGCACTGGGCCTCCGCCTGCCATGAGGCGAGTGCGTTGCGGGCCGCATGATCCTGCAGCATCGTCACATACCGCTCGGCGGCTTCGAGGTCGCCCACGAACAACGCCACCGGGCACGCCTTGGCGAGCGCGTTGCAGAGTGTCAGCGCATGGTCGGCCTCGAACGCTTCGGCGATGTTGTGCTCCACGGCACGCATCGCCTGGTCCGGGAAGCCCTGCAACCACAGCACCTCCGCGAGCACGGCGCGCGCCGATACGCGCTGATCGAGCAGGAAACGGATCGTGTGCGACCGATGGGCCGGTGCGGAATGCCGGTTCAGCATGCGCTCGAAGTGAAAGCGCGCCGCGGTCTGGTCGCCGGTGTAGTGCAAGGCCATCGCCAGCATGCGGTCGCCGATCGGCAGGTCCGGTTGTCCGGGCACGCTCGCGGCCACGGTGCAGAACTCGTTCGCCAGCGTCATCGCTTCCTGGAACAGGCCGCTGTTGAGGCGGTTGACGCACAGCCCCCACAGCGAGCGCAGCTGGAAATCGGTGTCCTCGAGGCGTTGCGAGATCTCGAGCGCGTTGCGCAGTTCGGCGTAGCTCGCTTCCACCGTCGCCTTGGTGTACATGAGCGCGAGGCCGAGGGCGGTGTGCAGCTGCATGCCTTGCAGCGTGTCCTGGCCCGCGGCCACGCCGAGGCTCGCCAACGCCCGCTCGACGCGCGACCGGCATTCCTCCATCAGCGACAGGCGCATCCAGAACGGCGCGGCGGCGGCCGTCAGTGCCACGCCGATCGCCGTGTCGCCGTTCGCGCCGAAGGCCCAGTCCAGGGCCACACGCAGATTGTCGGTCTGGCGCCCGTAGTTCGTGAGCCAGGCCGGGGTGGATTGCCGCACCCAGTCTGCACTGGCCCGTGCGAACTGGTCCCGGTGGTGCTCGGCGTGCCGGCGCGCGAACGGGTCGAACTCGCCACTTTCCGCGAGCTTTTCCAGGGAGTAGGCGCGCATGGTGTCGAGCAGCCGGTACTGCGCCGCTGCACTGCCCACGTCCGCCGTGACGAGCGACTTCGCCACCAGGTTCGCGAGGTAGTCGACCACGTCCGCCGCATTGATGTCGGCAGTTGCGACCACGGCGGCCGCGGATTCGAGCGTGAACGCCCCCGCGAAGACCGCCAGGCGACGCAGCACCACGCGCTCGGTGGCCGGCAGCAACTCGTAGCTCCAGTCGAGCGTCGCGCGCAAGGTCTGGTGCCGCGGCAGCGCCGTGCGCTGCCCGCCGGTGAGGAGGCGGAAGCGGTCGTCGAGCCGTGCGGCCAGCCCTTCGATGCCGAGCGCGGCGGCCCGCGCTGCGGCCAGCTCGATGGCGAGCGGGATGCCGTCGAGTCGCCGGCAGATGGCGGCGATCGCGGCGATGCGGGCGTCGGGGGAGAACTGCGGTTCGGCGGCCCGCGTGCGCGCGATGAAGAGGCGCACGGCACCGGTCTTGAGGAGATGGGCACGATCTTGCGTTTCCTCGGCCGGCACTTCGAGCGACGGCACGCGGTAGATCGACTCGCCCTCCGCCCGCAGCGGTTCGCGGCTGGTGGTCAGGACGCAGGCGAGCGGGCTGGCTCGCAGCACCGCCTCGGTCATGGCGGCGGCCGCTTCGATCACGTGTTCGCAATTGTCGAGGATCAGCAGGATGTGCTTTGTGCCGAGCGCCGCCGCGACGCGCTCCGGCGGCAGCGCGCCGCTGGCGAAGGTCAGTCCGAGTGCCGATGCGACCGTGGACGGGACTTGCCCCGGATCGGTGAGGCCGCCCAGTTCCGCCAGCCACACGCCATCGCGGAAAGCCCCCAGGAGTTCGCGGGCCGCTTCGAGGCCGAGCCGCGTCTTGCCGATGCCGCCCGGCCCGGTCAGCGTCACCAGCCGGCGATCCGCTGCCAGCGCGAGAATCTCGTGCAACTCCGTATCCCGCCCGATCAACGGCGACACCGGTTCCGGCAGGTTGGTGAGCACGGGTCGGGGCGCCGCCGCCGCTGGCGCCTCCACCGTTCGAGTCCGCACGTCGCCACCAAACTGGTAGCCGCGGCCGGCCACCGTGCGGATGAGGTCGCGGTCGCCGGCCAACGCCTTGCGCACCGCGGCGATCTGCACCTGCAGGTTGTTTTCCTCGACCACGCGACCGGGCCACACCAGTCCGATCAGTTCGTCCTTGGTGACCACGGCGCCACGGGCTTCCACCAGCGCGAGCAGCACGTCGAACGCCCGCGCTCCCAGGTCGACGGGAGTGTCGTCCATGCACAGCTCGCGCCGCGACGGCAACACGGTGAAGCGGCCGAAGGACAACGTGCTCCGGGATGGTGCACTCGGTACCGTTCGCGGGTTCGCTGTTGCTGCGTCGTGTTCCATGCCGGTGGCGGGCTCCGTACCGGGAGACATCCCGGGGTGATGGCGGGGGATGCTGCCCCAGAGCCTCTGCGCGGCACAGTTAAATCCCGCTAATCCTTCTTAACCGAGTCGCTGTGTCGCACGGTGAAGACCATGACGCATGCAAGGTCGGCTGTCATCGATCCGTGCTTGCGGCGCAGCATGCGTGTCACTACCATCCCACGGTTATTCGCACTCTGTGCCGCAATGCGATGGCCGGTGCCCCGTGACCGCATCCGTTGCGGACCGCGGGCTCTGCGAGCGAGGTGGAAGATGAGGCAGCGGTGAGCGACGAGGCCAGGACGGTGTTGCGGTTCGGACGCGCGGAAGTGCGTCCCCTGCGTCGCGAGCTGACCGTCGAAGGCGCACCGGTGCGCATCGGCGATCGTGCGTTCGACCTGCTGCTGGCGCTGATCGAGCGGCGCGGCGAACTCGTCTCGAAGGACGAGCTGCTGGCGCGCGTCTGGCCGGGGCTGGTGGTCGAGGACATCAACCTCTCGGTGCAGGTCTCGGCATTGCGCAAGGCACTGGGTTCCGAGCGCGACAGCCTCAAGACCATTTCCGGCCGCGGTTACCGTTTCGTGGCCGATGTCGAGGTCATGGCTCCCGAGGTAGGTCATCCGACGATGGTCCCATCGGGCCCGGCGGCCGGCGCCGCGGTGCGCACCAATCTGCCTGCGTTGAACTCGGAACTCATCGGGCGCGACGCGGACGTGCGCGAGGTGCTGGCACTCGTCGCCGATCGACGCCTGGTCACGCTGAGCGGCACGGGCGGCATCGGCAAGACGCGGCTCGGCCTCGAGGTGGCGCGACAACTGCTGCCGCGCTTTGCCGATGGCGCGTGGCTGGCCGAATTGGGACCCGTGTCCGACCCGGCATTGGTTCCGGTCACGGTCGCGACCGCATTGGGTGTGCAGGTCGCGGGCGGTTCCGTCACTCCCGAGCGGGTGGCCGCCGCGCTCGGGCCGCGGCAGGTGCTGCTGGTGCTGGACAACTGCGAGCACCTGATCGAAGCGGCTGCCACCATGGTGGAGGCGTTGTTGCGCGCCAGTCCGGTCGCGTGCGTCATTGCCACCAGCCGCGAGCCGCTGCGGGCCGAAGGCGAGTGCGTGTTCCAGGTACCGCCGCTCGCCGTCCCGGAAGGCGATGCGGGTCGCGACGACGATGTGATGCGCCACGGCGCGGTGCAACTGTTCGTCGCCCGTGCGCGCGCGGCGCAACTGCATTTCACCCCGGATCGGTTCGACCCCTCGATTGCGGCCGCGATCTGCCGGCGCCTGGACGGCATTCCGCTCGCGATCGAGCTGGCGGCGGCGCGCGCCGCGGCGCTGGGTGTCGAAGGCCTGGCGGCGCGGCTGGATGACCGGTTCCGCCTGCTGACGGACGGCCGTCGCACCGCACTGCCGCGCCAGCAGACGTTGCGTGCCACGCTCGACTGGAGCCACGACCTGCTGCCCGTGACCGAGCGGGTGCTGCTGCGCCGGCTCGCCATCTTCGCCGGGACGTTCGCGCTCGATGCCGCCACCGACGTGGTGGGCAGCGGCGAGCTGTCCCCCGGGGACGTGGTCGACAGCATCGTGAACCTCGTGTCGAAGTCGCTGGTGGTGGCGGATGTGGGCGGTGCAGTCGCGCAGTACCGCCTGCTCGAGACCACCCGGGCCTATGCCCTGGAGAAGCTGCAGTCCGCCGGCGAGCACGACGTGTTCGCTCGACGCCACGCGGAGTATTACCGCGACCTGTTCGAACGTGCCTCCGCCGACCGGCAGCAGGTGTCTACCACCCACTGGCTGGCCGCCTACGGCAGGCACCTCGACAACGTCCGCGCGGCCCTGGACTGGGTCTTCACGCCGCCGGGCGATGCGCGTGTCGGCATTGCGCTGACGGCCGCGGCGGTGCCGCTATGGATGCACCTGTCGATGATGGAGGAATGCCGTGCGCGCGTCGATCGCGCGCTCGCCGCCGGAACCGGGGTGGCGGACGTCGATGCCAAGCGCTCGATGCAGTTGCACGCCGCGCTCGGGCTGGCGCTCATGTACACGCGGGGTGCGGTGCCCGAGACGCGTGCCGCACTCTCCGGCGCACTCGCGATCGCCGAAGCGCTGGGCGACGCCGACTATCAACTTCGGGCGTTGTGGGGGTTGTGCGTGGACCGGCTGAACAACGCGGTCTTCCGCGAAGCGCTCGCGTTCGCCGAGCGGTTCCGCGACGTGGCCGATCGCGATGGCAATGCGACCGACCGGCCCATCGGCGATCGCATGCTGGGATTGTCGCTGCACTTCCTGGGCGAGGAAGAAAGAGCGCAGCGGCACTTCGAGCGCATGCTCGAGACCTACCTGGAACCGGCACGCCGCTCGCACCTGATCCGCTTCCAGTTCGACCAGCGCGTGACGGCGCAGGTGGCATTCGCCGAGGTGTTGTGGATCCGCGGCTATCCGGACCGTGCGTTGCGGACCATCGTGGCCAACATCGAGGAGGCGCAGGGTCTCGGACACGCCCTCTCGCTGTGCAATGCGCTCGCGAAGGCCTGCCCGGTGGCGCTGCTGGCCGGCGATCTCGCGACGGCCGGCCGGATGGTGGCGATGCTGCTGGAGCATTCCGCGCGCAACGCGCTCGCTTCGTGGCAGGCCGAAGGCCAGTGTTTCCAGGGCGTGCTGCTGGTTCGCACCGGCAATCGCGCCGACGGCGTGCAGATGCTGGACCAGGCCCTCGCGAGTCTGCCGGGCATCAATTTCTCGTTGCGCTACACCGGTCTGCTGGGCGAGCTCGCCGAGGCGCTGGGTGGACAAGGCGACATCACGCGCGGCCTCGCGACGGTGGATGCGGCACTGGAGCGGGCCGAGCGGCAGGAAGAGCGGTGGTGTGTGCCCGAGTTGCTGCGCATCAAGGGCGATCTCCTGCTGCGCGGAGGAGGCGCGGATGAGCTGCGCGCCGCCGAGGCGTGTCTGCAGGACAGCCTCACATGGTCGCGCCGGCAGCAGGCGTTGTCCTGGGAACTGCGGGCTGCGACCAGTCTCGCCCGATTGCGGCAGGGTGGGCCGCAGGCCGATGAAGGCCGCGAGCTGTTGGCGGCTACGTACGGCAAGTTCACCGAAGGCTTCGGGACTGCCGATCTCGTGGCCGCGAAAGCCTTGCTCGAATCGCTCGGCTGATCCGCCCGACCTCGATCGCGGGTCAGCGGACGGAAGTCAACCAGGGATCCTCGGGCTTGCCGCCGAAGGTCTCGAGCAGGAAGTCGACGAAAGCGCGCGTACGCGCGGGCACGTGCTTGCGCGTGGGCATTGCCGCGTAGAGCGTGAGCGTCAGCCCGCGCCAGTCGGGCAGGACGCGTTCGAGCGCCCCGGCACGCAAGGCGTCCTCGGCCACGAACGACGGTAGTGCCGCGATACCCAGCCCAGCGATCGCGGCGGCGAAGATGGTGTCGATGTGGCTCGTCGACAGCGCCGGTGTCGGTGCGGGGAGGGTGGCTGTGCGGGCCGTGCCGTCGGTCCGGAACAACGTCAGTTCGTGGCGAACTGCCTTCACCGCGGGCAGCACACCATCGTGCTGCGCGAGATCGGCCGGTTGTTTCGGACGGCCGCGCCTCGCGAGATAGGCAGGAGCAGCACACGCGATGAAGTGGGAGCAGGCGAGTCGCCGTGCAACGAAGTCGCCCTGCAGCGACTGCTGGGCGATCGACAGGATGGAAACGTCGGCGGCATCGTCCACGGCATCCACCGGTCCGGGGGCCGCCAGCTCCAGACTCACCTGCGGATAGCGGCTGCGGAAGGCCGGCAGATGCTTGGCGAGCTGATGCACCGCGAACGCCGGCGGGACCACCACGCGCACCATTCCTGCGGGCACGGTGCTGGCGGTGCTCGCGGCTGCATCGGCTTCGTCCAGTTCCAGCAGGATGCGCCGGGCGTGCTCCAGATAGGTCTCGCCGGTCTCGGTGAGCGCCATCCGTCGCGTGGTGCGCTGGAGCAGGCGTGCGCCCAGGTGCTCCTCGAGCTCGGCCACTGCACGGGTCACCACCGCCGGCGCCAGATCGAGCGCGCGCGCCGCACCGGCGAAGCTGCCTTCGTCGATCACCCTCACGAACACCCGGAGCGAGCGCAGCTGATCCATGACCCGATCATTTCACCGGCAGCAATGGTCCATTCGCGAGTATCGGCTTTTTCCCGAAGGGGCGGATTCCTAGAGTGGCGGCCATCGATGAATCGCTGCCTGCCGGGGACTCACGGCGGGGGATTCGGAGAAACCGGACGCCGGATCGGTGTCTGGCAATCGTTCCACCTCAACCCCTTGAAGGAGCTCACCATGCTGCGCAATCTGACTCTCACTGCCGTTGCCGCCGGGCTGCTGTCCGCAATCGCTGCCTGCACGACTTCCTCCACCCCGTCGCTGGATCGCGCAGGTGCCGGTCGCCTGGAAGCCCTGACCCGTGCACCTGAAACTGAAGGTGCGTTGATCTACCGGGGCGATGTGCATCCGCTGTCTCCGAAAGATGCTGCTCCGCTGTTCAATTACGAGCGCCGCGTCGCTACGATCGATGGCGGAATGAAAGCGTCGCACATCACGCACGGTGCAGGTGGCGAGGCCGTCGTCATCGAATCAGCGCGCTTCACGCCCGACTACGACGTGCGGCACTTCGAAGCGATCCACAAGATCGCGGGCTATAGCGGCACTGTTGAAGTGGGCCCGAATGGCCACCTTGAATACACCCTCGACGAAGGTGGCAAGATCAGCACCGCCAGCGAAGACGTGACCGATCCGGTGGTCACCGGCCCGTCGCTGCACGGCTGGATGCTGCGGCACTGGGACGAACTGATGACCGGCAACCCCGTGAAGGTCCGCATGATCGTCCTGGCACGGAAGGAAACCTTCGGTTTCGAGTTGCAGCGCGTGTCCGCCACGGATGGGCTCGTGGCATTCTCCATGAAGCCGACCAATGTGCTGGTGCGTCTTGCGATAGCGCCGCTGCGTTTCGAGTTCGACGCCGCCACGCGCAACGTCGTGCGTTACACCGGGCGCGTGCCGCCGATGATCATCGTCGATGGCAAGCGCAAGACGCTGGATGCGAGGGTCGAGTATGCGCTGAACGTACCCGTGTATCGCTGAGTTGGCGCACGAAACGCCGGCGTTCAGTCGAAACTGAACCCCGGCGTGCGCGTATAGAAATGCAGCCCTTCGTCCTGGATCACGAACGAGCGCATGCGTTTGTCGCCGCGGGCGTAGTGCGAGTGCATCAGCGTGGCGGGAGTGATCTGTGCAGCACCGGTGGACCAGTCGATCTTTTGCCCGTCGATGATCGAATGCACGCCTTCACCCTGGATGGCCAGCGTCACCGCCACGCCGTTGTGCCGATGCGGGCGTTGATCGGCGCCGCTCGCCAACGTGTTGATGGAGCAGTTCACCGAAGGAATGGTGTTGATGCTCGGGGCCAGCGCGTGGCTGGTGAACTGGACCGAGTAACCGGTGGTGTCGGCAGTCATCGGTCGGCGCCACACGGCCTCGAAATGACCGTCGATCACCGAGGCAGGCCAATGCGTGGCTTCAACACGAGCGCTGCCGGGGGCGGGGGCGCGCAGCCGTTCGAAGGCCAGCAGCGGTTCGTTGGTCACGCAGAACAGCAGACCGTCTTGTCCGATCGCCCGATGCGCGGATTCACCGCCACCGGGAAAGCAGAATACGTCCCCGGCCACCCATGAGATGACGTCGTCGCCGTTGCGGCTCTCGCCGCTGCCCGACATCACATAGAAGATTTCGCCCGAGGCAACATAGTTGGTGCGCAGCGTTTCGCCCGTACGGATCTTGAGGTAGCGGCACAGGATCGTGGGCGTGGTGGCCGGCGTGTCCGTGCCCAGGGCATCGGCCGCATCGAGCGCGATGGAGCGTGTCGGTGTCTGCGGGTCGAACGCGATGTCGCGTTCGCGCAGGAACTGCCGGATGGGCACGGGCGGGAACTGGAAGGCAAAGCCGTTTTCCGCGATGTGGTAGCGCGCCCGGCGGGCGTAGCGCGACTCGGCTTCGGGTTGCAGGCGGGCGGCAACGGCAGCGTCGTTCATCTTCCATCCTTCTCGTGGGGCACAACAACGAACTATAGAGCAATCGCGAAAGTGCCTGCCTATGCGGCCGAGAACCCACCGTCGGCCGAGTAGACGCCACCCGTGCACAGGCTCGCCTCGTTGGAGGCGAGAAACAGCATGACGTTGGCGATTTCCTCGGGAGCGCCGTAACGTCTCATGGGTGCGGCATTCACGAGTGCCGCGCGCGCCTTCGATGGATCGTCCGGCGAGCGGCTCTGTTCGAGGTTGCGCATCATGCGGGTCTCGACGGGGCCGGGGAGCACGGCGTTCACGCGGATATTGTGTGGTGCGCATTCCAGGGTGGCGGTACGCATCAGGCCGATCTCGGCGTGCTTGCTGGTGATGTAGGCGGAGTTGCGTTGTCCGCGGCCGCGGATGCCACCGATGGACGAGGTGATCACGATGCTGCCGCCGCCACGCTGGCGCAGCGCGGGGATGGCGTACTTGAGACCGAGGAAGACGCCGCGGACGTTGATCGCCATCACTTCGTCGAATGCCTCGATGGGATACTCCTCGATCGTGGCTGTCGCACCTTCGACGCCCGCATTTGCGATGAAGATGTCCAGACCGCCGAAGCGATCGACGGCGGCCTGCACCATGCGGATGTTGTCTTCGGGGCGGGAGACGTCTGCCGCCACGGCGACGGCGCGCTCGTTGCCGATGCGGGTTGCCGCGGCCGTCAGCGCCTGTTCGTTGCGGCCGACGAGGACCACTTTCGCGTCTTCGCGGGCGAAGAGTTCGGCAGTGGCGAGACCGATGCCGCTGCCGGCGCCGGTGATCAGGGCGATCTTGTTTGCGAGTCTTGCCATGGTGGTTTGTGGGGTTGTGTTGGAGTTCGTCACCCGATCGAGCTGGGGACGGGAATAAAGAGGGAGTCTACGTTCGGGA
>LNDQ01000071.1 GCA_001464695.1 Betaproteobacteria bacterium Ga0077523 | reverse complement strand
GGGATGGGGGCAAGCAGTTGTCGAGTTACGAGCACCGCCGCCCCACGGTACCCCAGCATCGCCGGGGCAGCGGATGTACGGCACCGTCTTCGCGACCGCGTTACATGCGAGCCACGGCCGACGTAGCATGCCACTCCCGAGTTTCACACGAGGATCCTCCCATGGCCAAACTCTTCTCCGTCGCTTCCTGGAACGTGGAGCACTTCAAGGACGATCCGACCCGGGTGAAGCGGGTCGTGGAGTTCCTCGATGCGCAGAAGCCTGACGTGTTCGGCCTGTTCGAAGTGGAGGGCTCCACCATCTTCGATCAGCTCGTGGTACAGATGCCGAGCTACACCTTCCAGATCACCGAGGGCCCGCAGACCCAGGAAATCCTGGTCGGTGTACGCAAGACGCTGACTGCCTTCATCACCCAGAAGGTGGCATTCCGCTCGGGCACCACCCACATGCGCCCCGGCCAGCTCGTGACGATCGTGAAGAACAAGCAGAACTACGGGCTGCTGTTCCTGCACCTCGCGAGCGGGACCGATCCGCGCGGCATGGGGTTGCGCGACGACATGCTGCAGCGCGCGCTCGACTTCCGCGAAACGCTGGACAAGGCCGAAGGCGGGGTGGGCAAGTCGCGCTACCTGTTCGTCGGTGACCTCAACACCATGGGCATGAAGTACCCCTTCGACCGCTCGATCGAACCGTTGCTGGAACTGGGCAAATGGGATCGCTACGCGGACCGCGCGAAAGTGGCGATGCGGCGCCTGGCGAAGACCCACGAGCTCACCTGGTTCAACGGCAGCAAATCATCGTTGAAGCCCTCGAACCTGGATCACGTCTTCGCGTCGAGCAATCTCAAGTTCAAGACCTTCAAGCGTCCCGACGGGACGGACTCGAGCGTGGCAGTGCGGGGCTGGGTGCAGGAAGCTACCGATGCCGGCAAGGATGCCTGGATCGAACGCTTCTCCGATCACGCACTCATCTACTTCGAGATCCACTCATAGCGCAGGTTTGCGGCCGAACCAGGGGCGCGCTGCTTCGAGCTGCGCGCCCAGGCGGAACAGAGTGGCTTCGTCGCCGTAGCGTGCGACACACTGGACGGCGAGCGGCAGCCCCGCTTTGCTCTGCGCGATCGGCAGCATCAGCGCGGGCTGTCCGGTCAGATTGAACCACACCGTGAATGGCGAGAAGTCGAACACGCGCCGCCAGTATTCGTCGAAGTCGTCCAGCATCATGTCGAGCCAACCGAGCTTGACTGCCGGCGACGCGAGGCCGGGTGTCAGCAGCACGTCCCAGTCGGTGTGGAACGCCGCCATCTGGCGGCCAAGCCGGTGCGCTGTCTGGGTGGCGCGGACGTAGTCGGGCGCGGTGATCTTCTCGCCGCGCTGGGCCGTGAGCCACGTGATGCGTTCCACCTCGCCTTCGCGCGCGGGTCGTCCCGCGGTCGGGTGGCTCGCGAGGTTCACCACCGTGTTCGCTGCCGCGAGGGTCAGGAAGGTCGGGACCACGGCGGCACCGTCGATCTCGGGATTGCACTCCTCGACCTGATGCCCGAGGTCGATGCAGAGCTGCACCGTATCCGCGAGGGTCGCGAGACACTCGGGGGCCACGGGCGCGCCGTTTGGCGCTTTCGTGGTCCAGGCGATGCGCAAGCGGCCCGGCGCGCGGCCCACTTCCTCCAGATACGATCGCAGCGGCGGTGGCGCTACGTAGGGATCGCCGGGACCGGCACCGCGGGTGGCATCGAGCAACGCCGCGCTATCGCGGATCGACAGGGTGACCGCGTGTTCGGTGGATACGCCGCCGAGGCCTTCGCCGGCAAAGGGCGCGAAGGTATTGCGGTTGCGCGTGGGCTTGAGGCCCACCAACCCGCAGCACGCCGCGGGTGCCCGGATCGAACCGAAGCCATCGGAGGCGTGCGCGATCGGCAACATGCGTGCGGCTACCGCTGCAGCGGCGCCGCCGCTGGAGCCACCGGAGATGCGCGTCACGTCCCACGGATTGCGCGTTGGACCGTGCAACTGCGGTTCGCAGGTGAGCGATAGTCCCAGTTCACAGGTGTTGGTACGGCCGAAGATCACCAACCCCGTGCGCTTCAAGCGCCGCACGTGTTCGCTGTCGATCTCGGCCGGCGGCGTGTCGGCGAAGAAGCGCGAGCCGCGCGTCATCCTGACGCCGGCGATGGGCGAGGTGAGGTCCTTCATCAGAAACGGCACGCCGTGGAACGGACCGTCGGGCAGCCCGGCGGTAATCGCCTGCCGGCCGAGGTCGTACAGCTTCATCGTGACGGCGTTGATGGTCGGATTGCGCGCTTCCACCCGCTCGATCGCGGCTTCGAGCAGCTCCGTGGGTTTGATTTCCTGCCGCCGCACCAGATCCGCAAGACCGAGCGCATCGTAGTCTTCGTATTCGGGGAAGCTGCTCATATCAGTTTTCCCAATGTGCGGTGCGCAATTCGCGACGCACGGAACTTGCGTGCGGTTGTTCCAGCTTGGCTTCCCTCTCCCTCCGGGAGAGGTTGGCTGCGCCAACCTCTGCGAGGTGCAGTTGTGCATCCCTCTCCCTCCGGGAGAGGTTGGCTGCGCCAACCTCTGCGAGGTGCAGTTGTGCATCCCTCTCCCTCCGGGAGAGGGATAGAGGGTGAGGGAAAACACCGTTCGCCTGTGCCGCCGCTTTCCCTCACCCCAACCCCTCTCCCGGAGGGAGAGGGGCTCATCAGCGTGGCCCGCTCGACCAGCGACCGTAGCGAGCGTGCGGTCTGTTTCATCCCAGTTGCTCCCCTCGCGTGGCCCGGGTCGCGAAGTAGGTGAGCGCGGCGGATGCGAACGCACATGCCGCGAGGAAGTAGAGTCCCATCTCGAAACTCTGCGTGCTCTGCTTGATCCAACCCACGATGAACGGCCCGACGTAGCCGCCGAGATTGCCGATCGAGTTGATCAGCGCGATGCCGGCTGCGGCCGCCGCGCCGCTCAGGAACATCGAGGGCATCGGCCAGAAGCAGGGGCGCGAGCCATAGAGTCCGATGGTGGCGACCGACATGGCGGCGATGGCCCAGTACGACACGCCGAACCACGCCGCGCCGCACAGGCCGATGCCCGCCACGATCGAGGCTGCGATCAGATGCCAGCGCCGCTCGTGTTTACGATCGGACGACCAGCCCCACGCGAGCAGGCCGAGCACGCCGATGGTGTAGGGGATCGCGGTGACCGCACCGGTCATCACGTTCGAGAAGCCGAAACCCTTCACGATCTGGGGCAGGAAGAACACGATGCCGTAGCTCGCGGTCACGCTGGTCATGTAGATGAGCGAGAGTGTGATCACGCGCGGATCGGTGAGCGACTTCAGCAGGCCGAGGTGGCCGGCGCGTTCCACTTGCTTGCGCTCGGCCTCGAGTTCGCCGGCGAGCCAGGTGCGTTCCTCGTCGGTGAGCCATTTTGCCTCCGACGGCCGATCGGTCATCTGCCTCAGGACGACGAAGGCCAGCACGATCGCGGGCGTGGCCTCCAGCATGAACACCCATTGCCAGCCGTGGAAGCCGAGGATCCCGTCCATTTCCAGGATGGCGCCGGAGACCGCCGAGGCGACGGCATTGGATACCGGCACCGCGAGAAACAGCGCGGAGATGACGCGCGCGCGGAACCGCGCTGGATACCACGTGGTGAGGTAGTAGATGATGCCGGGAAAGAATCCCGCCTCGGCCACGCCCAGCAGGAAGCGCAGCGTGAGAAAGCTCGCCGGTCCGGTGGCGAAGGCCATCAATGCGGAGATGATGCCCCACGTGATCATGATGCGCGCGATCCAGCGGCGCGCACCGACCTTGGCGAGCACCATGTTGCTCGGCACTTCGAAGATGGCGTAGCCGAGGAAGAAGATGCCCGCGCCCCAGCCGTACACGTACGAACTGATGCCGAGATCCTTGTTCATGGTCAACGCCGCGAAGGCGACGTTGGTGCGGTCGATGTAGGCGACCAGGTACGAGGCGACGATCAGCGGTAACAACCGCCATGAAATCTTCAGTATCGTTGCGCGTTGGAACTCGGGCTGCATCGGCGCGTACCAAGAAGGCGATCGGCAGAGAATGGCAGCGGTTCCGAACAACAGCAAGGAGACCAGAGTGAAATTCGTCAACGATCCGGGCGGCACGCGCCTGCCCATCAAACTCGATACGACGACCAATGGCGAGTTCACTCCGATCCCGCTCGATGCGGTGCACCATGAGGCGAATCATCTGGCCCTGCAAGCATCGGCGGAGCATGCAATGAAGCTCGCACTGGATCGCCGGGGATTCCTGGTGTCCGCATGCGGCGCTGCAACGACGCTGCTCGCGATGAATCGCGCCTACGCACGTCACGGCAATACCGGCGGCTTCTTCGACGTGCCGACTGATGCCCAGCGCGATCTGCAGCTTGCCCGCGCGACCGTCGAAGGGGAGGAGTTCATCTTCGACGTCCAGGGGCATTTCGTGAATCCGACCGGCGCCTGGACCACCCGCCTGCCCGAAAAGGCCACGCCGCTGCGCCAGATGCCCAAGACCAACGCCTGTGTGGCAGGGCAGGGTCCCGGACGCCTCGACTACCTCAAGTGCCTGGATGCCGATGAATTCGTGAAGGATGTGTTCATGGATTCGGACACCGACCTGATGGTGCTGTCGTTCGTGCCGTCGACCCGCGAGGGCGAGCCGCTCACCATCGAGGAGGCGCGTGCAACCGCACAGATCGTCGAACGCCTGGAAGGTACGCACCGCTTGTACATCCATGGCCGCGTCAATCCGAATCAGCCGGGTGACATCGAGGGCATGGACGAACTCGCTTCACGGCACAAGATCGCCGCGTGGAAGACCTATACGCAGTGGGGGCCCGACGGCACGCCCGGCTTCTTCCTCGACGACGAGCCCGGACTCGCCATGATCGAGAAGGCGCGCAAACTCGGGATCAAGAACATCGCCGTGCACAAGGGGCTGCCTTTCGGACCCAAGTCCTACGAGCACTCCACCTGTGTGGATATCGGGCGCATCGCCAAGCGCTTCCCGGATGTGAATTTCCTCATCTATCACTCGGGCTTCGTCACCACGGCGAAAGAGGGGCCGCACGATCCGTCGCGCGTCGACGGCGTGGACCAGCTGGTGACGAGCCTGCAGGTGAACGGCGTGAAGCCCGGTTCGAATGTCTACGCCGAGCTGGGCTCGACCTGGCGCTTCGCGCTGCGCGATCCGGACACCGCCGCGCACACGATCGGCAAGCTGTTGAAGGCCTGCGGCGAGAACAACGTGCTGTGGGGCACCGATTCCATCTGGTACGGCTCACCCCAGGACCAGATCCAGGCGTTTCGCACCTTCCAGATTTCGCCCGAGTACCGCGACAAGTATGGCTATCCGGAGATCACCCCTGCGATGCGGGCAAAGATCTTCGGACTCAATGCCTTGAAGATCTACCCGGTACCGGCTGACGTGCTGAAGCAGCACGTGAAGGGTGACAAGGTCGCGACGGCGCGGATGGAGTACCGGGCCGAACGGCACGATCCGACCTTCCTGACCCACGGGCCCAAGACCCGCCGCGAGTTCCTCAATTTCAAAGCCTGGGGAGGGTAGTCCCTCCGGAGGAGGGACTACCCTCCCCAGGGGGGAGAATGGTGGTCCTCCCTCATCCCCGACCCTTCTCCCCCGGGAGAAGGGGGGGGCGCGACACTGATGCCGTGGTCCGGGATGGCGGGTGCTTCGTCTACGTCGGTGACTGGAAGTCCCCGAAACCTTCCGAACCGTCAGATTTCGGTTGCGGAATTCGGCTCCATGCACTTAGCATGGAGCCACTTCGAGGTCCGCCCCGAGAACGGACCCGCCGCAGCGCAGGAGACCAGCCATGTCCCGCCGTAGCCATGTTCTCGTGGCGGCGGCCTCGCTCTGTACCGTCGCGGGGTTGTCGTCGAACGCCGATGCGGGTACGGCCATCGCGCTGTACAACCCCTGGAACCACGGGACGGAGCTCCTGGGCTACAGCGGGATAACCATCAACGAGCAGGCGAGCAACCGGGTCGAACTCGCTCACCAGTGGTTGTATCCCAGGCTGGGGGATCTCTCCGACACGGACTTCAACTCGTTCGAACCGTTCTATGCGAGCGGCTCGGGGGGCGTCCACGTCAACTCCAATTGGAATCTCCAGGACTACGGTTCGTATGTTCGGCACTACAACAGCCCGCTTACGCAGAGTCCCTACCGCAACCTGCACCTCATCCCCCTGAGCCAGGTGTCGGCGAGCCAATGGAACTACTTCGACCCCATCGCCGTGCAGTCGTCGGCGCTGGGAAGCCCGGGTTTCCTGAACAATTCGGGCGTCGCGAACTTCTCCTCGAGCTACGTCGACACGGGCATCGGCTCGGCCACCGGGTCCATCGGCTCCAACGGCGAGATCAAGCTCAACGTCGATATCGTCCGCTCCGTCCAGGGTGCCACGCCCGTGGCCGAAGGTGCGTTGCAGGGCACGTACACCGACACATTTCAGGTTAACGGCCCGGGCCCGACTGTCCAGTCCACGGTCAGTTTCGCGGCACGAGCGACCGCACCGATCCTCGATTTCTCGAAGGGTGATTTCTTCACCTACGCGGTCGGCTACCAGGCGTCCATCTACGAGGTGCGGCAGGAGGAGGTGGGGCTGCCGGGCGGGCCTCAGAGGGTGGTCCACGAGCACTGGACGGCGAGTGACTTCTACTGGATGGATGCGCGGCTGGTGGATGCCATCCCCGACCCGTTGACCGCGGTGCCCGACACGCTTCGCATCAAGTCGATCGGCCGCGAACCCCCGAGTGAAGCGGGGGTGACGAAGACTCAGGTGGTCCTCGAGGCTTATCCCGGCGAGGAGATCTTCGACGAAGAAGGCAACTCGCTCGGCTACGAACCGGACACGCCGTATGCCTTCATGGACGTGCGGGAGCGCACGTTCGACCTCCTGACCGAGGGTTACCCGGTGTACGATGATCCGCTCATGCCATTCCTCAGCAGCACCACCTCCGGCGAGACCCGCTACAACCCTGCGACCGGATTGCTCGAACTGGTTCCCGAGGTGTTTCTGCCGACCGGTGTCGACCTGCACCTGATGGTCAACTTCTTCGTGATCGCCGGGTGCAGCGATGTCGGACTCGCGGCCTGCGACTTCGGTATCGACGGCAGCCACACGGCCGGCATCGGCATCAAGTTCGCCGATCCCGAAGTGTCGTTGTCGTCGCTCAACGGATTCAGTTTCCCGCAGACGGCGCTGGTGCCGGAGCCCGAGACCTACGCGTTGATGCTGGGTGGCCTGGCACTGATCGGCGTGGCGGCACGGCGTCGTTCCCATGGGGTCGCGGAGAGCACGAAGTCGTAGTTTCAGACCGACAGGTCGGCCGCGCGTTGCGGCAATCCTGGCAGGACAAGAATAGCCAACAACACTCGACAACAATCCAGGAGATCTGTCATGCCGAATCGCCACCATGGACTTGGGGCTGCCGCCGCGCTGTGCCTCCTGGCAGGGCTACCATCCACCGCCACCGCTGGCGTGGCCATTCAACTGTTCAACCCCTACAACCACGGATTGGGGGCTGGGCCCGGGAATCCGGGTGTGAACGAACTCGACACCAATCGGGTGCCCATCGCGCACGGGATCTTGTACCCCCCGCTGGGATATCTCCAAGACACGGACTACGTGAATTTCGCGCCGTTCTACGCGAACCCCACCACCAGTGTGTACATGGGCCAGTCGTACAATCTGGACAACTACCTTTCGTACGAGGTGCTCAACCTAAATCCGTTCGCGAGCAACTATCAGAATCTGCACATCTCCACGCCTCCGGGCATCGGAAGCTACCCGTATTTCGACCCCATCGCCTGGGGTTCCTCGTCCATGGGCAGTCCTGGGTTCTCGGCGAACGCCGGCACCTTCGGCCTGACCTCACCCAACGTGGACACCGGGGTGGGAAGCGCCGCCGGATCGGTCAGCAGCAACGGGGAGATGAAGCTGAAGGTGGATGTCCGGATGTCGGGTGGTTTCGAGGCCACGCCGGTCGCGGAAGGTGCACTACAGGGAACCTTTACCGACAAGTTCACCGTCAACGCCACCGGTCCCTCGGCCGCCGCCACCATCAGCTTCGCGGCGAAGGCCAGTGCGCCCGCGCTGGACTTCACCGACGGCGATTTCTACAACTATGCCGTCGGGTACCAGATGGCGGTGTACGAGCGCACGACGGCGTTTTTCCAGGATGAAGACGGCAATCCCGTCGGGCCCGGGATGCCGGGCATCAAGGAGCACTGGTCGGATCGGGGTTTCTACTGGATGGATGCGCGCCTCGAGCGTGATCCGTTTACGCAGCGTCCGGACAACATCCGCATCGAGTCGCTCGGCGACGCGCCGCCCGGCGTGGAAGGCGTTGATTACGTGAAGGAGGTCATCGACACCGGGCCCGCGAACGGCGGGGGCAGTATCGTCGACGCCATCGCCTACCGGTACATTCGGGAGATTCCGGTCGACATCGCCGATCCGACGAGCCTTCGTTTCGACGATCCGATGATGCCGTTCAGCAAGACATCGATCTCCGGCAAGTACGAAATGGACATCTTCGGGAACTTCGGTCCGCGCTTGGGTGATATCGAACTGCCGACGGGCGTCGAGCTCGAACTGGTGGTGAACTTCTTCGTGATCGCCGGATGCAGCGACGCCGGATTCGAAAGCTGTGAGATTTCGATCGACGGCAGTCATACCGCAGGGGTCGGCATCAAGTTCGCCGATCCGACGGTGACGCTGTTGTCGGTCAATGGATTCAGCTATCCGCAGACGGCGCTGGTGCCGGAGCCCGAGACCTATGCGTTGATGCTGGGTGGGCTGGCGTTGCTGGGTTGGGTGGCGAAGCGCCGCAAGGGTTGAGCGCGCGCGCTGCGCGCGAGCATTCGCCCCCATCCCCGCCTTCCCCCGACCTTGTCGGGGGAAGGAGCGTACGGCTCCCTCCGCCGGTGCAGCCGGGGAAGGGATGTACACCCCTTCCCCCACCTTCGGTGGGGGAAGGTTGGGATGGGGGCAAAGGAACTTGCGTGAGCGGCGCTGTCGCGTCGCCCCGCGACATTCCCGGTACAGTGCCATTTCACGGGCCGCGACGAGCCCGGCGAGGAGGCGTTGATGGCTGGACAGTGGAACCGCGGCGGCAACTCCAACGCGCTGCACACGTGCGTGAGTGCTTTGCACGTCCGCGTGATCTCGACCCTCGCGTCGATCGCAGCCCTGGCTGCGGTTCCAATGTTGGGAATTGCGCAGACGCTACCCGACCCCATCCGCGTCATCGTCCCGGTTGCCGCCGGCAGCAGCCTCGACGCCCGCGCCCGCGTCGTTGCCGATGCGCTCGGCAAGCGCCTGCAACGCCGCGTGATCGTCGAGAACCGCACCGGCGCCGGCGGTGTCGTCGGCACGTTGTTCGTCGCGCGCGCGAAGCCCGACGGCGCCACACTGCTGTTCACCAACAGCGCCCACGCCATCAGTGCCCATCTGCAACGCGACCCGGGGTACGACCCAGTGCGCGACTTCACGCCGGTCGCCTCGGTCTACGAAAGCGGCATGGTGCTGGTGGTGCATCCCGATCTCAAGGTTTCCTCGGTGAAGGAATTGATGGCGCTCGCCAAGACCAAGGGCGAGTCTCTCAACTACGGATCGAGCGGGACGGGCAGCCTGCCCCACATGGGCATGGAGGTCTTCAAACGGGCCACCGGAATGGCGTTCGCCCATGTGCCATACAAAGGGGACAGTCAAGCCTTGTCCGACGTGCTCCCCGGCCGCATTCCGCTCATGATCAGCGGATACCCCGCTTCCGCGCCGCACGTCGAGGCCGGTACCCTGAAGGCGCTCGCGGTGACGAGCCCGAATCGCGCGTCGGTCTTTCCGGACGTGCCGACCATGGCGGAACTGGGTTATCCCGATGCCACGGTGAATGTCTGGACCGGATTCTTCGCGCCCGCGAAAATGTCGCAGGCACTGGTGGATCTGCTGCATCGGGAGATCAATGCGGCGGTGGCTACGCCCGTCGTGCAGGAGCATTTCGTCGCCACCGGCGCTCGTTCGATGACCATGTCGCCGGCCGCTTTCGGTGCCTTCGTCGCGCAGGAGAACGTGCGCTACGCGAAACTGGTGACGGACCTCAAATTGAGGGAAGAATGATGGAAGTCGCGACGCCGGAGATGGCGCGATGGTGAAGGCCGACGTACTGCTCGACGGCGCACTGTCAGTCGTCGATTATCGCTGCGACGCCGGACCGGCCGACCGGCCCTTCGCCGAATGCCACCGTGCCCACTCGCTCTCGTACGTGCGCCGCGGCAGCTTCGGCTATCGCACGCGCGGCCGGGACTACGAATTGGTGGCCGGTTCGATCCTCGTGGGTCATCCGGGTGACGAGTACGTCTGCACCCATCAGCACCATGAATGCGGTGACGAATGCCTGTCGTTCCAGCCGACCCCGGCGTTCGTCGAAGCGATCGGGGGTGGCCCCGAGGTGTGGAGTGTTGCCTGCGTGCCGCCGCTGCCGGAACTGATGGTACTGGGTGAACTCGCGCAGAGTGCGGCGACCGGTGATTCCACGGTCGGACTCGACGAGGCGGCGTTGTGGTTCACCGCGCGATTCGTCGAGTGTGTCTCCGGGCGTGAAGCGAAGGCGTTGCGTGCGCGTGCCGCCGATCGACGGCGTGCAGTCGAAACCGCACTGTGGCTGGACGCGAACGCGGGCCACGAGATCGACCTGGAAGCCACTGCGCAGCATGCCGGCTTGAGTCCGTTCCATTTCCTGCGCGTATTCTCGAAGGTGCTTGGCGTGACGCCACATCAGTATCTGGTGCGGGCAAGATTGCGCCGGGCCGCCCGCCTGCTCGCGAACGAGGAACTTCCCGTCACGGACGTCGCGTTGGACTCGGGGTTCGCCGACCTGTCCAATTTCGTTCGTACATTCCGCCGTGCCGCGGGTATGTCGCCGCGCGAGTTTCGTAGGCGCTCGCGCGGGGAGCGCAAGATTCTCCAAGAAAGGATGGCGGCCGCTGCGGCACGATGAGCTCCCCTGAATGAGGAGATCGTCATGTACGACCACATCGGTTTGAAGGTGAACAACCTGGACGGCGCAGTGCGCTTTTACGAAGCAGCCCTGGGGGCCCTCGGGCATGTCGTGGCGTCGCGCGAAGCGTCGTATGCGGGTATCGGCCCCAAGGGCGAGCCCGGGCTCTGGCTGTACCAGGCGGAAGGTCCGACCGGGGCAGGCATACACGTGGCGTTTCGCGCCGCGGATCGCGCGGCGGTGGATCGGTTCCATCGCAGCGGCCTCGCTGCAGGCGGCAAGGACAACGGCAAGCCCGGGTTGCGGGCAGACTACAGCCCGACGTACTACGCGGCGTTTCTGATCGATCCGGATGGCAACAACGTCGAGGCGGTGTGCATGACGGCGGAGTAGGCGCGCTGCCCCCATCCCAACCTTCCCCCGGCAAAGCCGGGGGAAGGGGTGTAAAGCTCTGTGCCCCGGCTTCGCCGGGGGAAGGGGTGTAGAGCTCCTTCCCCCACGCGTCAGCGTGGGGGAAGGTTGGGATGGGGGCCAGCCGTTCACTCCACCCCTATCCCCCCAAGGACTACAAGGACTATCCACCCGTACGTCCCTCACCCAGAATGCCGGCACCATGTCCCCCTTGGTGCTTCGCCGGTGGTGAAACGTTTCGCCCTTGCAGCGCTGAAGCGCGGCCTGTTCCTGGTCGTCGCCTTCATCCTGGGTGCTCTTGCCCTGCGTGCCTGGAATTCCCTGGGCGGCCCGCAGCTCGAACCCTGGCACCGGTATGTACCGGAGGAACTGAGCGAGGCCGAACTCGATCGCGCGACCTGGGCCGACTATGTCGAAGCCGAGCATCGCCTGTACGAGCTCATGATCCAGGCGGTCACTCGCCGCCTCGATCCGGAGGACCGCGTCCCGCACAACCGCTACTTCGAAGGCAGCGCCGTGTATCCGGCGCGCTTCGCGCAGGACTGGAACCGATCATTCGTACTTGAACCGAAGGGCGAGCCGGTCGGTGTCGTGCTGCTGCTGCACGGGCTCACCGATTCGCCGTATTCCGTGCGGCACATCGCGGCGCACTACCGCGACCGGGGCTACGTGGCGCTGGTCATGCGCCTGCCGGCACACGGCACGGTACCGGCAGCACTGACGCGTGTTCATTGGGAAGATACGCTGGCCGCCACGCGCATGGCGGTACGCGAAGCGCGGCGCCGCGTGAGTGCGCCGAAGCCGTTCCACATGGTGGGGTACTCGACGGGTGGAGCCCTGACTCTCAAGTACGCGCTCGATGCGCTGAAGGACGAACGCCTCGCGCGACCGGACCGGATCGTCCTGCTGTCGCCGATGATCGGGGTGTCGCGCTTCGCGCGGTTCGCAGGCTTTGCCGGCTGGCCTTCCGTGCTGCCGGCCTTCGCAAAGACCGCGTGGCTCGATCTGCTGCCCGAGTACAACCCGTTCAAGTACAACTCGTTCCCGGTGAATGCGGCAGTGCAATCCCATCGACTCAGCACGACGCTGCAGGAGGACCTGGTGCAGGCGTCCCGCGAGAATCGCCTGGGCAAGCTGCCGCCGGTCCTGACGTTCCAGTCGGTGGTGGACGATACGATCAGCGTGTCGGCGGTGATCAGCGCGTTGTACGGCATGCTGCCGGCGAACGGCAGCGAGCTGGTGCTGTTCGATCTGAACCGGTCCGTGGACTTCGGACTGTTGGTGAAGCCGGGCATCACCGATCCGCTGGTTCGCCTGCTTCCGGCAGCGCCGCGCAAGTACGCCATTTCGGTCGTGGCCAACGCGGATGCGAACACCGATGCCGTGATCGAGCGACGGATGGCAGCCGGTACCGCTGACGAATTACGACGGCCGTTGCCGCTCGCCTTTCCGCGAGAGGTGTATTCGCTGTCGCACATCGCGGTACCGTTCCCGACTAACGACGGCCTGTATGGCCTGCAACCCGACCCCTCGGAGAACTACGGCATCCGGCTCGGCGTTCGCGGCCTGCGCGGCGAGCGCGGCGTACTGGTGGTGGATCCGGCTTCGCTCCTGCGCCTCGGTTGCAACCCGTTCTACCCGTACCTGATCGAGCGCATCGACGCCGCGATCGACGGGCGCTGAGTGCCGTGCCCCGCTTGAGGCCGGGTAGCCCGCGAGAGTAACCTCACGGAACCATCGCCAATCGACGAGATGCCCCGAGCATGGGCGTTCGCGGCGATGGCGCTCAGGGAGGCACGACCATGAGATTCCGTACGCTGTTCCTGCTCGTCTGCTGCATCGTGACTTCGTTCGCAGCCCACGCCGAACCACCCAAGATGAACGTCATCGAGATCAACGACCACCTCACCGCGTTCTACACCGGTCGCGACGAGAGCATTCCGCGCTACAGCGCCGACTACAACTGGGTCGACGACGGTGCCATGAAGCTCGGCATCGCGACCTATGCCATCCATCGTGGCGATGAAGCGATCGTGTACGACACCTTCACGTCGAACGAGCAGGCTCAATGGGTGCGCGACTACCTCGCGAACAAGGGCATTCGCCGTTTCACGGTGGTGCTGAGCCACTGGCACCCGGACCACGTCGGCGGCAACGAGGTCTACACCGACAGCCACATCCTCGCCCCCGACGTCGGCCGGCATCTGATGGAAACGCTCAAGGACAAGATCGAGCAGGGCGAAGCCTTCGGGCCGCCGGGCATCAAGCCGCTCGTGCTGCCCGATCTCGCGTTCCGCAAACGCGCTGATCTCTACCTGGGCGATCTCAAGGTCGAACTGCACAACGTCAACATCCACAGCCCCGACAGCCTGGTGATCCTGATCCCGGCTGACCGCATCCTGCTGGCCGGCGACACCTTGGAGGACACGGTCACCTTCATGGTCGAGTTCGGCGATCTCGCCGAGCACGTGAAGAACCTGAAGAAGATGCGCACCCTGGAGTTCGATCGCATCTATCCGAACCACGGCGACCCGGAAGTGATCGCGAAGGGCGGCTACTCCAAGACTTTCATCGACGCGACTGTCGACTACATCACCAAGATGGTGAAGCGCGCCAAGAGCCGGGACTACCTCGAGGGCAAGCTCGAGGAGTACATCGGGGCTTCCATGAAGAAGCAGTGGATCAGCCTGTACGAACCCTATCGGGACGTACACCGCGACAACCTGAAGGGCGTGTACGAGTACTACAAGAAGCGGAAGCTGCCGGTGATCGAATAGCAAACGCCCGGCGCGATGGCCGGGCGCTTGGCAACGACGGTCGCGAGAGTCAGGCCTTGCGGTGGCGCCATGCTCGCGCGCCCAGCAAGCCGAGACCCGCCGCCAGCATCGCCCACGTTTCCGGCTCGGGGACCGGCACCGGATTGTTGAGGTAGGTCGCGCTCTCGCCGTTGGCGAACGCGATCACATGCAGGCCGAAGCGCAGGTCGCCGCTCGCCATTGCGGCGATCACGGCGTTGTAGTCGGCGGCCTTGTAGAACTCCATCGTCTCGCCCGCGGCATTGATGCCGGCCGCCGGTTTGCCGTTGAAGCCCAGTGTGTTGTCGGGTTCGGCTTCGTACGTGAAATCGACGACGAAGGGCGGGGTGGCAGTATTGCCGCCGGGCAGGTTGAGGGTGCCGGCGGCCTCGAAGTTCGTCCCGGAGCCGGTCAGCTTCGTGAACCCGTCCATGCCGTCGATGGAGACCTGCTCGACGGACGACTGCACGCCGACCATGTTGAAGAACTTGAAGTACACGTTCGGATCAACGCCATTGCTCGCATCGATGTCGTGCAGCACCTGCAGATAGAGCTGGCTCCCCACGGCGGGCGTGTCATCGCAACCGACCAGACAGGAAAAGTTGAAGGAGGCGCCGCCGTACCCCGCGACAGGGTCGATGGGCGGGAGCAGTGCGTGGGCGGAAGCGCTGGCTACCAGGGCGATGGCGGCGGTCAAGGTCTTGATCTTGTTCATTTGCAGGTCTCTCCAGGCGGGGTCAGTGGGAGCCAGGCGGGAATTTCTCCCGGCAGCCCCTAGGATAAATCTACCAATCTGTTAGTTTCAACGACCGCCTGCTTTTATTTCGGGTGCCGATCAACCTGCCTTGAGATGCCACGCCTTCGGCCGTGTAAACGTCTCGATGCCGTAGGTGGAGAGGGTCAGTCCCACGCCGGAGTGACCCACACCGGACCACGGCAGTCGCGGGCTCACGCGGTCGCAACAGTTCCAGTAGACCGAACCTGCGTTGACCTTCGCGAGCAACCGTTGCGCGCGTGCTTCGTCCTTGGTGTAGACGCCGGCCGTGAGTCCGTAGGCGGTGTCGTTCATCAGCTTGACCGCTTCATCGTCGCCCGAGACCTTCTGAATGCCGATGATCGGTCCGAAGCTTTCCTCGCGCATCACTTCCATCGAGTGGTTGACGTTGGCGAACACGGTCGGCTCGAACCAGTTGCCGGCACCCGGAATGCGCTTGCCGCCGGTCAGCAGCTTCGCGCCCTTGGCCGTTGCGTCGGCCACCTGCTTCTCGAGCACGGCGAGTTGCGGCGCGCGCGTGAGCGGGCCGATGTAGCTGCCGGGCTCGGTAGGCTTGCCGACCTTGAAGCCTTTCACTTCCTTCACGAACGCGTCGACGAAGGCGTCGTGGATCTTCTCGTGCACGTAGATGCGTTCCACCGAGCAGCAGCTCTGGCCGGTGTTGTACATGGCCCCGTCGGCCAGCGAGCCGACCGCTGCAGCGATGTCGACGTCCTCGCAGACATAGCTCGGGTCCTTGCCGCCCAGCTCGAGCTGCAGCTTGATCATGCGGCCGGCAACGGCCTCGGCGATCTTCTTTCCGGTGCCGTAGGACCCGGTGAAGAACACGCCGTCGATGGGTTGCACAAGTAGTGCCGTACCGACCGCGCCGCCACCGACCAGAACGGTGAATACGTCCTTCGGGACACCCGCCTCGTGCAGCAGGCGCGCGATCTCGAGTCCCGTCAGCGTTGCGAATTCCGAAGGTTTGTACAGGACGGCGTTGCCGGTGAGCAGCGCCGGGACGAATACGTTCGCCCCCACGAACCACGGATAGTTCCACGCGGAAATGTTGGCGATGACGCCGAGCGGCACGTGCGAGATGCGCTCGCGCATGCCGGCGTCGTCGAACACCGTGCGCGGTGCCAACGTTGCCTCGGCCTCGGCCAGGAAGAAGTCGACGCGGCCCAGGAGGCCATTCAGCTCGTTCTTCGACTGCTGCAGCGGTTTGCCGACCTCGGAGGTCTCGATGGCCGCCAGCTTGTCCAGATCGCGCACCACGCCGTCGCGGAACCTGCGCAGGATGGCGAGCTTCTCCGCGAGGGCCACGGCGGCCCACGCAGGCTGCGCGGCTCGCGCTGCGCGGTACTTCGTCGCAACGGACTCGGCGGTATCCTCGGGCAACTGAGTGATGGTGCTGCCGTCGGCGGGATTAGTGATGGTCAACATCCGGAGAAGCCTTTCGTGAGGGATCAGGACGGTGTCGCGGGAGCACCCTGGTTCTTGCGGGCGCGCGCGGCTTCGAGAAAGTCGTTGAGAATCGGCTTGCCGGCCAGCTCGGATGCCTGGTTCGAGCTGTGCGTCATGAATTCCGGGTGCCACTGGATCCCGAAGACGTAGCTCGGGCCACGCCAACGGATGGCCTCGACGATGCCGTCGGGAACGCCCACGGCTTCCACGACGAGATCCTTGCCGACGTCCTTCACCGCCTGGTGATGGATCGAGTTGATGGTGGCCTGGGTCGTGCCGGGGTAGAGATCGGCAAGATGGGTTCCGCGCACCAGGCTGACGGTATGGAACTGCTGGTCGTACTTGGCAGCGTTGCGGTGCTCGATGGCCTCGGGCACCTGGGTCTCGATGTCCTGGTAGAGCGTGCCGCCCAGGGCCACGTTGATCAGCTGGCAGCCGCGGCAGATGCCGATCACCGGCTTGCGGTGGTCGACGAACGCCTTGAACAGATCCATCTCGTACCGGTCGCGCACCGCATCGCCGGCCCATTCGGGCTTGAGCGGTTTCTCGCCGTAGGTCTGCGGCGAGAGATCGTTGCCGCCTTGCAGGACGAGTCCGTCGAGGTGCTCGGCGTAGGCGTGCAGGCTCATCTCGCTGCGCTCGATCATGCCGGCGCTCTCGATGGCGGGGATCATCACCACCAGCACCTTGCGCGACATGACCCAGTGGGCCACGGATTGCTCCAGGTAATGCAGCGTCTTGGTGAAGACGCCGCCCATGTCGAGTACCGGACTGATCGGATGGTAGATCCGCGCGGAGACGCCGATCAGTAAACGATCCTTCATCACATCGCCTGTTCGTAGAACCGTATGAAGTCCGCGTGGGAGCACGGCCGCGGGTTGGTCTGGCCGGCGATGTCCTTCTCCGCCACTGCTACAAGCGCCGGGATCTGCTCGCGCGTCACCTTCACCGCGGACAGTGATGCCGGAATGCCGATGGATGCCTTGAACCGCTTGAGCCATGGCACGAAGTCGTCGGCACCGGCCGCGCCGACGGCATGGGCCATTTCCGCAAACTTCTCGCGCGCGACTTCCAGATTGAACTGCATCACCGGCTCGATCATCAGCGCGTTGGCGAGCCCGTGATGCAGGTCGGCCACGGTGGACAGCGCGTGCGCGCAGGCGTGCACCGCGCCGAGATCCTTCTGGAAGGCGACCGCACCCATCAGCGACGACATCATCATGTTGCTGCGCGCCTCGATGTTGCCGGGTTCGCGAACCGCGATGGGCAGCGCGCGAGCACCGATGCGCATGCCTTCGAGGGCGATGCCGTCGCACATGGGGTGAAAAGTGGGACAGAGGTAGGACTCGATGTTGTGGGTCATCGCATCCATGCCGGTCGCGGCGGTCACGCCCGCGGGCAGCGCGAGCGTGAGTTCAGGGTCGGCGAAGACGATCTTCGCGAGCAGCCGCGGCGAGAACACGATGCGCTTCACGTGAGTGTCGTCTTCCGACACCACGCTCGAGCGGCCGACTTCCGAACCGGTGCCGCTGGTGGTGGGCAGTGCGACGAAGTAGGGCAGGTCGCCGTCGATCGGACGCACCTTGGGATGATCCCAGACGTACTCCATCACGTCGCCTGCATGCGTCGTCATCACGGCGACTACCTTCGCGACATCGAGGCCGGCGCCACCGCCGAAGCCGATGACGCAGTCAGCGCGGTGTGCTCTGGCCGCCGCTGCGCCTTCCATCACCTGCGCCCGTGTGGGGTTGCCGTGGACCCCCGAAAACACGGCAACGTCGAGGCCGGGGCCCAGGCCGCTGCGGAACTCGGCCATGACGGGCAGTGCCGCGAGGCCCTTGTCCGTGACGATGAGCGGGCGCTTGACGCCCACTTCGCGCAGGTGATCGCCGACGAGCTTGCGAGCGCCGGGGCCGAACTGGATGGTGGTGGGGAAACCGAACTTGGTGATGGTCATGGGAAAGGAGGAGTTGAATATTCATGGATGCTGCCCCCATCCCAACCTTCCCCCGCCGCAGGTGGGGGAAGGGGTGTATGTTGGGGGAGGGCTAGGGTGGGGGCCGCGGACGTGTTGAACACCGTCGCTGTTAGTTATAGTCGACCAGCATATTCTCGCCGCGTTCAGACAATTTCGAAGTACCGCTTCAGCTCCCAGTCGGTCACCGCGTCCTGCCACTGGCGATACTCCCACTCGCGCGTCAACGCGAAATGGTCGACGAAATCGTCGCCCAGCCAATCGCGCGCCACCTTGGAGTGCTTGAAGATCTCGGTGGTGGCCGCGAGCGACCGCGGAGCGCGCGGAATCTTCTCGCCGCCTTCGTTGGTACCGCGGATCGCCGGTGTCGTGAGTTTGAGACCCTTCTCAACACCGTGCAGACCGGCGGCAACCAATGCTGCCACGGCGAGATACGGATTGATGTCGGCACCGGGACACCGCGTCTCCAGGCGCGTCGATTTCGGCGAGCCGGAAATGACACGGAAACTCGCGGTGCGATTGTCCACACCCCAGGTCGGTTTCACCGGCGCCCAGAAGCCGTCCACGAGGCGCTTGTAGCTGTTGACCGTGGGCCAGAACATCGGCGCGAACTCCATGGCCACCGCAACCTGCCCGGCGAGGTAGCTCTCGAACAGCTTGCTCATCGAATGGCGACCCTTCGCATCGTAGAACACGTTCTTCTTGCCGTCCGACAGGCTCTGGTGCACATGGCCGCTGCACCCCGGGTAGGCCTGGCTCCACTTCGCCATGAAGCTAGGCATGATGCCGAAGCGGGATGCGATCTCCTTGGCACCGGTCTTGAACAGCAACGCGCGGTCGGCCGCTTCGAGGGCTTCGGAAAACGCTATCGCGGCCTCGTAGACGCCTGGCCCGGTCTCGGTGTGCAGCCCTTCGATCGGCACGCGGAAGGCGGCCATCTCGTCCTGAATCGCGTTGAAGTACTCGCGCGAATGATTCGTACGCAACAGCGAATAGCCGAACATGCCCGGCGTCAACGGTGTCGGGTCCACGCCCTTCTTGCCCGCCCAGCTTTGCGGCGTCTCGGTGAAGTTGAACCATTCGAACTCGAGCCCGCACATGGGCTGGAAACCCAGCTTGGCAGCCCGCTTCAGGACGCGCTTCAGGGTCTGGCGCGGGCAGACCGGATGGGGCGAGCCGTCGGCGTTCACGAAATCACCCAGGAAGAACGGCACGTTGTTGTCCCAGGGGACCTGTCGGACGGTGTTCAGATCGAGGCGCACCATGGCGTCGGGATAACCCTTGTGCCAGCCGGTGAGCAACGTGTTGTCGTAGCAGACGTCGTGCATGTCCCAACCCAGCACCACGTCGCAGAAACCGAAGCCGCCATCCACGGCCGAGGCGAACTTGTCGCGATGCAGGTACTTGCCGCGGAGGATGCCGTCGATGTCGCTCACCGCGACCTTGACCTTGCCGCTGCCGGAGCGGGCGACCAGGTCGAGGGCCGGATGGTGCGCCCGGGTGGACGGTTTTGCTCTTTTGCTGGCGCGGGCCATGGGGGTCTCCGGAGATGTTGTGCTTCGGGAAGGAAGAAAAGTTTGCCTCAAGACGGCGGTAGCGACCACCCCGAACGCCTATGTGGTCGGAGAACATGGGTGCTTTCGTCGTTTGCGGTACCGAAAAGAACCTCTTTCAACACGAAGGACGCGAAGGACACGAAGTAGCACGAAGGAAACCCATTCGTGTGCCAGGTCTTCTTCGGGTTCCTTCGTGTTTCAAGGTTTTGAGTCTGCGGTTCGTGTCAGAAGACTCTCGAGTCGATTGCCGGCGGCCTTGTGCGCGAGGATGTCGAAGATCTTCTCCGCCACCACGCTGCCGGCTTCGACCGGCGGCAAGCCGCCGGCATAGATGTTGGAGATCACCGAGTACTCGTAGCGCACTTCCGCATTGCCGCTGAACTGCGCGGCTGCGGCGCGCGCCTGCGGATCGTCCAGGCGGTATGCGAAATATGCCGACATGCTGCGCGAGGCCAGCGCGTCGCCGCCGGGACGCTCGCCGATCAGCACCAGCGTGAGTTTCGCTTGCAGCGCATCGCCCACGGCTTCGGCGAGCTTCACGCGTCCGAACGGCGCGACGATCGGCTGCCCCACCTTGCACTCGCGGCTGCGCAAGCCGTCGAGCAGGACCGGCAGCAGCACCGGCACGTTGTGATGGATGGCTTCCGCCGACAGACCATCCGATACGACGATCTGCACATCGCTGCCTTCCGGCGCGAGCTGCGTGCGCAGCTCATCGGCGAGGCGCGTGCCCAGTTCCGGATCGTTGAGGTGCGCTTCGCGATCCGTAGCTGCGGTCCGGAAACGCCGGAACGAGATACCGCCAGCGGTGTCGATGTCGAGATCGGCGTAGATCGCTTCCCGACCGACCGCGAGGTTGGCGCGCAGCGTGCGCGACACGCGATCGGCCGGTCGCGGTCCGGCGCTGTCGAAGCCGTAGGCGGCAGGGACGCTCTCCAGCAATCGCTGGAACTCCACGTCGGAACCGCAGAACAGGCGCGGGTTGCCCCAGTTCGGTCCGCGTGTGACGGTGCCGTCCTCATCCTCCACGAAGATGCCGCGTCCCACGGCCCAACGGAGGAACTCGGGCGCCGGCTTCAATCCGTGCACTTCGCGCAGCGTCTGGTCGTCGTGCCCGCTGGTGTCGAAGTAGGCGAGCATGCGATCGGTGTGCAGGTGCACGTCCATGTAGTAGTTGCAGCCCGCAGCGGTCAGGAGCTGGGTCGCCATCTGCTGGCCTTCGAGCGTGATCTTCGAGTGCAGCGTGTAGCAGGGCGCCATGCCCATGGGCAGCCCCATGAGCTTCGCCATGCAGTGGTCCTGCAGGTTCGACACGATCATCTCGACGTTGTCGAGGTGCGTTTCCGGCCCGATGAAGCCGGTCACGTTGTTTACCATGAACGGGTCGTAGCGGCGCGCCAGCCCGTAGCACAGTGCTTCGCACACGGCCATGTCCATGCCGTTGTGCTTGCCGTAGGTAAGCTCGCTGCCCTGCCCGGTCTCGAAATACATCCAGGTCTGGGCGATGTCGCGCAACGGCCCGCGTTCGGCCATGGTGGCGTACGCGCGGTCGAGCAGGTCGACGGTCACGTCGAATTCCTCGGTGAGCGTGCGGTCCGTGCCGGCCAGGCTCTGGAACAGGATTTCCACGGGATCGCCGCGCTCGAGACAGGCGAGCTGCGTCTTGACGTGGCTCAGCACGCAGATCTGCGTAGGGGCGCCGGCGGCGCGCCGCAGTTTGTCGAGATGCCGCAGCAGCCCGCCGACGTTCTCGACCGTATCGATGGCCGGATTGACCCCGATCAGCTGATCCCCCGATCCCATGGAAAGGCCGGCGTAGATCAGCATCGTCACGCCATCGAGGTTGTCGCTTGGATGATTGGGTTGCAGTCGCGACGACAACGTGCCGGGCAGACCGAGCAGCGTGCGGGCCTTCGCCGAGCGCTTCGCCTTGCGGGCGACCAGGACGAGCTCGTGCACGTCCATCAACTTGACGAGCGCTGCTGCCATGACTCCGGTCAGTGCGCCGCCGATGCGCCTCGCTTCGGCAGGAGGGCTGCGCAGGAGGCGGTCTTTCACGGCGCCCAGCGTCATCGCGGCGATCGACTCGAATGCCGCGCGATCGATGTCGTAGTTCACGCGCATGACCGAGTCCACGCGCCCCTTGTCGTCGGCCAACGGCCGATCGTGGAGATGCTGCAGGGTGAGCCCTGAGAGGATCTGGCGCGCCGCCTCGCGCGTCACTTCGTCGGGGGCGGCAAGGCCGGCTATCCGGTCGCCGGCCTTGTCGACGTCCGCTGCGCCGAGCAACGCCTTGAGTCCCACGAAGCGGAACGGGCGGTCGAGGACGGTGGTCGCGTAGAGCTCGTCCGGTTGCGGGTCGGGAACAAGGATATCGGCAAGCGGCTTTGGCTGTTGCATCGCGGCTAGTGCATCCCGTAGAACGATACCGGCACCACGCCGTCGCGCGGCCGGCCGATGTTGGCGAAGTGTGCGTGCCGATCGGGCATCTCGTCCACCACGATGAGGCGGGGCGGGTTGCGGCCCCAGTCGGTGGCGTAGTTGCCGAGCGTCTTGCCGAGGTTGGCCTCGAGCAGCAGCACCAGCGGCCCACCCGCGGCTGGTGCGCGATCCAGCGCCTGGGCGATATGTTCGCCCAGACGTTTGACGATATCCTGCCCGGGCGCTCTCCCGAGCAACTGGATGCACGCTCCCCGCGCGTGCCGGCGAGCCAGCACCACCGCGTCGCCAATCGCCGTGAGATCGGCATCGATCGCGAGGCGCGCGACGACCGGCAGATCGCGCAGGGGCAGGACGCCGGTATCGGGCAGGAACAGCGTCGCGCCGGAGACCTCGGTGCTGTGCAAGGCCAATCCGTACACCGTGGCGCGTCCGCGCTGTTCCGGCACGAGCGTGGCGAGGTCGCGCGCGAGCACGGGTGATCGTGCGATCCGCAACGCGAGATCGATGCCGAGGTCGCCGAAATGCGTCGTGCCGGGCATGGGCTCGCCCGCGGCATGCCGGTAGAGCAGTTCACCGACCCCGCCCGAGAAGGTGATCGAAGCATCCGATGCGCCGGGGAACGGTACCTGCTCGTGCATGCGACCGGCGTCCGTGGCGAAGAACGTGCGGTCGCCGCTCACGCTGGCTTCCAGCGCGCCGGCGTACCAGTCGAGTATCGCCGTCAGCGAGCCCTGATTCAGCGTGTCGCCCGCTTGATGGCGCAGCCCCAGCGCCGCCAGCAAGGCGCGGCCGTGACGAGAGATGGCCGTCAGGCGGTAAGTGCCCGGCTGCACCTGGAAGTGCCGTGCCCCGATGTAGTGGCAGCCGGTGGCGAGCACGTCGCCGTTCAACCCCAGGGCCGGATTGGTGGTGCCGCCGCCGATGTCGAGGTTGAGAATCGGTCGGTCCGCGTGCAGGCGGCTCAAGGTGGCGCAACTGCCCATGAATGCAAGCCAGGATTCGAGGCAGGGGTCGTCGGCCGTAGCGACCACGGCTTCCCCGAGGCGGTCGCCCACCGCCCGGGCGATGATGGCGGCGTTGTCGCGCAGCGCGGCGAGGCCGGTGATGATGGTGCCGCCGGCGAAGAAGTCCTTCGGTGCGAAGCCGCAGGAGGCGAACCAGCGATCGAGCAGCGAGTCGACCGCATCCGCGTCGATGCCGTCGTTGCGAAACGGGGTGAACACGGGCTCGGGGCGGTAGACGATCTCGGGGGATTCGAGCTCCATGCGGCCGGTCACGCTGTGGTGGCCGACGCGCGCTCGCGCCACCAACGCGCTGCTGGTCGTGGAGCCGAAGTCGAGACCGATCAGGTGGACAGCGCTTCGAACCATGGCGTCAGGCCGCGCGCCAACGCCGTGCGCGCTCGACGGCGTCGGCGAAGCGCGCGTGCTGTTCCGGTGCCAACGGGACATCGGGCTCGATGACGCGGTCCGGCGGTGCCACGGGAGGCAACGTTTCCACGGGCCCGAAACCGGCGCCGATGAAGGCGAACTGCGCTCCACCCAGCCCCGTGAGATCGGGCGTGGAGGGGACCACGACGGTGCGACCGAGTGCACGAGCCAGGAAGACACAGAAGTAGGGATTGAGCGACAGGCCGCCATCGATCGACACGGTCGGTGCGAGCGGCACCCGTTCGTCCATCGCAGTCAGCGCCTGCGCGCTGCGCAACGCGACGCCCTCGAGCACAGCCTGAACCAGGTCGAACCGGGTCGTGTCGAGGCCCATACCCAGCCAGAGACCGGCCGCCGAACGATCCCAGTATGGACAGGCGAGCCCCGACAGCGCCGGCACGAAGGCAAGGCCGCGTTCGAGCGCGCTCGGCCCGGCGAGGTCGCGCAGTTCCCGGAAGTTCGAGAAGAGCCCAAGACGCCTTGCCCAATCGAGCGCCGAAGCGGCGTTGAAGACGCCGCCGTCGATCGCGTAGGTGGTCCGCAATCCAAGGCGCCACGCGACGGTCGGCAGGATGCCGGCATCGGGCGCAGCGGTGGGAGCATCTCCCGCGACTGCCAACGCGAACGCGCCGGTACCGAAAGTGATCTTCACCTGCCCTGGCGCGTGGCAGCCGTGTCCGAACAGCGCCGCCTGCTGGTCCACCATGCTCGCGACCAACGGGATGCGCGTGCCGGTGATCGCGCCATGGTCGAACACGGTGGGGCGGATCGGGGGAAGCAGGTCCATGGGCACGTCGAACAGACGGCAGAGCTCCGGATCCCATTGCCCGGTGGCGAGATTCATGAGGCTGGTGCGCGATGCCGTGGTCACGTCGGTCGCGTAGGTCCCGCACAGCCGGTCGAGAAAATACGCATCGCTGGTAGCGAGACGCAGTCGACCTTGGCCGGCGAGCGATCGCGCTTCGGGGACATGATCGAGAATCCAGCGCAGTTTCGTCGCGGAGAAGTAGGCGTCGAGCGGCAGTCCGGCTCGCGACAGCGTCAGCGTCTCGGCGCCAGCGGCCTTCAGTCGATCGATGACGGGCTGGGTACGGTTGTCCTGCCACACGATCGCGTTGCAGATCGGCTCCCCGGTCGCACCATCCCAGGCGATCACCGTCTCGCCCTGGTTGGCGATCGCCAGTGCATCCGCCCCTTGCGCGTAGTCGAGGCACTGGCGGATGTTCGCGAGCAGCTCGCGCGGATCGTGTTCGACCCAGCCGGCCTGCGGGTAGTGCTGGCGGTGCTCCACCGAGAACATCGGCTGGAACGTGCCGTCCAGGAACAGCTGGTGCGCCTTGGTGGCCGTGGTGCCCTGGTCGATGGCGACCACGAAGCGCGGATGTTCTTCTTCAGCCATGGCGGGTCAAGGGCGCGTCGACTCGGCGAAATCCACCGTCAGCGATGCGGTGCCGCCCAGGTGCTTGGTGTCGAACGGCAGGTCGATGCGACGCTCGGGCAGGAAGCGGCGCTCCTCGTTCCACACGACGCGCTTGCCGGCGAGCACGCGCAAGCGCCCGTGCGCCGTGTGCCCCATGCGCGCATTGAAAGGCAGCGCCGCGGGCAGCGGCGCCGGGGCCGCGAGGCGTTGCGGGCAGACGTAGCGCACCGGGGACTGTGCTTCGAGAGTGATCAGGTGTGTGGCCGCGGGCAGGGCCCCGTGCAGGCTCGCTGCGATGGCGTGCGCTACGGCGCGGCCCTCGCCCCATGCGGTCCACGAAGCTTCCACCGGACGCAGGAGATTTCCCGCCACGAAATAGTCCGGATCGCTGCAGCGGCCGTACTGATCCACGACCGGGCCACCGGTGCCGGTGTCGAGGGCGAGGTGGCTCACCTTCACGATCGCGGTCTCGGGCACGAACTTCCCGGTGAAGACCACGCCGTCACACGCGAGCACCGAACGTTCGCCTTCGCGTTCGATCTCGACGCCGGTCACGGTGCGCGTTCCGTGGACCGCCACGACCCGGGTGCGTGTCAGCACGCGGGTAGCGAACGCGATGCGCGCGATCCAGTCGCCCGGGGATGGTGCCATCACGTGGTCGCCCGGTTCGATCATCGCGACCGGCTTGATGCCGGCGTGCCGCATGGTGAGGAGGTTGGAGAACGAAACGAACTCGGTCCCCACGATCACCGCGCGTTTGCATGGCTGCACCTGCGCGAGGTACACGAGCTGCTGCAGGGCGCCGGTGGTGAACACGCCCCAGGGCCGGCTGCCGGAAACGAGGCGCGCCGATCGCGGTGTCTCGCGCGTACCGAGGGCGAGCAGCACGCGGCGGCCGGTGATCGTTGCCTGGCCTTCCGGCGACACGATGCGGACGTGGCCGCCGGGTTCGAGCGAGAGCGCGGTGGTGCCGGTGCGGACATCGATGCCCGCGGCCGCCTGTACCAGGCGCTTCGCATACGACGGGCCGCTCAGGACGCGGCGGAACTCCTTCCAGCCGAAACCGAGGTGGCCGCAGTGCCGCGGGACGCCGCCGGCCTGCTGTTCGCGTTCGATGACCACCACGTCACGGACGCCGAGGCGTTTCAGCTCCGCTGCCGCGGCGAGCCCTGCCGGCCCTGAGCCGAGAATGACGACGTCGTGGGTGGTCATCGTCAAGGCAACATCGACATCTTGAAACACGAAGGACACCAAGGACACGAAGGAACACGAAGGAACCCCGTATCTTCGCCTTTCATTCCTTTGTGTCCTTCGTGCTCTTCGTGTCCTTCGTGTTTCAAGGTCTTTTCCTTCATCGCTCGTCGATAGCCGCCGGCACATCCCTCAGCCGCCCTGCCGCCAGCTGCGCCACGCGCCAACTGCAGTAGAAGCCCTGACATCGCCCCATCATGCACCGCGTCCGCCGCTTGAGGCCGCCGAGATCGCCGGCAGGCAGAGGGCCGCTCAATGCCGCTTCGATCTCGTGCCGTGTCACCAGCTCGCAATGACATACGATTTCGCCGGCGTCGGGTTCCTGCCAGCGCCGCGGGCGTTCCTCGCACAGGTTGGGCACCGGGGTCCAGATGGGCTCCGCGGTCCAGTCGAGTGCGCCGAAATGCTGCGCGTACAGGTCGGCCACGTGCTGCGCTATCCCGAGCGCTGCGGTCAACCCGGTGGACCGGATGCCGCCCACGGTGATCCAGTTGCGGTCGGGCAGGGCTTCGATCTGATAGTCCTTGAACTGCGTGGCCGGTCTCAGACCGGCATACAGGGCATTGACGGTGTGATGCGCCAGTGCGGGAACCAGGTCGCGCGCGCGTGCGATCAGGCGTTCCAGAGCATCCTCATCGACGGTCGCCACGTCGCGCGCGTCCTGATCTTCGGCCGTGGGCCCGACCAGCAGATTGCCGTAGGCGGTCGGGCACAAGAGCACGCCCTTGGTGCGCGCCGTCGGCACCGGCAGCACGATCGAATAGACCAGCTCGCGTGCGGGCTTGTCGAACACGACGAACTGACCCTTGCGCGGCCGGATCTCGAAAGGTGCCGGCCGCGCGATCGATTCGATCTGGTCGCCGTACAGTCCGGCGGCGTTGATCACGACGCGGGCGGTGATCTCTCCGGTGGTGGTCGCGAGCAACCAATGATCGTCCTCGCGCTCGCCGCCCTGCACCTCGGTGCTGCGTCGGACGATGGCGCCGTGAGCCAACGCCTGATGGACGTAGGCGAGCGGTGCCGACCAGGGGTCGATCACGTGTTCGCCGGGAATCAGTACCGCGCCCAGCGCACCCGGTGCGAGATTGGGTTCGCGTGCATACAGTTCGGCGGTGTCGATGAGCCGAACGTCGGTGACATGGTTGCCGTGCGCCTGTTCGACGATCGCCGGCAGCTTCACCAGTTCCTCGTCGGTCCACGCTACCACGATGCCGCCGGTTTCCACGAGCGGCAGATTGAGGGGTACCCGAACGTCGAGGTATTCGCGATAGCCGGCACGCATGCACGCCAGTTCGAGGCTGCCAGGCGGGGCATCGAAACCGGTGTGGAGCAGGGCGCTGTTGCCCTTGCTCGCACCGGCCAGGATGTCGGCGCTGCGTTCCAGCAGCACGCATTCCGCGCCACCGAGGGCCAGCCGGCGCAGGATGGCGCACCCGACGACACCGCCGCCGATCACGGCGACGTCGAAGGGCGGTGCGGGTGTTTCCATGGTCGGGTGGACCGCGGCGGGTCAGGGTGAGTTTCGCATCCAGCGCAAACAAAAGGGCGGGGCTGCATGCCCCGCCCCTTGACGTAGCTGAACGAGGCCTCAGCTCGCGCCGGGCCGCCCCAAGCGGGCTGGCCCCCTGGGGGGAAGGGCCGCAGGCCCATCGGGAGGGACGTCACCTCATCAGGCTACTCCGACGGCCTTCTCCGCGGCGGCGATTTCGGCTTGCCGTTTGGCGATCATGTCGCCGATCGGCGGGCCCTGGAAGCGCCGCGATTCCATGGCGATCCAGAAGATCGCCATGGCCACCAGCAGCCCGATGATCAGGTAGCCCACCTTCTCGTTGGGCGGCTGTACCCCCACGAAGATCAGCAGCGCGCAACCGATGATGGCGAGCACGCTCACCAGCTTCGACGCGGCGCCAAGTTGAAACGGCCCCTTTGCGGCCCATTTGCCGTTCATCTCGGCACGCAGGCCGGCGGCGATGGGGAGAATGTACGAGATGTACAGGAACACCGCGCAGCCGGTCGACAGCACCACGAACGCATCGCCGTACAGCGTGGCGATGATCGAAAGGATGGCACCCCACCAGATCGCGTTCACCGGTGTGCGATGCTTGCGACTCACGTGCTTCAGCGCGCGCGAGAACGGCAGGCCGCCATCGCGCGAGAACGCGAACATCATGCGCGAAGTGGACGTGAGGCCGGCCAGTGCGCAGATGTAATTGGCGATGACGATGGCGATGATGAGGATGTCCTTGAAGATCTTCGGCATCGGCGACTGTTGCATGAGCCAGGGGAAGGCGTTCCAGCCCTGTTTGGCCCCTTCCTCGATGCTGGGCATCGCGAGGATGAAGGCGCACAGCATCACGTAACCGAACAGGAAGGACCAGAACACCGAATGAATCATCCCGCGCGGCGCCGACCGGGCGGCATCACGCGTCTCCTCGGCGGTGTGTGCGGATGCGTCGAAACCGGTCACGGTGTAGACGCCTTGCAGCAACCCCAGCAGGAAAATGAAAGGGAGCGACTGGATCGCGGTCGGCCAGACACTGCCTCCGGCTTCACCGGAAAAGTTGCTGAAGGTGAACAGGCGCGAGAAGTCGAGACTCGGGGCATAGAACAGCAGGCCGAGCGTCAGCAGCACCGCGGCCACGAAGATGAGATAGCCGCTGAAGTCCGTCAGGATCGTGGTGGCGCGGATGCCGACGTGGTTCAACCAGGCTTGCGTGACGGTGATGGCGGCGATGAAGATCGTCTGCGTCCACCAGCCTTGATCGAGCGGCGCTTCGGTGACCCAGCCCAGCGCCTTGGTGTCGAGGCCCAGCACTTCGCCGAGAAACAGATCGCGGAAGAGCAGGAACACACCGAAGTTGACCGACGACACCACGAACAGCAATCCGAGCAGGTTGAACCAGGCGGCAACCCAGCCGTAGCCGCGTCCGCCCAGCAGCGAAGCCCAGTGGTAGATGCCGCCGGCAGTGGGGTACGCGGATGCGATCTGCCCCATCGCCGCCGCCACCAGCAGCGCGAACAGGCAGGCGAGCGGCCAGCCGTAGCCCACCGACGCGCCACCGGCTGCACTGAGCGACAGCGGAAATGCCGTGATGCCACCCGCGAGGATGCAGATGATCGAGAACGAGATCGCGAAATTCTGGAAGGCACCCATGCGGCGCGACAGCTCCTGGGCGTAACCCATGCTGTGCAGCGTCTTGACGTCCTCGTCGTGGGCGGCACTTTGCTCGTACTGCTTGTTGGAATCGGCCATGGTCTCTCTCGCTTGTGGATGGGCGGGTCCGTCACCCCCGGACCCGGCATGGATTGCAGCGATTGCCATGCCGGGCACGGCCGGCCCCTACCGGATCATGCCAATGGCGTATTCGGACTGTAAAGGTGCGGTGCATCATGAACTTGGCGCGAAACGTGCCCGCGACCTGCCGGGGGCTTGTGCACGCCACTCAGGCGGGCGACCCGAATGCGTGCACGGTATTGGGGCGTCAGCGAGGAGCGGCCGACGGCGGTGCTGCGGTCACCCGGGGGCGATTCAAATTGATGGATCGGACAGTCCCGTGACTTTTCAGCCAGCGTTCCACCACGTCCCAGATCGGTTCGCCGCGGGCGTCGTCCGCCATCGGAGCCCATCCGGCGACGCGATAGCGTTTGGATGCAGCGATCGGCTGTTCGCCCAGGCGCAGATCGGAAATGCGCTGGCCGCGCACCGCGTAGGGATCGATCGTGTACCGCAGGCCCCCGGTGCGCACCATGTCGCCGCCCTGCTGGTAGTAGGGATCGGGGTTGTAGAGATTGTCGGCCACGTCCTCGAGGACCGCATGCAGCGTTGCGCCGGTCATCTCGGTGACGGTGACGGTCGGATACGTGATCGCGGTCTGGTCCAACAGCGCTTCTCGCGTGATCGTCTGTCCGGGCAGCAGCGACGTGCCCCAGCGGAAGCCGGGTGACAGCGCGATCGGCACGTCCTTCTCCTGCATCAACGCATCGAGGATGAGTTGGTCGAAGGTGCCGTTGAAGTTGCCGCGTCGGTAGAGCAGGGTATCGGTGCGTGCGAGCGGTTCCGCGAGCGCGGCCGCATGCGGTGCACGCAACCGTTCGATGAGCGCCGACATCGGCGGGTCCGGCGGCAGCAGATTCGCGAACACGGGCAGCAGGCGATAGCGGTAGTCGTCGATGCGGCCGCCGCGCACATCCAGATCGAGGACGCCGAGGAACTTGCCGTTGGAACCGGCGTTGGTGACGATGGTGCGGCCGGCAGGATTCACGACTTCGATGGCGGCCGGCACTGCGTCGTGAGTGTGGCCGCCAAGGATCGCGTCGAGCCCGCGCGTACGGCTCGCGAGCTTGAGATCGGTGTCCATGCCGTTGTGCGAGAGCAGCACCACGACTTGCGCGCCCTTGGTGCGTGCAGCGTCGATGACCCGCTGCAGATCCGATTCGCGGATGCCGAACGTCCAGTCCGGCACGAAGCGCCGCGGATGCGCGACCGGCGTGTAGGGGAATGCCTGTCCGATGATTGCAACCGGGACACCGTTGATTTCGCGAATGACGTGCGAGGCGAACACCGGATCCTCGAAATCCGCCGTGCGGACGTTCTGCGCGACGAAGTCGATGCGCCCGTGGAACTCGTTGTCGACGACCGACCTGACCCGCTCCGCACCGAGCGTGAATTCCCAGTGCGCGGTCATCACGTCGACGCCGAGAGCGAGGCAGGCCTCGATCATGTCCTGGCCCTGCGTCCACAGGGCGGTGGCAGAGCCTTGCCAGGTATCGCCGCCGTCGAGCAGCAGCGCACCGGGGCGTTCCGCGCGCAGTCGGCGCACCAGTGTCGCGAGATGCGCGAAGCCGCCGACCTTGCCGTACAGGCGAGCGGCCTGGGTGAAGTCGAGATCGGTGAAGGCGTGGGCCGCGGCGTTGCCCGGCGGAATGCCGAAGTGCCGCAACAGCGCCTCGCCGGTGAGATGCGGCGGGCGAGCGCGCGCGGCGCCGGTGCCGATGTTCACGTCCGGTTCGCGGTAGTGGATCGGCAGCAACTGCGCGTGGCAGTCGGTGAAATGCAGCAACCCCACGTTGCCGAAGGGCTCGACGTCGTACAGGGATGCCGTGGCTTCGCCCGCCAGCAGCGAACGGCTGTCGAGTGCGAGGCCGGCGGCAGAGGCCGCAGCCAGGACCTGGAGGAACTCGCGTCGATGCATGGCAGGGATTTTCGGGACGTTGCGCTTGTCCGACGGCACGGTACCATGCCGTCGTGCGGGATCGGTTTGAATCCACCTGCCCGGCGGCCCCGTAACACAGGGCGGCGGGCACGGGCCCGTCATTCCCCATCCGAACACGAGGAGAAACCATGAAGCACCAGATCATCATTCGTTCCGCGCTCGCCGGCCTGCTGGCCGTATCCGCTGCGGGTGGCGCCCTTGCCGGGGACGACATGAAGAAGACCGACAAGGAGAAATGTCTGGGCGTGGCGAAGGCCGGCGCGAACGATTGCGCCAGCGCCAACGGCTCGCATTCCTGCGCGGGCCAGGCCAAGAAGGACAACGACCCGAACGAATGGAAGTACGTCGCCATGGGCACCTGCGAATCCATGGGCGGCAAGGTCGCCATGAAGAAGTAGTCCGAACGGACGCTGGCACCGGCGGCTGCGAGGCCGCCGGTGTTGTTTCGTGGATACACATGCGCCAGCCGGTAGCGGCATCGGATTCCGATCCCGGCACTACCGCGATTTCCTGGATGGCGAGCCGGACGTTGGTTGGCTCGAAGTCCACAGCGAGAACTATTTCGGCGACGGCGGGTTCGATCTGCACGTGCTGGAGCACGTGCGTGCGCGTTACCCCATCAGTCTGCACGGCGTCGGGTTGTCGCTCGGGTCGGCCGACATACTGCGCGCGCGGCATCTCGACAAGCTCGTCCGACTCGTCGATCGCGTCGAGCCCGCGCTGGTGTCCGAGCATCTGTGCTGGGGTGCGCTGGGCGAGCGGCACTTCAATGATCTGCTGCCGATGCCGTTCACGGACGAAGCGCTCGGCCTCATGATCGAACGCGTGACGCAGGTGCAGGAAGCCCTGCGTCGCACGATCCTGGTGGAGAACGTCTCGAGCTACGTGACCTACCGCGATTCGACCATGAGCGAGATGGAGTTCCTGGTCGAACTGGCGCGGCGCAGCGGTTGCGGATTGCTGCTCGACGTCAACAATCTGCACGTGAACGCCGCCAATCATGGCCACGATGCGCGGGCGGAACTCGAGCGGGTTCCGGCCGGTGTGGTGGGCGAGATTCATCTGGCAGGGCACAGTGCGGTGGACGGCTTGCTGGTCGATGATCACGGTTCGCCCGTGGTGACGCCGGTGTGGCAGCTCTACGAAGCGGCGTGCCGTCGGCTGGGTCCGCTGCCGACCTTGATCGAATGGGACACCAGCGTTCCGGAGCTGCCGGTACTGTTGAGCGAAGCGGCTCGTGCGACAGCGGTGCGCGAGGCCAGCCGTGGTTGATCTGACTACGGCTCAGGCAGCCTTGGCGAATCTGCTGCGGGACGCGTCGGCATCGCCGGACGCGGAGCCGGTGTTGCTTGGTTCCGCGACGACCCTCGCACCGCGATTGGCCTTGTACCGCGGCAATGTCTTTGCCAATGCCCGCAAGGCGCTCGCAGCGGCCTTTCCGGTCACCGAACAACTGGTCGGTGCGGAATTCTTCGACGGGCTCGCGCGCGAGTACGCTCGCCGCTCGCCTTCGCGCGACGGCGATCTCACGCGCTATGGCGACGCATTCGCTGCGTTCCTGGGCGAGTTCGAGCATGTACGGGACCTGCCGTATCTCCCGCACGTGGCCGGACTCGAATGGGCCGTGCACTGCGCCCACTACGCTGCGGATGCCGATCGCTTCGATACGCTGAAGCTGGCGAGCCTGCCGGACGAAGCATGGGGCACGTTGCGCCTGCGACTCCATGCGGCATGCGCGTTGTTCGTCTCGCCCTGGCCGCTGGCCGCCATCTGGAAGGTGCACCAGCGCGACCACCTGGGCGATCGGACCGTGTCGTTCGACAGCGGAACATACCGCTGCCTCGTCTCCCGGCCGCTATGGCGCGTTCAGGTCGGCGAACTCGGGGTTGCCGAACACGCGTTTCTCGAGGCCGCCCAGGATGGACTATCGCTGCATCGCTGCGTAGATGAAGCGGTTACCGCCGACCCGTCGTTCGATCTGGGCCCGGCGCTGGCGGCGTGGATCGAGGCGCGGGTGATCGTCGACTTGAGCTGAGGATACGAGCCCCCCGATAGGCCTTGCGGCCTCTCCCCCCAGGGGGCCAGCCCTCTTGGGGCGGCCCGGCGAGGGCTGAGGTTACGCCCCCCCGACAGGCCTTGCGGCTGCTCGCGGAGAGGGCTGATCTCTCGAACCGGTGGTCAGCGTGCCTCCGCCGTCTTTGCCGCATCCGGGCCTTCGTCGAGATAGCGGAACCGGATCCATCCCGCGTTCATCTCTTCCCAGGTCTGGTCGCCCCAGCGCACGGTCTTGTCCGGGTCGGGGTTCGCGGGGTTCTGCGCGGAATTGTCCCAGGTCATGTCGAAGATCACCTTGGTGCCCGCGGGGAACACCTTGGGCTCTTCGAGCACGTAGGTGGTCTGCCAGCTGAAGTCGTACTTGGGCACGTTGAGCAGGATTTCCTGACGGCCGTCGGGATAGATCGCGGTGAAGCGCGAGGCCTTGCCGCGCAGGTGCGCGTGCGGCATCAGCGTGTAGACCACGACCGGCCGGTCGTAGACGAACTCGACGGTTTCCGTGTGTGCCTTGGCGTGCGGCGGGATCGCGAGCCCGCCCTTGAACAGGAAGGTGAGGTGCAGCGGATGCTTCGGGGGCGTATCGGCGAAGTAGTAGCCGACACGCGTGACATCGCGCGCGCTCTTGCCGTTGGGCGTGTAGTGCATCTGGAACAGCAGTCTTGCGTCCTTGCGCAGCAACACGCCGGTGTCGTCCGGATAGAAGAATGCATTCTTGCCAGGCGCGTATCCGCCGAACGCCGCCAACTGCCCGACGCGTGCTTCCTTCGATTCGGGGTCGTCGAGTCCCGCGAGCACGTGGTGCACGACCGAACGATCGCCGGGCAGGATTTCCACGGCACGCACCCACGCATCGTGACCGACGGGGTTCGGCAGGGTCGGATACTGATAGTTGACGACCCCGGTCGCCGGAACGTCGAAGGCAGGCACCTCGACGACGAGATCGGGTGTGCCGAGGGTCCACTCCGTGCGAGCCGCCGACTGCGAGAGAAGGGGATCGGGGCGGGCGCCGCGCGGAGACCCCGCTTCGATCCAGTGCACCAGCGTCTGCACTTCCGCCGTGCTCAGCGATCGATCTCCCACGAAGTGGCCGTAGTGCGAGTCGGCGTGCCACGGGGGCATGCGCTTGGTGCGCAACACCTCGCGGATCATCGGCGCGAATCCGCGCACCATGTCGTAGCTGGTCATGGCCCAGGGCGCGACGCCGCCGGTACGATGGCAGGCGACGCAGTTCTTCTGCAGCAGCGGAGCGATGGTTTCCGAGTAGGAGATCGCCGCGTGGGCCGCACCGCGGGTGCGCTCGGGGAAATTGACAAGGCAACCGGCGGTCTGGGTTCGGGCCAGCGGCACTGATTGCCCCGCGAGCATCGCGTCGAGGGCGTCGGCGAGATAGCGCCTCGTCGGTGCGGGCTTCTGCTTCTCGTAGTCCAGGCGATCGTCCAGCGCGCCGCGATAGGTGAGTTGCCACGTCTTCGGATCGATCACGAAGACCTCAGCGGTGCGCTCGAAGCCGAGAGCTTCGCCGACCAACTGGGTATCGTCAGCGAGGATCGGGATGTCGATCCCGAACTCCTTGGCTTCTGCGGCGATGGCGTCCCGATTGTCCTGCAGGTTGGAATTGACGAGGAGGAATTCGACGCCCTGACTGCGATAGCTGTCGCGCAGTTCGCGGAATGCCGGGAGCGCCTGCCGCACGATGGGGCAACCGTTGCCCTGGACCATCAGGACTACGGCTTTGGCGTCCGACAGATAGCGCAACTCGTGGGAGGCGCCGTTCTGGTCGAGCAGGCGGAAGTTGTCGATGCGGTCGCCGGGGGCGGCGGCGAACGTCGCGTTGATGCAACAGGCGCCGGCCATCAGCCAGGCAACGGAAAAGGAGCAGTTCATCGCGTAGTCCCGCATCGCAAGGAAGGTCACGTGATTTTGCGCCATCGGGCCAGCGAACGGGGATCGGGACGATCGGAATAAAGACACGAACACAGTGTTACACTATGTACGTGTGTATATGTGAAGATGAGGTTGGCCATGAGGAACGTCACTATCACTCTGGACGAAGAGGTGGCAGCCTGGGCGCGGGTTCATGCTGCGCGGCAGGACATGAGCGTCTCTCGCATGGTCGGCGAGATGCTCGCGCAACGAATGCGGGAATCGGCCGAGTACGAGGAGTCGATGCGACGCTTTCTCGCCCGCAAGCCCGTGAAACTGAGCCGCGGACGCGGTCGCTACGCAAGCAGGGAGGAACTGCATGATCGCTCCCGTCTTCGTTGACACCAACGTGATCGTGTATGCGCGCGACACCAGGGATTCCACCAAGCAGCGCCTTGCCGAATCCTGGCTGGACCATTTGTGGCGCGAGCGGCTTGGCCGCACGAGCATTCAGGTGCTCTCCGAGTACTACGTCAGCGTTACGCGGAAGCTTGATCCCGGACTCGCGCCCGAAGACGCGTGGGACGACGTAAGTGCCTTGATGGCGTGGAATCCCCGACCCATCGATCGCCTGGTGCTGGAGCGTGGCCGCGCCATCGAGGCGCGGTACCGCCTTTCGTGGTGGGACAGCCTTATAGTGGCTGCCGCACAACTTGAAGGTTGTGCTGTACTCCTGACGGAAGATCTGCAGGATGGCACCAGTTTTGACGGTGTAACCGTTCGCAGTCCCTTCACACTGTCCACGACGGAATCAAGAGCTGCCTATACCGCGGTTCCATCGACCTCGCGCCATCCGCCGCGAGGCAGGCCTCGTCGCGCGGCGTAGACGCCTGCGCTCAGCGATTGACCGGCGATTCCGGGTCGAGCAGAAACGCCACCGCGTGGGCGATTTCTTCCGGCGTCAACCAGCCATTGGCACCGAAGCGCGGCATGTGAGAGCAGGGCAGAAAAGCCTGCGCGTTCCAAACCTTCTCGTAGACGAACTTCACCGTTTCGGGCGAACTGCCCAGGCGCTTGCCGTAGCCGGTGAGGGTCGGCCCCAGGTTGCCCGCGGCGACTTCCTTCGTTGCCATGGTGTGGCACGCGTAGCAGTTGCCGCCGCGGCGCGTGCCGGCGCGATCGGGCTGGATCTTGCCGATGTGCCCACCGGTACCGATGGAAGCGAGTTTTTCGCCTTCCTTCCAGTTTCCGAGCAGCTTGCCGTCGTCCGGATAGCGGATATTCGTGCGGCTCTGCGCGACTATGCGCTCGGCGATCTCCGGAGGCGGTGTGTTGTGGTGCGCGCTGCACAGTGCCTGCACCTCGTCCTGGGCGAGACGAGTGCGCCACTCTTCCTCCGTCGCAGTGGAGAACGAACGATGCATGGCATCCTCGGCGCGCTGCAGCACATCCGAATCGGCAGCGACCGCCGGCAGCGCCGCAAGGATCAATCCGCCGATCAGGCAGAGCCGCGGCGTCATCGCTTGATCCCCGGGGCTTCCAGCACGCCGCCGCTCGCCTGGCGTTGCAGATACATCTGCAGGGCGACGATGACGTCGGAACCATAGTCCGCGTCCGGTGCGCGCATCTGGCGAATACAATCGATGAGACGGCGTTCCAGAGTCCAGACCGCACTTTGCGAAACGCGATAGGCCGGCCACTGGATCATCGATTCGCGGGCGCTGGCCGGGTCGAGAAAATTCGGGAGTTCCTGCAACCGGATGCGGCGCGCGTCCAGCGAGTGGCAGGTCGCGCAGGAAAAATCGAGCGGACCGGCACGCCGGAAGAACAATGCTTCGCCGATGGCCGACATTTCGGCTTCACGCGGATGGCTTTGCGATGGGCGGATCGGGAGACCCCGCGATTTCGTGGCGACGAACGTGACGAGCGCTTCCATGTCGGAGCCGGGCCGGGTCCAGCCCTGGATCGCTTCCTCCGTCGTCATGCCTTGCAGGGTCGTCATGCAATGGATCAGTCGCGATTCGGTATCGAGCACGCGACCGGCATCGTCGAACCAGCGGGGCAGTTGCGCGTAGGCGCCTTCGAGCACACCCGGACCGAGGCCAAGGTCGCAGGCTTCCAGGGTCGCCTGCTTCGGACCCCGTGGGGTAGTCCACAAGCCTTCGCCCTTGAGTTCCATCAGATCCGCCGGATTGCCGTCCTTCAGCATGTCGCGGTATTTCTGGATCTCGTCGAGCGCCCGGCGGTCTTCAGCGGCCCATGCGACACCGAATAGCACGCAAGCGCACGCCACGATCCAGCGGATGACGACACTCCGCAGGCGCCTCACCTCACGCAATGATCACCTCGTCAGTGCGCGTATCGCCTTTCGAATCGAACCATGCGATTCGCACCTTCTCGCCCTTGGCGCCACCCTTGAACTTGAACGACATGAACGGGTTGGCCGAGATCGCCGGACCCCATTGGGCCGACAGCACGACGCGATCGCCATAGGTAGCTTCGACCCGCTGGATGAACCACGCCGGAATGAGCTCGCCCGCCTGGTTCTTGCGCTGGCCGGTTTCCATGACGTGCGCCATCAGCACTTTTACTTCTACCACGTCACCTTCCGCGCGAGCGCGGATCTTCATCGGATTGCCCATGATCTTGTTCCTTCGCGCTCGGCCTATCCGCTCGCCATCACTCGGCTTTGCAGCCGAGGGCCTGTGCGCCCCAGCTGCGCTGGCCGCTGGCCTCGTGCAATCTCAACCACCGCACCCATCACTCTGCTTTGCAGCCGATGGCCTGTGCGCCCCAGCTGCGCTGGCCGCTGGCCTCGTGCCATCTCAACCACCGCAGCCCCCCAGCGTCACCTTGATTTCTTTCGCTGTGTAGAAACTTCTGCCGCCGGCACGCACCAGGGCGTACACGTTGCAGGTTTCGGCCATCTTCACCCGTGCCTGGATTTCCGGAAGCGTGCCTTCCGGCAGGGTGAACATCGCAGCGAGCACGTTGGGATTCTTCTCGACCAGGATGGCGATCGACTCGGTGCCCGGGATCGCGCTCACGATTGCGAGAGGAACGACGGCACCGTTCTCCGCGATGTCCGGCGCGTCGAAATGAATTGCCTCGCTGATGCTCGCCGGCTCACCACCGAGCAGGCCGACCAGTTCGTCGAGCGTTTTCACGTCGAAGGCGCGCTTGTTCCATTCGACACTGTCGGCCAGGGTCGGATCGATCCATCCGGCCGCTGCGAAGGCGGCGATGACGCCGGCTGCCTTGATGAAGAAATGTCTGCGTGGGTATTCCATGTCGCTATACAGGGGCGCTGCTTGAGCGCGCAGACCCGTAGCCTAACCGCCGCCGCCAGCACGACGCAACTTGCATGACCCGATGTCGGCGCTGCACTATCGCGGCAGCGCTGTTCGTTGTCCTTGCCCGAGGAGGCACGTCATGGCCAAGAGAATCGCTCTCACCGCGAGACCGTCGTTCGCGCGAATCGCGGAAGAACACTACGGCGACCGCAAGCTCGCGGCGGCGCTGGCGGGCTACAACGGCATTCGCGACGCGAAGACCGTCGTCAAGGGTCAACTGATCGAGCTGCCGCCCAAGCGCGAACTGGTCGCGCCCAAGCGTATGGCCACCACTCGGGCGGCGTTCGTTGCGCCCAACGGGCTGCAGGAGATCCTCGCGACCTTCGGCGACATCTACAAGTACCTCAAGGCTGACGGAACCATCGACGTGAAGTGGGAGCAGCAGCAGATTGCTTCCGCACCGCTGCCCTATCCGATTCCGCTCGCGTGGGACCGGACGAAACTCGCCAGAAGCATGCGGGTGCACAGAAAGTTGGTGCCGGTGATTCACGAAGTCTTCACGAAGATCGATGCGGCGGGCCTGCGGAACAAGGTACGGACGTACGGCGGCGGCTACAGCTTCCGTGCCAAGCGCACCAGCAGCAAACTATCCACCCATTGCTGGGGCGTCGCGATCGACCTCGATCCGACCACCAATGCTCTGGGCTCCGTTGGAGACATGGACCCCGGTGTCGTGGAAGTGTTCCGCGAATGCGGTTTCAAGTGGGGCGGAGACTGGAGCGGGCGCGGCAAGGACCCGATGCACTTCCAGTTCTGCACGGGGTATTGAGAGGGATAGGTTCGAAGACCTGCCCCCACCCTAACCCTCCCCCGGCGAAGCCGGGGGAGG
>LNDQ01000070.1 GCA_001464695.1 Betaproteobacteria bacterium Ga0077523 | reverse complement strand
TGCGTGCATCTTCGCTGCGCCTGTCAGATGCACTCCTTCCCCCGGCTCCGCCGGGGGAAGGTTGGGATGGGGGCAACGCGGCTACTTCGCCTTCCGCTTCCGCGTCGCCTTCTTCCGTGCGGGCACCGCCCTCGGCTTGCTCACATCCTTCGCAGCCGGCACCGCCGGCGCGATAGCGTCGTGCAACTCCTGCAATGCCTGGGCGATCGCTGGCTTCCTGTCGGCGAGGTGGATCAGGATGTCGATCTGGTCCAGCGCGGAGCGAAGTTGGCGCGGACTGGCCCGCTTGGCAGCTTCACGATAGCGGTTGCGTGCGCGATCGAGCGCCGCTGCATCGAGGCCAGGGTGACATAGTGCCGCCACGAGCGCCGCTTCACTCAGCGTCGCTGCCGTCCAGAACCGGCGGTCGGTCGACGCGGCGGTCTCGAGTTCCGCCTCCAGTCGCAGCGCTTCGCTCTCGATCGCCTTCAGTCGAGCCGCCGGCAGCCCGCTGCTGCGTTGCCATCCGCTCGCGAGCTCCAGGGTGAGGGCGTTCAACAGCGGGTACGGGGTCGGCGCCTTGCGATAGGCGCGGCGGTAGCAGTCAAGGCTGCGCGCGAGAAGCTTGTCGCGTTCGGTCCCTGCACTGATCCGTGCCTTGCGTTTGTACGCGCTGCCGAGCAGCGCCAGTCGGTCGCAGGTGGCGCCGGCGCGTTCGTGGAGCGGAACGCCGTCGGCCAGTTCGTCCGGAGACGCCACGCGCATGAGATCTTCGACCCGTTCGATCGCCGTGTCGATCAGCAGCGTGGCCTTGGTCGCATCGCCGCTGTCCCAGACCGGCACGGCGTAGCGCGCTTCGAGATTGGCGAGCGTTTCGATGTCGCTGCTGTCGGCCGTGCTGTTGTCGGTGGCGAGAGCACCCCGCAGATAGTCGATCGCAACCTCGAACTGTTCCGCCTGTCCGTGGGCACGCCCGGCCGCGGCGAGCACGGACGGATCGGTAAGATACCCCTGGGTCTTGAGACCCTGCACGAGATCGTCCAGTCGATCGCGATCCACCTTCGGGTCGTTCGCGGAAAGCGACAGGCGGGATGCCAGATTGTCGAGCGCCGTCACCGCCTCCGAAGCGCTGGCATAGCGATTCATCGTCGCACTGCCGCCGTAGCCGCCCCCGTCGCGCTCGAGGCGGTAGTCGGGGTCGCCGTAGCACTGATATGCACCCCAGGTGTTGAGGTGCGGCGCTTCGTCGTAGGCCGCTTCCCTTGCAGCCCGCACGGCAGCGCCGAACGGCACTCCGGCAAGCATCTCCTCGTAGAAGCGCTTGGCGAAGACCGAAGCGGCGGCATCGTCCACGGCCCAGCCCGCCGCGATCACGGCACGCACGCCCATGCGGATGAACTCGGTCGACACGTTCGCTGCGATCTTGTGGAAATCGCGACGGAGGTTGTGGCGGGCGTCGTCCTGCGCTTCGCCTTCGATGTGCCCCAGGTGGCAGCAGTTGATGAATACCAGCTCCGGCACCCGCCGCATCTGCCGCACTTCGACCGGGGTCAGGAACGCGTTGTCGCCGATCACCATGCCCGTGATGCGGTCTGCCTTGTCGATGCGCTGCTGCAGTTGACCCTCGGGCAACTCCTGGCCGCAGGCATCGCAATCGAGCGCGCCCGAAGCGAGGTAGCGATAGACCCCGTGGCCGGCCAGGTGGACGATGCGATAGGGCTGCTTGTACAGCGACTGCAGCACGGCGGACGCCGTCGGGTTGATCAGCTCCTCGACGACCGTACCCTTGGCCCGCAGCACGCGCGCGACCGCTTCGGCCTCGTGCTGAGCGCCCGGTAGCGGCGGAAAGCTGCTCACCGGGTCACCCACGACCAGCGCTGCGTTCTCGCCCACGATCCGCACCGTCTCGCGATACTCGAACGATTCGAGCTGTCGCAGCACGCCGTGTTCCACGACATTGGGCTTGCGACTCGGATTGAGCGGGTCGCGCAGGAGCTCCCACGGGTAGCGCGCCGACTCCTCGTCGAGCAGCAGTACGGTGTTGTCCTGGTCCGGCGCCTGGTCCTTCAGGTCGTTCGGCAGCAGCAGTTCGAACAGTGTGCGGGCGACCAGTTCGTTGTCCGAGGTCTGGCGGATCGCCTGTTCGATGAACTCGTCCACCAACTTCAACTGCGTGCGCTGGAGCTGCACTTCGGCACGCGCCCGACGTGTGACCGACGAGAAGCGCAGCGTACCGTCACCAGGCTCGCCGTCCTTGCCGCCACCCAGCACCTGGATGCGATGCCACCAGCCGGAGGGTTCGTCGAAGCTGACGCGACGCAGTCCTCCCGATGCGCTTTCGACCTTGTCGTTGAAGACGAAGGCCTGGTCGATATCGGGATTGCGGCGCAACTCCTCCATGGCCTTGATGCCCTGAATGGCACGATCCTCGAACAGTTCGACGATCTCGAGCGTGGTGATGCGTTCGATCTGCCCGGCGCCGGCCAACGCTTCGTTGGCGGACGCGACGCCCTTCAGCAAGGCGTAGACGCAGTCCGCCACCGAAATGCCACCGGCACCGGTGCCGATCAACAGCGCGGAGACCGCGAACTTCGTCTGCGGCGCCGTGCTGCCCGTGGCACCGGCCGGACGAATCTGGCCGGCGGCGAGCACGTGCTCGAGCAGCCCATGGCGGAAGACCCGCGCCACGGTCGCGGCGGTCAACTGGCCGGCGGTGCCGAGCCCGATCACGATTGCGCCGCGTGGACTGGCAGTGGGATCCAGCGTGAGGTTCGGGTTGGTGAAGATAGCACTGGTGCCGATGGGGCCCGGATAGAGCCCGAGTTGTTGACGCCGGCTCAACGCATTGCCGAGTGCGTTGTCGAGCGCCTTCTCGGCGCTGATGATGGTGTCGCCGGTGTAGTGGCCGACCGCGACCGGATACTTGGCGTAGGCGAGATCGGCATGCAGCACGCTCACGCCGACAGGCGTCTCCACGGGTTTCACCGCCTGGCGCTTGCGCGGCTTCGCCCCGAGCATCGTGGCGGTGAGCACCTCTTCGGACGGGTAGACCGCATCGGTGTCCCGCGGCATCGGAAACAGCGTGGGGATGCCGCGGCTCGCCTTCGGCGTCGTCGGCAGGCGCGTCGTCTTGCCGGTCTCGAGCAGTTCCTGGATCGCGGGAAACGCCGGTGCGTAGGCCGACAGGTCGCCGTGCTCCGCGTTCATGTACCAGGTGGGCACGCCCGGCGGGATGCCGGAATCCCACGTGACCCTGCCATCGCCCTGCGTCGTTGCGAGGATCTCGATGCGTCCGGTGGCTTCGTCGAAGCGCATGGCGGCTGGCGTCGCATCCGAGGTGCCGGCGACGTACACCATGTGGTCCGGGTCTACCAGGGCGCGATCCATCGTATCGCGGAAGCGTCGCGCCTCGGTGAGACCCTTGGTCGGCGGCACGACCCAATTGTCGCCCGCATGCGCCGCATACTTTGCCCACACCGCCGGATCGAAGTAGTCCTCGCGCAGATCCTTGGGCAGCATCGCGAGCACGCCCGGAAATTGCGTCACGATCTCGAGGAGTTCCTTGAGGTCGTGCTTGAGATCGAGTATCGCGAGCCCTTTCATCGTGGAGGACTGGCCCACGATCATCTCGTTGATGGAGTGCGAGCCGCCGTTCGGCGTGCCGAGCATCACCAGCCGCGCCCCGGGGCGCTTGCACATGTCGACCCATACGTTGGGATGGTTGGCGATCATGGTGCGCGCGATGAGACCCCCCATCGAATGTGCCAGCAGGCGGATCGGCTGCCCCGCGTTCTGCGCTGCGGCCAGTTCATCGGAGACCGCTTGCGCGAGGCGTTTCGCTTCCGCTTCGGGCGGCAGTCGCCAGTCGAACGCGAAGTCGATGACCTTGTGCGAACTCTCGAGGTAGAGCGAGAGATCGCCGTAATAGCGCACCACCGGCTGCCGGGGCTGCACGTCGGATGCGCCGACGCCGAGCTTCGCGAGCCCGCCGAACATGAGCTTGGGCATGTCGACCCACACCGTGCTCTTCTTCACCATGAGCTCGCTGCCCATGATGCCGGGCAGCAGGAACACCACCGGCCGCGGCCCGGGCTTCGGCTTCAGCACGAGAGCGCGCGCGATCGGCGCTGTGGGGGCGACCAGCGGCTTGAAGCCGTTGTCGACCGACGCCTTGCCCTCGAGGGCCAGCACCAGGCGGCCGGCGCTGTCGGCGTTCTGGAAATAGTTGAAGTGATTGACCGATGCGCCCTGGTGAAAACTCAGCAGCGCCTGTTCGGTGCGCTTGGCACCGCCGGACATGGATGCCGTGTTCACCACCAGGTCGTGTTCGCCGTCGTAGAAGCGATCGGTGACCCAGACGAGCAGCTTGGCCCACCACGCGTCCGGCGCGATGTCGCCTGCAATGACGGTGAGATCGCCGCTCACTTCCGCGGCCGGCCAGTTCACGAGGCGGATCAAGCCCGAATCCGGCATCATCGCCTCGAGGCCCGGCAGCGTGGCGGGATCGGTCTTCTCCGAAATCACCGAGCCGATGAAATCGCCGATGTCGGAGAGCCAGTCCGACAGGGGCGTGTCGGGCAGCGCCGCGCTACAGACACTGCCGATGACCGACAGCCAGCGATCGAGGCGACGCGAGGCCAGCGTGGTGCCGAGCGCCGGGCAGGCGACACGCACGAAGCGCTCGACCACGATCTGCTTCTGGCGCAGCAGGTCGTTCAGTTCCTTCAGCGCCGCGAGGTGCCGGTCCTTGGTGCTCGGTTCCTTCAGGTCCTTGGCGCGCACGTCCAGAGCCGCGCCGTACGCTTCCATCTCCGTCGCTTCGAACGCCGTGCCGCCCACCCGGTTCGCGCGACAGAGCAGCTCGCCGACCAGGCCGCCGCGCGAGTGGCTCACCACGTGCAGCCTGGCGCCCTTCGGCAGGGCCTTCACCAGATCGCGCGCATTCTCGATCGGGCTCTGTGACAGCGAAGCGTGCTCGAAGGCGGCGACGCGATCCTCGTAGACCTTCGCGAGCGCCGTGCGCTCGGCGGCGCGCGCCGGTGACCACAGCTCGCCGAAACTGCCCCAGGTGCTCGACGCCGTGCCGTGCAGGAACAGCAGGATCGGCTGACCGTCCTTGCCCCACCCCGGCGGCGGAGTGCCGAGGAAGAACGTGTCGAACCGGATGCCGCAAGCATACAGACCGAGACCGGGCCGCTTCGCCGTCGCCTTGGTGTCGACGCTGTGGGCGATCTTCTGCGCGGTCTTTTCGCCCAGGTCGATGCCGAACACGCGCAGCGCCTTGACCACCCAGCCGATCGGGCCGCGGCTCTGCATGCCCGAAGGCAGGATCTGCAAAGTGGCCGGCGGGGCAATGGGGCCCGCGGCACGGACGTCGCGGGACGTCGCCTTGAGGAACTGTTCCTTGTAGTCCTCGCCCGACATCCACAGTCGGACGCCACCGTCGAACTCGATCTCGATGATGTCGTTCGCGAGCACGGTGACCTTCTGGGTCGCACCGAGGGCGCGCGCCGTGCCCGGTTTGAAGGTCGCCTTGACCGTGGCCTTGACCTCGTGAAACTGAAGCGCGCTGCCGCCCGCGACCAGCGCGGGCATGCCTTCGAACTGGAAGACGGGTGAGGCGTCGCGGGTCGGTCTGGCCGCGGCGGGTTGCGACGCGGCGGTGGCGGCGGGGCGCTTGCGCCCGCCGGTGCGGGTTGCAGCGGTTCTCCTGGCGGGTTTCCTGGTCTGCGCCATGGGGTTCTCCGATCAGTGATCGAGCGGTGCAGTGATCCGCCGCGTACTGGGAATGGGTTCACGCGGCAACCACCCGGGTCGACGTGGGTCAACCCGGGCTGCTGCCAGTGATCGTTGCGCCACGCGGCGTCAGGCCGGCGGTGCGAGGAAGGTCAGGCCGAACCTGGTACGCATGCCTTCGAGTTGCGGCACCTGGTCGAAGCCGCCGGCCTTGAGCTTGGCGATGGTCTTCGCATGCAGGTCGCGGTAGCTCGCCTTGCCCTTCGATTCCTTGATGCTCGCCACCAGGTTCCAGGTGAGCGCCCCGTTGAAGGAACCGCCGATATGGGCGTCGGCCGAAGTCTGCGTACTGCGGCAACCCGTGATGAGCAGTTCCGGAATGGCCGCATGCACCACGTCGGACTTCTTGCGGGCCGCGCGCGAGGAGGCGCGCAGTTCGCCGCGCACCTTGCCCTTCAGTTTGCGGCCGGATTCTTCGGCCATGATGTCCCACGGATTGGGCAGATAGCGCGGAATGATCGGTGCGTCCGGCGGCAGGATCGCGCGCGTGTTCGTGCCCGAGTGACAGCAGTCCATGATGACGGTCAGGCTGACGCCCTTCTTCATGCGGTTGAAGGTGGTGCGCAGCCAGTCATCGGTCAGCGGATTCTTCCAGTCGAGGTCGGTGGGGCACAGGATCTCGTCGCGGCCGTCGGCTTCGTCGCCGTTCTTGTCCGGCACGTTCGCACCGTGTCCGGAGTAGTGCAGGATCAGGGTGTCACCCTTCGAGGCACCGGTGATCAGCGCCCGGATACCCGCCTGCATGTTCTTCTTGGTGGCCTGGAAGTCGAGCAGCGTCTTGATGTCCGCTGCTCCGAACCCGTAGTACTCCTTCAACACCGCGGACAGATTCTTCACGTCGTTGACGCAACCCCGGAGATCGGCCCCGGGAATCTTGTACTTGTTGATGCCGATCAGCAGTGCACGTTTGGCCATGTCGGGAGCCCCTCCTCAAGGTGAAGTCTAGGCTTCGGTTGGTCGACTGTCGTCGAGCGGCGACGGGCGCGGCGCGATGACGTCGGCAACCGTGAGTGTGCGCGCCGCCGGCAGGTTCGAAAACCGTCTGGATGATGAAATTCTGCACGGCCCGCCTTACAGGTCTCTGACGGAACGAACGAAGTGATCCATATTTCGGCACGCGCGGGTTTATCCTGTCGGCATCGGCGAAGGTTTCACTCACACCGGAGAAAAAGATGATGACTGCGCACGCGGTGGGTCGATGGGTGATCGGTGCGGTGCTCGTTGCCCTGGCAGGATGTTCGACGACGCGCATGAGCGGGGATCAGCTCGCCCGGGTCGCGAAGGACTGGGCACTCGGCATTCGCGCGAGCCAGGTGATTCCGGTCTATCCCTTGACCGAGGATCTGCAGCCGGGCGACGTGTTTCTCGTCGAGACGCCGCTCGAGGACCAGATCAAGGTGTACTCGGAGAAAGGCTTCCTGCCCCTCGAAAGCCTCGTGGTGCGGCTGCATCCGAAGGGCTACAGCGAGTTCTATCCGGACTGGCCCGGCGTCGACAAAGACAAGCCCGCGCCGCCGCGCGGCTGGCAGTTTCCGAAAGCGGACGGCGATGCGCCGGCGGACTATTCCGATGCGCCGTTGGCCGCGTTTCCCACCTACAACTTCTCGGTGAGCCGCAGCGGCGGACTGAGTCTGGCGCTGCCGGTGCAGAGCGTGCCGGTGGGACTCAATCTGCTCGACACCGCGTCGGCCAACGGCACCATCACGCTGAAGGATGCCTATACGTATGGACTGCCGGCGCGCGAGATGGACGATGCAGTCAAACGCTGGGGCAGCGAGAGTCGCGACTACCTCAAGCAGTACGCGCCGCCGCCGCTCGAACCCGGCGCCAAGGGGCCGGCCAGGAGTTTCTATCTGCGAGTCATCAATCGCGTCTACCTGGTGAAGACCGTGGACGTATCGCTGTTCTCCAATCGCGGCACGGCGGCCGACGGCTCGGCCGGCGTGCCGGGCAAGGTCGATCTGCTGAACATCGCCAACGACACCGATGCGAAGAAGCGCTTCGACGAGGTGAACAAGGTGCTGGCGAGCGCGTCGGGCCCCAAGAACGCAACGCCCGATCCGGGTTCGGCAGCGGCGCCCCCGATCGCTGCCGGCGGCAGCGTTCGGCTGGCGATGGCGACCAGCCGCTCGGTATCGATGGTGGAGTCGTTCGCACGGCCGCTCGTCATCGGCTACCTGGCGTCCGACTATCGCATCCTCCCGAACGGCGAACTCGGTCCGGCGCAGGCTTCACTCGCCAAGGTCGAAGGGCGCCCGCAATTGCTGGCCGCGCCGATCGCGTACACCGGCTGCGATTCGAATTGCGACAGGCTCAAGGCCTGGCTGGGGGGCGAGGGCTTCAAGGAGAAGGCGAACGTCAAGCGCCTCACCGAGTGGCTGGGCGAGCAACCGGACGGCGTGGCCATCGCCGACATGATGACCGGCCCCTATCCCGATCTGCGCCGCCGTGCCGCCGTCAAGTTCGTCAACCCCTGATCAGGAGGACATCGCCATGCCGTTGCCGCCGCCGAGCCCCAAGACCAACGTCGAGCGCGATGCCGTGTCCGACGAAGTCGCGATGATGCTGCTTGACACCAGCGTGAAATGGATCGCCGTGGTGTTCGAGAAGAACGATGGTGCGACCGACCGGTTTTCGGTGACGCCTTGGACGAAGGATCCGACGGCGGGGTGATTGTGGCTGCGCTGCCCCCACCCTAACGCTCCCCCGGCAACGACTTCGTCGGGGGAAGGTTGGGATGGGGGCAAACGCTATCGAAAGGATCGCGCGATGGTCAAACCGCCACCGGCTCCCGCAACTCCTTCAGCACTTCCTTCACCCGGACCACGCGCATCGCCACTTCCGCGAGCTTGACGTCGATCCTCAGCTTCTCCGGTCCGGCGAGCTTGTAGCTGCGCCGCTGCTGCACGAGCTGGATGATGCGTGCCGGATCCACCGGCGGATTCGGCTTGAACGTGAGTTGAATCGACTCGCTGGATGCATCGATGCGAGCCACACCCAGCGGCTCGGCGAGGATGCGCAGCCGATGGGTGTCGAGCAACGCCTTGACCGGGTCGGACGGCCGGCCGAAGCGGTCGATCAGTTCCTCGATCATCTTCTCCAGCGTGTCGAGCGTCTCGCAGTTGGCCAGCCGCTTGTACAGCACGAGGCGCTCGTGCACGTCGGCGCAATAGTCCTCGGGCAGCAGGGCGGGCGCGTGCAGGTTGATGTCGATACCGGCGTGCAGCGGTCCTTCGAGATCGGGTTCCTTGCCGTTCTTCAGTGAACGCACCGCGTGGTTGAGCAGGTCGATGTACAGACTGAACCCCACTTCCTGCATCTCGCCGCTCTGCGATTCGCCGAGCACTTCGCCAGCGCCGCGGATCTCGAGATCGTGCATGGCGAGGTAGAAGCCCGAACCCAGCTCTTCCATCATCTGGATCGCTTCCAGGCGCTTCTTCGCCTGCGAGGAGACGGCCTCGGCATCGGGGGTCAGCAGGTACGCGTACGCCTGATGGTGAGAACGCCCGACGCGGCCACGCAGCTGGTGCAGTTGCGCGAGACCGAAGCGATCGGCACGGTTGATGATGATGGTGTTGGC
>LNDQ01000069.1 GCA_001464695.1 Betaproteobacteria bacterium Ga0077523 | reverse complement strand
AAATACACCTGGCCACCCCGTTTCAATTCGCGCAGTACGGCTTCGCGGACCAGGCCTTCCGAGAAACGCGACACGAAGGTCTTGATGGCCAACCGCTTCTGCGGGGCGGTGGCGATCACCGAGAAGTCGCGCAAGCCCTCGAGCGACATGGCGAGAGTGCGCGGGATCGGCGTGGCTGTCAGCGTAAGCACGTCCACTTCCGCGCGCAGCTGCTTCAGCAATTCCTTCTGGCGCACACCGAAGCGGTGTTCCTCGTCGATGATCACCAACCCCAGGTTCTTGAAGCGCACATCCTTCGACAGGAGCTTGTGCGTGCCGATGACGATGTCGATCGAGCCATTCTCGAGACCCTGCAAGGCGGCGGCGGATTCCTTGGCGGATCGGAACCGCGAGAGTTCCGAGAGCTTCACCGGCCAGTCGGCGAAACGGTCGGAGAAGTTCTGGAAGTGCTGCTCCGCGAGCAGCGTCGTCGGTACCAGCACCGCCACTTGCTTGCCGTCGGCCACCGCCACGAAGGCCGCCCGCAGCGCCACTTCGGTCTTGCCGAACCCGACGTCGCCGCAGATCAGGCGGTCCATGGGCTTGCCCGATTCGAGATCCTTGATCACGGCCTCGATAGCGGTGGCCTGATCCGCGGTTTCCTCGAACGCGAACCCCGCACGGAATGCTTCGTAGTCCTGATGCTTCAGCGTGAAGGCATGTCCCTGACGGGCGGCCCTCTGTGCATAGAGATGCAGCAGTTCCGCCGCGGTGTCGCGCACCTGCTTGGCGGCGCGCCGGCGGGCACGTTGCCAGTCGCCGCTGCCGAGCTTGTGCAGAGGCGCATTCTCCGGCGCCATGCCCGCATAGCGGCTGATCACCTGGAGTTGCGACACCGGCACGTAGAGCTTGTCGCCGCCTTCGTACTCGAGGGTCAGGAACTCGGCCGGGCCGTCTCCGAGGTCCATGGTGATGAGGCCGAGGTAACGGCCGATGCCGTGGCTTTCGTGCACCACCGGATCGCCGACCTTGACCTCGGACAGGTCGCGCAGGACGTTCTCGGCCGACGTGCGCCGCTCGCGATCCTTGGCACGGCTGCGGGCCGTGGTGGCGTACAGCTCGGTTTCCGTGACGACCGCGATGCCGGCGTCGTTCAGGACGAAGCCGGCGTACAGCGGTGCCACCGTCAACATCAGGCGATCGGGGCATGCTGCGAATGCGTCGAACGACT
>LNDQ01000068.1 GCA_001464695.1 Betaproteobacteria bacterium Ga0077523 | reverse complement strand
AGGTCTAGGCCGGGAATCGCGGTCTCCGCTCCAGTGTCGGAAGCTACCCCGACACATTTCCAAGATACAAGGTTGGGATGGGGGCCGCGCACCTGCGCGTGAAGGTGCTGTCCGCCGAACCGGGAGGAGGGCAACCTCAGGCCGCCGCCCGCTCCGCCACGGGAGGCAAACCATCGATCGCGGTACGCACCGCGTCCTCGACCCGATCGAGCAGCACGAACTCGAGCTTCTCGCGCGCTTCCGCCGGCACGTCGTCAAGATCCTTCGCGTTGCGCCGCGGCAGCATCACGGTGGTGACACCGGCGCGCAGCGCCGCCAGGGTCTTCTCCTTGACGCCACCGATGGGCAGGACCAGGCCGCGCAGCGAGATCTCGCCGGTCATCGCCACGTCAGCGCGCACCGGTTTGTCGGTGAGCAACGAGACGAGTGACAGGAACATCGCCACGCCCGCGCTCGGACCATCCTTCGGTGTCGCGCCAGCGGGCACGTGCACGTGGATGTCGACGTCGTCGAGTTTGCGACCGGTCCAGGTCTTGGCGAGCGTGAGTGCGGCCTGGGCCGACTCCTTCATCACGTCGCCGAGCTGCCCGGTCAGGATCAGCTTGCCCGAGCCCGGGACCTTCGCCGATTCGATGAAGAGGATGTCGCCGCCCACGGGCGTCCAGGCAAGGCCCGTCGCCACGCCCGGCAGGCCCGCACGCTGCGCCACTTCGTTCTCGAACCGCGCCGCGCCGAGGATCGCATGCAGATCGTCGCCATCCACCGTGATCGGTCCGGCTTCGCCTTCGGCGATGCGCATCGCCACCCGACGCAGGACCGAACCGACTTCGCGCTCGAGATTGCGGACCCCCGCTTCACGCGTGTAATCGCCGACGATCCTGCGGATCGCCGCATCGGTGACGGTCACCTGCTCCGCGGCGAGGCCATTGGCTTCGAGCTGGCGTTTCACGAGGTAACGGCGCGCGATCTCGAGCTTCTCCTCTTCGGTGTAGCCGGGCAGCTGGATGATCTCCATGCGGTCGCGCAACGGCCCCGGAATGGTGTCGAGCTGGTTCGCGGTGGCGATGAACATCACCTTCGACAGGTCGAAGTCGACACCGAGGTAGTTGTCGCGGAACTTCGAGTTCTGCTCCGGATCGAGCACTTCGAGCAGCGCCGAGGACGGATCGCCATGGAAACCGCCCGCGCCGAGCTTGTCCACCTCGTCGAACAGCAGCACGCCCGTACGCGACCCGGCGCGCTTGAGCGCCTGGACGATGTTGCCCGGGAGTGCGCCGATGTACGTACGCCGATGCCCGCGGATCTCCGCTTCGTCGTGCACTCCGCCCAGCGCGACGCGCTGGAAGTTCCTGCCGGTCGCCTTCGCGATCGACTGGCCGAGCGAGGTCTTGCCCACGCCGGGCGGACCGACGAAGCACAGGATCGGGCTCTTGCCCTCGGGATTCAACTTCCGCACCGCGAGGAACTCGAGGATGCGCCGCTTGATCTTCTCGAGGCCGAAGTGGTCCTCGTCGAGGACGCGACGCGCTTCAGCGATGTCGATCGCCTTCACGTCGTCGGACTTCCAGGGCAGTTCGGTGAGCCACTCGAGATAGGTACGCACCATCGACGCCTCGCCCGAGCCTTCGCCCATGCGTTCGAGGCGCTTCAGTTCCTTGCGTGCGTGCTTGAGCGTTTCTTCAGGCATGCCGGCCGATTCGACCGCACTCTTCAGCTCCTCGATTTCCGCGGCCGTGTCTTCGCCGTCGCCAAGCTCCTTCTGGATCTGGCGCATCTGTTCGCGCAGCACGTGCTCGCGCTGGCGATCGTCGAACTCCTTCCGGGTCTTGTCGCCGATCTCCTTCGAGAGCTTGAGCACTTCCACGCGCGCCGCAAGCAACTCGAGCACGCGGTCGAGCCGGCGGCGCAGGTCGAAGGTCTCGAGGATGTCCTGCTTGTCCTCGCGCTTGACGTCGATCAGGTTCGCGACAGTGTCCGCGAGCGCTCCCGCCGATTCCATGCCCTGCACCACCGGGATGAACTCGTCCGGCGCATTGGGGAGCAGGCGGATCGCTTCGACCGCCTTCTCCTTCAATTGAAGGAAACGCGCTTCGATCTCCGGCCCGGTTTCATCGGCCGGTGCGATGAGCGCCACGCGGCCCACGAGGAACGGCCAGCCTTCGAGGAACTCGAGCACGCGGAAGCGTTCCTCGCCCTGCACGACCAGGTGATGCGAACCGTCCTGGCCCGTCACGTAACGGACGACGCGGCCCGCCGTGCCGACCCAGTGCAGATCGTTGGGGCGCACATCGCTCTGCTCGGCGTCTCGCTGGAGGAGGAAGCCGACGCGCTGCTCCGATTGGACTGCCGCCTGCGCTGCGGCGACCGAAGTGGCGCGGCCGATGGTCACCGGCGAGACGACACCGGGAAACAGGACGACGTTGCGCACCGGGATGAGAATGAGCGCGTCGGGAGGCAAAGGGCGAAGCGGAGCACCGCGGCGATGCGGATCGGCACCGGGTGTCGACCGCGCATCGTCGTCGGAGAGGACGGACTGAGGCGTAAACCACTGATTCATCGCATTCGCCTTTCTTGTGTGCTCTCGTTACCGCATTGGGCCCCGCGCCCAGGGAACCTGGGGCGCACGGGCTTCCATTGCCAAGCAGCGAGGTGGGTGGGTAGCCTGAAATGGGGCATTCCCGGCGAAGGTTGGTGCGAGCGCGACCCGTTTCAAGCCGACGGTGTGTGCACTTCACTGAACTGCAGCGGCGTCATTACCCGAAACGGCAGTGGCTGGAAGCGGCGGCGCGCGAACACCAGGAGTGCCTTGTCGCGCGTCACCAGAAAATCCGCACTCGCGTCGAGGGCAAGTTCGAGAAACTTCTGATCATCGGGGTCGTGACACCGAGGCAGTCGAGTCGCCGCGGAGGCCCCGTTGACCTTGATCTGCCGGACCATGCCGAGCGCTTCCACCATCCAGAGCGCTTGAACGTCGGCCGGCGCCACTGCCCCCCGCAGGGAGTAACCCAGTGCACGCTCGAGTTCGTCGCGACACGGCGGGTTCATCACGATCTCGATCCGCCGCGCCTGGACACCGGCGCGAATCGCCTGCACCGAAGCGTCGGCGAAGACCAGCCAGTCGAGCCAGACGTTCGTGTCCAGCACGAGACGGACAACGGCATCCTGACCCTTGACCGGCAAACCAGTGTCAGCCGGCACTTCCCGACGCCACGCCGACGCCGCCGGCGTACCGTTGCTTCCAGAGTTCGTGACCGTGAGTGAGATCGTTGTGCCCGCTGCGATCGCCCCCGCGCAACAGCCACAACGGCTGATCGTAGATGTTGAACGGACTGTTGTCCTTGCGGCTTCGCACCAGGGAGCGGTCATAGTGCGACGTCGCCGGCATGTAGCGCATGATCAGCGCCGCGCGCCGCTGGCCCGAGGTATTGGCGAGCGAGCCATGGATAAGCCGGACGTCGTGGATGGACATCTGGCCCGGCTCCAGTTCCACGTTGACCGCGGTGGCCTCGTCGAACTGGTCGGCATCGAGCTCCAGGTTGAGGACCAGGTTCTTGCGGTCGCTCACGTGGTGGCGATAGAGCTCCTGGCTTCGATGGGAGCCCGGAATGAACCGCATGCAGCCGTTCGCGGGCGACACCGGATCGATCGCGATCCAGACCGACGCCGTCGCGAGTGGCCGCATCGGCCAGTACTCGCCGTCCTGATGCCAGGGCACCTCCCGTCCGATCGCCGGCGGCTTGCACAGCACGCGCGTGATCCACAGGATGAGATCGGGGCCCAGCACCTGCTCCACCAGATCGAGCACACCGGGGTCCTGGGCCGCCGCCATGAACGGATTCAGGTCCGGTCCGGTGGTGGGCGGAATCATGTGCGGGTTGGCGAGATCCTCCTGCGCCACGTCGGTATATGTGGCGAGCAGTCCGTCGGTGGCGGCGCGCAGGCGCTGCAGCAGCGCATCCGGCAACCGATAGCGGGGAAATACGTAGCCGTGCTCGCGATAGTGGTCGAGTTCGGCCGCGCTCAAGGTGGCGCTCATCGTGTCATCTCCGTGCACGCGCCTTCGTGGCGTTCCCCGCGACGATACGGGACCGTGCGCCCGTCTACAATGCGTGCCTTCCTCACGACAGCGAGACCGCCATGCCCAACACCACCGCCACCGGCCTGATCATCGACGACCTTACCGTCGGCGACGGCGACGAAGCCACCGCCGGCCGCCAGGTGACCGTGCACTACACCGGCTGGCTTACCGACGGCTCGAAGTTCGATTCGAGCAAGGATCGCCACGATCCCTTCGTCTTCGGCCTCGGCCAGCGGCAGGTGATCGCGGGCTGGGACGAAGGCGTGCAGGGCATGAAGGTGGGCGGCAAGCGCAAGCTGACGATTCCGCCGGGGCTCGGCTACGGTGCGCGCGGGGCCGGCGGAGTGATCCCGCCGAACGCGACGCTGGTGTTCGAGGTGGAGCTGCTCGGCGTGGCCTAGCAACGTCGGGCGCCGGGAAATTGCGCCGTGGCATGGCCGCCCCCCTCATGAACGCCGTAACTCCATCGAATCGTTGGATGGAGTCGATCGGCGTTTCGTGAGTTTCTGCGGCGCCGGGTAGTCCCCAGAATCTTCCTCACCTGCACGGGCATGGAGCCCGTCGCCGGAATTAGGGAGATTCACATGCAAACACTCGACTCTGTTCTGCCGCCGGTTGGCCGCGCGCTCGTCGGCACCCTGTTCGTCACGGCAGGCCTCGTCAAGGCGACGAACTTCGTCGCCACCGCTGGAGAAATGACGGCCTCCGGACTGCCGTTCGCGTCCTTGTTGTTGGCGAGCGCCATCGCTACGGAAGTGATCGGCGGTGCGGCGCTTATGTTCGGTCTGCGTCCGCGATTGGCCGCGTTGGCGCTCGCCGTGTTTCTCATTCCCGTCACGGTGCTGTTCCACCCGTTCTGGATCGGGGACCCCGCCAGCAGCGAGGCCAACCTATGGCACTTCCTCAAGAACGTCGCCGTATTAGGGGCGATGCTGCTGATCGTTGCCCGGCCGGCGACTGCGTCGGCGCCGCGGCGAGCAGGCGCAAGAGCAACTACACCTGCGAAACCTGCGCATTCCAGCCCCCGCTTCTAATCGAAAGGAACTTTGACATGACAACCCGCAAGCCACTCACAGTCGCATTGCTCGCCTTCCATCTCACGCTGCTTGGTACCACCGTTCCGGCAGCCGATCCCGAATACGCGCCGGTCCGAGCCATGCCTCGCAACGGGATCGAAGCTGCGCAGCCGCGCAGCCCGAAGACCACTTTCCCGATCACGGCCGACCATTCGCACGAGGCCGTCCGGGCCATGCCGCGCACCAATGTCGCACCGATGCACGCGGCCGCTGCGGTCTTCGCCGTCCAACCCCGTCGGGATCCGATCCTGCTGGCCGACCCAGGGAGCCGCTGACGAGGCACGCCAGTCCGGTTGCATGAAGCATCGACTTCGCGCCGTCGCCCGCCGGGACCATGGTCGGTTGACACGTTTCGGAGCTTCCTCGAAGCTTTGGCCGTCCCATGGTTGTCGCGGCTCGATGAACGTCGAACGGCTCTCCCTCGATCAAATGCGCGTGCTCGCACTGGTCGCCGAAACCGGTAGCTTTTCGGCGGCCGCCAAGAGGTTGCGACGGGTGCAATCGGCAGTGAGCTACGCCATCACTACGCTCGAACAGCAGTTGGAGTTGGAAGTGTTCGACCGCCAGGCGTATCGGCCCCGCCTCACGCCAGCCGGAGCGGTGCTGCTCGAAGACGTCAAGGCGATCCTCGCCCGTACGGACGAGCTGTACGCCCGGGCCCGGGCGCTTTCCGCAGGCCTGGAGCCGGAACTGTCGATCACTGTGGAAGTGCTGTTCCCGATCGAGGCAATGGCGGCGATCCTGCGCGACTTCCGCAGCACGTTTCCCACCGTCCGTCTGCGGCTGTATGCGGAGGCGCTTGGAGCGGTCGCTGCGCGGGTGCGAGAGGGCTCGTCGATTCTGGGCGTGGCTGCCGCCAACATGGTGCCGCCGGGAATGCCCACCATTGGTCTTGCACACGTGACCCTCATCCCGGTGGCGGCGCCTACCCACCCATTGGCTGGCCGTCCTGGCGTGATACCCGGCTCGGAGCTTCGCGATCACGTGCAACTCGTCCTTACCGATCGCAGCAACCTGAGTGAAGGTCGCGACTTCGATGTCTATTCGGCGAACACTTGGCGCATCGCAGACCTCGGCACCAAGCACGCGCTGCTGCTCGCCGGCCTGGGCTTCGGCACCATGCCCAAGGCTGCGGTGCGCTCCGACATCGAGGCTGGGCGGCTGAAGCGCATCGCCCTCGAACCCCATCCTCCAGACGGGGATCCGTTGGAGATGGTGTGCGTGCATCGCGCCGATCAAGCGATCGGGCCGGCCGGCCGGTGGTTGATCGATCGTTTGCGAGAGCTCCGGTCGCTCGATTGAGCAAACCGGTGCGGTTGCGGTATCGCAGTGTGCCGCGCCGGTCATGCCCATGACCCGGAATCAGGGGCGGCTACAGATCGAGAAACTCGCCGTCCACATAACACCACGCCCACCGCTCGCCCGGCTCGAACGACCGCACGATCGGGTGCTGTGTGGCATGGAAGTGCTTCGTCGCATGCCGGTTCTTCGACGAATCGCAGCAGCCGACGTGACCGCAGGTAAGGCACAGGCGCAGATGCACCCAGGTATCGCCCGTCTCCAGGCATTCCTTGCAGCCGCGGCCGCTGGGGGTGACGTTGCGAATGGTGTCGAGATGCGTGCAGGGCATCGGGATCCTCGCTCGAGTTCAGTGAACCTGCGGTTCGATCGGCAGCACCACCAGGAACCGCGTATCGCCGGGCTTCGAATGGACCTTGATGGTACCGCCATGGCGATTGACGACGATGCGCCAGGTGATGTCGAGGCCGAGGCCCGTGCCCTTGCCGACCGGCTTGGTGGTGAAGAACGGCTCGAACAAGCGTGCCTGCACTTCCGGCGGGATGCCTGGCCCTGAATCACCCACTTCCACGACGACGAGTCCGCCATCGCGCCGCGTGCGGATGCTCAGTGTGCCCTTGCAGTCCATCGCGTCCAACGCGTTGTCGATCAGGTTGGTCCATACCTGATTGAGTTCCGAGCCGTACACCGACAGTTTCGGCAGTGACGGGTCGTACTCCCGCACCACCTCGACGCCGTGCTTCAACTTGTGGCGCATGATGGTGAGCGTCGCTTCGATGCCTTCGTGGATGTCGACCTCCTGCTTCGGCGCCTGGTCCATGTAGGTATACGACTTCATGGCCTTCACCAGGTCGGAGATGCGCGAAGCACCGTGGTTGGCTTCGTCCACCAGTGCCGCCAGTTCCACGGTCGCCCCGAGCCAGCGAGTTGCCGGCGCCAGTGCGTCGCCGGCGTCACCGAGCGCCGACTGCACCGCCGGCAGTTCGAGCTTCGAGGCCGCGAGGATCGGCGCGAGCTTCCAGGCGTCCGGCACCCGCTGCCTGTCCAGCCATTCACCGAAGGCCTGTTCGCGATCGCTTTCCTCGATCGGCGAGCGGGTGGGCGCCGGTCCCCTGGTGGCCGCATCGCTCAACGCCTTCAGCGCGTACATGGTCTCCGGTGCGAGGTCGGATTCATGCAGTTCGCAAGTGACGGTATCGAGATCGCGCGCGATCGCGCGCATGCGGTCGGTGGAGCGCGCCACTGCGGCGGCCGGATTGTTGAGTTCGTGGGCAAGTCCGGCGGTCAGCGTGCCCAGCGATGCCAGCTTCTCGCGCTGGCGCACGAACGATTCCAGACCCGACACCCTGCGCGACAAGGTCTGGAAGATGGTGCGGCTGAAGGTGACGTCGGTCGCGATCAGTTCGCGGAACGTGTCCTCGTCCAGGCGCAGCAGGCGGCTGTGCCCGGCGGAGCGCACCGTGACCTGAGCCGGCGTCCCCGAGAGTAGGGGAATCTCGCCCATGAAGGCCGGCGCATCCTGGCGACCGGCCGGCAGCTCGACGCCGTTGGAACGCTTGGTGATGAGCAACGAGCCTTCGATGAGGACCACGAAGCTCGCGCCCTCGTCGCCTTCGTGGATCAGCGCCTCACCGGGGGCGAGGGCGAAGTCGGTGAGCCGACGGCAGACCCAGTCGAGACGCTCGTCCGAAAGGCCGCTGAACAGCGGCATGGCGCGGAGAAGTTCGAGCCCGATCACAGGTCGGCCAGGAACTGGTGGACGAACGACACGGCCATGGAACCTTCGCCCACGGCCGCGGCGACCCGCTTCATCGAACCATGGCGCACATCGCCGGCCGCGAACACGCCGGGGATGCAAGTCTCGAGCAGGAACGGATCGCGCTCGAGGGTCCACACCGAGGGCCACTTGCCGTCGACCAGCAGGTCGCGGCCTGTGAGGATGAAGCCATGATCGTCGCGCAGCGCCGAATCGCCGAGCCAGTCGGTGCGCGGCTCGGCACCGATGAAGATGAACAGCGCCGCGACGTCGCGGGTCTCCTCTTCACCGGTACGCACGTTGCCGAGCGTCACGGTTTCCAGATGACCGGTGCCATTCACCCGCGCCACTTGCGTGTATGGCAACACGGTGATGTTCGCCGTGCCTTCGATGCGATCGATGAGATAGCGCGACATCGTCGCCGCGAGCCCTGCGCCGCGCACGATGATGGTGACACTCCGTGCGTAGTCCGCAAGGAAGATCGCGCCCTGCCCCGCCGAGTTGCCGCCGCCGACGATCACCACGTCCTGGCCTTGGCATACGGCGGTCTCGGTGGTTGCCGCGCCGTAGAAGACACCGACCCCGGCCAGCTCCTCGAGGCCGGGTGCCGGCAACTTTCGATACTGCACGCCGCTCGCGATCACCAGCGCACGGCAGCCGACTTCGGAGCCGTCCGACAACTGCACGAACTTGTAGGGCGCCTGCACGCGCAAGCCCGTGACGGCCTGAGTGAGAATCAGATCGGCCCCGAAGCGCCGCGCCTGCGCAACGGCACGGCGCGACAGGTCGGCGCCGCTCAAGCCCGAAGGGAAACCGAGATAGTTCTCGATGCGGGAACTGGTACCGGCCTGGCCGCCCGGTGCTTCGCGCTCGACGATCGCGCTCTTGAGCCCTTCGGAGGCACCGTACACCGCGGCCGCGAGCCCGGCCGGTCCGCCACCCACGATCACGAGGTCGTACACCTGCGTCGCGCTGTGGGTCGAGATTCCAAGACGCTCTGCCAGCACGGTCGGGCTGGGCCGCTGCAGGCGCGTGCCGTCGGGCAGCACCACCAGCGGCAGGCCCTTCAGCTTGGGCGCATTGCACGCCGTCTTCTCTTCGGGCGTGAGCAGGTCGATGACGCGCTGGGCTTCCGGATCGTGCTCGACGTCGAGCCACCGATAGGGCACGTGATTGCCGGAGAGAAACTCACGCAGCTCATGGCCGAGCGGCGACCAGCGATGATCGATGAGCTGCACGCCGCGGAACTGCGGCTTCTGCGTGGAGCGCCAATCTTCGAGGAGGTCGCCCAGCACCGGATAGAGATTCTGCTCCGGCGGATGCCACGGTTTCATCAGGTAATAGTCGAGGCGCACCCGATTGATCGCACGGATCGCCGCTTCGGTGTCGGTGTACGCCGTGAGCAGGACCCGGCGAGCGGCGGGGAACAGCTTGGAGGCCTGCTCGAGGAACTCGACGCCGCTCATCTCGGGCATGCGCTGGTCCGAGAGCAGCAACGCAACGGTGTCGTTGCGCAACCGGAGTTCCGTCAAGGTCTCCATGGCCGTGAGTGCCGACTCGGCGCGCAGGATGCGGTAGTGTTCGCCGTAGGCTTCGCGCAGATCGCGCGCCACGGCACGCGAGACTTCCGGCTCGTCGTCGACGGCGAGGATGACGGGTCGCAAGTCAGACATGCGTCCCTCCCGGCGGGAGGGATCGATGTCGGCTGCGCCGACATCTGCGCAATACGTGGACGCTCCTCCTCATCCCCGACCCTTCTCCCCGGGGAGAAGGGTGAACGTCGCTCAATAGGGGCATCACGCCAAATAAGAACGCAGCATCCACGCCATCTTTTCGTGCGCCTCGATGAGTCCGGTAAGGAAATCGTTGGTGCCCACATCGCCCAACTTGTCGCCGACGATCTCCACTTCCTTGCGCAGGCGCTGGATGATGGTTTCGTGGCCGATCAGCAGGTCCTTGATCATCGCTTTCTCGCCCACGGTCTTGCCGTCGTCTTCCTTCAACTTGGTGAGCTTGAGATACGCCGCGAGCGAGCCCGCGGCGCGCCCACCCAGGGCACGCGCGCGCTCCGCGACATCGTCCATGATCTCGTCGAGCTCTTCGTACTGCGCCTCGAAGAACTTGTGAGTCTCGCTGAAATCGGGACCTTCCACATTCCAGTGGTAGTTGCGGGTCTTGACGTACAGCACCACCTCGTCTGCCAGCAGGCGATTCAGGATCTCCACGACGCCCTTGCGTTGGGCATCGCTCAAGCCGATGTTCGGTTTCACGTTCGACCTCCTGGTCTCGTTGATCGGTTCGGCGCCAGGTGCGCACTCGTCTCGAGTATAGGGATTGCCCCCGAATTCGATGATGAATTGTTCTTATCGCCACGATAGGAATTTTCAGGGTGGCGGGCGGTTGCGTTCCATGGCGCTCGCCCCTATCTTGGCGAGAGTCGATCCGCGGCATTCGAGCGGCCCCGTCACCCTACCTGCAGGAGTGTTTTTCCATGGCAACCGTCGAACTGACCCTGGACAACTTCGAGTCCACGATCGAGGGTAACGACATCGTGATCATCGATTTCTGGGCCCCGTGGTGCGGTCCCTGTCGCGCCTTCGCCCCGGTATTCGAAGCCACGTCTGAACAGCACCCCGACGTCGTCTTCGCCAAGCTCAATACCGAGGACGTGCCGGAGATCGCCCAGCAGTTCAGCATCCGCGCGATTCCGACCTTGATGGTCTTTCGCGAGCAGATCATTCTCTTCTCCCAGCCCGGCGCTATGATGGGCGGCGCCTTCGAAAAGCTGATCGAAGAGGTGAAGGGGATCGACATGGCAAAAGTCCACAGCGAAATCGCGGCCCGCGACGCAGCGGAGCCCGCTGCCCAGGCCTGAAGGTGACCTCCCCCCCGACAGGCCTTGCGGCCTCTCCCCCCAGGGGGCCAGCCCTCTTGGGGCGGCCCGGCGAGGGCTGAGCGCCCTTCGACAATGGTCGCGACGCTGCCCGACCGGGACACCCTCGACGCGCTGATCGCGGCCCACGCGACCCTCGCGATCGTGTTCGACGACGAAGGCAGCGAAGCCGGTCGCGCCTTTCGCGCGGCCTTCGAGGATGTCATGCAACGCATGCCCGACGTGGCCTTCCGGCGCGTCCCCTGGTCGGATTCGAACTCGCTGGCAGGCCTGTTCGGCATCGAGGCTGCTCCCGCCCTGGTGCTGTTCCGCAAGGGCGTCGGTCTGTACTGCGGCCCGGCCGCGTTCTCGGCTCCCCAGTTCGAAGCGCTCCTGCGGCGCGCGCAGAACCTTGATATCGATGAGGTGCGCGAAGAGATGCGCCGCGACCGCGAAGCCGAGTCCATGATCGCCATGCGACGCGCCTGTCCCGCAGGGCGCCGCGGCAACCTGAACTGAGGGCCCTCCCCCTCCTCAGGCGAGGAGGGATCCCAGCGTCGCCGGATCGTCCAGCTGGGTAAGGAACCACTTCAGCGCCTTGCCCGAACCGCGCGGTCGCGAAGCGACGTAGAGCTGCGCGGTAGGTTTGGACTCCAGTACGGACTTGGCCACCAGCGTTCCGGCGGCGACGAGCGGGCGCGCCCTATGGGCTGGCAGGTAACCTACCCCCAGGCCCGCCACATGGGCGTCGATCTTCGCCCGCATGCTTGGCACCGTCAGGCAATCCTGCCCCGAAATGAGGCCGGTGGTGCGCGTGGGCAGCGTACGGGAACTGTCCGCGACCAGAATGGCGCGGTACGTGAGGATGGCTTCCGGTGCCAGCGGTTCCGGCGCAGCCGCGAGCGGATGGTCCGGCGCGACCACGAAATCGAACGCCACCACGCCCATGGGCTGCAGCGAACAACCGCCCTCGGCCGGCGGGTCGCCGGAGGCGCCGATCACGAGGTCGGCTCGGCCGGACTGCAAGGCATCCCACGAGCCGGCCAGCACTTCCGCGCCCACCCGCAAGCGCGTCCCCGGATTGAGCGCGTAGAACCGCCCCATCAGCGGATAGACGCGCTCGAGCGCGATGATGTCGTCCACCGCGATGGCGAGCTCGGACTCCCAACCCTCGGCGAGGCGCTGCACGCGGCGCTCGATCTCGGCGGCCGAACGCAGCAGATGCCGGCCCTCGCGAAGCAATTCGGCGCCGGCGGGGGTCAGTTTCGCGCGGTGGCCGCTGCGGTCGAACAGCGGCACGCCGAGGTCCTGCTCGAGCTTCTGGACAGTGTAGGTAACGGCCGACGGAACGCGATGCAACTCCTCGGCGGCAGCGGCGAAGCTGCCGCGGCGGGCGATGGCATCGAGAGTCGCAAGAGCTTCGAGGGATAAGCGCATGGCGAAGGGCGAGTAAACTCCGCTATGATAAGGAGCAATTACTGACCCTTTGGTCAGCACCAGACCGCCGCCTGGAAGACGTAGGGGTAGGAATGCATCCCAGCGGCGACCCACTTCAGTGTCCGCGGCGCCTCATTTTCGAAAGAGAAGATGGATGGCGCCGGGGGGTTTTTTCACCGCTGCACGCATCGTTCGAGGCTTCTCCAGTGAAAATCATGCGCCGTCCGTTGTCCGTTTCGCTCCTGCCGGCCGCGCTGGCCGCTTTGATGATCGTTGGCTGCGGGAGCAACTCCGAATCGAAGCCGCCCTCGCCCGGTGCAGCGAAGCCGGCCGAGACCAAGGCCGGCGACGCGCCGAAGCCAGGTGGTCCGGCCGCCGGCGGCCCGGCCAAGCCCATGGGACTCCCCGTGAAGGCCGAACCGGTGCGCGTAGGCAAAGTCGAGAACGACATCACCGCGGTCGGCACACTGCTCCCCGCAGAGTCCGTGGTGATCCGTTCGGAAATCCCGGGCCGCGTCATGGCGCTCAACTTCCAGGAAGGTCAGGCGGTACAGAAGGGCGCCAAGCTGGTGACCCTCGACCCGTCCGAGTTCCAGGCCAAGCTGGCCGGTTCGACCGCCGACGCGACCAAGGAGCGGCAGCGCTACGAACGCGCCAAGGAACTGCTCGCACAGAAGTTCGTGAGCCAGGACGCCGTGGACGTCGCCAAAGGCACCATGGATGTCGCCCTCGCCAAGCAGCAGCAGGATGAGGTGGCGCTCGCCAAATCCACGGTCATCGCTCCCTTCAGCGGCATCGTGGGCCTGCGCCTGATCAGCCCCGGTGCGTATGTGAAGGCCGGCGACGACATCGTGCGCCTCGAGAACGTGAGCTCGCTCAAGCTCGATTTCCGCGTGCCGGAGGTCTACGTCTCCAAATTGAAGCCCGGGCTCACGGTCAGCATCCGTACCGATGCTTTCCCGAACGACGTGTTCACGGGCCGCATCTACGCGATCGAGCCGACCGTCGACGAAAAGAGCCGCACCGTGCTGGCGCGCGCCCAGGTCCCGAACAGCCAGGTCAAGCTGAAGCCGGGCATGTTCGGCCGCGTGAGCATCCTGCTCGAATCGCGCCCCAACGCCATCATCATCCCGGAAGAGGCCATCTGGCCGCAGGGGCGCGACTCGTTCGTCTACAAGATCGTCGACGGCAAGGCCGTACTGACCAAGGTGGTGCTCGGTGTGCGGCGTCCGGGTGAGGTCGAGATCCTCGAAGGCCTCAAGGATCACGACGTCGTCATGACCGACGGCCAGATGAAGATGCGCGATGGTGCACCGGTGATGGTGCTGCCCTCGGCACCGCCGGCCACCGCGGGCGCTCCCGCCGCCGGCTCGAAGACAGGGGGCTGAACGACATGGTCCTGTCCGACATCTCGATCCGCCGTCCGGTGCTCGCCACCGTCATGAGCCTGCTCATCATCCTGATGGGCTTCCTGTCGTACACACGGATGCCGGTGCGCGAGTATCCGAACATCGACCCCCCCGTGGTCTCGGTGCGCACCGTCTACAAGGGCGCGACGGCGCAGGTGATGGAAAGCGCGATCACCCAGCCGCTCGAGGATTCGCTCTCGGGCATCGAGGGCATCAAGACCATCAAGTCGCAGAGCCGGGAAGAGGTAAGCCAGATCACGGTCACCTTCGTCACCAGCCGCGAGATCGACGGTGCGGCGAACGACGTGCGCGACCGGGTCGCGCGCGTGCGGAAGAACATTCCTGCCGCCGCGGACAACCCGGTGGTGTCGAAGATCGAAGCCGACGCCCAGCCCATCGTGTGGGTGGCGCTCACCAGCGGCCAGCACTCGCCGATGGAGATGACCGACTTCGCCGACCGTTACCTGACCGATCCGCTCAAGGCGATTCCCGGGGTAGCCTCGGTCATCATCGGCGGCGAACGCAAGTATGCGATGCGGGTGTGGCTCGACCGCGAGCGCCTCGCCGCCCAGGGCCTCACCGCGCAGGACGTCGAGGACGCGTTGAAACGCCAGAACCTCGATTCGCCCGGCGGTCGCATCGAGAGCACGCAACGCGAATTCACCGTCCAGGCGCGCACCGATCTGCTGTCGCCCGAAGAATTCAACAACATGATCATCAAGGAGGTGAACGGATATCCGATCCGCCTCCGCGACGTCGGCCGCGCGGCCCCGGGTCCGTACGAGAATCGCAAGATCGTGCGAGTCCGAGGCGAGGAAGCGCTCGGGCTGGGTGTGGTCAAGCAATCGACCGCCAACACGCTCGAAGTCGCCCAGGCGGTGAAGGAACTGCTGCCGCGGCTCGAAACCACGCTGCAGCCCGGCATGAAGATGTGGGTGGCGGTGGACACCTCGCAGTTCATCCAGGCCTCGGTCGATTCCGTGATGGAAACGATCTACGTCGCCCTGGCCCTCGTGGTACTGGTGATCTTCTTCTTCCTGCGCGAGTTCCGCGCGACGATCATCCCCGCCGTGACGATCCCGGTGTCCATCATCGGGCACTTCACCTTCCTCAAGGTGATGGGGTTCTCCATCAACACGCTCACGCTGCTCGGCGTGGTGCTCTCGATCGGTCTCGTGGTGGACGACGCCATCGTCGTGCTGGAGAACGTACACCGCCACATCGAGGAGGGCATGAAGCCCTTCAAGGCGGCGCTGGTGGGCAGCAAGGAGATCGGCTTCGCGGTCATCGCGATGACGATCACCCTCGCCGCCGTGTTCACGCCCCTGTCCTTCGCCGAAGGCAACGTCGGCAAGCTGATGACGGAGTTCGCGCTGACCGTGGCGACCTCGGTGGTCGTGTCCGGCTTCGTCGCACTGACGCTGGTGCCGATGATGTGCTCGAAGTTCCTGCGGGCCGAGCACAGTTGGCTGTACTACAAGACCGAACCGTTCTTCGCCGGCATGGTGAACGTCTACCGGTCGATGCTCGGCTGGACGCTGCGCCATCGCTGGGTCATCGCCCTCGTGCTGGTCGCGACGGTGGGCTCGATGGTCTGGCTGCTCGGTCAGCTGAAGGACGAGCTGTCGCCCGAGGAAGACCGGAGCATGTTCCTCGCCTTCGTGATCGCGCCGGAAGGCTCGAGCATGCAGTACACCGACGGCTACATGCGCGCGGTGGAGGAGATGACCAAGGGCGTGCCCGAGATCGAAACGATGTTCGCCGTGGTGGCGCCCGGCCTGGACCGCCCCAACCCGGTCAACCTGGGTGTGGCCTTCGCGGTCCTGAAGCCCTGGCACGAGCGCAAGCGCGGCCAGCAGGCGATCACAAAGGAACTGGGGCCGAAGCTCTTCGGCGGCCTGCCGGGTGCCCTGTCCTTCACCAAGGCGCTGCCCGCCCTCGGCCAGCCGCTGTTCGCGAAGAGCGTCGAGTACGTCATCTACGGCAACACTTACGAAGACCTGCAGGTGAAGGTCAACAAGATGATGGCGAAGCTGCGCGATTACCCGGGCATCACCGCGCTCGACACGGACCTGAAGCTCAACAAACCCCAGCTCTCGGTCAAGATCGATCGCGACAAGGCCTCAGCACTAGGCGTGTCGATGAACACCATCGGCCACACGCTGGAAACGCTGCTCGGCGGTTTCGACGTCACGCGCTACAAGCACGAGGGCAAGCAGTACGACGTCGTGGTGCAGATGGAGGACGACAAGCGCCGGCAACCGAGCGACCTCACGTCCATCTACGTCCGTGGCAACGACGGCACCTTGCACCAGTTATCGAACCTCGTGTCGATCTCGGAGTCGGTCGGTCCGAAGGAGCTCAACCACTTCAACAAGCTGCGCGCGGCGGTGATCAATGGTGAACCGGCCCCCGGCTACACGCTCGGCCAGGTGCTCGATCACATGGACGCGCTGGTCAAGACCGAACTCGGACCGGAGACCCGCACCGACCTCGACAACATCTCGCGCGAGTTCCGCGAGTCGGGGGCGCAGCTGATCGTCACCTTCGGCCTGGCGCTGCTGGTCATCTACCTCGTGCTCGCCGCGCAGTTCGAGAGCTTCGTCGGTCCGCTGGTCATCATGTTCACGGTGCCGCTCGCCATGACCGGTGCGCTGCTGGTGATGTACATCAACACCAAGCTGGGCAACGGCGGCACCCTCAACGTGTACAGCAAGGTGGGCCTGGTGATGCTGGTGGGCCTCATCACCAAGCACGGCATTCTCATCGTGGAGTTCGCCAACCAGTTGCGCGAACGCGGCATGGACCGCATCGAGGCGGTCCAGGAAGCCGCCACACTGCGGCTGCGCCCGATCCTGATGACCACCGCCGCCATGGTGCTGGGCGCCGTCCCGCTGGCACTGGCTCACGGGGCCGGGGCCGAGTCGCGGCAGGCCATCGGCTGGGTGGTGGTCGGCGGGTTGATGCTGGGGACGCTGCTCACGCTGTTCGTGATCCCCACCATCTACTCGGTCCTGGTGCGCAAGGTGCACAAGCGCCAGGACGAAGGCCCTGAGCTCGCCGCCGCGACGACACACGCCTAGCAGTCATCGGCGGCCCGCGCGCCCCGACGAAACCCGGCTTGAACGCCGGGTTTCCTTTTGAAGAAGGCATAACCGTGAATGCAGTGAGTCAGCAGCGCAACTACGGCGTCACGCCGCTCGACAAAGTGCGGACGATGAGCGGTCTCGAGTTTCTGCAGGCCTGGATCGACGGCAGACTGCCCTCGCCGCCGATCGGTCATGTGTTCGATTTCGACGCCGTGGCGGTGGAAAAGGGGCGCGTCTTGTTCGCGGGCACGCCGGACGCCCGCTTCTACAACCCGATCGGCACGGTCCACGGCGGCTGGGCCGCGACGCTGCTCGACAGCTGCATGGCGTGCGCCGTGCACTCGACGCTCGAACCGGGCCAGGGTTACACGACGCTCGAGATCAAGATCAACTACGTGCGCGCCATGACGGAGAGCACCGGCCGCGTCGAAGCCGAAGGCAAGGTGGTCCATGCCGGCAAGCAGGTGGCCACCGCCGAGGGCTGGCTGCGCGATGCGCAGGGTCGCATCGTCGCTCACGGGTCCACCACCTGCATGGTGTTCTCGTGACGACCGCGCAGTTCACGCGTCGCGACGCGGTGATCGGCGACCTGCCGCGCATCGTGGAGATCTACAACGCGACGATTCCCTCGCGAGTGGCGACGGCGGACCTGGAACCGGTCAGCGTCGAGAGCCGCATCGAATGGTTCAGCGAACACGAACCGGGGCGCCGGCCGCTGTGGGTCGTCGACATCGAAGGCGAGGTGCGCGCCTGGCTGTCCCTGTCGTCCTTCTATGGTCGGCCGGCTTACGGCGGTACGGTGGAAGTCAGCGTCTACGTGGACGAACGCAACCGCGGCCAGGGGCTCGGCACCTTCCTGGTGGGCGAAGCCCTGGCGCAGGCGCCCGCCCTCGGAATCCGCACACTGCTTGCCTTCGTGTTCGGCCACAACGTCGCCAGCGTCGCCCTGTTCAGCCGCTACGAGTTCGAGCCCTGGGGCTGGCTCCCGGGTGTGGCGTTACTCGACGGGCTGCCGCGCGACCTCGCCATCCTCGGCCGACACCTGGACGCATCGTCGGAAGTGTCGCGGCGCTGACCCGGATTCCGCAGCAAGGGCCCCGGTCTGATTCAGTGAATTCGAACGAATGCTTCGAAAGTTTCCGCATTGAAACCGGGTAGTTGCACCCAAACTACCGTCCTGTAGCAGTTTCATCTGCAATCTATTCGAAAGGACGGAACGATGATCGCAGTCCGCAAGGCCGAAGACCGCGGCCACGCCAATCATGGCTGGCTCGACAGCCATCACACGTTTTCCTTCGCGAGCTACTACGACCCGAGCGAGATGGGCTTCGGCACGCTGCGCGTGATCAATGAAGACCGGGTGGCGCCGGGCAAGGGCTTCGGCACCCACCCGCATCGCGACATGGAGATCATCAGCTACGTGCTCGACGGTGCCCTGGAGCACCGCGACAGCATGGGCACCGGATCGGTCATCAAGCCGGGCGACGTACAGCGCATGAGCGCCGGCACGGGGGTGACCCACAGCGAGTACAACCACTCGCCGGCGGAGCTCGTGCACTTCCTGCAGATCTGGATCGAACCGAAGGAACGCGGCATCGCGCCCAGCTACGAACAGAAGAACTTCTCCGCCGAGGACAAGCGGGGCCGGTTGCGGCTGGTCGCCTCGCCCGATGGGCGCGACGGGTCCGTGAAGATCAATCAGGATGCCTGGATGTACGCGGGCCTGCTGGATGAAGGCGATGCGGTGGAACACGCCATCGATCCATCCCACCGTGCGTACGTGCATGTGGCGCGCGGCGAAGTGGAAGTGAACGGCCGCAAGCTCGTTGCCGGCGACGGCCTCAAGGTGGTCGCCGAAACCGGCCTCAAGCTCGCCAATGCGAAGAATGCGGAAGTGATCGTGTTCGACATGGCGTAGAGCCGTCGCGCAGCGCCAGTAGCGCCAGGCCTCGAGCGCGCGTCACTGCAGAAGCGCGCGCCCGAGAGACCGCAGCAATGCGGTGCCATCGCCTTGCCAGGCGCTGCCGTGCATGCAGGCGAGACGTTCCGGCTGCAGCAGCGCCAGCTTCTCGATCAATGCCGCCGAATCACGGCCGTGTGCGTAGTAGTCCATCTGGTGTCGCATCGCCTCGCTCGGCCCGAGGATGTCGTCACTGACCAGGGGCCGATCGCCCATGCCAGGTTGGGTGAGCAAGTCCCCACAAAAAAGCGTGCGCGTGGTGTTGTCGAACAGGTAGCCGCATTCCCAGCCATGCGGCAGATGCGGTGTCGACTGCCACGTGAGCCGGTGACGGCCGAGCTCGATCGCCTGGCCATCGGCAAGACCGATCGGCTCCACGTCGACCAGGTCACCGATCGAGACCATCGCCGCGATGGCGCTGCAGACCGGTCGCGCTTGCGGTGCGGCCGCCAGGAAATCGGGGAGGCTTCCGCACTCGTCGGCTTCCACGTGGGAGAACGCGATGTAGCGGAGCGCCGCGACCGGCAGCACCTTCTCGATCTGCTCGCGCACCAGCCCGAACATCTTTCTCGGACCGGTATGGAACAGCAGCGGCTGCTCGTCCACGACGAGGTACTGATTGAACGAGAATCCGCCCGGAAAAGCGTCCGGGGGCACTGGAATACTGATGCGATAGGTGTCGGGGGCGATCTCGTGGATGGAAGCAGTTGGCGCCATGCTCATGACTTTCTCCTCGGACGCGGGTGGGCTGTTACAGCCGGCTGCGGTCCGACGGCAGCCAGCAACAGGTGCAATTGGATCGAACGCACGGCGGTACGCGGCAGCTTGTGCTCGCGCACCAGGCTGTGCCATGCATCGAAGTACAGCAACGATTCCCAGACGGCCGCCAGCTCGCGCGGGTTGCCGACGACCCGGTGCCGGGAAAGCAGATCGATCAGGAACGCGGTCAACTGCTTGCGAGCCCGGCCTTCTACTTCGGCGAGCGCCGGGATGACACGCTGTTCGCGCCAGGCGAGCCAGGGCTCGTAGTACGCGTTGGCCTTGTCCATGCCTGCAACCAGCAGCTCAACCGCTTGCGGCAGGTCCGCCGCGGCGAGGATCTGCTCGAAGGCCGGCATCGGCGCCGCCGCTGCGGCGTGACCGGTACACGCCTCGATCAGCTCCTTCTGATCAGGGAAATGATTGTAGACGGTGGGCAGTGAGACGCCGGCACGCTGCGCGATGTCGGCGTAGCTGGTCGCCACGGCGCCTTTGAGGGCATGGAGTTCGGCGGCCGCGGCAGCGATGCGCGACCGCGTCTCGGATTGGAGCAGTCGTCTCCTCTCGATGCTATAGGAACGGGAAGCCACGGTAGCCAGTCGGGTGTGAACGAGTGTCGTTTTGATTTAATTTAATTACAAATTAATCCAATGTCAACTCCCTGACCGAACCGCCCAGCGTGCGGTCGGGTTGCCGCATTTATCGAATCCGAAGTCGATACGTACCCCGTCGCTCGCTACCGTGACCTCGCGTGTTGGAAGGGGAAAGGCTCATGAGCGGACTCGGGCTGTACGTCGTCCGGGTGTATCGCCGCGATCCGCAAGGGATTGCCGGCATCGTCGAGGACGTTGCAACGGGCGCGCAGACCCGCTTCCGATCGGCTGATGGCCTGTGGCAAGTGCTTCGAGCTCTTCCTCCCGCCGCGCGCGGTTTCCCGACGAACGCATCCGACGAGGAGGAACAATGATGAAGGCATGCATGGTGGCGGCCATCGGCGTGAGCACGATGGTGTTGGCAGGCAGCGCGGTGGCAGGCAAGGTGAACATGCCGAAGAAGGGCAGCTACGAGTTCACTTTCTGCGTGGTCGACCAGGCCAAGTCCCTGAACGGGGGCGACAAGAACATGGTGAGCCACTACGAAGGCATCGTGAACGTTCTCACGAGTCCACCTGGACGGGCGTTCGACCGCACTGCCGGCGTGTGCTACGGCACCTACATGAACCTCAACGGGCGCCAGCGCGGCTTCGGCATGTGCGAGATGATCGACCTGGACGGTGACAAGTGGTGGCTCGAGTACACCGACAGCCCCGAAGGCGGCGGCGGAATCTACACTTCGCCCTGGGGCACGGGCAAATACGATGGCATGACCATCAAGGGCGAGTACAAGGTCGAATTCTGGCCGACGTCGAAGGATGCGGCATTCCAGGTCTGCAACGGCAACAAGGGGACGTACGAGCTGAAGTAAGTTGATTCCGGACCGGTGCGCGCCGGAGCTCGTGCACCGGAACGCCGATCGCGATGCGGTTGAGGGGGTTCGGAGGCAGGCACATGGGCAGGAATGTGTTGCCGGCGAAAGTCAGTCCGCCGCGGCTGTTCGACGTCGTTCCGCGCGAACGCCTGTTCGCGCTGCTCGACGACAACCGGGGCCGCCCCCTGTTGTGGATCGCAGCCCCGCCGGGGGCGGGCAAGACGACGCTGGTCGCGACCTGGCTCGAAGCCCGCTCGATCCCGTCGATCTGGTACCAGATCGATGCCGAGGACGCAGACCCGGCGGCATTGTTCGATCATCTCGCTCGCGGCCTGGGCGCCATCGCCCCCGAGTTCGAGGCAACACTCCCACGATTCTCCGCGGAGCATCTGGGCGACGTCGCGGTCTTTGCGCGCCTCTACTTCCGTGGCCTGTTCGCGAGCCTGCCGCCCGGCGCCACGCTGGTACTGGACAACTATCAGGATGCGCCCGAAGGCTCGGCGTTGAACGACATCGTGCAGGAATGCGCGCGCCAGGCGCCACGCGGCAGCACCATCGTCGCGGTAAGCCGCACCGATGCGCCGCCGTCTTTCGTGCAGTTCACCGCGAACGGCAGCATGACGACGATCGGATGGGACCGTCTGCAGCTCACGCAGGACGAAGTGATCGCCATCTGCGCCAAGCGCGGCGTCACCGAAGGTTGGCTGGTGCAGGCGCTGCATCAACAGTCGCAGGGGTGGGCTGCCGGCATCACGCTGATGCTGGAGCGCCTCGAGCATACCGACGGGAATGCGCGCGAACTGCCGTCGGAGACGCGCGAATCGGTCTTCACCTATTTCGCCAACCTGATCTTCGATCAGACATCTCCGCAACGACGCGCCATCCTGCTGTCGATCGCCTTCCTGCCGCGCGTCAGCACGGAGCTCGCCGTCCGGCTGAGCGGCGACGTCGAAGCCCCCCGACTGTTGGACGAGTTGTATCGCCGCCGCCTGTTCACGGACCGTCGTCCCGGACCGGATCCGTCGTACCAGTTCCACGCGCTGTTCCTCGATTTTCTGCGGGCGCGCGCGCACGCCACCTTCGAACCGGCCGTGCTGATGGAACGCATCGCCCTCACCGCGACGGTCCTGGAGCAAGCCGGCAACGTCGAGGCGGCCATGGATCTCAACCTCTCTCACGGCCGCTGGGATGCCGCGCAGACGCTGATCGTCGACCAGGCCGCCCGGTTGCTGAAGAGCGGCCGGCGCGAAACGTTGCGCCGCTGGATCGAAGCCTTGCCGGAGGCCCTCAGGACCTCGCATCCGCCGCTCGTTTACTGGCACGGCCGGACGCTGCTCCATACCGAGCCGGAAGCCGGCACCCGGGTGCTCGAACGTGCCGTGGCGTTGTATCGCACCGCCGGCGATCGCACCGGATTGCTCGAATGCCTGACCACTCTGGTGAGTGGCGCCTTCCTCGGGTTCCATGCGCTCGACGCCATGGACGGGTGGCTCGACGAATACCTCGCGGAGATCGAGCAAACCTCGCAGTTCACATCGGTCGAGGCGGAACTTCGCGTCTATGGCACGCTGTGCATGGCGCTCTTTCACGCTCGCCCATGGCACCAGCGGCTCGAACCGGCGTATCTGCGTGTCGAAGCGCTGTTGCCGCTTTGTACCGATCCGGACGTGGCGCTCGGCGCTGCGCTCGGTGCCCTGGTGGTGAGCGGGCTGTCCGGCGACTTCGAGCGGGGCGATCGCTTCGCCGACATGGCGCTGGCGCTGGCAGCCCGTACTACCGCCAGCCCGTCCGAGGCCGCCTGGTGCTATGGGCAGGTCGGATGGCTGCGCTTCCAGGAGGCACGCTATGACGAAGCGCTCGACAGCATCGGCCGCGGCCTCGAGATCGCCGAAGCCAATGCGCTGCGCGTCGTGCGCCTTGCGCTGACCCTCTGGAAGTTCACGGTGGAATGGCGTGCCGTGCGCTGGTCGGTGGCGGATGCGACGCTCGCGCAGGCCGAAGCCATGCCGAGGGCCCCGTATCGGGAGGTCATGCACGAAGCGCAGATTCATCTGTTTCGCGCACGGCAGGCCACCCACCGGGGCCAGCGTGACGAAGGCGCACAACGGGCACTGCGGGCCAATCAGACAGCCATGCACCTGGGCTCGCGCCTGCAGGAAGTCATCTTCGGTCTGTCCGGTGCCGACATCCTGCTGGACCTCGAGCTGCCGAACGCGGCGGCACCGCTGATCGCCCACGTTCGTGCGCTGGCCGAGCGGACCCCGGTGTTCCATTGCTATCGACCGGTGGTGGGACTGCTCGAAGCCCGTGTCGCCGAACTGTGCGCAGACGCCCCGGCCGCTCGCGCGGCACTCGCACAGGCGATGGCACTGGCCCGCGCGAACAACAACCGCTACTACCTGCGCTTCGCCGACTGGACGATGCCACGCCTGTTCGCCCAGGCGTTGGAGGCGGGCATCGAACCCGACCTCGTGCGCGAGTTGATTCCGCTGTTCCGTCTCAAGCCTCCCGCGGATGCGCCGGACCTCTGGCCGTGGCCCATACGCGTCGTGACGCTGGGTCGTTTCGACGTGTATCTCAACGAGAGCCGCCTCGAGTTTCCGCACAAGCTCCCGCGCAAGACCCTGTCGCTGCTCAAGGCGATCATCGCCTTCGGCGGACGCAACGTGTCCGAGCAGGCGCTGTGCGACGCGCTGTGGCCCGACGACGACGGCGATGCGGCGGCCAACGCCTTGTCCATCACGCTGGTGCGCCTGCGGCGCCTGCTCGGGATGAGCGAGGCGATCGCGCACCAAGGCGGACGGCTGACGCTCAATCCCGAACTGTGCTGGGTGGATGCGCAAGCGCTCGAACGGCGACTCGCCGCGAGTGGTACCGCCAGTCTCGAGACCCTTGCTCTCTACGGCGGCGCCTTCCTTCCGGAAGATCAGGGCGAGTCCTGGAGCGTTGCCGCCCGCGAGCGGTTGCGCGGCCGCTTCATCGACGCCTTGTCGGGGTGCGGGGCCGCTCTCGAAAGCGCGAACGACGCGACGAACGCGATCCGTTGCTACCTGCGCGGCGTCGAGGCCGACCCCGTCGTGGAAGGCTTCCATCAAGGTCTCATGCGCTGCTACGAGCGCACCGACCGGCGCACCGAGGCGATCAGCGCGTACCGGCGCATGAAGCAGGTGCTCTCGGTGGTGCTGGGGGTGCCACCGTCGGAATCCAGCCAGCGGCTGTATCGGGCATTGCTCGAACACCAGTCTGCCGAGGACGTCGTGGATGATCCCGCGCCCGACGTCGTGGACCTCGCGGCACACCAGGCGAAACGCGCGCCACGCATTCGCTGAGGGCCGTCAATGCCTGGGCGCTGGACGCGGCCACCTGCCGCTATACTCCGACCGCGAGGATCTCATCCTTCGTCAGCGCGTCCCCTGGGCACCATCGCCGGGGCAGAGCACGCCGCCGCGCGGTATCGGGCAGGCGTCCGGTCGCCGTCGACGACATCGCCCTGAACACCGTCGTTCCCACAGGAAGAAACATCATGACCGGATTCTGGCTTCGCGTGCGCTGCGCCCTCGGCGCCGCACTCTGGCTCGCCGTCGCTTCCGCACCCGCCACCGCGGCCGGGCAGATCAACGCGCTCGTGTGGTGCGATCACACCGACGAGGCCTTCCTGAAGGGCTTCACCACCAAGACCGGCATCAAGGTCAAGGTGAAGGATTACGAAGGCACCGGTACGGCGCTGGCGCTACTCGAGCAGTCCAAGCCCGGCGACTGGGACGTGTTCGTGGTCGATTCCACCGACGTGCGCCGGGTGGTCGAACGCGGCCTGCTCGCGGAACTGAACCCGAAGGATTTCCCGCTCGCCGACATTCCTGCCGTCGTGCGGCTACCCGAGTACCACGTCATCAAGGACAAGATGTACGCGGTGCCGGAGAAGTTCGGCTACAACGCCATCGCGTTCGACAAGTCCAAGGTTCCGGCAGAGAAGGCGCGCGACATCACGACGCTGTGGAATCCGGCGTACAAGGGCAAGATCGCGGTGTACGACTACTACCTGCCGATCATCGGGCAGATCGCCGTGGCGCTGGGCAAGAAGCCGCAGACATTGACCGAAGCCGATCTGCCGGCCATCAAGGAAAAACTCAAGGCCATCCGTGCGAACTCCGCTCTGGTCGGCGACGTCACCACATCGCAGACAGCCCTCGCCACCGGACAGGTCGCCATCATCGTCGGCGGCGGTGAGTACTCCGTGGCCGGTCTCATGGCGGAGAAGCCCAATCTCGACTGGGTGCTCCCCGACGTGGGCGGCATCCGCTGGCAGCAAGCCATCGGCGTCTTCGCCGCATCGAAGCAGAAGAAGGAAGCGACCGCGTTCGTCCAGTACGTGCTCTCGCCCGAAGGTCAGGCGAAGCTCGCCACCTCCTCCTGCTACTGGGGCATGCCGGCGAACGGCAAGGCCACCCTGACCGCCGCACAGAAGAAGACCCTGCGCTGGGACGAGCAACCGAAGTTCCTCGCCAAGTCGTACCCCTACCCGTCGCCGACCGAGGCCTTCGACCAGGCCATGCAGGACGCGTGGGCGGACGTGCTGCAGAAGTAACGGCGTACACGGACGCAACGCGATGAACACCGGCCTCGCCGCAAGCGGGGCGGCGGTTCCATCGGCAGAGGCACGCGGCGCACGACGCGACGCGCGGCGCGGTTTCGCGCTGGCGTTGCCCGCGACGCTGTGGACCCTCGCATTCTTCGTCGTGCCCTCGGCAGCGATCCTGCTGTGGAGCCTGTTCCGCCGCGAGGGTGGGGTACTGATCACCGAGCCGGGCTTCGACAACTACCGGCGCTTCCTCGAACAGGACACGTTCCGGCTGGCGCTGTGGAACTCGGTCGAGGTCACGCTGATGGTCACCGTGATTGCGGTGATCCTTGCCTACCCGCTCGCCTACGTCATCGCGACGCGCGTCGCACCGCGTCGCCAGCGCACGTGGCTCATGCTCGCGGTGCTGCCGTTCTGGACTTCGTACGTGGTCCGCTCCTACGCGTGGCTGCTGGTGCTCGCACCCGAAGGTGTCGTGAACCGGTTCCTCACGCTGACCGGGCTCGCCGCCGAACCGCTCGCCCTGTCGTTCAATCGCGGCGCCACTGTGCTCGGCTTCGTGCACTTCTTCGTGATGCTGTGCACCCTCACCATCTACGCGAGCCTGGCACGCATCGACCCCAAGCTGCGCCGCGCCGCAGCCGATCTCGGCGCCAGTGGCTTGCAGACCTTCCTGCGCGTCACGCTGCCGCTGTCGATGCCGGGTGTCGCGGCCGGTGCGTTTCTCACGTTCGTCATCGCGATCGGCGACTACGTCACGCCGCAGATTCTCGGCGGCAACACCGAGCTGCTGATGCCGCAGGTGATCCTGTTGCAGATCAACCGCCGCGCCGACATTCCCATGGCGGCCGCGCTGTCGACGGTGCTGATGCTGCTGGTCACGGCCGCCTATCTCGCCCTGGCGCGCTGGCTCACGGCGCGCCGGACATGAACGACCGGCCTATCCGATGGGACTGGGTGAGCGTGCTCGTGATGAGTCCGCTCTTCGTGTTCATCTATCTGCCGGTGGCCGTGCTGGTGCTGTTCTCGTTCCATGCCGGCCAGGTGCCGGTGCCGCCCTTCGAAGGCCCGTCCCTCGCCTGGTATGCGAAGGTCCTCGACAGCGACCGCATCACCACGGCTGGCCTCAACTCGATCGTCGTCGGCGTCGTCTCGTCATTGATCGCGACGCTACTCGCCACGCTAGCGGCCTGGGGTCTCGCGCGCCACCGCGTTCCCGGCGCTCGTGCCATCGAGGCACTGCTGTTCCTGCCGCTCGCCGTGTCGTACCTCGTCATCGGCGTAGGATTGCTGGTGGCGTTCTCGGCCGTGGGCATCGGCAAATCGCTGATCGCAGTGGGCATCGGACACGTGGTGTTGAACCTGCCGCTCGCCTTCGCGGTGGTCTATGGACAGTTCGATCGCGACCAGGCCAGGCTGGAGCAGGCCGCCCGCGATCTGGGTGCCACCGAAGTGCAGGTGTTCCTGCGCGTCACGGTGCCGCTGCTCCGACCCGCGATTCTCGCCGCTTTCCTGCTCTCCCTCACTTTCTCGTGGGACGAGTTCATCGTCGCGTTCCTGCTGTCCGGGTTCGATCCGACGTTGCCGGTGGTGATCTGGAGCATGCTGCGCACCGGGCTCAACCCGCAGACCAACGCCGCGGGAACGCTGGTGTTCCTCGCTTCGCTCGCCGCCGGCATCGTGTTCGAACTGGCCCTGTTGCGCAGGAGGCGCGATGCGCGGACCCGCTGATCTCAAGCTGGATCGCCTCACCAAGCGCTACGACGCCGTCACCGCGGTGGACGGCGTGTCGTTCGACGTCCCGGCCGGCACCTACGTTGTGCTGCTCGGTCCTTCCGGCTCCGGCAAGACCACGGTGTTGTCGATGCTGGGCGGGTTCACCTTGCCGAGCGCAGGGCGGATTCTCGTGGGCGCGGAGGACATCACGCTGGTGCCACCTGCGAAACGCCCGACGGCCACGGTATTCCAGGACTACGCGCTGTTTCCGCACCTCGACGTCGTGCGCAACGTCGGCTTCGGTCTTTCGGTGCGCGGTGTTCCCAAGCACGAGATCGCGCAGCGCGTGACGGCCGCGCTGAAGCTCGTCGGACTCGAGGATTTCGGCACGCGCGCCATCTCGGCCATGTCCGGCGGCCAGCGGCAGCGCATCGCGCTCGCCCGTGCGCTCGTGACCGAGCCGGCTTTGTTGCTGCTCGACGAGCCGCTAGGAGCGCTCGACTTGAGCCTGCGCCGGCAGATGCAGGAGGAGCTGCGCCGCATCCAGCGCACCCAGGGGCGCACGTTCGTGCACGTCACGCACGATCAGGAGGAAGCGATGGCGATCGCCGACCTCATCGTCATCATGAAGCAGGGACGGATCGAAGACATCGGCCCGCCGTCGCGCGTCTACGAACGGCCGCGCACGCGCTTCACCGCCAACTTCCTCGGCGAAAGCACGGTGCTCCAGGGCACGGTCGCCGCCTGCGCCGACGGGCGCGTCGCTATCGACACGGTGTGCGGGCGGCTCGAGGTCGCGGGCGAACGCGCGGTGGGGTCGCGCGCGAGCATCGCTCTGCGACCGGAAGCGCTGCGCATCGGCGGCGGCACCGATGGGGATCAACCGCTCGGCGAAATGCGCGTGGAGGACTGCATCTTCCAGGGCAGTTTCCAACGTATCTCCGGCAGCAACATCCACGGTCTGCGGTTGCTCGCGAAGGTAGAACCCCAGGCGTTGCCGGCGGGCGAGTGTGTGCCGATCAGCGCGCGCCGCGGTGGTTTGGTGCTGCTGGAGGACTAGCATGGACCGCCCACGTGCCGCAGCGAGCAACTGGTACCGCGTGCGCCCCCTCGCGCACGGCATCACTCACATCGACGAGCACTACATCGATCCGTTCTACCGCTGCAACATCTGGCACGTGCGCGGACGCGATCGCGACCTGCTGCTCGACAGCGGCATGGGTGTGGTGAGCCTGCGTGGCCAGGTGCCGTGGCTCGGGGAACGGGAGGTGCTCGCCGTGGCGAGCCATGCGCACTTCGACCACGTGGGCAATCATCACGAGTTCGCCCATCGCCTGTGCCACGCCGCCGAGGCCCACATCCTTGCCGAGCCGCGCGGCGACTGGAATCTTGCCGATCGCTACGCGGTGGTCGAGATGTTCGAACGGCTGCCTCCGGACGGCTACGACCAGCAGCGCTATCAGGTCTGCCCGGCTCCGGCGACGCGCCTCGTGGCCGCGGGCGACGTGATCGATCTCGGTGATCGCGTCTTCGAGGTGATGCACGTGCCCGGCCACTCGCCCGGCTCCATCGCATTGTGGGAGAAAGCGACTGGCATTCTGTTCTCGGGCGACGCGGTGTACGACGGCCCGCTGGTGGACGATGCCTATCACTCGAACGTCCCGACCTACCTCGACAGCATGCAGCGCTTGCGCGAGCTGCCGGTCGATGTGGTGCACGGCGGGCACTTCGACAGCTTCGGGCGCGATCGTTACCGCGCGCTGATCGACGAGTACGTGGCGGGCAAGCGCCGTCCGGGCTGCCCCGGGGACTGAAGTTTCCCGCGGTCAGAGGGTATGCTCCGCCGGTGCTGTCCGTCCGTCACCTGTCGAAGTCCTACCCCGGCCCACGCTCGCGCGATGTCCTGCACGACGTCAGCCTCGAACTGGGGGCCGGCGAGTACGTCGCGATCATGGGGGAGTCGGGTGTCGGCAAGTCCACGCTGCTCAACCTGATCGCGGGTCTCGACGCCCCGGACTCGGGCTCGATCGAACTGGGCGGTACTGCCCTCGCGGGTCTGGACGACGACGCGCGTACGCGCCTGCGCCGCGAGAAGATCGGATTCGTCTTCCAGGCCTTTCACGTGCTGCCCTACCTCGACATCGCCCGCAATGTCGAGTTGCCACTCGCTTTGCTGGACGTGCCACCGATGGACCGCCAGCGCCGCGTGGCTACGATGCTCGATGCCGTGGGCCTGGGCGGCCGTGGCGGAAGTCTGCCGCGCGAGTTGTCGGGTGGTGAGTTGCAGCGCGTCGCGATCGCGCGCGCACTGATCCACGAACCCGCGCTGGTCCTCGCCGACGAACCCACCGGCAACCTTGATCCCGACAACGCCGCGCAGGTTCTCGAACTGCTGCGCGAGTGCGTCAAGACCCGTGGCGCAGCCGCCATTCTGGTGACGCATTCGGACCGCGCCGCGGCCACCGCCGATCGCGTGCTGCGACTGACCGCCGCCGGATTCACCGGCTGAGATGACTTCCCCCCCGATGGGCCTGCGGCCCTTCCCTCCGTGGGGCCAGCCCTCTTGGGACGGCCCGGCGAGGGCTGAGGCATGTGCATGACCTGGCGACTGGTCACCGGCCCGATCCTCCAGCATCCCGGCCGGTCACTGCTCTGCGTCCTGGCGATCGCCATGGGCGTTGCACTCGGTTTCGCGGTGCAGTTGATCAACGGCTCAGCGATCAGCGAGTTCACCCGTGCGGCGCAGACGCTGGCCGGCAAGGCTGACCTCACGGTCCGCGGGGCCCGCAACGGATTCGACGAAGCGGTGTATGCGGCCCTCGCGCAACGCGATGGTGTCGCGCTCGCGAGCCCCGCGCTCGAAGTGGATGCCAAGCTGCCCGGACGTGACGAACCGCTGCGCATCATCGGCATCGACGTCTTCCGCGCCGGGCGTCTGCAACCCGCGTTGTTCGCCGAGGGCGCGGACCTGCTCGACTCGCTACGCGCCGACACGGTGTTCCTCTCTGCCGCCGCCATTGAGTGGCTCGGCGCCGGGCGCGGTGATTCGCTCACGGTACAAAGCGGGTTGGCGCAGCGCACCCTGCGCGTGGCCGGCACCCTCACCACGGATGACACACTCGGGCGAGTGGCCGTCATGGACATCGCCGCCGCCCAGGCACTGTTCGATCGGGTCGGTCGCCTCTCGCGCGTGGACCTGCGGCTGGCACCCGGCGTCGACACGGATCGATTCATCGCGACCCTCGACCTGCCCCCGGGCATGACGGCGGAACGGCCGCGCGATGCCGGCTCCGCCACCGACCGGATGACGCGCGCCTATCGGGTGAACCTCGACGTGCTGGCGCTGGTGGCGCTCTTCACGGGCGGCCTGCTCGTGTTCTCGACCCAGGCGCTATCGGTCGCACAGCGGCGCTGCCAGATCGCCCTGCTGCGCGTACTGGGGCACACGCGCCGACAGGTTGCCGGCCTGCTGCTCGCCGAGGGTCTGATGTTGGGCATCGTCGGCGCGGGCCTCGGACTCGCCGGTGGATTGGCCTTGGCCCGCATCGCGATGGAAATCGTCGGCGCTGATCTCGGTGCGGGCTATTTTCGGGGCGTCGCACCGAATCTCCGGATCAGCCCGACGGCCGCGCTGACCTTCGGTTTGCTGGGCCTCGCTGCCGCGCTGGCCGGCAGCCTGGGTCCCGCGCTCGAAGCAGCGCGTGCAGCGCCCGCCGCCGCGTTGAAGAGCGGTGACGATCAGCGCGCCTTCGCCGCACTGCGCCTACCCTGGACCGGCATCGCGTGCCTGGCAGCCGGAGCAATCCTCGCGAGCCTGCCGCCGATCGACGACCTCCCCGTGTTCGGTTACCTCGCGATCGCGGCCCTGCTGATGGGCACGATCCTGTCGCTGCCGGTGCTCACGGCGTTCCTGCTCGCTCGCATCCCTCGCACTCGCTACCTCGCCGTCACGCTCGCCATCGAGCAACTGCGCGCTCGTCCTGCCCAGGCCGCGTTGAGCCTCGCCACCATCGTGGCAGCCGTGAGCCTGGCGGTGTCCATGGCGGTGATGGTCAGTTCGTTTCGCACGTCGGTGGATGCGTGGCTCGAAGGAATACTGCCCGCCGACCTTTATCTGCGTGCGAGCAGCGGGGGCGACAGCGCCTTCTTCACCGAAGCGGATCAGTCACGTATTCGCGCGGTGCCCGGTATCGCACGCCTGGAGTTCCTGCGTTGGCAGCAAGTGTTGCTCGATCCGGCGCGACCGCGGGTCACGCTGCTCGCAAGGGACGGCGTCGATACCGATGCCGAACGCCGCCTGCCGCTGGTCGGAGCGATCGCGACCACCGACGGATCGCTTCCCAGGGCGTGGCTCAGCGAACCCGCGGCCGCTCTCTACGATCGGACACCGGGCAATCGCATCGCGATTCCGTTGAACGGGCGGATGCACGAGTTCATCGTCGCCGGCATCTGGCGCGACTACGCACGACAGAACGGTGCGGTGTTGATCGATCGAGCCACCTACATGGCGCTGTCGGACGATCACAGCGCCAACGATGCGGGCATCTGGTTGGCACCGGGTGCGGCAACGGCCGACGTGACGCAAGCCATCGAGACCGGCTTCGGCGCTGAGGCGATCGAGTTCGCGACTCCGGGTGAGATCCGGGCCCTGTCGTTGTCCATCTTCGATCGCACCTTCACCGTCACCTACGCGCTCGAGGCCGCCGCGGTGCTGATCGGTCTGGTGGGCCTATCCAGCGCCATCGGCAGCCAGGTGCTCGCGCGCCGGCGCGAGTTCGGCATGCTGCGCCACATCGGCGTCACGCGCGGTCAGATCGCGCGGATGCTCGCCACCGAGGGTTTCGTCGTCGCCGCCGTCGGCCTGGTCATCGGCAGCGTTCTCGGCTTCGCGATGAGCTTCATCCTGATCCACGTCGTGAACCGGCAATCGTTCCATTGGGGCATGCAGATGCACGTGCCCCTCGTCGGTCTCGCGCTGTTCGTCGCGGTGATGCTGGCGCTCGCGACGGTGACCGCCCGGCTCGCGGGCCGGCAGGCGATGACGGGCGATGCCGTTCGCGCGGTGAAGGAAGACTGGTGAAGCGCAGGGAATTCCTGTTACTGGCGGCGATGACCGCGGCCGGCCCGGCTCGCGGCGACGCGGACTATCCCGAGGTGCGCAGCGGCACGCCGATCCGCTTTCCCCGCGACCATGGCGCCCATCCGGATTTCCGCACCGAATGGTGGTACATCACCGGCCAGGTGCGCGATGCAAAGGGGCGTGACTTCGGCATCCAGATCACGTTCTTTCGCAATCGTCCCGGATTGCAGGAAGGCAATCCCAGCCGCTTTGCGCCGAAGCAGTTGCTGTTCGCGCACGCGGCTATCGCCGAGCCTGCGCACAGCAAGCTGCGTCACGACCAGCGCGCGGCGCGTGCCGGACTCGGGCTCGCCACGGCATCGACCGAGACCACCGAGGTGCACATCGACGACTGGCGGCTGGTGCTCGAGGGCGAGCGGTATCGCACCCGAATCACGGCCAACGGCTTCGAAATCGACCTGACTTTCGCCGCCACGCAATCGCTCGTGTTGCAGGGCGATCGCGGCGTCAGTCGCAAGGGCCCCCTGCCGGCGCAGGCGAGCTTCTACTACAGCCGCCCGCACCTCGCCACGGAGGGCACGATCGTCATCGACGGCACACCCGTCCCGGTCCGTGGCACGGCATGGCTCGATCACGAATGGTCGAGCGCGTATCTGGCCACCGAAGCGGCAGGATGGGACTGGGTCGGTCTCAACCTGGACGACGGTGGTGCATTGATGGCATTTCGCATCCGCCTGCGCGACGGTGGTGTGCTGTGGGCCGGCGGCAGCCATCGCGACGCACGGGAGTCGGTCCGCGTGCTGTCGCCGCAGGAAGTCCGGTTCGAACCGCTGCGCACGTGGCGGAGCCCGCGCACTGGTATCACCTATCCGGTGGCGATGCGCGTACGTACCCGCGACGCCACCTTCGACCTCGAGCCGCTGATGGACGATCAAGAACTCGACGCACGTGCGAGCGTCGGCACCATCTACTGGGAAGGCGCGACGCGCGCCCAGGTGGACGGTCGACCGCTGGGCCGAGGCTATCTCGAATTGACCGGCTACGGACAACCCCTGAAACTGTAGGCACCGCCATGACCACCCTCAATCCTTCCGAGATCATCACCCTGCTGGTCGGCCTGGTCGCACTGGTCACCGGCATCCGCATCTACCGTCGCTTCGCGACTATCCAGCGCCTCAACATTCCGGCGCCGGTGATCGGCGGGCTCATCGTCGCCGCCGGTACGTTGTGTCTCTATCTCGGCTTCGACATCGAGGTGAAGTTCGCGCGCGAGCTGCGCGACGTGCTGCTGCTGTTCTTCTTCGCCACGATCGGCCTTGCGTCGCGCCTGGCGGCACTCAAGCGCGGCGGTCTCCCACTCGCGTATCTGTGCGTCGCCGTCGTGGTATTGCTGGTGGTGCAGAACGCCGCGGGGCTGCTGGTGGTGGGCGCGTTCGGCGAGCATCCGTTCTATGGCCTGCTGATGGGTAGCGCTTCGTTCGTCGGCGGGCCCGGCACTGCGATGGCGTGGGCCCAGGAAGCCCACGATCATTTCGGGCTGGTACAGGCGCCCGAGATCGGCATCGCTGCAGCGACCATCGCCGTGGTCACGGGTGCACTCGTCTCCGGCCCCGTCGCAGGCTACCTAGTGGTCAAGCACAAGCTCGGCGGGACGGCGCAACCGGGCCAGGTCCCCTGGATGGCAGAGACCGGCGAGGCCCGGCCGCGCGCGGCCACCGTTGACCAGGTGGTCGCTGCGTTGCTCGCCATCGGCCTGTCCGTGGTGCTCGGTCAACTCGCCAACGAATGGGCGCGCGCGCGCGACTTCGTGCTGCCGGGCTTCCTCACGGCGATGCTGGCCGGCGTGCTGCTCGGCAATACCCTCGACGCCTTCCGCCGGCCCTTCGATCTCGAAGCGATCGAACACGCCGGTGAAGTGGCGCTGCAGGTTTTCCTCGTCCTGAGCCTGATGAGCCTGCGGCTGTGGACGGTCAGCAGCACCATCTGGCCTTTGGTCATCAATGCCGTCGTGCAGATCACGCTGTCCTGCCTGGTGGCCGTCTTCCTGCTGTTCCGCTGGCTGGGGCGCGACTACGACGCGGCCGTCACCGCCGGCGGCTTTCTCGGTTTCGGGCTGAGTTCGATGCCGGTGGCCATGGCCACCATGGAGCAACTCGCGACGCGCTACGGTCCGTCGCCGAAGGCCTTCCTGCTCATCACACTGTGCGGTTCGATCTTCGTCGACCTCGCCAACGCACTCATCATCAAGGCGTTCCTTCTGCTCCCCATGTTCGCACCCGTGCCCTGATGCGGGGCGGCCCGGCGCCACTGACCGTCTTTGCATTTCTTTACAAACGGCACACAGGGCGGAAAGTCGCGAGGGACAACATGGCAACGTCGCCGGTGCACGGTGCACTGCGCGCAAACGTCAAGGAGACAGTTGTCATGGAACCCAGCAAACCCGTTCCGAACGCCAAACCCAAGCGCCGCTTCCTCGCCGGTCTGCTGACCGGCGGCCTGGCCGGCGCGTTGCTCGCCGGCACGGCCGGCTTTGCCGCCTACGCCCACGACGGGCCCGGCGTATTCAAACGCTGCGCCGGCCGCCACCATGGCTCGATGGGACCGGAAGCCATGCGCCAGCGCGTGGACTTCGCCACCGACTGGATGCTCACCAAGGTCAAGGCCACTGATGAGCAGAAGGTCAAAGTGAAGGAGATCGTGGGCGCCGCGGTGACCGATCTGTCGGGACTGCGTGAATCGCACCACGGCAATCGCGACGCGCTGCTGGAAGCGCTGACGGCCGAAGCGGTGGACCGCACGAAGCTCGAAGCGCTGCGCAAGGCCGAGCTGGAATTGGCTGAACGCGCGTCGCAGCGGATCACCACCGCGCTCGCCGACGTGTCGGACGTGCTCACCCCGGAACAGCGTCGCGGCCTGGTCGATCTCGCCCGCAGTTTCGGCGGACCCATGGGCTTCGGTCCTCCCGGCGGCCACGGTCCGCGCGGTCCCGGCGAACGTCCGCCGCGCACCTAAGGCGTGCGATGAGTCCCAGCCTGCTCCTGATCGAGGATGATCGCGCGCTGGCAGCCATGGTGGCCGAATACCTCGGCCGCGCAGGCTACCGCGTGGAGCAGGCCGGGACGGCGAACGAAGGCCTCGCGCGCGCTCGCCGCGAGGCCTTCGACGCCGTGTTGCTGGATGTGATGCTGCCGGACGGTGACGGTTTCGACGTGTGTCGCGACATCCGCGCACAGTCCACCGTGCCCATCCTCATGCTGACCGCGCGCGGTGACGCCGCGGACCGCATCGTCGGCCTCGAACTGGGTGCCGACGACTACTTGCCGAAACCCTTCGAGCCACGCGAGTTGCTGGCGCGATTGCGAGCGATCCTTCGGCGTGGCCGTGGGACGAACGGCCCGCGCGAGGTGTTGCGCTTCGGCCGCCTCGAGATCGATCGCGATGCCCGCGTGGTGAGCGTCGATGGCGAAGAGCGGACCCTCACGAGCCATCAATTCGAGCTGCTCTGGGTACTCGCGAGCGAGGCGGGACGCGTGCTCTCGCGCGATGCGTTGATGGACCGCCTGCGTGGTCACGGTGCCGAGGCGTTCGACCGCAGCCTCGACGTGCACATCTCGCGCATCCGTGCCGCGATCGAGGACGAGCCGAAGAATCCGCGGCGCATCCTCACGGTCCGTGGTGCCGGTTACGTGTTCGCCCGCGAGCAGAGCTGAGATGAAATCACTTGTCGCGCGCAGTGTGCTTCGATCCGTGTCGCCTTCCCTCCCCCTCGGTCCCTCTCCCAGAGAGAGAGGGAGGCAAACCCCGCTGCAAAGCCCCTCTCCCTCCGGGAGAGGGGTTGGGGTGAGGGCAACCACCATTCACCCCGCAGGGGTCGGCAACGCCGGCCCCTCTCCCTCCGGGAGAGGGGTTGGGGTGAGGGTAACCACCATTCACCCCGCAGGGGTCGGGGTGAGGGAGGCCTTCGCGACTAACACGCCGCAACAAGCATCGACATGATGCGCCGCCTCTACCTGCAGATCTGGCTCGCGTTCCTCGGTATTCTCGTGCTGTTCGCGGCGCTCCTGGCCGCCGCCTGGTGGCTCCTGCCCGATGACCGCAAGGACCATCGCCTGCTGGAGGGCATGGCGGTGCTGGTCGGCGACGCGCTGCCGAAACCGGACGCGCCCCGCGCCGATGTGCAAGCGGCCATCGATCGGCTCGCCGCCCGATTCCCGGCCACGGTGACGGTGCGCGATCCACGCGGCGCGCTGATCGCGCACGCGGGCCGGCCGCTGCCACCGCCACCGCCCGACCTCGACGGCAGCGGCTTCGTGCATCTGCCGGGCGGGCCGGCCACGGCCCTGAAGCTCGACGACGGCCGCACGGTGATGGTCCGGCCCGCGAAGCGGCCGCGCGGTCCGGGCCTGCTGGCCGGGCTGTGCCTGTTGCTGGTCACCTCGGCCGGTGGCGCGTTCTTCATCGTGCGGCGGATCACGGGGCGCCTGGAACGTCTGCAATCGCGCGTGGACGCCCTGGGCGCAGGCGACCTCACGGCACGCGTGGACGTCGAAGGCCACGACGAAGTGGCGGAACTCGCGGCGAGCTTCAATCGAACGGCTGAGCGGATCGAGCAGTTGGTGGGCACGCAAAAATCGCTGCTCGCGAACGTATCCCACGAGCTGCGTTCGCCACTCGCCCGCATGCGCATGGCTGTCGAGTTGCTCACTGCGGAAGAGAGGCCGGAGCTGAAGGCGCGCCTCGCTCGCGACGTCGCCGAACTCGACGCCCTCATCGATGAACTGCTCGAAGCGAGCCGGCTCGACGCCGGCGCCGTCCCGGGGCAGACCGAAGAGGTCGACCTGCTCGCCCTCGTGGCCGAGGAAGCTGCCGAGTTCGGCGCTCAAGCCTCAGGGCCCATCACTCTCATCCAAGGCGATTCCCGTCTGTTGCGCCGGCTCGTGCGCAATCTGCTGGAGAATGCGCGCCGCTACGGCGGCGACACCCCCATCGAAGCGACGCTTGACAGTTCGGACCCCATCACCTTGCGTGTGTCCGATCGCGGACCAGGTGTACCGTCGACCGAACACGAGCGCATCTTCGAACCGTTCTACCGCGTGCGTGGCATGGCGGAGACGGGCTCGGGCGTCGGTCTGGGTCTGTCGCTGGTACGGCAGATCGCTCGGCGTCATGGGGGCGATGCGCGGTACGAAGCGCGACCGGGCGGCGGGAGCACGTTCGTGGTGACGCTCGTAAAGAGCTGAAAGCGCTCAACGCGGAGGACGCGGGGGACGCGGAGGAAGCCCAAGACCGAAAAGCCGTCTGGGGTTGCATTATCCCGCGTCGCCCGCGTCCTCCGCGTTGAGCGCTTCTCCTCCCCAGCGCATCCGCCCAGGCAGGAGCCCTCAGGAATTCCCCTGTCAGCGGAACACTGATTCGCCGCCCGTCCAAACTTTTTTACCATTCCGTGGTCCGTCGTCCGGGGTCATCTTTGAACTCCCCCGGACTCGTCGTCGTCCGGAGACGAAACCAGCCATCAGACAAAGGGAGAACACCTCGATGGATCCATTCGTCCAGCATATTGCCGTGCGCGCCTGAAGCATGGATACGCTGTTCTTCCTCCCCTCCTGGCCGCCGCACGTGGGCAGCCTCACGATGGCAGCCCTGGTGCTGCTCGCCGCGCTGGTGGCCGGCGAGATCGTCCAGCGGGTCTTCAAGCTGCCGCGCCTGATCGGCTGGGTCATCGCCGGCGCCTTCTACGGGCCCAGCGCGACCGGCCTGCTGGATGCCGAAGCGCTGCACGATCTGCAGTTCATCATGCACGTCGCGGCAGGCCTGGTGCTGTTCGAGTTCGGCCAGCGCATCGATCTGGGCTGGTTGCGGCGCAACCCCTGGCTCGCGGGCACGAGCGTCCTCGAAGCCACGCTCGCCTTCGTCGCGGTGTTCCTGATCCTGCTGCTGCTGCGCGTTTCACCGCCGGTGGCAGCTTTCGCAGCCGCGATCGCCATGGCCACCTCGCCGGCCACGGTGATGACGCTGGCCCGCGATCTGCGCGCCAGCGGCCAGGTCACGCAACGAGTCGAGCTGCTCACTGCGCTCGACTGCGCCTACGCCTTCATCACCATCGGCGTGCTGCTCGCGTGGTTCCACGCCGAGTACCACGGCGACTGGGTCGTGATGGCGGCGCATCCGCTATACCTGATCTTCGGCTCGTCGATGCTGGCGATTCTCGCCGCCACGATCGCTCGGCCGCTGCTGATGCGGCTGGATGCGTATGGCGACGTGCAGCGGGTCTGTGCCTTCGCGCTGGTGCTGGTCGCAGTTGCGCTGGGCGAATGGCTCAATCTGTCATCGGCGCTGGTGTTGCTCGGGTTCGGTGCGAGCTTGCGCGCCCTGGACGACCGCCGGCGGTTCGTATCGCTCGACTTCGGACCGCTCGGGCAGATTTTCCTGGTGCTGCTGTTCGCGTTGTCGGCAGCCGCGCTCGACCTGTCGATCGCGCTTGCGGGTGCCATTACCGGGATCGCGCTGGTGGCGGCTCGTTACGCGGGCAAGTACGTGGGCGTGGTTCTTACCTCAAGGGTATCGGGGCTTTCCACGCGCAAGGGCTCGCTCGTGGCGCTCGGGCTCATGCCCATGTCCGCCGTGGCGCTGGTCTTCGTGCACGAAACGGTCACGGTATTCCCGGAACTCGCCCGCGGTCTCCTGTCGGTACTCGTTCCGGCGCTCGTGGTGCTCGAGATGGCAGGCCCGCTGCTCGCGCGCTTCGCTTTCGTCCGTGCCGGAGAATCGGCGGCCCTGGCGTGAGCGCACTGGAATCCGGCGATCCGCTGCGCTTTTCCGAGTCGCGTGCGCTGACTCTCGGGGTCGAGCTCGAACTGCAGCTCTTCAACACGCGCGATTGCGACCTGACACCGGTCGCCTCCGATCTCATCGATCTCATCGAGCGCCAGCCCCACGCCGGCGACGTGAAGCCCGAGATCACGCAGAGCATGCTCGAGATCAGCACGGGTATTCACGATCGCCACGATGCGCTGCTGGCTGAGCTGCAGTCGGTGCGGAATACCGTGGTCGCGGCCGCGGATCGCCTCAACGTGCTGGTGTCCGGTGGCGGCGCGCACCCTTTCCAGCACTGGAGCGAGCGGCGCATCTTCGACAAGCCGCGCTTTCACCAGGTGTCGGCCCTGTACGGCTATCTCGCGAAGCAGTTCACGGTATTCGGCCAGCACATCCACGTCGGCTGTGCGAATGGCGACGACGCCCTGTACCTGCTGCATGCGATGTCGCGCTACGTGCCGCATTTCATCGCACTGGCGGCCTCGTCGCCGTACCTGCAGGGCGTCGACACCGCCTTCGATTCTTCCCGCTACAACGCCATCCTCGCGTTTCCGTTGAGCGGGCGTGCGCCCTTCGTGCTGCGCTGGGATGAGTTCCGCACCTACTTCGAACGCCTGCGCGCGCTCGGCGTGGTGGAAAGCATCAAGGACCTCTACTGGGATATCCGTCCGAAGCCGGAGTTCGGCACGATCGAGATTCGCGTCTGCGACACCCCGCTCCGAGTGGAAACCGCCGCGGCCCTCGCGATCTACGCACAGGCGCTGGCACGCCGCATTCTCGCCGAGCGTCCCCCAGTCACCGAGGATGTCTACCTGCCCTACGGCTACAATCGCTTCCACGCCTGCCGCTTCGGGCTGGATGGTGAACTGATCGACCCCATGACGCGTACTCGCCGCCCCATCGCAGAGGACATAGGAGCCACGTTGGACACCCTCGGTGCCGACCCCTTGGCGCCGGAATCCGAGCCGGCGTTTGCCGTGCTGCGCCGGATGATCGGCGGCGCCGGCAACGATGCGTACTGGATGCGCAGCACCTATCAGATCGGCCGGTCGCTCCCCGACCTGGTCTTCCGGCAAGCGGAACGCTGGCGCGGGCGCGGCTGAACGCGTGTTCAGCTATCGGCACGGGTTTCACGCCGGCAATCATGCCGACGTGCTGAAGCACGTCGTGCTGGTGCAGTTGCTGCACGCCCTGGGGCTCAAGGACAAGCCGTTCACCGTGATCGACACGCACGCGGGCGCCGGCGGCTATGCACTCGACAGCGGCTTCGCGGCGAAGAGCCGGGAGGCGGACACCGGCATCGCGCGGCTCTGGACACGCAAGGATTTGCCGCCTGCGTTGGCTGAGTACGTCGAACAAGTGCGCGTCTGCAACGCAGATGGCAACCTGCGCCACTACCCGGGTTCTCCGCAGATCGCCCTGCAGATGCTGCGCCCGACCGATCGCCTGCACGCCTTCGAATTGCACACCACGGAGAGCCGGGTGCTGCAGAAGCACTTTGAGCGTGCCGGGCGGCGCGTGGTCGTCCACGCGGAGGACGGCTTCGGTGGGCTCAAGGCACTGCTGCCACCACCGTCACGACGCGGCCTGGTGTTGATCGATCCGCCGTACGAGGACAAGACCGACTATCGCAAGGTCGCCGCCGCGGTGGGCGATGCGCTGGAGCGATTCGCCACCGGCATCATCGCGGTGTGGTACCCGCTCGTGCAGCGACCGGAGTCGGAGAAGCTGCCTGGGCAACTGCAACGTCTTGCCGCGGGCGACTGGCTCGATGTGTCGTTGAGTGTTGCCGCGCCGGCCGAGGATGGTCTCGGACTGCATGGTAGCGGAGTGTTCGTGTTCAATCCGCCGTGGAAGCTGGAGGCGGCGTTGCGTGAATCGCTACCGGTGTTGGTGAGATTGTTGAAGCAGGATGAGACGGCGAAGTTCGGGCTGGGGTTTCGGCAGACTTAAGCTGCGGCGCTGCCCCCACCCTAACCCTCCCCCGGCTTAGCCGGGGGAGGGGATGTACTACGCGCGCATTCGCGCACTCCCCCCACAGGCACTCCTTCCCCCGGCTCTGCCGGGGGAAGGCTGGGATGGGGGCTATCCCTTCAAGCAACCCTGCGCCGCACCGCAAGCGCAATAACGCTCACCACCACCAACGCCGCCACCGCATCAATGACCCAATCATCGATACCGGCATGCCGCCCCGGCAGGGTGGCCTGATGCGCCTCATCGGCGAGCCCGATCAGCACCACGATGCCAAGCGCGATCCAGACCCTGCGCAGCCCCACGCCGATCGCGACGAGGGTCGTGAGCACGGCGAACGCCGCGAAGTGCGCCACCTTGTCCCATGGCGGCTGGAACAGGTTCACCGCACCCGGCCCGGCGCCGAGATAGAACAGGTTCACCGTAAGCGCGATCGCGAGCCCCGCGCACGCGAGGCGCACCGGGCGCGTAGCGG
>LNDQ01000067.1 GCA_001464695.1 Betaproteobacteria bacterium Ga0077523 | reverse complement strand
TGCACTTCGATCACGTGCAGCGGCACCAGCCCCGGATTCGCCAGGCGATGCTTGACGCCGAGCGGGATGTACGTGGATTGATTCTCGGAGAGCAGGATTTCCTCCTCCCCGCGCGTCACCAGCGCCGTGCCGCTGACGACGACCCAGTGCTCCGCGCGATGGTGATGCAGTTGCAGCGACAGCTTCGCACCCGGATTCACCGTGAGGCGCTTCACCTGGTAGCGCGCGCCGGCGTCGATGCCTTCGTACGATCCCCACGGCCGATACACTCGGCGGTGCGTTATGTGCTCCGAGCGATCCGCTGTCTTCATGCGGTCGACCAGCAGCTTCACATCCTGCGCCGACTTGCGTGACGACACGAGCACCGCATCCGCGGTCTCCACGATCACCAGGTCGTCCACGCCGACGGCGGCGACCATGCGGTTCTCGGCCTTGATGAACGTGTTCGACACGTCGGAGGCAAGCACGTCGCCTTGCACGACATTGCCCTCGGGTGTCTTGTCGTGCAGATCCCACAGCGCATCCCACGAGCCCACGTCGTTCCAGCCCATCTCCACTGGCACGACTGCGCCGAGCTTGGTCTTTTCCATCACCGCGTAGTCGATCGAGATGGAGGGCGACTCGGCGAAGGCCGCTTCGTCGAGGCGGCAGAAATCCATGTCGAGGTGGCTCGCCGCGAGCGCCTTGCGTACCGCGCCGAGGATCGCCGGCTGGAACACACCGAGTTCCTCGAGGTAGGAAGAGGCCCTCAGCACGAACATGCCGCTGTTCCAGAAATAGTCGCCCGAGGCGACGAAACGCTGCGCGGTCTCGAGGTTGGGCTTCTCGACGAACTGGGCCACGGCGAACGTGTTGTCGAAATCGGTGAGCGCGCCGCCGCGGCGGATGTAGCCATACCCGGTTTCCGGCCCGCTCGGAATGATCCCGAAGGTGGTGAGAAGGCCTTGCTTGGCGGCGATCGCCGCGGTCTGGATCGCCCGGCGGAACGCGGCCGCGTCGTGGATCGCGTGGTCCGATGGCAGTACCAGGAGCAGGCTGTTCGGGTCTTCCTTGGCCAAGGCGACGGCGGCCGCCGCCACGGCCGGGGCCGTGTTCCGGCCGGTTGGTTCGAGCAGCAGCAGTTTCGGCGTCACGTCGATGGCCCGGAGCTGCTCGGCCACCAGGAATCGGTGCTCCTGGTTGCAGATGACCACCGGTGCGGCCAGGTCGGGCAGACCTTCCAGGCGTCGCAGCGTCTCCTGGAGCATGGTGAAGTCGCTGGTGAGGCGGAGGAACTGCTTCGGGTAGGCGCTCCGCGACAACGGCCAGAGCCGGGTCCCGGAGCCGCCGCAAAGGATGACTGGATGAATTTTCAAAAGGTTACCTGTATCGAGCGGGTCTTCGGTGCGGCGACACGGACATGCGCGGCACGGCGGTCAGGCCAGGGATGATAGCAACAAGCCTTCCCGGGGCCGGCCTCGACCGGGCCCGAAAGAATGTCGCCAATCCCCAACAGAAAGCTTGCAAGCCGATCAGAATCGGGGGCAGAATCCTTCCAAAGTAATAGATTTTGACTGGCGTCATGGTTTGCCCGATCGAGGCGCTGCGATCAAACAGACCCTCAAAGGGCAGACCGATGCTCGACCAGAGACCTGCAGCACCAGCGCTGTCGTACCGGCTTCATGTTGTCCTCCTCGTTGTTGCCGTGGCTCTAACCGCCTGCGGGGGCGGCGGTGGCGGAGCCTCGCCGGGGTTAACACCCACGGTGAGCCCGCCACCGGTAAACCCGCCCAATCAATTTGCTACCGGCGGCAAGTCGTTCACCGCCGCGAGCGACCGCAGTCTGGCCCTCCCGCTTTACGGGATCTCGCTGCCCTTCGCCGCCGTGGTGGCGCCGGGCAGCATCTTCGCCGGCCGGCGCCTCGAAACCGACAACAGCATCAGCCTGACCTTCGAGTCCGCTGTCGGGGCCGAGCGGTCCGTGCGCTTCGGCGCAACGGGTGTGTTGCCGTTCCTCGGGACCAGTGGCGACGTGGACTATCTGGAATTCGGCGCGATCGGCAGCACGCCGACGCTGCTCAACTTCTCGCGCTTCGGTGCGCTCTCGTTCACCGTGCCTACGAGCCAGGTCGTCGCGTTCTACGGCGGTTTCGAGACGCCGGCCGGTTCGGGACCGACTTCCGGCACGATGTCGTATCAGGGCGCCACGCTCGCGGCCGAGCGGCGGGGGGCCACCGACTTCGCGCTTGCCGGATCGATTCACCTCGAAGCGGACTTCCAGTCGAACACGATGTTCGGCTCGATCAACAACCTCGAGCGTTTCGACGACAACGGAACTTCGCTGGGGGACTACGACTATCGGTTCATCCTGTCCGGCGTGACCATTGCCAACGTCGGGGGCAGCCGCACCTTCAACGGCGGATTGATCGCGCAGAAACTCGACGACGGCAACGCGACATCGACAACGAGCACGTTGATCGACGGTCGGTTCTTCGGCAGCGCGGCGCAGGAGGCCGCGGGTGTCTGGCAGGTCGAAGGTCTTCAGGCAGTTGGAGGCAATCGCGACATCTGGGGCTCGTTCGGCGCCACGACCAGCGCGGTCAACGGTACCGCGACCTTCCTGCAATCGGTGGGAACGCCGATCTCGCTGACCGAGACCGCATCGTTCGAAGTCAACGTGCTCTCCAACGCGGTGACCCACACGGTGCTGGGCGCGGTACCCACCATCACACCGCTCGCCGACGGCGGGCTCACGTTCTCGGGTGGTGCGCTCGGCACGTTCAATCCGCCGGGATCGGCGACGACCCCGGCGCTGTCCTCCACGCTGGCGTACGTCGCGTCCAGCAACGCGATCGCGCTGACGGGCGCGACCGGTGCCGGAGTGCCATCGGTCGTGTATCTCGCCGAACGCGGCACGCTCTCGTACGCGCGTTTCGGCTACTGGATCGACGGCTCGCGGGTTTCATCGAACGATATTCTGGGCTACACCTATTTCGCCGGCGGCGTGCAGACGCCATCGGGTTCGATGCCGAGCAGCGGCACCGCGAACTATGCCGGCACGACTCTCGGCCGGGTCATCGACAACACCAACGCCGAGTATGTGTTCGCGGGCAAGGTGAACCTGACGGCGAACTTCGGCGCCTCCACGGTGACCGGCAGCGTGCATTCGTTGACCGGCTCGACACCGGCGCTGCTGACATCGATCAATCTGGATGCCGGTGTGATTGCAGGCAGCACTTTCGCCGGGACGGCGAATGCGTTCGATGGTGCCACCAATGTGGGCACAGGAAGCTGGAACGGGCGATTCCATGGACCGGCTGCAGAGGAAGCAGCCGGTACGTATCTGTTGAACGGCGGGGGTGGCTCGCTGCAGGGGTGGGGATCGTTCGGGGCCGGGCGCTGACGTTCGGAGCATTCTTCACCCGGGCGATCCCCATGCGGGGTGCCGCACGCGCGATCACAGTCGCAGCCCTGATCGCGTGCTGCGGTTGCAGTACCGTGCTCGCGCAGGCCGCGGACCCGGTCGAACCCCTCCGGCAGGCCATCCTCTCGGGCAACTGGCCCGACGCAGAGCGCGAGCTCGCGTATGTGCAGGGTCGCATCGACGTCGACCAGATCGAGATCTTGTTCCTCACGGGCATGGTCGCCGTCGGCCAGCAGCAGTGGGCCCGTGCCGAGGATGCATTCCGCCGCATCGTCGATCGCCATCCCGACCTGCCGCGTGTACGCCTCGAACTCGCGCGCGCACTCTACGAGCAGGGCAAGGACCCGGGCGCGAAGCATCACTTCGAGCTCGCATTGGCCGGCAAGCTCCCCCCAGCCGCCGAAGCGAACGTGCTCGGATACCTCGAGCGCATCCGCCGGCGCAAGTTGTGGGCCGTGGATATCTCCGCTGGCGTATTGCCCGACAGCAACGTAAACACGGGCACGAATCAGCAGATCATCAACATCGGCGGACTGCCGTTTACGCTGTCGAGCGAAGCGCGTGAACAGTCCGACGTCGGCCTGGTGATCGCGGCTTCCGGTTGGCGCGGTGCCAGGCTCACGAACGACTGGCAGATGCGCGGGTTCGCATCGCTGTTGCGCCGCGACTATTCCGACAGCCGCTACGACGACATGATCACGCGCATCGGAGCCGGTCCGCGCTACGTCGTCGGCAACGCCGAGTTCGGCGTTGCGCCGTTCTTTGCCGAGCGGCGCTTCGGCAACGACGTCTTCAATCGCTCGACCGGCCTGCGCATCGATGGCGTGCGTCAGGTTCTTCCCCGCTGGATCGGCGAGAGCGTGTTCGAGGTGCAGGAGTTCACCTATCCCGGGCAACCGGGGCGCAACGGCGAGGTGTTCTGGTTGTACTCCGGCGGGCGGTTCCTGTTGTCGCCTTCGTCGCAGGTCCAGATCGGCGTCGACTGGTACTTCGATCGCGCGAACGATGCGGCTTTCCGCAACAACTCGGTCGGATTGACTCTCGGCTACTTCAAGGATTGGTCGTGGGGTCTGTCGACCGGCTTCACTGCGCGCATGGCGTCGATTTCCTACGACGGCATCCAGCCGCTGTTCGGCGAGTACCGCAACGACGATTTCAACACCTACTCGGCCTCGATCAGCAAGCGCGACTGGCGCGTGTTCGAGTTCATTCCGATGATCACGGTGTCGATGTTCGACAACCGGTCGAGCATCGACCTGTATTCATTCAATCGCACGCAGGTGTTGTTCTCGTTCACGCGGCGACTTTGAGTGAGGTGCGCCTCGCATTCCCTGCCCCAGCTTTGCTGGGGGAGGGTTAGGGTGGGGGCCGCATGTCTGCAGTCTCGCGTGTTTCGCGGCTCGACGCCCCCATCCCAACCTTCCCCCGCATTCGCGGGGGAAGGGGTGTACTGCTCCCTCCCCCAGCTACGCTGGGGAAGAGGGGTACGTCCCCTCCCCCGGCTTTGCCGGGGGGTGACGGCGCGCGGGCGCAGGAGATCGCGGCGCCGTCGCCAATTTGCACTCCTTCCCCCATCGAAGGTGGGGGAAGGCTGGGATGGGGGCGATCTGTCGCGCACGAACGCGGGGCTACTGAGGGACACCGAAAGTCTCCGTTCACGGACTTACGAAATCCCCGTACGTCCCGATTGCGGCCGATAGTGCGTCAGAGTCACGGCGTCGCAAGGATGACGCCCACGATGACGATGCGGTGACGACGACATGAGCCGAACGCATTGCGTTCGACTCCAGCCGCCGGTTGCAGGCTCGCATCCGATGCGAGTTCGATCGGGACGATCGCGGCGGCTAGTCCGATCGGTGCACGAGTTGGGGCAGGACGCGTCCGTCGAACGCAATACGCGATCGGTAGATTCTGCCGGCGTTTTGCA
>LNDQ01000066.1 GCA_001464695.1 Betaproteobacteria bacterium Ga0077523 | reverse complement strand
TCCTCGCGATCGTCATCCTGTTCGTCGGCGTGTCGCCCTGGGAGCCCGCCAAGGTGTTGCTGCACAAGGACCTCCTGGTGGATCTGCCCTACGGCTGGATCGGCGTGATCGCGGCCATGCAGTTCGCCATGTGGTACTACCTCGGCATCGAGGGCACGTGCCAGGCGGCCGAGGAAGTGCGTTCCGCCGGCCGCTCGATTCCGCTCGGCACCATGAGCGGGATGATCACGCTGCTGATCGCCGCGTCGCTCACGTGGTACGTCGCCGCCGGCCTGATGCCGTGGGAGTACCTCGGTCAGGCGATCACGCCCCTGTACGACGCTGCCAAGTTGACCGGCAGCGGTACGCTGCAGGTGATCCTGTTCGTGGGCACGATCTTCTCGGCCATCGCATCGGCCAACGGTTGCATCAACGACGCATCGCGCGCGTGGTTCTCGATGGGCCGGGATCGCTACCTGCCCACGTGGTTCGGCGCGGTGCATCCGCGCTACCGCACGCCGTACCGGGCGATCCTGTTCCTGATTCCGATCGCGGTGGTATTCGCCTTCCAGGCGCCGCTCGATCAGGTGATCAGCTTCTCGATCCTGTCGGGCCTGCTCGGCTACACCTTCATGTCGTTCAACATGATGAAGTTCCGCAAGCAGTGGCCGCTCGGCAGCATCAAGCGCGGCTACGTCCATCCGTTCCATCCGCTGCCTGCCATCGTGCTGCTGGTGCTGTGCGTCGCCACGTACTTCGCGACGTTCCTCGGCTATGGCGCGACGCTGGTGGCGGTGATGGCGTTCTACATCCTTGCCTCCGCCTGGTTCGTGTTCCATCGCTACAAGTTCGTGCGCCGCGGCGACCAGTTCACCATGCCGTGGCCGCGGCCGAAGGGTTATTGACCCGTCCAACGTGGAGGAATCGCCATGATCCGGAAGATCCTCTGTGCCACCGACGGGTCCACGGCCTCCGGCAAGGCCGTGGACGCGGCGGTCGAACTGGCTTCGCAACTCGGGGCGGCTCTCACCTTCGTCACGATCGAACGCGTGACGGTCGAGACGGCCGCCAGTTCGGCCTTCTGGGATTCCCAGGTCCTCGACGTGGCGGCTGCCCAGACCCATCGCGATCTGTCAGCGGCCGCTGCAAGAGCCCGCAACGCCGGCCTCACGCAGGTGCAGTGCGTCACTACCCAGGGCGGCAATGTCGCCGCTGCCATCATCGACTACGCAGAGAAGAACGGCTTCGACCATATCGTCACCGGTTCGCTGGGGCGCACCGGCCTTGCGCGACTCATGCTCGGTTCGGTTGCCGCCGACGTCGTGGCCAAGGCCCACTGCCCCGTCACCGTCGTGCGCTAGGGGCGTCGGTGCGCTGGGATGTGGTCCTGGTGGGTGCCGCGCTGACCGGCGCGCTCGCCTGGCAGGCGCGGCGTGACCAGGCGCGAGTGCGAGCATGGCGCGCGCAGTTGTTCGACAGTTGCAGCACGCAGTTGGCGCGGCCTGCGATCCGCGTCGACCGCACCGGATGGCCGGTCCTGGAGGGCACGTCCGAGGGCATGCCGTTCACTTGCGGTCTGATCTTCGACGATCTGGGATACCGCAAACTGCCGGTCCTCTGGCTATCCGTGACTTGTGCGGTCCGGGTTGGGGTCGATGCTGCGTTCGACGCACTGGCGCGGGAGCAGGGTACGGAATTCTTCTCGCCGGCCGCCGACCTGCCGGTGCGCCTGTCGCTGCCGGATGCCTGGCCGCGCCATGTGAGCCTGCGGGCGGATCGAGAGAGCACGCTGCCCATGGCGATGGCAACGATGGGCGCGCAGTTCTTCCAGTCTCCGCACGCCAAGGAGATCGTGGTGTCGCCGAAAGGCGTGCGCCTGTTGAGTCTCCTGGCAGAAGGCCGCCGTGCGGAGTACTTGCTGTTGCGGCGACCGCGCTTCGACCTCGACCGGATCGATCCGGCCGCGGTTGCCGCGCGACTGGCCGACGCGCGCGTGCTGGTTCAGGCGCTGGGCACTGCGTCCGATGCGCCGCGCCGCGCCGCCTGAGCTTGACTACCCCCCCCGACAGGCCATCGGCCTTTCCTCCCGGGGGGCCAGCCCGCTTGGGGCTGAGACCGGACACAGGTAGTTCTTGCGGACTGCCTGTGCCTGTCGAAGGCCATCGGCCTCCGGCCGATGGCCGGCTCGGCGCGGGCTGAAATGCCCCGTCGCCCGCTGCACCCGCTGGTGGTGATGGCCGTGGGAGCGCTGCTGCCGGGCATGGGTCAAGTCCTGAACGGCATGAACACCCGGGCGCTCACGTTCATCTTCTTCATGTTCATGCTCGGCATGGTGAGCTGGCATCTCACCACCCCCGCCCATTCTTTCGTGGGCCGTCACGCCGGTGGCTTTCTGGTGTATGCCATTTCCGTGGTGGACGCCTATCGTCTGGCACGCTGGCGCTATGAACTGCAGCGCGCCCGGCGCGACCATCCCTGAACCCGCCGCCCGCCGCGGTACGTTGACGCTGCCCTGGTCGGAGTTCATCATATGCACGAAAGATTCACGGCAAGAATCATCGTCCGTCGCCGGTAACCGCTGCCCGCCCCGCTAGTCCCGCCTCGATGCCGTATCAGCTCTTGCGCTTCGCGTTCGCCTCGAAACATCCCGAACCCCGGATGTTCCGGACGCCCGAGCGCCTCAAGAATGCATACGATGCCGTGATCATCGGCGCCGGCGGCCACGGATTGGCGTCGGCCTACTACCTCGCGCGCGATCACGGCATGACCAACGTCGCGGTGCTCGAGCGCGGCTACATCGGCGGTGGCAACACCGGCCGCAACACCACGATCATCCGCTCGAACTACCTCACCCCCGAAGGCGTGGCGTTCTACGACCAGTCGGTGCGCCTGTGGCAGGACCTCGCGCAGGATTTCGACCTCAACCTGTTCTATGCCACGCGCGGCCACTTCACGCTCGCGCATACCGACTCCGCCGTGCGCACCATGCGCTGGCGTGCCGAGGTGAACAAGCACTTCGGCGTCGACAGCGAACTGGTCGGTCCGGATGAGGTCAGGAAGGCGGCGCCGCAGATCGACATCACGTGCGGTGGGCATGCGCCTATTCTCGGTGCCCTGTATCACGCGCCGGGCGCCATCGCGCGGCACGACGCGGTGGCATGGGGCTACGGCCGCGGCGCGGATCAACGCGGCGTGGAGATCCATCAGCAGACCGAAGTGCTCGGGATCAACGTGGAGGGCGGCAAGGTCACCGGGGTCCGTACCACCAAGGGCGACATCGCCACGCCGAGGGTGCTGTCCGCCGTGGCCGGGTTCACGCCGCGAGTCACGGACATGGTCGGCTTGCGCACGCCGATCTACATCCATCCGCTGCAGGCGATGGTCACCGAGCCGATGAAGCCGTGGCTCGATCCGATCCTGGTGTCCGGCAGCCTGCACGTGTACGTGAGCCAGTCGGCGCGCGGCGAACTGGTGATGGGTGCATCGCTCGATCCCTACGAACTGCATGCCACGCGCTCGACCCTCGACTTCGTCGAAGGGCTCGCCGCGCACATGCTCGACATGTTCCCGTTCCTCTCGAACGCGCGGGTGAACCGGCAGTGGGCGGGGATGGCCGACATGACCCCGGATTTCGCCCCCATCATGGGGACGACACCGGTCGAAGGGTTCTATCTCGACGCGGGCTGGGGCACCTGGGGCTTCAAGGCGACGCCGGTGTGCGGCAAGACCATGTCGTGGACCGTGGCCAACGGGCGCGATCATGAGTTGATCAAGGGTTTCAATCTCTCGCGGTTCGAGCGCTACGAACTCACCGGCGAGAAAGGCGCTGCGAGCGTGGGTCACTAGCATGCGACAGCCGGCACATTTGTCCGATGAACAGAAGCTCTCAGCGCGGGGGACGCGGCGGACGCGGGGGAAAACCGAACCCGTCGTCGTTGGGTTTTGCCTTTCCGCCGTGTCCGCCGCGTTGAACGCCTTGGATTGTCGGTTCCCCAGCGCATGAAGATCCTGACCTGTCCCGTCAACGGCCCGCGGCCAGTATCCGAGTTTGCCTACGGCGGTGAAGTGCGCCCCATGCCGGACGGGGCGACCTGCACCGACCGCGAATGGGCCGACTACGTGTTCAACCGCAGCGGCGTGCCGGGTATCAAGATCGAGTGGTGGTACCACATCGCGAGCGGCACCTGGTTCTACGCCGAGCGCGACACCGTGGCGGATCGAGTGATCCGCACCTGGTTACCCGCATGAGCTCGCGCCTGCCAACCGTCACCGGCGAATGGATCGACCGGTCGCGCAGCGTCGACTTCACGTTCGACGGCAACGCGTATCGCGGCTTTGCCGGCGACACGCCGACCAGCGCGCTGTGGGCCGCCGGCGTGCACGTGCTCGGCCGCAGCTTCAAGTACCACCGACCGCGCGGCGTGCTGTCGTTGGCGAACCACGATGTGAACACGATGATGCAGGCGGGCGCACGGCTCAACCTGCGCGCCGATGTCGAGTCGCTCGAACAAGGCATGGCGCTCACCAGCGTCAACACCGCGGGCGGCGCGTCCGGCGACCGTTTGCGCATCCTGAACGCGCTCGGCGGTATCCTGCCGGTGGGTTTCTACTACAAGGCGTTCCATCGACCGAAGGCCCTGTTCCCCTTCTGGGAGCGGGTGTTCCGCCGCATCACGGGCCTGGGCACGCTCGACTTCGGCGCGCCTCACATCCGCACGCCGAAGCGCTACGACTTCTGCGACGTGCTGGTCGTGGGTGCCGGTCCCGCGGGCCTGCACGCGGCCCTCGCCGCGGGGCGGGCCGGCGCCAAGGTCGTGCTGGTCGACGAGAACGCACGCATCGGCGGGTCGCTCGGCTATCAGCGTGGCGGATCCATCGAAGGGGTCGAGATGCTGCGCGATCTCGAACGGGATCTCGCCGATCTTCCCAACATATCGGTGCGTCCCGGTACGTTGGCTGCGGGTTACTACGCGGACCACTGGATTCCGCTGGTGGATGCGAAGCGCATGACCAAGCTGCGTGCCCGCGCGGTGATCGTGGCCGGCGGTGCGTTCGAACAGCCGGCGGTGTTCCGCAACAACGATGCGCCTGGCGTCATGCTCGCCTCCGCGGCGCAGCGGTTGCTGTATCGCTACGCCGTCAAGCCGATGGACAAGACGCTGGTCCTCACTGCCAATGCCGATGGCTATCGGGCCGCGCTCGATCTGATGGCCCATGGCGTTGCGATCGCGGCCGTCGCGGACCTGCGCGCCGACGGCGAACCGAGTGCGCTCTCGATGCGCGTGAAGCAGGTGGGCATCCCGGTCCTCAAGGGCCACTGCGTGCTGGAGGCCGAGGCGGTCGGCGACCGGCTGGTGGCCGCCACCGTGTGTCCCATGGGCGCCGACGGCAAGCCCGATACGGCGTCCCCGCAGAAGTTCGCCTGCGACGGGTTGGTGATGAGCGTGGGCTGGGCACCCGCGGCGGCCCTGCTGTATCAGTCGGGTACCCGGATGCGCTACGACACGACGACGCATCAGTTCGTACCCGACCATCTGCCCGAAGGCATGTTCGCCTGCGGGCGCGTGAACGGGGTGTACGCGCTCGACTCCCGATGCGAGGACGGCGAGCGGGCCGGAACGGAAGCTGCACGCCATCTCGGCTTCGACACGCCCGCGCGCAATTTCTCGATCGCGCCCGAGCGCTCGTCTCCATCGCATCCATGGCCGATCGTGGAGCATCCCGCCGGCAAGAACTTCGTGGATTTCGACGAAGACCTGCACCTGCGCGACTTCCACAACGCCGCGCAGGAAGGCTTCGACAACATCGAGCTGATGAAGCGCTACACGACTGTGGGCATGGGCCCATCGCAGGGCAAGCATTCGAACATGAACGCGATCCGCGTGCTCGCGCGGATTCGCGGCGTCTCGCCCGCTGAAGTGGGCACCACGACCGCGCGGCCGTTCTTCCACCCGGTGCCGATGTCGCACCTGGCCGGGCGGGGCTTCAACGTGCATCGCGAGACGCCGCTGCACAGCCGGCATGACGGTCTCGGTGCCGTCTGGATGCAGGCCGGTATCTGGTTGCGTCCCGAGTACTACGCACTGCCCGGCAAGCGCAAGTCCGACATCGTGCGTGACGAGGCGCGGGCGGTGCGCAGCTCGGTCGGCATCATCGACGTGGGTACGCTCGGCAAGATGGAGCTCTACGGGCCGGATGCGGGTGCGTTCCTGGAGCGCGTCTACACGGCGAAGTTCGCGGGCATGAAGCCGGGCACCACGCGCTACGCGGTGATGCTGGATGAAAGCGGCGTCGTCATCGACGACGGTGTGGTGGCGCGGTTGTCCGAGCAGCATTTCTACTTCACCACGACCACGACGGGTTCGACCACGGTCTATCGCGAACTGCAGCGCTGGAACTCGCAGTGGAATCTCGAAGTGGGCATCGTCAATGCCACCGGTGCGTTCGCAGCCATGAATCTCGCCGGGCCGAAAGCGCGGGCGGTGTTGCGCAAGCTCACATCGGTCGACCTGTCGAACGAGGCCTTTCCCTACCTCGCGCTGCGGGAGGCCGAAGTGGCCGGCGTACCGGCGCGCCTGATGCGCGTCGGGTTCGTCGGCGAACTCGGGTACGAGATCCATGTGCCTGCCGACCGCGCTGCCCATGTGTGGGACGCGCTGATGGAAGCCGGCCAGGGCGACGGCATCCGCCCCTTCGGGGTCGAAGCGCAGCGTCTGCTGCGACTGGAGAAGGGTCACATCATCATCGGGCAGGACACCGACGGTCTCACCCAGCCGGACGAGGCCGGCCTCGAATGGGCGGTGAAAGTCGACAAGCCCTTCTTCGTGGGCAAGCGGAGCGTTCAGATCGTGCGCAAGAACGGACCGCGGCAGCAGCTCGTGGGCTTCGAGCTCGATGCCATCGGCGCCTCGACCACGCCGCGCGAGTGTCATCTGGTCGTGCGCAACGGCGCTATCGCCGGCCGCGTGACCAGCATCGCCTGGAGCGACACGCTGGGCAAGCACGTGGGGCTTGCCTTCGTCGCCCCCGACATGACCGAGCTCAACTCGCCGTTCTTCATCCGGGCCGACGGCGGCACCATGGTGCAGGCGCGCGTGGTACCCACGCCGTTCTACGACGCGGAAGGCCTGCGGCAGAAAGTGATGGACTAGATGAAACGACCCTCATGTTGCCGTCGGCTGTTGTCCACTGGAACGAAGCTCTCAACGCGGCGGACGCGGCGGACGCGGAGGAACAGTAATACTCGAAGGCGGCGGACTTGGTTTTCCCCCGCGTCCTCCGCGTCCGCCGCGTTGAGAGCTTTGTGGTTTCCAGTGCACTGACATGGCAACCGCGCGGCGCTCGAGTCCCCTGGCCCACGCGTTGGCCACCCTGCATCCTGAATGGATCGAGGTGGCCGGCATGCCGCTCGCGGCGAAACTGCGCGACGATCATCCCGCTCGCAGTGCAACGCTCGGCATCTGCGATCTGTCGGCGTTGCCGAGGATCGGGCTCAAGGGCCCCGGCGCTGCCGGCTGGTTGTCCGCACGCGGTGTACCGGTCCCCGATCAGCCGAACACCTGGTCGGCGCTGGAAGGCGGCGGCGCGGTGGCGCGGCTCGCGCGGACCGAGTTCCTGGTCGAGGACGGATTCTCCGGCGGCACGGTGGCGCAGCTCGCGCCGGAGTTGAAACCGGGGTCGCCCGGCGTCTATCCGGTACCGCGGCAGGATTGCGCCCTGGCACTCACCGGGTCGCTGGTGAACGAACTGCTGGTCCAGACCTGCAACGTCGATTTCATCGGTCACCGTGTTGCAGCAACGCTTGGCGGGAACCGACTGCTGGCGCCTGTGGTGCGACGGCACCTCGGGCCCTTACCTGTGGGAAACGTTGACGGGTATCGCCGCGGAACTGGGCGGAGGTGCCGTCGGATTCGCAGCCGCGTTCCCGGACGCGCGACTTCAGAACCTCCAATGATTCATCGCAACAGAAGGGGAAGATGACCATGACACCGGCGCAGGCGAAGAAGCTCTTCAAGGACGAGAACATCCAGTACATCCTGGCGCAGTTCGTGGATATCCACGGTGCCGCCAAGGCGAAGGCGGTGCCGGTGGAGCACCTCGAAATGGTGCTCACCGATGGCGCCGGCTTCGCGGGCTTCGCGCTGTGGGGTTTCGGCATGGGGCCGCAGGGTCCCGACTACATGGCGGTGGGAGATCTCGACACGCTCCAGCCGATTCCGTGGATGCCCGGCTTCGCCCGCATGGCCACGTGGGGTCACGTGAAGGGCAAACCCTATCCCTACGATTCGTGCCTTGCGCTCAAGAACGCGCTCGCCAAGCTCAAGGCGAAGGGACTGACGCTCTACACCGGGATCGAACCGGAGTTCATGCTGCTCAAACGCAGGCCGGATGGCAGCGTCGGCCCCTGCGACGACAGTGATACCCTCGAGAAGCCCTGCTACGACTACAAGGGGCTCGCACGCAGCGCCGAGTTCCTGACGCGCATCACCGGCGCGTGCCGCAAGGTCGGCATCGACGTCTACCAGATCGATCACGAGGACGCGAACGGCCAGTTCGAGGTGAACTACACCTATGCCGACGCGATGACGACGGCCGATCACCACATCTTCGTCAAGATGGCGGCGAGCGAGATCGCGAACCAGCTCGGGCTGATCGCGACCTTCATGCCCAAGCCGTTCTCGAACCGCACCGGGTCCGGCGCGCACTTCCACCTGTCGGTCGGTGACGGCAAGACGAAGAACCTGTTCTACGACGCCAAGGACAAGCGCGGCCTGGGCCTCTCGAAGATGGGCTATCACTTCATGGGCGGGCTGCTCCATCACGCGCGCGGCCTCACGGCCATCTGCGCGCCGACCGTGAACTCGTACAAGCGCCTGGTCGTGGGTCGTGCACTCTCCGGCGCGACCTGGGCACCCGCGTACGTGACCTACGGCGACAACAACCGAACGTGCATGGTCCGCATTCCCTACGGACGGCTGGAGATGCGCTTGCCGGATGCCGCGGTGAACCCGTACCTCGCGAGTGCCGCGATCATCGCCGCGGGCATGGATGGGGTGGAGAAGAAGATGGATCCGGGCGAACCGAACAACACCAACCTGTACGAATGGACCGACGCGCAACTCAAGAAAGCCGGCATCGACGTGCTGCCGCAGAGCCTCGCCGAGTCGGTCGACGCGCTCGAGGCCGACATGGTGCTGTGCGAAGGGCTCGGCAAGGAGCTCGCGGCGGAGTTCATCCGCTTGAAGCGGATGGAATGGATCGAGTACCAGCGCCATGTGTCGGGCTGGGAAGTGGAACGCTATCTCGAGTTCTTCTAATCCGAACTCGCAGCCAGAAAAGGAAATCGATCATGTGCGGAATCGTGGGATTGCTGGTGAAGAATCCGGCCATGCGCGGCCGGTTGGGCGAGCTGATGGTGCCGATGCTGGAGGAGATGGCATCGCGCGGACCGGAATCCGCGGGACTCGCGGTGTTCACGGATCGCTTGCCGGAGGGCGATCGCAAGTACAGCCTGTATGCGCCTGCCTGGGACTACGACTGGGCGCCGTTCGAGGCGGATTTCATCAAGCGCTTCGGCGTGCAAGCGCAGATGGCGGTCAAGGGCAACCATGCGGTGCTGACATGCGACGAACCGGCGGATGCCGTGAAAGCGTGGGCGCGGCAGATCTACCCGGCGCTGCACGTGCTGTCGGCCGGCCGCCGCATCGACATCTACAAGGACATCGGCCATCCGGCGGACATCGCGAAGCGCTACGACTTCCCCAAGTTGACCGGCACCCATGTGGTCGGGCACACCCGCATGGCGACCGAGTCGGCCGTGACCCCGGATCGCGCGCATCCCTTCACCGCGGGCGAGGATTTCTGCCTCGTGCACAACGGCACCATCTCCAACCCCTTCATGGTCCGGCGCAAGCTCGAGCATCGTGGCATCCGCTTCGAGACCGACAATGACACGGAGGCCGCCACGCGCTTTCTCGAGTGGCGCACACGCGAAGGCGACACGCTCGAGCAGGCGCTGCAAAAGGGCTTCGAGGAACTGGACGGCTTCTACACCTTCCTGATCGGCACCGACAACCAGCTCGCCCTGGTGCGCGATGCGTTCGCCTGCAAGCCGGCGATCGTGGCCGAGACCGACGACTACGTGGCCATCAGCTCCGAGTTCCGCGGCCTCGCCCACCTGCCGGGCGTCAACAACGCGAAACTGTTCGAACCGATGCCCGAGGAACTTTACGTATGGACAGTCTAGCGATCGACAAGCGGACCACCATGAACAAGACCTTCGACCTCGCCAAGGCTTCGGTGCGCGAGCTGAACCAGTTCCTGCACCACGAGCTCGCCGGCAGCGGCGTGAAGCACATCGACGTGCTCAACCCGAATGGCAGCCACAGCATCGCCGTGGGCGTGAACCATCCGGTGGACATCGACATCCGTGGGCAGGGCGGCTACTACGTCGGCGGCATGAACAAGTTCGCCAACATCACCGTGCACGGCAACGTGGGTTGGGGCGTGGCGGAGAACATGATGTCCGGTACCGTGCGGGTGAAGGGTTTCGCCTCGGAATCCGCGGGCGCAACCGGCCATGGCGGCACGTTGATCATCGAGGGCGACGCGAGCCTGCGCTGCGGCATTTCCATGAAAGGCATCGACATCGTCGTTGGCGGCCGGGTCGGCAACTATTCGGCATTCATGGCGCAGGCGGGTCGGCTCGTGATCTGCGGCGATGCCGGCGATGCGCTGGGCGATTCGCTGTACGAGGCGGTGATCTACGTGCGCGGGAAGATCAAGTCGTTGGGGGCAGACGCGCGGCAGGAGGACATGACCCCTGCCGACCACGCGGCCTTGGGCGAGTTGCTGAAGCGCGCTGGGTTTCCCTACGACCCGACCGAGTTCAAGCGTGTGGCGTCCGCCCGTTCCCTTTATCACTGGAACGCCGACGCGGATCAGGAGTACTGACATGAACAAGCCCATCGAGCATCCCGCCCAGACCCCGAAGCGCATCCAGCGGGAAGAATCCGCGGGCTTCGATCGCAGCATCATCGACTACATCCACAATGCCGCGGCCCATGGCCTGTACGAAATCCGCGGGCTCGGTGCCAAGCGCAAGCTGCCGCACTTCGACGACCTGGTGTTTCTCGCGGGCTCGGTTTCGCGGTACCCGCTCGAAGGGTATCGCGAGAAATGCCACACCAAGACGGTGCTGGGCACGCGGTTCGCGAAAAAGCCTGTCGAACTCGACATTCCGATCACCTTCGCGGGCATGAGTTTCGGTTCGCTGTCGGCGCGCGTGAAGGAAGCGCTCGGACGTGCGGCCACGGAACTCGGCACATCCACGACCACCGGCGACGGCGGCATGACGCAGGAAGAGCGGCA
>LNDQ01000065.1 GCA_001464695.1 Betaproteobacteria bacterium Ga0077523 | reverse complement strand
GTCAGCGCCGATGCCGGCGTCGTGCGCGTGATGGGCAAGGGCTCGAAGGAGCGCCTGGTGCCCGTGGGCGAAGTGGCCCTCGAATGGCTCGCGCGCTACCTGCGGGAGAGCCGGCCGGCGCTGCTGCACGGGCGGCTCACCGACGATCTCTTCGTGACCGTGCGCGGCTCGGCCATGACGCGCACGATGTTCTGGACTCTCATCAAGCGCTATGCGCGCCGCGCCGGCGTCACCCGTCCGGTGTCGCCGCACACGCTGCGTCACGCCTTCGCGACCCATCTGCTCAACCACGGCGCCGATCTGCGCGTGGTGCAGATGCTGCTGGGTCACGCCGACGTGTCGACCACGCAGATCTACACCCACGTGGCACGCGAGCGATTGAAGCAATTGCACTCGAAGCACCACCCCCGCGGCTGATGTGCCGGCGCGCGACCTGCTATCCTCGGCCGGTCCCGGACCCTTGCAGGAACCGATGAACCCGTCGGAGTTCGACAAGTTCGCCGATGAGTACCACGCGCTGCACGCGGCCAACGTGCGGCTGTCGGGCGAGTCACCGGAGTATTTCGCCGCGTACAAGGTGCGCGAAGTGGCGGCGGACTACGGGGCGGCGTTGCCGCAGGTGCAGGCCATCCTCGATTTCGGGGCGGGCGTGGGTTCGTCGGTCGCGCACTTCCAGCGGCATTTCCCGGCGGCGCGCCTGACCTGCGTGGATGTCTCCGACCGCAGCCGCGACGTCGCCTTGGAGCGCTGCGGGACCGCTCTCGACTACCGCTTGATGGAGCACGGCCGGGTTCCTGTCGAGGATGCCGCGGTCGATCTCGTCTTCGCGGCCTGCGTGTTCCACCACATCGACGCGGCGGAGCATGTGGCGTTGCTGCGTGAACTCGGGCGCACGCTGCGCCCCGGCGGGCGCATCGTCGTGTTCGAACACAATCCGCTCAACCCGCTCACGGTGCGCACCGTGCAGGATTGCGCGTTCGACGAGAATGCGGTGCTGCTGCGATCGGGCCGCCTAACCCGTGAACTCGCGGCTGCCGGCTTTGGCCGACTGCGCACGCGCTACACGCTGTTCTTTCCGCACGCGCTGCGCTGGTTGCGTGGCCTGGAGCGCTCGCTCTGGTGGAATCCGCTCGGGGCGCAGTACTACGTATCGGGGACGAGGCCATGAGTACCACGCCGGCCCGCTTGAGCATCGTGGTGCCGTGCTACAACGAAGAGGCCGCGCTGCCGGTGACGGTGGAACGGTTGACCTCGCTGCTCGAAGCCCTGATAGCGCGCGGCATCGTGACCGGCGAGAGTGCGCTCTACTTCGTGGACGACGGCAGCGCCGACCGGACCTGGTCGCTCATCGAGTCGTGTGCGCACCGGAATGGACGGGTGCACGGCATCAAGCTGTCGCGCAACCGCGGCCATCAGAACGCATTGCTCGCCGGGCTGCTCAATGCGCCGGGCGATGCCGTGGTGAGCATCGATGCCGATCTGCAGGACGACGTGGTCGCGATCGAACGCATGCTCGAGGCCCATGCCCAGGGTGCCCAGATCGTTCTGGGCGTGCGCCGCGCGCGCGTGCACGACACCTGGTTCAAGCGCTTCAGCGCCGAGCAGTACTACCGTTGGTTGCAGCGCTTCGGTGTCGAGGTGGTCTACAACCACGCCGACTATCGCCTGATGGGGCGCCGCGCGATCGAGGCGCTGCGCGGCTACGAGGAAGTGAATCTGTTCCTGCGCGGCATCGTGCCCCAGCTCGGCTTTCGCACCGCCATCGTCGAGTACGACCGCGCGGCACGCATCGCCGGACACACACGCTATCCGTTGCGACGCATGGTGTCGCTCGCCTGGGAGGGCGTCACCTCCTTCTCGGCCGTGCCGCTGCGGTTCATCACCGGTCTCGGGGTAGCCGTCTCGGCGGTGAGTCTCGGTTTCGCTGCCTGGGCGCTCGCCGCGAAGCTCTTCGGCGATCAGGCCCTGCCCGGTTGGGCTTCGACCGTCGTGCCGATCTACTTTCTCGGCGGCGTGCAACTGCTCTGCCTCGGCATCATCGGCGAGTATCTGGCGAAGATCTATGCCGAGGTGAAGCGGCGGCCGCGGTACGTGATCGAGGCGAAGACCGCAGGCGCGCAAGGGCAGCCGGTGCGCGAATCACCCGCCGGTTGACGAGCGCTCGCGACGGCTTCCCCTCACCCCAACCCCTCTCCCTCCGGGAGAGGGATGGAGGGTGAGGGGAAACATCGTTCAGGGATGCGGCAGCGCCACCACCAGGAAGCCATCCACGATCTGTGTGGATGGCGCCGCAGGCAGCGCAGCCAGCGCCGCTTGCAGCCGTGGCTGATCGTCCGGATACGCCACATACAGCGCGGCCGGATCGAATCGTCCGGCTTCGATGTCGCTCCAGAGTGTCGCATTGGCGGCGGCGTAGGCCTGTGCCCGCTCGCGACTGTAGTAGGCCTTGTTGACGGACGCGTGGTGTTCCACCGCGAGCTTGCCGAACGCTTCCCAGCCGGCCGGCCGCGGGCTCGGATGCAGCACCAGCAACCGCTGACGTCCGTCGCGAAATCCATCCGCGTGGAGATGGTCGTGCGGCCGAGCAGGTCGATCGCGCCGCTCAGGTCCCACAACTGCAGTCCAAGGGCCGCGGCGAGGACCAGGTACTGGCGGCGCGGCGGGAACGTGCGCACGATCACCCAGGCTGCCCAGAGTGCCAGCGCGTACCACGCCGGCCAGAACATCCGGCCCGATGCCCGGAAAGCTTCGAAGACCGTACCCACCGGCGGCACGCGATTCAAGGCGAACGCGACCAGCGGTGCCGTGACGATCGCGAAGAGGAAGGCTGCAACGAGCGCCAGCACCCAGAAGATGCCCGATTGCGTCGCTGCCGCCTGTGCGATGCGCAGCCGCCACGGCGCGCGCGGTGTCGAGTAGCGCACGATCAGATAGGCGCCGAGCGCGAGGCCCGCGAGCGCCACGGCGATGTTCTCCGGTGCCGCATAGATCACCTGCTTGCCGATCGCGGGCCACATGGAAATCGCGAACACCGTGAGCAGGAACAGCACGACCCCGAGCGGCAGCAACGCCTGGGTACGGGCCGGTGATGGTTCGGTCTTGCCCGCGCGGGCGAGCGCGAGGAGCATCGCTCCCATCCACCCCAGCCCGAGATACGCGAAGCCCTCGTAGTCGCCGAAGCCGGACGGAATCTTCGGCAACACGCGCGACCAGAGGCCTTCGGAGTTCACCAGCGACACCGCGTTCAAGCGGTAGAAGCCCACCATGTCGGCACCCGTGCCGGCGCGGTCCACCAGGAAGAACCCGCACGCGGCCATCGTGGCGAGGGTGATCGCGAGGGTCGACACGAAACAGGCCGCGAGCCAGCGGCGGTCGGCGCGTTCGTGCGCGAGCCATGCGCGGACGAGGTCGGCGAACCACAACGCCATCACCATGACCGCAAGGTAGAACTGAGTCGCCACGAGCAACGCGATGAGGGCGATCCACGCGTAGAACCGCCGCACTGATCGTCCGAACAGGCACAGGCCGAGCGCGACCAGCAGCACCCAATGCGCGGTGAGTGCGTAGTGGCCGGTCAGGCGATTCAACAGCGGCGGCGAGATCAGCAGCAGGCCGGCAATCAATGCGGCCGCGATCCGGTCCGCTCCCAGCTTGCGCGCCAGCACGAAGCCCACGGCGCCTTGCAGCGTGAAGCTCAACCACAGCCACATCCCGAAGTACTGGAACGGCTCGGTCAGCACGCCGCGGAACAGCTTGAAGACCATCGCGAGCCACGGGATCGAGTCCGTGAACACGATGCTGGACGCGAATCCTTCGCCGTAACTCTTCACCTGAGCCAGTGGAAAACTCCACGGGTCATTGCGATAGAAGGCCCACCCCAGGTAGTTGGCGGCCGGATCGCCCCACAGGAGCCAGTCGATGTAGTGCGGATCGAGCAGCCGAACGCCGAAGGCGGCCACGAAGAATCCGGCACCGAGCGCGGCGCCCAGCAGGAAGTCGCCGCCGGTGTGGCGGGGCCACGATCTCATGGGCTCGTCCGCGCTTGCGTCACGCGTGCGTACGTCGATTTCGGCGGCAGGCGGTCATCGGGCGGCATCGGCGGTGCGTGGATTGTAAGATAAGGAGCATGACTACCGCCGTCGTCGTGATCGTCGCTTATCTGGTGGGCTCCCTGTCGTTCGCCGTCATCGTGAGCCGTCTCTATGGTCTGCCCGACCCGCACACCTACGGTTCGGGCAATCCGGGCGCCACCAACGTGCTGCGCACCGGACGCAAGTCCGCCGCGGTGTTCACGCTGCTGGGCGATGCCCTGAAGGGCTTCGTCGTCGTCTGGATCGCGCGCTTCTTTGCAGCCGACTGGGGCCTCGATGCCACCGACATCGCGCTCGCCGCGCTGGCGGTCTTCGCGGGCCACCTGTTCCCGGTGTACTTCGGATTCAAGGGCGGCAAGGGTGTGGCCACCGCGGCCGGCATCCTGCTCGCGCTCTCCCTCTGGCTCGGCCTGGCGGTGGCGGCGGTGTGGCTGATCGTGCTGGTCGCCACGCGCTACTCGTCCGGTTCGTCACTCGCAGCAGCGGCCGCAGCACCCGTGTTGTCCGGATTGATCCTCGGCTGGAACGCCATCGCCGTCGCCGTGCTGGCGATGACGGCGCTCATCTTCTATCGCCATCGCGCGAACATCCGGCGCCTGCTGGCGGGGACGGAGAGCAAGGTCGGGTCGCGCGGGTAGTCGCGGTTTGTGGCGGGTGCTGCCCCCATCCCCACCTACCCCACGGCAAAGCCGGGGGAAGGAGTTGTACACCCCTTCCCCCACCTCCGGTGGGGGAAGGTTGGGATGGGGGCAAGCGCTCCGCGCTACTCCGGCACCACCAGCGACGCCAACTCCCACCGCGGCCTGACCCCGAAACTCCCCGCCGGACCGAAGGTCGCAATCCGCAGCGCCCCCGCGAAGGCGATCATCGCCCCGTTGTCGGTGCAGAACTCGAGCGGCGGGTAGTACACCTCGATGGCACGCGCGGCGGCGGATGCCGTCAGGCGCTCGCGCAGACTGCGATTGGCACCCACGCCGCCGGCCACCACCAGCCGCGGCACGCCGGCGCGGTCGACGGCACCGAGCGACTTGGCCACCAGCACGTCGACCACCGCCGCCTGGAAATCCGCCGCGAGATCGGCCTTGTCGTTGCCCTCGAGTGTCCGACCGCGAACGGCGATGGCTACGGCCGTCTTGAGGCCGCTGAAGCTGAAATCGAGATCGTCCGACGCGATCATCGGGCGCGGCAACTTGAAGCGGCCGGGCGTGCCCGCGTCGGCGAGCCGTGCCAGCGCCGGACCGCCGGGATAGCCGAGCCCCAGCAGCTTGGCGGTCTTGTCGAAGGCTTCGCCGGCGGCGTCATCCACCGTCTCACCGAGCAGTTGGTAGTCGCCGACGCCGCCAACGCGCATGAGCTGGGTGTGCCCGCCCGAGACCAGCAGCGCCACGAACGGGAAGGCCGGTGCCGGATCCGCCAGCAACGGCGACAGCAGGTGTCCTTCGAGATGATGCACGCCGACCACCGGCACACCCAGGGCGTACGCCAGTCCGTGCGCCGCGCCGGCACCCACCAGCAGTGCACCGGCGAGCCCGGGGCCTTCCGTGTAGGCGACCGCCCCCACGTCGCGGATGCCGATCCCGGCCGTACCCAGCACCTGCCGGGTCAGCGGCAGCAGCCGCCGGATGTGGTCGCGCGACGCGAGCTCGGGCACCACCCCGCCATAGGCGGCGTGCATTTCGACCTGGGAGTGGAGGGCGTGGGCCACCAGGCCGCGGGTACGGTGGACCAGCGCGACGCCGGTCTCGTCGCAGGAGCTTTCGATGCCTAGAACGAACAAGAAGGGGGGTACCGGTGCGGCCGGACCCCTGGTAAGGGCCCGGCGGGAGTTCCCAATCGGGGAGCGAGTCTGGTATTCTCCCGCCCCTTGTCCGATCCGATCAACCCAAGCAACAGGATTCCAGCTTTCATGCCGACCGTACGCGTCAAGGAGAACGAGCCCTTCGAGGTGGCCCTGCGCCGTTTCAAGCGCACCGTGGAGAAGACCGGCCTGCTCACGGAGTTGCGGGCGCGCGAGTTCTACGAAAAGCCCACCGCAGAGCGCAAGCGCAAGCTCGCCGCCGCGGTCAAGCGGCATCACAAGCGCCTGCGCAGCCAGCAGCTGCCCCAGAAGCTGTACTAAGCAACGCCCCGATATTCCCCGCGAACCCCGCGAGGCTGTCGCCCGCGGGGTTTTCGTTTTCAGGAGCCGGAACCATGTCATCCCTGAAGGACCGTATCACCGAAGACATGAAGAACGCGTTGCGCGCCAAGGACACCGCGCGCCTGGGCGCGATTCGCCTGCTGCTTGCCGCCATGAAGCAGCGCGAAGTGGACGAGCGCATCGAGCTGACCGATGCCGACATCGTCGCCATCATCGACAAGATGCTGAAGCAGCGCCGCGACTCCATCACCCAGTACGAAAAGGGTGGTCGGCAGGACCTGGCCGACGCCGAGAAATTCGAGATGACCGTGCTCCAGGCCTACATGCCTGCTGCGCTGTCCCAGGATGAGATCGCGGCGGCCGTGGCCGAAGCGATCGCCGCCGCCGGCGCCGCCGGGCCGCAGGACATGGGCAAGGTCATGGCGGTGTTGAAGCCGAAGCTCGCGGGCAAGGCCGACATGAGCGCGGTGTCGCAGCTGGTGAAGGGGAAGTTGGCGGGAGGGTAATCGCCCCCATCCCGACCTTCCCCCGCTTGTCGCGGGGGAAGGAGAGGGGTGCGACGATCGGTTCGATCGTCGAAGGTTCGGGTGGCCCCCATCCCGGCCTTCCCCCGCTTGACGCAGGGAAAGGGGTGTACG
>LNDQ01000064.1 GCA_001464695.1 Betaproteobacteria bacterium Ga0077523 | reverse complement strand
TACTCGATTCCCGCGAGCTTGTTCCGCATCGCCGGGGGCTGGGCATCGGACAAGTACGGTGCGCGAAAGGTCATGTACTGGACCTTCATCGGATCCGTCGTCTGCACCTTCCTGCTTTCCTATCCTTCAACGACTTACGTCCTCGACGGGATCCGCGGACCGGTGGAGTTCCGCCTCGCCATGGGCGTCGTTCCGTTCACGGTGCTTGTCTTCGTCCTTGGTTTCTTCATGAGCCTGGGCAAGGCGGCGGTCTACAAGCACATCCCGGAGTACTACCCCAACAACGTAGGTTCCGTGGCCGGCGTGGTCGGCATGATCGGAGGATTGGGCGGCTTCATACTTCCGATCCTCTTCGGCATCCTGAACGACTGGCTCGGCGTCTGGACAAGCTGCTTCATGCTGCTCTTCGTGCTGGTGTCGGTCGCCCTGGCCTGGATGCACTTCGCGATCCGGAGGATGGAACTGGACCGTCATCCCGACATTGGGCGCGATACAGATCTCCCCGAGATCATGCAGGGCCAGCCCGCAAAGTCCTCCTGACGACGCTGCATGTCGGCCCCGGGGCGCATGCCCCAGGGCCGTCGCGTCTAGTGCCGGTCTAGTTCAACGAGACGGCCGTCACCGTCCACGGCGACGAAGCTGGCGATTCGCCCGCCCTTGATCTGCTCAACCATCATTCGCAGTGGCTGTGCCGCTTCATCGCTGTTGGGCGCATGGCCGCCACGCCCGTCCATCGCCGATACAAACAGGATGTCCCAGCGAGGCAGTGCTGCCAGGGACTCGGCCTTCAAAGCGGCGAACGAC
>LNDQ01000063.1 GCA_001464695.1 Betaproteobacteria bacterium Ga0077523 | reverse complement strand
CCGTGGCCAGCCTCGAACAACTTGCGCTCCTCCTCGGTTGCATCACGTGGGAGCTCGGCGGAGGCAAACACGAAAAGAAGCCGCTGGGGCTCGGGTTGCTGGCGCGCCGCCAGCAGCAGGTCGTCGAAGGTCTGCATGGGTCGTTGCCTGAGGGAAAGGAAGCATGGTGCCCCATTTTATGCGGTGCGTCATTGACCGGCGTCAGGCCATCAACATCACCCTACTTGATCTTGATCAATGCCCGGCCCCGCGGCCACATAGGAGCATTTGGCCCTCTAGACAGCCGTCCCCGGATGGCGTCCGACCCTTGTCCGCCGATGGAGAACGCCTTGAAGTTCCAGATGCAAGCCCATGGGGGACAAATTGACGCGCTTGCCATCCAGCGCGCCCTACTCGCGGTCGACGCAAGCTTGCTGATAAATCTCGATCTGTTTGCCGGCCGGCTGAGCGTTACCGGGAGCATCGCGGAAGAGAAGGTTCTCCAGACCCTGAAAAGTCTCGGCTATCGGGCCGAACCGATC
>LNDQ01000062.1 GCA_001464695.1 Betaproteobacteria bacterium Ga0077523 | reverse complement strand
CTGCCGCGGTTGCCCGAGGAAGTGCGGCGCATCGGCGTGGTGGCGCAGAAGAGCTCGCCCAACCTCACCATGGTGGTGAGCCTGACCTCGCCCGACGGTCGCTACGACGAGCTGTACCAGCGCAACTATTCGGTGCTCAACATCAAGAACCGCCTGCAGCGCATCGAGGGCATGGGCCTGGTGGAAGTGTTCGGCGGGGGCGACTACGCCATGCGTATCTGGCTCCAGCCGCCAAAGCTCGCTGCCCTCGGCTTGCAGGCGACCGACGTGGTGCGCGCGTTGCAGGAGCAGAACGTGCAGGTGGCAGCCGGCGTACTCGGAGCGCCGCCCGCGCACGGTGCCGCCGACTTCCAGCTCAACATCAACGCCAAAGGGCGCTTGAAGGACGAACAGGAATTCGGCGAAGTCATCGTACGCAGCACGCCTACGGGTTTGGTGCGGCTGAAGGACGTCGCGCGGATCGAGCTGGGTGCCAGCACCTATTCCTTGCGCAGCCTGCTCAACAACACGCCCTCCGTGGGCGTGGCGGTGTTCCAGTCGCCCACGGCCAACGCGTTGTCGCTGTCGAGCGATGTGCGCGCCGCCATGGTGGAACTCAAGAAGGACTTCCCGCCCGGTCTCGACTACAAGATCGTCTACGACCCGACGCAGTTCGTGCGCGCGTCCATCAAGGCCGTGATCACGACCCTCCTGGAAGCGGTCGCGCTGGTGGTGCTGGTGGTGGTGGTGTTCCTGCAGACGTGGCGCGCGTCGATCATTCCGCTGATCGCGGTGCCGGTGTCGATCATCGGCACGTTCGGCCTGCTGATGCTGTTCGGCTTCTCCATCAACACCCTCACGCTGTTCGGCATGGTGCTCGCCATCGGCATCGTGGTGGACGACGCCATCGTGGTGGTGGAGAACGTCGAGCGCAACATCGAGAACGGTCTGAGTCCGCGCGACGCCACCTACCAGGCGATGCGCGAGGTGAGCGGGCCCATCATCGCGACGACACTGGTGCTGTGCGCGGTGTTCGTGCCGACCGCCTTCGTGTCGGGCCTGAGCGGCCAGTTCTACAACCAGTTCGCGCTGACCATCGCCATCTCGACGGTGATCTCGCTCATCAACTCGCTCACGCTGTCCCCGGCATTGTCGGCGGTACTGCTGAAGCCGCACGGGGCGCCGCCGGATGCGCTGCAGCGCCTGATCGACGCCGTGCTGGGCTGGTTCTTCCGTGCCTTCAACCGGTTCTTCAAGTGGGCCTCACGCGGTTACGAGGGCCGGGTCGGCCGGCTGCTCAACCTGAAGGCAGCGGTGATGATCGTGTACGCGGTGCTGATCGCGCTCACCGTGTACCTGTTCGAGATCGTGCCGAAGGGCTTCGTGCCGACCCAGGACAAGCAGTACCTGGTCGGGTTCGCGAAGCTGCCGGACGGCTCGTCGCTCGATCGCACCGAAGCGGTCATCAAGCGCATGGGCGAAATCGGGTTGAAGCATCCAGCCGTCTCCGATTCCGTGGCCTTCCCGGGCCTGTCCATTAACGGTTTCACCAACAATCCGAACGAAGGCATCGCGTTCTTCGGTCTGAAGGACTTCAAGGACCGGCATGGCTTCGAGCAGTCCCTGTGGGGCGCGTTCACGCAACTCAACGAACAGCTCGCCGGCATACAGGACGCGTTCGTCATGGTGTTCCCGCCGCCTGCCGTCATGGGCCTGGGGGAGGTCGGCGGTTTCAAGCTGATGATCGAAGACCGAGGCAACCTCGGTTTCACGGCGTTGAACGAAGCGCTCCAGGGTGTGCTGGGTCGGGCGTACCAGACCAAGGAACTGGCGGGCGTCTTCACGAGCTACACCATCAACGTGCCGCAGATCTTCGCGGACGTGGATCGGGAGAAGGCGAAGCGCATGGGGGTGGGCCTCGAGGAGATCTTCGCGGCGCTGCAGATCAACCTCGGATCGCTGTACGTGAATGACTTCAACCGCTTCGGCCGCACCTACCAGGTGGTGGTGCAGGCCGACGCCGCCTATCGCCTGCAACCGGAGCAGATCGGGCAGATCAAGATCCGCACAGCCAGCGGCGGCATGGTGCAACTGGGGTCGCTGCTCACGCCGAAGCAGAGCTTCGGGCCGGACCGGGTACAGCGCTACAACACCTACGTCACTGCCGATCTGTACGGCGGACCGGCCCCGGGCGCCTCGTCCGGCCAGGCCCAGGCCGCCATCGAGAAGATCCTGCTCGAGACGCTGCCGAAGGGCATTGGCTACGAGTGGACCGATCTTACCTACCAGGAGCAGCTGGCCGGCAACAGCATGATCTATGTGTTCCCGTTGTGCGTGCTGCTCGCGTTCCTGGTGCTAGCCGCGCAGTACGAGAGCCTGCGCCTGCCGCTGGCGGTGATCCTGATCGTGCCGCTGTGCCTGCTGTTCGCCATGTTCGGCGTGTGGCTCACCGTGGGGCAGGGAACGATCCTCGGCATCATGCTGGCGATCATGGGGGCCAACTTCCCGCAAGGGGACAACAACATCTTCACCCAGATCGCCTTCATCGTGCTGGCGGGCCTCGCGTGCAAGAACGCGATCCTGATCGTCGAATTCGCGCGTGACCTGGAACTGTCGGGGCGCAAGACCTACGCCGCCGCACTGGAAGCCTGCCGGTTGCGATTGCGGCCGATCCTGATGACGTCGTTCGCGTTCATCATGGGCGTGGTGCCCCTGGTGCTCGCCAGCGGTGCCGGTTCGGAAATGCGCCAGGCCATCGGCATCGCCGTGTTCTTCGGGATGCTCGGGGTGACGTTCTTCGGATTGTTCATGACGCCGGTGTTCTACGTGCTGGTGCGGGGGCGCAAGCCGCTCGCCGCACCCCATCACGAAGTGCCGCCGGCACCCATCGCGGAAGGAGGGGCGGTCCATGGCTGATCGACGGCTCACAGCATTGGCAGTCGCCCTGTCGCTGGCCGGCTGCAGTCTCGCGCCGAAGTTCGAGCAACCGAAGGTTGAAACGCCGAACGCGTTCAAGCAGGAAGCTTTGGCATTGCCGGAAAGTGAACGCGGCTCGTGGAAGGTCGGCGAGCCGGCCGAGGCCCAGCCGCGCGGCGAATGGTGGAAAGCTTTCGGCGATTCGACGCTGGACCAGCTCGAGGCCGCCGCCATGGCGGAGAACCCCGGTTTGCAGGCCGCGGCGGCACGCGTGCTCCAGGCGCGCGCCGTGCTCGGGATCACCGAGGCGGATCGGATTCCGCAGGTTTCCGTGGGTGTGGGTCCGTTCAACACGCGCCCGTCGCCCGCGGCGCAAGGGCTGCCGGCCGATGCCAACACTTCGTCGCGAACCCTCTGGCGTGCGAACGCCGTGGCGAGCTACGAACTGGACCTGTTCGGCCGGGTGAAGAACAGCATCGGTGCCGCGCAGAAGGACCTGGAAGGATCCGAGGCGATCTTCCAGTCGTGGCGCGGACGTACTTCGAGTTGCGCGAAGCCGAAGGTGACCTCGACATACTCCGGCGCGGCGTGAGCTTCCGTGAAGCCACGCTCAGACTGAACCAGGCGCGCTACGAGGCGGGTGCCGCCGGGGAGCTCGATGTCGCCCGAGCCAGGTCGGAACTGGCCATCAATCGTACCGAGCTTGCCGCGGCGGAAGGACGGCGCGCGCGCATCGAGAACGCGCTCGCAATTCTGCTCGGGAAGCCGCCGGCGAGTTTCTCCCTGATGACCACGGGATTGCAGGCCGAAGTGCCGTCGATCCCGGCCGGCCTGCCGTCGTCGCTGCTCGAGCGCCGCCCCGATGTCGTGGCCGCGCAGCGCGCGCTGGTCTCGGCCAATGCGCGGATTGGCGTGGCGAAGGCCGCGTTCTTCCCGCAGATCCGGCTGACGGGGCAGGCTGGCTTCGAGTCGGACGACATGAGCGATCTGTTCCGTTGGTCGAGTCGCACCTGGTTCTTCGGTCCGTTCCTCGGGGCGTTGATCTCGGTACCGATCCTGGACGGCGGGCGCAACCGCAACGAGCTGGCGCGGGTGAAGGCCGTGTACGAGGAGTCGGTCGGCAACTACCGGCAGAAGGTGCTGGTGGCCTTCGGCGATGTCGAGGACAGCCTCGCCGGGCTGCGGTCGCTGGCCGGGCAAGCTGCCGCGAATCAGGACGCGGTGGTTGCGGCGAAGCGTGCGGCGCAACTTGCGCAGATCCGCTACGACGTCGGCGCCACCGGCTATCTCGAAGTGATCGATGCGCAGCGTACGGCATTGGATGTGGTGCGTGACGAGAATCGCATCCGCGGTGCCCGCGCCACGGGGACCGTTGCGCTCATCCGTGCGCTGGGCGGCGGATGGGGTGATGTGCCGGCCGAGCCGGAAAAAGTTTCGGCGCGCTGAGCGCTGCTGCCCCCATCCCAACCTTCCCCCAACGAAGTTGGGGGAAGGGGCGTACTCCCCTCCCTCGGCTTTGCCGGGGGAGGGTCACGGTGTGGGCGACGGTGCTGGCGTCTCGACAACTGCTCGCCCCCATCCCAACCTTCCCCCAACAAAGTTGGGGGAAGGGGCGTACATCCCCTCCCTCGGCTTTGCCGGGGCAAGGGTGAGGGCCTAAGGCGCCGAATCCCGCTGCTTCAGCAGCGGCTTCTCGAGATCGCGCGCATCCTGGATGAATTCCTCCGGCGTGACGCCGGGGGC
>LNDQ01000061.1 GCA_001464695.1 Betaproteobacteria bacterium Ga0077523 | reverse complement strand
AGGGTGAGGGCCTAAGGCGCCGAATCCCGCTGCTTCAGCAGCGGCTTCTCGAGATCGCGCGCATCCTGGATGAATTCCTCCGGCGTGACGCCGGGGGCCACCCGCAGGTACGGCGGGTAGAGCGTGTTCATCGTCGCGATCTGATTCACGTCGTCGCGCGACTCGAGCCAGGAATTGACCTGCGTCGCCGTCACGGCCAGCAGCACCACGGCGGCGGCGCCGGCGACGAGGATCGGAGCACGCAGGCGGCTCACCAGCCGCAGGTGACCGAACAGCACCGCACCGATGATCAGCGCGATCGCGATCACCGACTCGGCCGCGAGCACCGGCAGCGAGAATGCGAAGGCGGCCAGTTTCAGCAGTGGCTCCACCACGAAGGCGGTGGCGGCACCGGTCAGAATGACCGTGCCATGGGCGAAGAAGCTGGCGCGACCGGAGGCGAGCCGCCCGATCGCGGCCCAGATGCCGCTCCACACCGCCGGCACCAGCAACGCGAAGGGCAGGCCGGCCAGGAGACGGGCCGGCTGGAAGTCGTCGATCGTGGCCGAGTACGTGTGCAAGCCCAACAGCATGAGGTAGGCGGTGAGCGCGAGGGCCGTGAAGAGCGGGGAGCGCCAGCCTTCCGCCGCCGGATCCGACTCTTCCGCCGGCACCGGCCAATCGCGGGTGCGGAAGCGCAGCACGGTGTGACCGATGCGCACGCGCTGATCGCCGCCGATGGTGGCATCGGTGACACGCCGCTTCGGGTGCGTGAGGTGCAGTCCGTTGCGGCTACCCAGGTCCACCACGTGCAGCTGGCCATCCTCGAGTCGCTCGACGCGCAGGTGATGGGCCGCCACGAACGAGTCGTCGATGATGACGTCGTTGTCATAGGCGCGGCCGATGGTTGCCGGCAGCGACGTCAGCGCCACGCGCTGGGCCACGTCGCCGGTGCGGCCGAGCACCTCGACGTGGATCACCGGGTCCATCGAAACGTTTCGAGGTAGCGCTGGGCGAGCTTCAAGCCGTTGTCGAAGCTGACACCATCGACCGTGAACCAGCTCTGCAGACCTTCGTCGGTGCGATCGAGTGTCGCGAGTTTCAGGCGCAGGTCGTAGAGGCCCTTCAACTTGCGGTAGGCCCGCAAGCACATGGCCACCCGCATCGTGCCGCTCGCGATGGTGACGAAGCGCTCGTTGCAGCGGAAATTCGTGACGTCTTCGCGCGTGCCGCCGCGCTCCGGAAAGGGCTTGTTGAAACTGCGCTCGTACAGGGACGAGAAGCGGATGGTCCCGAGCTTGCTGCTTTTCACCAGCTCGTGGCGGTAGCGCAGGTCGCCCGTGTCGAAGCTGCCGCTCACGTAGATCGTGCCCAGGGCATCGCACTGCTTCGTCGAGATCTCGTAGGGAAGCGTGCGGTCGAGATCGGAGTCGCCCCAGCACCGCATGTACGTCCCGAGACTGTCGGGGACGGTGTAGCGGCCGAAGGTCGCCACCGGCAGTGGCGTGTTGCCGATACGGGCGACCAGGGCTTCCTGGCGGGCAAGCAACTGCCGCTCGACGCTCCCGCGCAGCGATTGCGGGTCCGGCGGTTCGCGTGGCGCGAGTGCCAGCAGTTCGCGTGCAAAGCGCACCGGCACCAGAAAGCTCACGAGCTGCCCGTCGCGGAGGTTGGCAACGTTGATGCCGAACACGCGGCCGTCCGACGTGACGGCCGGACCACCGCTCATGCCGGCGTTGATCGCGCCGGTGAAGTGGAATTGCTCGTTGAGGGTGTATTCGACCAGGCCGTTGTACGTGCCCTCGACGATGGTCAGTCCGAGGTCGTGCGGGTTGCCCATGGCGAAGCCGCGGTCGCCTTTGCGCAGCGTGCCCTCGTGCAGCTTCAGGAATGGCAGGTCGGCCCCACCCATGCGCACCAGGGCCAGATCGTGCAGGACATCGACTGCGAGCACGGCCAGGGGACCGCGCGTGCCATCACTGCGCACGAACTCCACCTGGTAGCGCTCGGGTTCGAGCACGAACTGCGACACCACGTGATAGTTGGTGACGGCGAGCCCGTCACCCGAGGCGATCCAGCCGGAGCCGATCGAGGCCTGGGCTTCGGTGCTGCGATCGATCATGCGCACCTGCAGCAGACGATCGCGCGAGCGGTCGAAGACCGCCCGCGCCTGGTCCGAAACGACCTCGATGTCCGGTTGCGCGGCAGCTGGCGCGCAGGCGAAACAGAGTAGCGCCCAGAGCGCCGCGTAGCGCTTCACGGCGGCGGTCAGCTTTCCGCGCGCACCGGCTCGACGAGGATCTCGACGCGACGGTTGGCCTGGCGGCCCGCTTCGGACTTGTTGCTGGCCACCGGCTCGGTCTCACCCTTGCCGACGGCCTCGAGGCGCGCGGGGTTCACGTTCTTCGAGCGGAAATATTCCGCCACCGCCTGGGCGCGCTTGCGCGACAGTTCCTCGTTGAAGTCCTTGGTGCCCTCCGCATCGGTGTGCCCGACGACGGTGAGCGAAGTCTTGCCGTAGCGGACCACGACTTCGGCGAGCCGGTCCATGGTGGAGCGGAAGCCGGGCTTGATCTCGGCCGAACCGGTGTCGAAGGCTGTCTGGTTGGTCATGGTGATCCTGACCACGTCGCCGGGCAGCTTCTCGACGCGGGCGTTGCCGGCCTCGCGTTCCTTCTTGAGGTTCTTCTCGAGATCCTGTTTCTGCGAATCCATGTAGGCGCCGACCGCGCCGCCGGCGAGGCCGCCGCCCACGGCGCCGATGAGGGCACCCTTGCCGCGCTTGTCGGACACGGCGGCACCGACCACGGCACCACCGACGGCGCCGATGATCGCGCCCTTTTCGGTGTTGGTCATACCCCGTTTGCCATCGGCGGCACCGCCGCTCGAGGCGCACCCCGCGATGACGAGGGTGAGGGAAAGGACAACGGCTACGAACTTGTTCATGCAAATCCTCGTGATGAAATCGAAATGGCCCCGTTGCAAGGGTCTGCAGGCTCTGGACGGCCGCTGCGGATTGCCAGTCGATGCAAGCCGCATGCCGAACACCCATGGCGCGCGGCGCGGATCATAGCCGGTCCCACAGAACGTCGGCGCCCTGACGGGCGGCGCGCTCCAGCAATTCGAGGAGGGGATGGGCCCGCTGCCGGAGCGAGACCGGAATCTCGGGCGCATCACCGTCTGCATCCTGCGACGCTGCCGATTCCGTGCTGCCCCGTATGGCCGCCTCGAGGCGCGCCCGGGCAGCCCCCAGGTCGGCGGCCAGGAGCGCGCCCGGGACGGTGCCGGAATTGCCCATCAACTTGAGCAGCTGCACCGCGATCTCGCCGTCCATGAAGAACTGGCCGGCCTTGCTGTCGAACTGGATCAACATCGCTTGCCTCGACGGGTGCGGGAGGACTCCCATGCTACCGGACACGATGGATGTTCATCGTGGCGCGGAACTTGATAAGGTAGCGGCCGGTTCGGTGACCCTTACTGCCAGTCGCAGGGACCCGAAGCCCGTTCCCCCCCTCAAGGAGACCAGAAAAATGTCCACGAATGATGGCCTTGGCATCAAGGCGTCGGTCGCTGTGCGCAGCCTGGCGGTCTGTGCCGCCGGTGCGCTGTTGTTGAGCGCGTGCTCGAAGGAGGAACCGAAAGCGCCCCAGAGCGGTGCGGAGCCGAAGGCGGCCGCTCCGGCTGGTCCGAAGCGCGGCGGCACCTTCGTGTTCGCCCGCCCCGAGGAGCCCGCGACGCTGGACCCGTTCATCCCGAACGACAACGGCTCGATCTACGCCATCGAGCAGGTCTGCGACTCCCTGGTCGAACCGGACACGACGGGTGAGGGACTGCGTCCCGGCGTGGCCGAGTCCTGGGAGATCTCCGAGGACAAGCTCACCTATACCTTCAAGCTGCGCGACACCAAGTTCAGCAACGGCGACCCGGTGACCGCAGAAGACGTGCTGTTCTCACTGAAGAAGGCATCGGCGGAAGCGGCGCCGCTCGGGTTCCTGTATGCCCCGATCAAGTCCATCGAAGCGGTGGACCCGAAGACCGTCAAGATGACCTTGAAGCAGGCCTATACGCCGGTGCTCTCCGCCCTGTCGGCGTACAGCGCGGCGGTGGTGTCGAAGAAGGCCTACGAGGCCGGCGCCGACGCCTTCGGCCAGAAGCCGGTATGCACCGGTGCCTTCGTCGTCGAGGAGTACAGCCGCGGCACCCGTGTCGTGCTCGCGAAGAACCCGGACTACTGGGAGAAGGGCAAGGACGGGCAGGCCATCCCGTATGTCGACAAGGTGGAGATGCGCTACGTCGCCGACAGCAACGCGCGCGTGCTGGGACTGAAGAACGGCGACTTCGACGCCATCGCGATCGTGCCGTTCAACCAGGCCGAGTCGCTGAAGTCGATGCCCGAAGTGAAGCTCGAGGAAGCGCCGATCTTCCGCCTCGACTACGTCTACCTCAACCACAAGGCGAAGCCGCTCGACAAGAAGGAACTGCGGCTCGCAATGAACCTCGCGGCCGACCGCGAGGCCATCATGAAGGTGGTGTTCTTCGGCTACGGCAAGATCCCCAACTCGTACATGCCGAACGTGAACTTCCATTCCGATGCGGTCGAGATGATCCCGTACGATCTCGAGAAGGCGAAGGAGATGGTGAAGGCTTCGGGCTACAAGGGCCAGCCGATCAAGCTGATGGTGGACACCGGCAACGCGCCGTCCAAGCAGGTCGCCACCATCCTGCAGCAGGGCTGGACCGAGGCCGGCATGAAGGTGGACATCGTGGAGTACGACGTCGGTACCGCCTTCGACATGACCACCAAGGGCAACTTCATGGCGTACGTGAGCTACATCACGAGCGACATCAACGACACCGACGAGCTGGCCACGCTGCAGGCCGACGCGCGCGGCAGCACCAAGTCGTTCTTCTCGAACTACCGCAACGACGAGGTCGGGAAGATGCTCGACGCAGCGCGCAAGGAGCCCGATGCGGGCAAACGCGCCGAGCTCTACGCCAAGGTGCAGGACGTGGTCTATCACGACGGCTATAGCGTGCCGCTCAATTTCTCGCCGTCGCTCAACGCCTACCACTCCTACGTGGAAGGCTGGCAGACCGCGAAGAACGGCTGGTGGTGGCTGAAGGATGTGATCCGCAACAAGTGATGGCGCACGGAACGCGGCCGCGACTGCGGTCGCGTTCCTGATCGATCGTGTGGGTCTTCCGCTTCGTCGGCCTGCGTCTCGTGCAGGCCGTACCCGTGCTGCTCGGCATCTCCCTGGTGGCGTTTCTCGCCATCCACCTGGTGCCGGGCGACCCCGTGCGCATCATGCTGCAGGGGCGGGCGAGCGACGCGGCCGTGGCCGAAATCTACGCGCGTCTCGGCATGGACCGGCCGCTGCTGGTGCAGTACGCGCGGTTCGTCGGGCGGGCGGTCACCGGGGATCTGGGCACTTCCATCATCCAGCGGGCACCGGTCGCGACCATTGTCGGCGAACGGCTGGTGCCCTCGTCATTCCTGCTGGTCTACGCGACGCTGCTGTCGGTGCTGATCGCGGTGCCGCTGGCCGTGTGGGCAGCGGCGCAGCGCAACCGGCTCACCGATCACCTGATCCGTCTCGGCGGCACGGTGAGCTTCGCCATGCCGTCGTTCTGGATCGGGCTCATCCTGATCCTGGGCTTCGGGCTCACGCTCAAGTGGTTTCCCATTGCCGGCTTCGGGCGCGGTTTCGGCGGGCATCTGCACCACCTCTTCCTGCCGGCATTGACCATCGCGTTGTTTCTCGCACCGCTGCTCATCCAGTCGCTGCGGGCAGCCATGCTGGACGCCATGACCGCGGAGCACGTGGAAGTGGCGCGTGCCAAAGGACTGTCGGAGTCGCGCATCCTGTTCAAGTACGTATTGCGTGCGGCGTCCATTCCCGTGGTCACCATTCTTGCGGTGAACATCGGCTGGCTGGTGAGCGGCAGCGTGATCGTGGAGTCGGTGTTTTCCGTGGCGGGGCTCGGGATGCTGCTGGTGCATGCGGTGTCGACGCGGGACTACCCGGTGATCCAGGGGCTGACGCTGGTGTTCGCGGTGATGGTGATCGGGGTGAATCTGCTGGCGGATCTCGCGTATGCGTTGATCGACAAGAGGGTGAGGGCGGAGTGATCCATCGTTGCCCCCACCCCACCCCTCCCCCGGCGAAGCCGGGGGAG
>LNDQ01000060.1 GCA_001464695.1 Betaproteobacteria bacterium Ga0077523 | reverse complement strand
TGGCTCACGCCATACGATCCGCTCAAGCAGGACTATGGTGCGGCCCTGCGCGCCCCCGATGCCGCCCACTGGTTCGGCACCGACTCCCTCGGCCGCGATCTGTTCACGCGCTCGCTGTTCGCGATCCGCACCGACCTCGTCATCGGGTTCTGGACCACCTACGTGCCGATGCTGATCGGGGTGCTGCTGGGCGCCTACGCCGGCTTGAAGGGCGGCTGGTTCGATGCGGTACTGATGCGCGTGATCGACACCGCGCTCGCGTTTCCCTTCCTGGTGCTGATCATCGTCATCCTGGCCATCCTCGGGCCCGGCACGCAGAACATCTACATCGCCGTGTTCCTGGTGGGCTGGACCATGTACGCACGGCTCGCGCGCGCCGAGATGCTGGTGGAATCGGGCAAGGACTACATCCTCGCGGCGCGGACGCTGGGTTTTCCCACGGCGCGCATCCTGTTGCGGCACGCGCTGCCCAACGTGATCAACTCGTCGATCGTATTCTCCATGTCCGACTTCGTGCTGAACATCCTGCTCGTCTCGGGTCTCAGTTTCCTCGGCCTCGGCGTGCCGGCGCCGACACCCGAATGGGGTGCGATGGTGGCGGAGGGCAAGGACTTCATGCAGCAGGCCTGGTGGATCAGCACGCTGCCGGGCCTCATGATCGTGCTGACCGGGGTGGCGCTCGCGTTGCTCGGCGATGGCTTGACGCACCGGCTGGGAGATCGGCATGTCACCGGGCACTAGGGTGGACTCCCCCCTCGACAGGCCTGCGGCCTTTCCCCCCGAGGGGGCGGCCCGGCGCGAGCCCTTGTTGCAGGTCCGGGACCTGGAGATCACATTCCAGGTGCGCGGTGGTGAGGTACTGGCAAACCGTGGCGTGTCGCTTGACGTGGCGGCGGGCGAGACCCTCGGGCTGGTCGGCGAGTCCGGCAGCGGGAAGAGCGTGCTGTGTCGCGCGGTGCTGCGGTTGCTGCCTTCGCCGCCTGCTCGCACGAAGCGCGGGCGCGTGTTGTTCGACGGCATCGATCTCATCACCCTCCCGGAAGCCAAGCTGCGCGAAATCCGCGGTACCGACATCGCGATGGTGTTCCAGAACCCCATGACGAGCCTGAGTCCGGTGTGGCCCATCGGCGACCAGGTGACCGAGGGTCTGCGCATCCATCGCGGAATGACCCGCTCGGAGGCCCGCGAGCGCGGTATCGCGCTGCTGCAGTCCATCGGCATTCCCGAAGCCGCACGGCGTTACGACGATCACCCCTGGCAGTGGTCCGGTGGGATGCTGCAGCGAGCCGTCATCGCGATGGCCATGGCCTGTTCGCCGCGGTTGCTGCTGGCCGACGAGCCGACCACCGCGCTCGACGTCACGATCCAGGAACAGATCCTGGCGCTGCTCACCGATCTGCAGGCCAAGAGCGGCATGGCGATGGTGCTGGTGTCCCACGACATCGGTGTCGTCGCGGAAACCTGCGACCGCATCGCCGTGATGTACGCGGGCATGCTGGTGGAAACCGGCCCGGCCGCCGCAGTCTTCGGTCGACCGCGCCATCCCTACACGCTGGGGCTCATGCGTTCGAGTCCGCGAATGGACGCGCAGGCCGAACGGCTGCAGCCGATCCCGGGTCAGCCGCCCGACCTCTCGAAGCTCGCGGCGGGCTGCCCGTTCGCCGACCGCTGTGCGTTCGCCAAGGACGAATGCCGGCATGCGCTGGTCGAGTTGCGCGAGGTCGCGCCCGGCCACGCTTCGGCGTGCCTGTTTCCCGAGGCGGTGCACTGAATGCCCGCGTCCGAGGCGCCACTGCTCGCAGTGAACGACGTCGACGTGCGCTTTGCGAAGCCGCGCACCTTCGCCGATGCCCTGTTGCGCCGCTCGCCTGATGCCGTGCATGCGGTCGCGTCGGCGACCCTCGACCTGCGGCCGCGCGAGACGCTGGGCCTGGTGGGCGAAAGCGGCAGCGGCAAGACCACCCTGGGCCGCGCGATCCTGCAACTGCATCCGGTGGCGGGTGGCGAGATCCGCTATCGCGGCCGCTCGGTGCACGATCCAATGCCGGACTGGCAGCGGCGCCTGCGGCGCGAGATGCAGATGGTCTTCCAGGATCCGTATTCGTCGCTCAATCCGCGCCTTACCGTGGCGCAGACTCTCGGCGAGGTGTTGCGGTTTCATCGCATCGTGCCGGACGCTGGCGTGGCTGCCGAAGTGGCGCGATTGCTCGACGTGGTGGGTCTGCCGCGCTCCATGGCCGATCGCCTGCCGCGTGCGATGAGCGGCGGACAGCGGCAACGGGTCGGACTCGCGCGGGCGCTTGCGGTACGCCCGTCGCTGCTGGTGCTCGACGAACCCGTCGCGGCGCTGGACGTGTCGATCCAGGCGCAGATCCTGAATCTGCTCGCCGACCTGCGCACCGAGTTCGGACTTGCGATGCTGTTCGTGGCCCACGACCTGTCGGTGGTGCGTCACGTCTCCGACCGAGTGGCCGTCATGTATCGCGGCCGCCTGGTGGAGCAGGGCACGCGCGAGGAGATCTTCGTGCAGCCCGCCCATCCGTACACGCGCATGCTGCTGGCGGCCGTGCCGCAGATCGTGGCGCGCAAGCGGGTGCGCCCGGTACAGGCGGCGACCGATCTGAATGCTGCGGTGGCCGGCGGGTGTGCGTTCGCGCCACGGTGCCCGCAGGCGGTCGATCGTTGCCGGTTGGAAGTGCCGGCGTCAACAGTCTTGTCGGAATCCCATTCTGCGGCGTGCCACTTCGCCGCGACCTGAATCGAAAGAGGAGACTTGCGATGTGCGACACCTTCGTGGCTCTCGCCAACAGCACTGCCGACGGTTCCGTGCTGCTCGCGAAGAACGCCGACACCGAGATCAACGAGGCCCAGCACCTGGTGCGATTTGCGCGGCGGGAGTGGGGCAAGGGGGCGCTGGTGCGGGTCAGTCACCGCGTGATCCCGCAGCCGGAGACCACGTGGGACGTGGTACTCAACAAATCGTTCTGGACCTACGGTGCCGAGATCGGCTTCAACGAGTGGGGGGTGGCCTGCGGCAACGAAGCAGTGTTCACCAACCAGGCGTCGGAGGGCGACGGCGTCACGCTGATCGACCATCTGCGGCTGATGCTCGAACGGGCCCGCAACTGCGACGAAGCGGTGGACGTGATCGCAGGTCTGCTCACCGAGTACGGGCAGGGCGGCAACTGCGAGCTGCGCGGCAACAGCCACTTCGATGGCGGCTTCATCGTGTCCGACATGACCGGTGCGGTGGAGATCCAGACGGCGGGCAAGCAGTGGGCAGCCAAGCGCGTCACGGACATCTCCAGCATTTCCAACGTGCACAGCATCCGCGACGACTGGTACCGGTCGTCACTCGAGGGCGGGGCCGGCCCGAAGGCGGATTTCCGCCAGCGCTTCACCGACGAGGCGAAGAGCTTCTGCACCGCACCGGATGAGCGGCAGAAGGCATCCTACGATTTCCTCGCGAGGCAGAAGGGCCGCATCACGGTGCGTACCATGGCCGACCTGTTGCGCTACACCGGCGACGATCCCGATTACCACCCGTACGACGGCGAGCGACCCACGCGCATCTGCATGCATGCAGCGCCCTACGAGTTCCGATTCTGGCAGGCCACCGGCGGGTTGATCAGCGTGGCGAAGGACGGCCACGTGATGGGATGGGCCAACGCGACCTCGGGTCCGGATGCATCGATCATGAAGCCGGTGTTCTGCGGGGTCGATCTGCCCGATCTCGGCCCCATGCCGCGCGAGAGCTTCACGCCAGGAGCATACTGGTGGAAATACGAACGCCTGCATCGTCGCGTGATGGCCGACTACAAGGCAGTGATGCCGGAGCTGCGCAGGGATTTCGACGCCCTCGAGGATCGCTTCTTCGCCGAAGGACCGCACGTGATGAAGGGCAGCACCAAGGAGAAGCAGGCCTTCGTGACCGAATGCTGGCGCCTGGCGGACGAGGCGGCCGACCGGTGGCTCGCGCGCCTCACGAACAAGCCTTGGTCCGTGGCGGGGGCGCCGGCTTACGCGGCCATGTGGGATCAGTTCAACGCCGCGGCCGCCTTGCAGCCGTGACCGGCGGATCCGGCCGGCGTCGGGCGTGAGCATGGCGGCGGCATCGGGTAGGCGCGGTGCGCCGGTCCGGCTCGACGGACTGCGCAAGGATTTCGGCAGTTCGGTGGCGGTGGACAACCTGTCGCTCGAGGTGGGCGCCGGCGAGTTCCTGACCCTGCTCGGGCCGTCCGGCTCGGGCAAGAGCACGACGCTGTTGATGATCGCGGGGTTCGTCGCGCCGACCCGCGGTGAAGTGTTCGTCAGCGGCAAGCCGATCACGCGCAAAGCGCCCCACGAGCGCGACATCGGCATCGTGTTCCAGCACTACGCGCTGTTCCCGCATCTCAAGGTGTTCGACAACGTCGCCTTTCCGCTGAAGATGCGGCAGCAGCCCGCGGCGCGCATTGCGGAGCGCGTGGCCTGGGCTCTGGATCTCGTCCGCCTGGGCGACCTGGGCAGCCGCTATCCGCACCAGCTCTCGGGCGGACAGCAGCAACGCGTCGCCCTGGCGCGGGCGCTGGTGTTCGAACCATCGCTGTTGTTGATGGACGAACCGCTGGGTGCGCTCGATCGGCGGTTGCGCGAAACGATGCAAGGCGAGTTGAAACGGCTGCAGCGCGCTCTGGACCTGACGGTCATCTGCGTGACGCACGACCAGGAAGAGGCGCTGACGCTGTCGGATCGGATCGCAGTCATGAATCACGGCCGCGTCGAACAGCTCGGCACACCCGAGGAACTCTACGAGCGGCCGCAGACGCCGTTCGTGGCGGAGTTCCTCGGTGAGTCCAATGCGCTCGCCGCGCGCGTGCTGCGCAGGGACGAAAGCCGTGCCGTCGTGCGCACAACGCAGGGTCTGGATATGGTCGTCGCCGGTGCCGCACCAGCGGGTGAAGGCGAAGTGCGCCTTGCTATCCGTCCCGAGCGCATCGAATTTCTCCAGGAGGGCGAGGCGCGCGACAACGTGGCCGACGCAAAGATCGACGAAGTGGTCTATCTCGGGGATGCGGTGCGCTACCTGTTGCGCATTCCATCGGGCGAGACTCTGATCGTCAAGGCACGCAGTGTCGCGGGTGGTGGCCCCCGCATGGGAGATGCCGTTCGGGTCGGCTGGTCGGCCGACGCCGTGTTGGTCTACGCCGGTGCGGGTGCGGCAAGTGCCAATGGACTCCCTCCCCCGCCGAAGGCGGGGGAGGGCCGGGGACGGGGCTAGATGCTGGCAACCGCACGACGCATGCCGCTGACGATCGCTCCGGAGCACCGCCGGCGACTGCTCCTGCTGCTGCCCGCGGTGGGCTTTCTGGCGCTGGCGTTTGCGCTGCCGCTCGCGCTGATCGCAATCCGCAGCGTGACCGATCCCGAGCCGGGCCTGGGTCACTACGTCACCATCGGCACGGTCAACGTCTATCTGCGCGTGCTCGCTGCCACCTTCGGCCTCGCGCTCACGGTGACGCTCGCGACCGTCGTACTGGGCTATCCGGTCGCCTATGCACTGGCGCGCAGCCGCGGCACCTGGCGGTTCCTGCTGGTGGCGCTGGTGCTGCTGCCGTTCTGGACCAGCCTGCTGGTGCGCACCTACGCGTGGATGGTGATCCTGGGTCGGTACGGCATCGTCAACCAGGTGCTGATGGCGCTGGGCATCACGGAGGAACCGCTCAAGCTGTTGCACACCAGCCTCGCCACCCATGTCGGCATGATCCACATCCTGCTGCCGTTCCTGATCCTGCCGCTGTGGAGCGTGATGACGCGACTCGATCCTGCGCTCACCATGGCGGCACGCAGCCTGGGCGCGTCGCCGCTGCGGGCATTCCTGCGGGTGTTCGTACCGCTCACCTTGCCGGGCGTGATGGCCGGCGCGATGCTCGTGTTCATCCTGGCGCTCGGCTTCTACGTCACCCCGGCATTGCTCGGCGGCCCCGCGGACCTGACGTTGTCGATGCTGATCTCGCAGCAGGTGTCCGAACTGCTCGCCTGGGGCTTTGCATCCGCGCTCGCCGTCACCCTGCTGGTGGCGACCCTGGCGGTTCTCGCCCTGGCCGGAAGATTCCTGGGACTGGGCCGGATCTGGGAGGGGCTGGATTGAGCCTCGATCGCACCTGGGACTCGCCTGGTCGGTCCGCCAGTGTCGTGCTGTTCGGCCTCGCTGCGCTCGTCGTGGTGTTCCTGATCGTGCCGGTGCTGGTGGTCATACCCATCTCGTTCAGCAGCTCGCAGTACCTGGAGTTTCCGCCGCGCGGGTTCTCGTTGCAGTGGTACGAGCGTTTCCTCGACTCGGTCGAGTGGACGAGCGCGCTGTGGACCAGCGTGCAGGCGGGCGTCCTGGCGACGCTGCTCGCCTGCGTTCTCGGCACCGCGGCGGCACTGGCGCTCGCGCGCAGCCGTTTTCCCGGCAAGGCGCTGGTGGTGGGATTCCTGGTGTCGCCCATGATCGTGCCGGTGATCGTGCTCGCCATTGCGTTGTACGGTGTCTATGCGAAGTTGAAGCTCGTCGGCAGCCTGGCCGGACTGGTGATCGCCCATGCGGCGCTCGGGCTGCCGTACGTGATCGTGACCGTGTCGGCGACGCTGCAACGGGTCGACGAACGGCTCGAGCACGCCGCCGCGAGCCTCGGGGCCACGCCCTGGCGCGCTTTCCGGCACGTGACTTTTCCGCTGATACGCCCGGGCGTTGCGGCCGGTGCGTTGCTCGCCTTCATCGCTTCCTGGGATGACGTGGTCATCGCCCTGTTCATCAGCGGCACGCGCTCGGGTACCCTACCGAAGCGCATGTGGGAAGGGTTGCGTTCGGAAATCGACCCGACCATCGCGGCGGTCTCGACGCTGCTGGTGGCCGTGTCGCTGGCGCTGCTGCTGGTGCTGGAGCTGTTGCGGCGGCGCTCGGCACGATTGACCGGTGCGGTGGCGGGATGACGTTGCGGGTAGTCTGAGGCGCTGAGAGGAGCGAACATGGATCACGAGGAAGGCGCAGGTTGCGGGTCGGGTCGACGGTCGTTTCTGCAGGGCACCGGTGCTCTGGGCCTTGGACTGTTCATGCCGGTGCGTGCACGGGCCGCGGCGAACGAACTGGTGGTGGCGGGGTGGGGTGGCCCGTACCAGGAAGCGCATCGCAAGGCGCACTTCGAGCCGTTCATGAAGGCCACGGGCATCAAGGTGATCGAGGCCACTTTCGAAGACCCGCTGTCGCGGATCAAGGCGATGGTGGAGGCCGGCAATGTCGAGTGGGACGTGGTGAACGTGGGCGACCGACACGTAATCGTCGGTACCCGCGACAACCTGCTGGAACCCATCGACTACAAGGTCGTGCCGACGACCGACCTGATGCCCGCCGCGGTGCATCCGCGCGGTACCGGTTGCGACATGTTCGCCACCGCCATCGGCTATCACACGCGCCGGTATTCGGCGCAGAACCATCCGCGCAACTGGGCCGAATTCTGGGACGTGAAGCGCTTTCCCGGGCCGCGCTCGTTGCGCAAGACGCCTTTCGGCAACCTGGAGATCGCATTGCTGGCCGATGGCGTGACGCCCGAGAAGCTCTATCCGCTCGACGTGGAGCGTGCGTTCAAGAGCATGGACCGGATCAAGAAGCACGTGACCGCCTGGTGGACCTCCGGCGCGCAGTTCACCCAGTTGCTGTCCAACGGTGAAGTGGATCTCGCCGCCATCTGGGACGGCGAAGTGGTGAGCGCGATCGCCAAGGGCGCGCCCATCGGGGTCGAACGCAATCAGGGACTGTTGTCGGGCGACTGGTGGGCGGTGCCGAAGGGCGCACCACATCGCGAGAACGCCATGAAGTTCATCGCCTTCGCCACCCAGGCGCAGCAGCAGGCCAACCAGACGAAGTACGTGGCGTACGGTCCGACCAATCGCAAGGCCTTCGACCTGGTGGACCCGAACGCGGCGAAGTCGCTCACCACGCATCCGGACTACGTGAAGGGTCTCATCAAGACCGACAACGAGTGGTGGGGCAAGAACGACACCGCGCTGGTGCAGCGCTTCAACACCTGGTTGATCCAGTGACGTCGACATGACCGCCCCGGTCCCCTCGTATTGGGAGGCCACGGCGACGCCCGACGAGTCCGGGGCACGTCCACTGGACGGCGATCGGCAGGTGGAAGTCGCGGTGATCGGCGGTGGGTATACCGGTCTAGCCGCCGCGCATCGACTCGCTGGTGTGCATGGTGTGGACGTGGCAGTGCTGGAAGCGAACCGTATCGGCTGGGGTGCCAGCGGCCGCAACAGCGGCTTCGCGCTGACCTCGGTGGGTAAGGTCGGCCTGGACGAACGCATCCGCAAATGGGGCCTGGAGGCAGCGCGAGCCTCGGTGAGGCTTGGGGTCGATGCCGTGGAAACGGTGCGTGAGTTGATCCGCAGTGAGGCGATCGATTGCGATGCGCAACCGGAAGGCGCGCTCACGGTGGCCCATCGCGACGAGCGTGCGCCCGAACTGCAGGAACGCGTGCGGACCTATCGCGAAGTGCTGGGTTACGACGGCGTGGACTACCTCAGTCGCGAACAGCTCGCGCACGAAGGCTATCTGCGCGGACCGTCCGCCGGCGGCGGCATCCGCTTTCGGACGGGTTTC
>LNDQ01000059.1 GCA_001464695.1 Betaproteobacteria bacterium Ga0077523 | reverse complement strand
CGACTGCGTCGGGGGAAGGAGCGTACGTCTCCTCCCGCGGCTTTGCCGGGGGAGGGCGGAGGGAGGGGGGGCGCAGTGCCGGCTTGGTCGTGGGAGGGTTGGGGTGGGGGCCTGGCTGGCCACTCGGTCGTCGGCCCGACGATCATCCCGGATTGCGCGATCTCGGGCCGTGAGTTCCGCCGCACCGCTCCTGCAGGCCCGTGACCTGCACACCTACTACGGCACGAGCCACATCCTGCGCGGCGTCGACTTCGCGGTCGGTCGCGGCGAAACCGTGGCCCTCATGGGGCGCAACGGGATGGGCAAGAGCACCCTGCTGAAGTCGTTGCTCGGCCTGGTGCGTGCGCAACGCGGCGAAGTGCTGGTGCATGGCGAGAACGTCACCGCCAGCCCGACCCATCGCATCGCGCAGCGCGGCATCGGCTACGTGCCGGAGGGGCGCGGCATCTTTCCCAATCTGTCCGTGCGCGAGAACCTGGTGATGGCCGCTCGTGCGGGCGCGCGCGGCCAGCGCGAGTGGACGCTCGACCGTGTGCTCGCGAGTTTCCCGCGGCTCGCGGATCGCATCGGCCATGCCGGCGATGCGCTGTCCGGGGGTGAACAGCAGATGCTCACCATCGGGCGGGCGCTCATGACCAACCCTGACCTGCTGATTCTCGACGAGGCGACCGAAGGCCTTGCCCCGCTCATGGCGCGGGAGATCTGGGCGATCATCGGTGCGATCCGGGCGAGCGGCATCGCGACCGTGGTGGTGGACCGCAACCATGCGGCCGTGACCGCGCTCGCCGATCGCGCGGTGATCCTGGTCAAGGGGCAGGTCGTGTTTGCCGGATCAGCGACCGAACTGCGCGCACAGCCCGAGTTGCTGCATACCCACCTGGGCGTCTGAATGCCATTCGCAAACATTGCCGGCAGCCGGCTCGAATACGTGCGCGTGGTACCTGCTCGCGCGATCCGCAACCGGCCGCAGATCGTGTTTCTGCACGAAGGCCTCGGCTCGGTTTCGTTGTGGAAGGAGTTTCCGCAGCGGATCGCCGATGCCGCGGGCAGCGCGGTCGTGGTCTATTCACGCCGGGGCTACGGCGACTCGGACCCGATCACGGCGCCGCGAGCGGTGCGCTACATGCACGACGAGGCCCTGATCGTGTTGCCCGAATTGCTCGATCGCCTCGAGATCGAGCGGCCGGTCCTGTTCGGCCACAGCGACGGCGGATCGATCGCGCTGATCCATGCGGGCGGGTCGGGCCGTCCCGTCGCCGGGCTCATCGTGCTGGCGCCGCACGTGCTTGTTGAAGATCTTTCGGTCGCCAGCATCGCCGAGGCGAAGGTCGCGTACGAGACCACCGACCTCAAGGAGCGCCTCGCACGCCGCCATGCGAACGTCGAGTCGGCGTTCCGTGGCTGGAACGACATCTGGCTGCATCCCGATTTCCGCGCGTGGAACATCGAAGAATATCTGCCGAAAGTGACCGTACCTGTCCTGGCCATCCAGGGTGAGCTGGACGAGTACGGCACCATGGACCAGATCGATCGCATTGCGCGCCAGGCGCCGGACGTCGAAACCCTGAAGCTCGCCGACTGCGCGCACTCGCCCCATCGCGACCAGCCCGATGCCGTGGTTGCCGCCACGGTGGATTTCCTGGCGCGACGTCTGCACCGCTAGGATGAAACTGCCGCCACGCTCCCTGTGGTCGCCGGTCCACGACCGGGCCTGCATGCCCGATCGCTTCGCCAGGCATGCAGCAGGCCGCAGGGCCTGCTTCCTGTCCGGGCTCAGCCCCTCCGGCGCGCGTCAGTGTCTTGGGGCGGCCCGGCGACACCCACCTCAAGGTTTGCCGGGAGAGGGCCTGTGCGCCCCGGCTGCGCCGGCCGCTGGCCTATCGCGACAACGAGCATCGCACCGACAAGACAACGCCGCCCGCAGGCGGCGTTGTCGGTCAGGGCTGCTGCGTTCAGCCCACGGCGGGTTCGAGCTCCCGGCGCAGAAACTCGTGGAAGTGCACCATCCCGTCCTCCATCGGTGACTGGTACGGTCCGAACTCGTTGTGGCCGCGCAGCCAGAGAGCCTTGCGGCCTTTCGGCGTAGGCGGCCTGCTCGGCTTCGACGAACTCGCGTTCGAAGAGGGCGATGTCTTCGGGGTAGTAGAACTCCACCACGTTGGTGCAGGCTTCCGGCCCGCGCGGTACCACAGTGGACACCACGAGCACGTGCGGATACCACTCGACCATGATGTTCGGGTAGTAGGTGAGCCAGATGGCACCGTGGGGCGGTTGTTCGCCGCCGTAGTACTTCAACACCTCGTCTTGCCACTTGCGGTACGTGGGCGTGCCGGGTTTGCCGAGCTGCTGGTAGACCCCGACCGTCTGGACGCTGTACCAGTCGCCGAACTCCCACTTGAGCCCGTCGCAGTCGACGAAACGGCCCAGCCCGGGATGGAACGGCTCGACGTGGTAGTCCTCCAGGTAGACCTCGATGAAGGTCTTCCAGTTGACCGGATATTCCTCGATCAGCACCTGGTCGAGCACATGACCGGTGAAATCGAACTTCCTGCCGACCGCCATCCGACCGAGGTCGCGCGCGATGTCGCGCTTGCCGCCGAAGAGCAGGCCGTTCCAGTTCTGCAACGGTGTCTTGCCCAGATCGAGGCACGGGTTGCCCGGAAAGTGCGGCGCGCCGAGTAGCCGGCCGCCCATGTCGTAGGTCCAGCGGTGCAGCGGGCAGACGATGTTCTCCGCGTTGCCCCGCCCCTTGAGCATGATCGCCTGCCGATGGCGGCAGACGTTGCTCATGAGCTCGACACCATGCGCGTTTCTGACCAGGGTCTTGCCGTGGCCCATCCACTCGAGGGTATGGTAATCACCGACTTCCGGCACCATCAGCTCATGGCCGATGTAGCCGGGACCGCCATCGAAGAGGAGGCGTTTCTCCAATTCATAGATGGTCGGGTCGAAATACCAATCCACCGGTAATTGCGTGGGTGTGCGGGCGAGAGCGGCGACGTTGGCCAGGTCGGACATGATGCTCGAGCTACCTCCGTGATCGTGAGTTGAAGACAGCGGGATGCAGTACTTCCATGGGGGGCCGAAGAAAGCAAAAGGCCGTCCCCGCAGATAGCGCGTGTAACGGCCCTTTTTTCGTCGTCCCCGGGGGAAAGTACCCCCAAACACCCCCCGGGGCAAGCGAATTGTGGGGTGCAGCGGTGCTCGAAAACAGGCTGCGCGGGGGTTGCGTTGACCCGCTTTGGGGCACAAGGTATGTTCGCCCCTTTTTAATGCCCGAAACCATGGCCAAAGCAGCCGAACCCAAGCCTCCGCAGAGTTTCGAGGCCGCCATGGCCGAGCTCGAAGGCTTGGTGGCTTCCATGGAGGGCGGCCAGCTCACCCTGGAGGCCTCGCTCGCTGCCTACAAGCGCGGCGCGGAACTCCTGAAATACTGCCAGTCGGCGCTCGAGGATGCGCAGCAGCAGATCAAGGTTCTCGAAGGCGATACGCTGGCAGACTGGTCCGGTGCAGACGATACCGAGTGACTTTTCCGGCTGGATGCAGGCCCGGCAGGCCCGCATCGAAGCGGCGCTGGATCGTGTACTGCCGGGCGCCGAGATCGCGCCGCAGCGGCTGCATGAAGCCATGCGCTATGCCGTGCTCGGCGGCGGCAAGCGCATTCGCCCCCTGCTCGCCTATGCCGGCGGAGAAGCGACCGGCGCCCCCCTCGAAGCAGTGGATCAGGTCGGCACCGCGGTGGAGCTGATCCACGTCTATTCGCTCGTGCACGATGATCTGCCGTGCATGGATGACGACGTGCTGCGCCGGGGCAAGCCGACGGTGCACGTGCAGTTCGACGAGGCAACGGCCTTGCTCGTGGGGGACAGCCTGCAGAGCCTCGCGTTCGGTGTGCTGGCGGGCATGTCGTTGCCGGATGCGGCGATACAGGTCGACATGTTGGCACGGCTCGCCACGGCTGCGGGCTCGCGTGGCATGGCCGGCGGCCAGGCAGTCGACCTCGACAGCCTGGGGAAGGCGCTGTCGCTCCCCGAACTGGAATTCATGCATGTCCACAAGACCGGCGCCCTCATCCGGGCGTCGGTGCTGCTGGGCGCACAATGCGGAACCGCTCTCGACACTGCCCGCATGGAAGCGCTGGATCGCTACGCGAAGTGCATCGGGCTCGCGTTCCAGGTGGTGGATGACGTGCTGGACGCCACGGCCAGCACCGCCACTCTCGGCAAGACGGCGGGCAAGGATGCGAACGACAATAAGCCCACGTACGTGAGCGTGCTGGGGGTCGAGGCGGCTCGCAAGTTCGCGGGAGAACTGCTCGACGAGGCGCTGAGTTCCCTCGACAAGTTGGCCGGCCAGGGCGAGCGCCTTGCGCAACTCGGCAGGTTCATCGTGACGCGAGAGTTCTAGAATGATCAGACGGACCCAACGCTGCCGGTGGTTGCTGCGCGCCGAGCAGAAGCTCTCCACGCGGCGGACGCGGCGGACACGGGGGAAAACCGAACCCGTCGTCTTTGGGTCTCGTCTTTCCGCCGCGTCCGCCGCGTGGAGTGCCTTGGGGTTGTCGGTACCCTGCACATGACTTACGAGCTTCTGGAGACCATCAATGAACCCTCCGATCTGCGCAAGCTGGATCGGAAGCGATTGCCGCAGCTCACCAAGGAGTTGCGCGACTTCATCGTCGAATCGGTTTCACAGACCGGCGGTCACCTGTCCTCGAACCTGGGCACGGTCGAGCTCACGGTAGCGCTGCACTACGTCTTCGATACGCCCGCCGACCGCATCGTGTGGGACGTAGGCCACCAGACCTACGCGCACAAGATCCTCACCGGTCGCCGCGAACGCATGTCGACGCTGCGCCAGTACGGCGGGGTGGCCGGCTTCCCGCGGCGGGAAGAAAGCCCGTACGACACCTTCGGTACGGCGCATTCGAGCACGTCGATCAGTGCCGGTCTCGGCATGGCCGTAGCCGCGAAGCTCGCCGGCGAAGCGCGGCGTGTCGTGGCGGTGATCGGTGACGGTGCGATGACTGCGGGCATGGCGTTCGAAGCGCTGAACAACGCCGGCGCCATGGACGCCAACCTGCTCGTGGTGCTGAACGACAATGACATGTCGATCTCCGAGAACGTCGGCGCACTGAACAACTATCTCGCGCGCCTTCTGTCCGGACGTCTCTACACCTCGGCCCGCAAGGCGAGCGAGAAGGTGCTCGGTGTGGTGCCGCCCATGTGGGAACTCGCCAAGCGCGCCGAGGAACACATGAAAGGCATGGTGACCGGCGGCACGCTGTTCGAGGAGTTCGGCTTCAACTATATCGGGCCGATCGACGGTCACGATATCGACACCCTGGTCTCGACACTCTCCAACATCCGCAAGCTGTCCGGGCCGCAGTTCCTGCACGTGGTCACGCGCAAGGGCAAGGGCATGGAAGTGGCGGAGGAAGATCCGATCCTCTACCACGGCGTTTCCAAGTTCGATCCCGCGGTGGGCATCCTCGCAAAGTCCGGCGGCAAGCCAACGTACACGCAGATCTTCGGAGACTGGCTGTGCGACATGGCGACACAAGACCCGCGCCTCATCGGGATCACTCCCGCGATGCGCGAGGGCTCGGGTCTCGTGCGTTTTTCCCAAGAGCATCCGGGGCGCTACTTTGATGTCGGCATCGCCGAGCAGCATGCGGTCACGTTCGCAGCGGGGCTCGCCTGCGAGGGCTTGAAACCGGTGGTGGCGATCTACTCGACGTTCCTCCAGCGCGGGTACGATCAGTTGATCCACGACGTGTGCATCCAGAATCTGCCGGTGGTCTTCGCACTCGATCGCGGCGGCCTTGTGGGCGCGGACGGCCCCACGCACCACGGCGCGTTCGATCTCTCATACCTGCGTTGTCTGCCGAACATGACGGTGATGGCACCGAGCGACGAGGACGAATGCCGCCAGATGCTCTACACCGCCTTCACCCTCGATTCGCCTACCGCTGTGCGCTATCCGCGCGGCAGCGGGCCTGGTGTCACTCCGGCACCCGAGATGACCGCTCTGCCGATAGGCAAGGGTCAGATCAAACGCCGCGGCCAGCGCGTGGCGATCCTGGCCTTCGGGTCCATGGTGAAACCCGCGCTGGATGCGGGGGAAAAGCTCGATGCGACCGTCGTGAACATGCGCTTCGTGAAGCCGCTGGACGAGGTGCTGGTTGCGCAGATCGCGGCCGACCACGAGCTGATCGTCACGATCGAAGAAAATGCCCTCGACGGCGGGGCCGGATCGGCCGTGCTGGAAGCCCTTGCAAGCGCGCGCATCGAGCGCCATGTATTGCAGCTGGGACTGCCCGACCGTTTCGTCGAACACGGCGATCACGCGTTGCTCCTGAAACATTGCGGGTTGGACAGTGCCGGAATCGTCCAATCCGTCCAGGCCCGCCTGCACCGCTGATGCCCTCGGGGCGTCACTCCTCGAAACGTTTTCGGGAAAGGCGGGGTCTATAATCGGTCCCAAGTCGCGGACCGTCAGGAATAACCCTATGAACTCTCCGGAAAAGATCGTCATACCCGACGTGCAGAGCTCGGCCGACACGCGCCAGCTCGCCATCGACAAGGTCGGGATCAAAGCGATCCGGCATCCGATCCGCGTGCGCGATCGCAGCAGCGGCGTGCAGCACACGATCGCGACGTTCAACATGTACGTGCACCTGCCGCACAATTTCAAGGGCACGCACATGTCTCGTTTCGTGGAGATCCTGAACAGCCACGAAGGCGAGGTTTCGGTCGAGTCCTTCGAGGACATGTTGCGCCACATGGTGCAGCGCCTCGAGGCCGAGTCCGGTCACATCGAGATGACGTTCCCGTACTTCATCAACAAGTCGGCGCCGGTGTCGGGTGTCAAGAGCCTGCTCGACTACGAGGTGACGATCATCGGCGAGGTGGGGCGCAACGGCTATCGCCAGACCATGAAGGTGGTGGTGCCGGTGACCAGCCTGTGCCCGTGCTCGAAGAAGATCTCCGAGTACGGTGCGCACAATCAGCGCTCGCACGTGACCATCACCGCCGAGACTGAAGGCTTCGTCTGGATCGAGGATCTGGTGCGGATCGCCGAAGAGCAGGCGTCATGCGAGTTGTATGGCCTGCTGAAGCGCCCCGACGAGAAGTACGTGACCGAGCGCGCCTACGACAATCCGAAGTTCGTCGAAGACATGGTGCGCGACGTGGCCACTGCTCTGAACAACGACGATCGCATCGTTGAGTATGTGGTCGAGTCGGAGAACTTCGAGTCGATCCACAATCACAGCGCGTATGCGCTGATCGAGCGG
>LNDQ01000058.1 GCA_001464695.1 Betaproteobacteria bacterium Ga0077523 | reverse complement strand
CCGGCGCAGCCGGGGGAAGGGGTGTACAGCTCCCTCTCCCGGCTTTGCCGGGGGAGGGTTGGGGTGGGGGCTGGCCGGTGCCTAGAACCGCTGCATCATCGTCAGCGTGCGGCCCTCGTGCTTCAGTTCCAGCCGGCCGAGAAAGCTCATCCCGAGCAGCACGAACGGCATGTCCGAGTTCTCGTGCACCACACCATCGACGTTGCGCATGGTGATCGTGCCGACGCGCACGGAATCGAGCTTCACGTGATACACGGTGGCCACGCCATTGGCTGTGTTGCTTGAGCCGCGTACGCCGGTGAGGTACTCGATCCCGAGGCGGCGCGCATCGGAGGTGCCCATGGAGACCATGGTGGCACCGGTGTCGACCAGGAACTTCACCTGCCCGCCGTTGATGGTGCCCGAGGTCAGGTAGTGGCCGGTCCCGTCGGCGTTGAGGATCACCTTCGACCGGCCGGTGGACTCGAAATTGGTGGTGATGCCCTGGCCCATGGTGAGGGTGCGGCGCTTGCCGTCGATCTCGAGCACGGCCGATTCCGACGTGGCGCTGATCAATTTAACGCCCTCCGGGCCGACGTCGCCGGCCGACAGCGTTTTGGGGCGCCCGCCGTTCACGGACACGATGGCCTTGCCGTTGGTGAGGCCCACGACCGTGACGTCCACCGCATGCGCGGGCAGCGTCAACAATAGCCACGCTACGGCCCATGAAATACCATGGCGCGCCGTCGATCCCCACGAAAGCCGAGGCATGAAGCCAGTCGCCATCTTCCGTCACTCTCCCACTGAAGGACCCGGGTACTTCGGTGACTACCTCGATGCACGAAGCGTACCGTGGAAACTGATCGCCCTGGATGCGGGGGAGCCGGTGCCGGCGAGCCCGGGCGACTATGCCGGCCTCGTGTTCATGGGGGGCCCCATGAGCGTCAACGACGACCTGCCGTGGATCCCCAAGGTGCTCGAGTTGATCCGCAAGGCAGCGGCCGAGAACGTGCCGACCCTGGGTCATTGTCTGGGCGGTCAACTGATCTCGAAGGCACTGGGCGGCGTGGTCACGCGCAATCCGATCAAGGAGATCGGCTGGGGCGCGGTGAAGGTCGAGGACAATCCGATCGCCAGGAAGTGGTTCGGCGATATCCGCTCGTTCGAGACCTTCCAGTGGCACGGCGAGACGTTTTCGCTGCCGCCGGACGCGACCAGGCTGATGTCGAGCCCCTACTGTTCGAACCAGGGGTTCGCGATCGGTCCTCATCTGGGCATGCAATGCCACGTCGAGATGACCGAGCGCATGATCGACAACTGGTGCCGCGACGGGCAGGACGAAATTGCCGCGAACCGTGGTCCGTCCGTGCAGACGGAAGCCGAAATGAAGGCAGACGCCCAGCGCAAGCTGGACGAACTGCATGGCGTGGCCGCGCGCCTCTACGACGTCTGGACCGAGAGCCTGAAGCGCTGAGGCATTGCGACCGCCGTTGATGCGCCTAAGGGCTCGGCCTCCAGGCCGTTCGCCGGCTCACCAGCAGGCCCAGGCAGGCTATCCCGGCAATGAGCAGAGCCGGTGTGCCGGGCTCCGGAACCGGGGCAGCCGGGACCATGCGAATGCGAAACGGCGGGGTTCCCTGAGGAAAGGTCCTGGCGAGCTCGCCGTTCGGGTCTGCCCGCAAGGCAAACGGGTCGCCCAGCATGGCAAGTCCGGCGGTTTCGTAGCCGGGCACCGAGACGAATGCTCGCATGATGTATGAGAATCCAGCGACGTCGAAGGGGTCGTATCTTCCGAGGTAGACGCTGTCGAAGAAGGGCAACGACTCGAGGGTCTGGATCGGGAAACCGTCGATATCGGAAGCTCCGACCTGAGTGCCCGCCGCCACGAACAGGGGATCGATGCGGGTATCGAGACCGATGCCCCGTTTCGTGACCTCGAGCCTGCCGCTCTTGCCGACCAGGTCGGCATCGAACTTGAAGTAGTTCGTCGCGTCGATGTTGACGGAAACGCCAGCGCGCGAATTCAGCGGGGCGCTCGCGTTCAGCCCGACCGCTCCCGGAAAGACCAAGTAATCGAGAAAGAGCTGGTACGGAGCGTCGGTGGCGTTGCCCAACGTCGTGAGACTCACGGTATACGTCGTCTCCGCCTCGAGGAAATTCTGCGGCAGCCCGTTGGCGGCGAGCACTCCGACGCGAACCGAATTGAACCCGGAGTAGCTCTGATAGGCTGAATGGCGGATTTCGAGCGAGGCGAAAGCGTCGACATTCAGGCCGCCGTCGGTGTCCTGCGCCCGCAGAGTCAACAGCGCTCCGGGAGCTGCCGTCCGATCGGAACGGATGACCGTTGCGCTCGTGACGATGCTGTCGAGGAAGAAGTTGTCCTGGGCCACGGCGACGCTGGCCACGAGCAGGGCGCCGATTCCCATGGCGCAACGGAAAGCAGAACGCATAAGACATGGCCCCGGGACGAGTTGCGGTGATCAGACTATGGCGAGTCGATCCGGCCCGTACAATTACCGAAAAAAGGTAGACCGGGTTCGTGCAGCGGAGCGACTCGTGAACCGCGGACGCCGCCGACCCGCAGGACGCCATGGCCCTCCATTTTCGCCACGCCGAACCCGAAGACCTCCCTCGCTGTGTCGATCTCGTGAAGGCCTGGGGCCGCCTCCAGTACCCTGAGGCACTGCACGATCAGCTGCCCCGGTTCTGGTTGCCGCTCGTGCACGGCTACCACCACACCCTGCACGTGCTGGTGGACGACAGCGCAGCCGATCATCCGGTGCGAGGGGTGGCGAGCGGGGTGTTCGTCGAGCGCGACTTCATTGCCGCCGAGATCGCCGCGCCCTCGGCGGGCCTGTCCCGGCGCATCATCGAACTGGCGCTCGAGGGGCGTTCCCCGCTTGCGACGCGGGCCTCCCTCGCGGCCGCTCAGCGCGACGGTGGCGTGCACGCCGTGGGGGTGGATTTCGCGCTGGAGAACGACAATTTTGCCAATCCGCTCACGCTGCGCTGGCTCCCGCCCATGCTCGCGTCGGCGCGGGACTGGCTTGGCGGCTGGCGTGTGCAGTCCTTCTACCGCGAGATCGCGGGCCGGGACCTGTATGCGCTCGCAAGGACGTCGGGCATCCGGGGCGTACGGCTACCCGTTCCGTCCGATGCCCAAAGCGGCACTCGGCCGCGTCCGCGCTACCTTGTCGGCGGCACTCGCAGCGAAGCGGATTCCAGGGTGGGATCGACGATGTGGTGGTTCTTCCAGGCGGGCGATGCCCAGTTCCGCTTCGGCGCCGGTGAACAGGATCTGCTCGTGCTGGCACTGCGCGGGGTCACCGACGTGCGCATCGCCGAGCGCCTCGGTATCTCATCCCACACCGTGACGATGCGATGGCGGTCGATCCTCGAACACGCGTCGGAATGCCGCCCCGATCTGTTTCCGCCGCATGAACCGGGTACGCCCCGAGGTGCGGAGCGCCGCTCGGCACTGCTCGCCTACCTGCGACAGCACATGCAGGAGGTTCGGCCACAGGGTAGGTGATCCGGGGATCGTGCTGACCTCGGGACTCCCCGGGCCTCGCGCTATTCCCGGAAGTTCTGGAACTGCACCGGAAAATCCGTCACGGTCTTGCGCACGAGCGCGATGGCATCCTGCAGCGTGTCCTTCTTCGCACCGGAGACGCGCACCGCATCACCCTGGATGCTCGCCTGCACCTTGAGCTTGGCGTCCTTGATCGATTGCACGATCTTCTTCGCGAGCGTGGTCTCGATGCCCGTCTTCACGGTGACGACCTGCTTCACCTTGTTGCCGGAGATCTTCTCCGGCTTGCCGAGGTCGAGGCAGCGCACGTCCACGTTGCGCTTCGCGAGCTTGGTGGTGAGGATGTCGCGCACCTGGGAGAGCTTGAACTCGTCGTCGGCGAAGACGGTCAGGACCTTCTCCGCCATTTCCACGCGTGCGTCCGTTCCCTTGAAATCGAAGCGGGTCGACACTTCCTTGTTGCACTGGTCCACGGCGTTGTGGACCTCGACCTGGTTCACTTCGGAAACGATGTCGAAGCTGGGCATCGCGATTCTCCCGAAACGCGATCAGGAACGCAGCAGGGCGACCGTATGGGACTGGATCGGGCCGCCGGTTCCGTCGTCGAATTCGATCGCCGCAGCGATGGCGTGGCGTGCCACCGCTTCGGCGTCCATGTCGGGACGATCATAGACCGAATACAGCGCCCCCAGCGCGTAGTCGCTGCCGCTGCCGTAGGCGTAGAACTTGGAGAACTCCTGCACGGTCCGCTGACCGGACACGCCGAAGATTCCATGCGGGTTCGCAAGGAGCACGTCGACGCGGGTGGACTCGACCGCATCTTCCTTCTCCTCCTCGGTCTGAAGGAAGTAGCGCTCCTTGAAATCGGCGTGCAGCCGGTTCCAGGTGCGGAAAATATTGGCGACGGTGTCGAGCTTCGGAGCGCCTTCCTGGCCGCCGAAGTAATCGCGCACGATATGCTTGAAGACGGCGTCGCCGGTCACGGCGATGAAGCCGTTGGCGAGCGGGAAGATCTTCTCGTGGTTGACCACGTACTCGGCCGATTCCTTGGCCGAGCCCCATTTGGTCAAGGTGTCCGCGGCGATCGCGGCCACGCCATGCTTCCTGACGACGGCGATGGTGGTCATCGACGTTGGCGCTTCGTCCGGTTGGCGGCGATGCGCATGCGCAGCGCGTTCAGCTTGATGAAGCCGCCGGCGTCGGCCTGGTTGTAGGCGCCCTTGTCGTCGTCGAACGTGGAGATGCGCGCGTCGAACAGCGAGTCGGACTTGGACGTACGGCCCACGCACATGATGGTGCCCTTGTAGAGCTTCAGGCGCACGGTGCCGTTGACGGTGGCCTGGGAGGCGTCGATCAGGCCCTGCAGCAGCTTGCGCTCGGGGCTGAACCAGTAGCCGTTGTAGATCATGCGCGCATAGCGCGGCATCAGGTCGTCCTTGAGCGCCAGCACTTCACGGTCCATGGTGATGGATTCCATGGCGCGGTGAGCCTTCAGCATGATCGTGCCGCCCGGGGTTTCGTAGCAGCCGCGCGACTTCATGCCGACGTAGCGGTTCTCGACCATGTCGAGGCGCCCGATGCCGTGCTTGCCGCCGAGGGCGTTCAGTTTCGTCAACACCTCGGCCGGAGAGTACTTCTTGCCGTCGATCGCGACGATGTCCCCGGCCTTGTATTCGAGCTCGATCACCTGCGGCTTGTTGGGCGCCTTCTCGGGCGAGACCGTGATGCGCCACATGGAATCTTCCGGCGCGAAATCGGGATCTTCGAGAATCCCGCCTTCATAGCTGATGTGCAGCAGGTTTGCGTCCATGGAGTAGGGCGCGCCGCCACCCTTGCGCTTCTTGAAGTCCACGGGGATGCCGTGCTTGTCGGCGTAGGCTAGCAGCTTCTCGCGCGAGAGCAGATCCCATTCGCGCCACGGTGCGATGATCTTCACGTTCGGCATCAGGGCGTACGCGCCCAGTTCGAACCGCACCTGGTCGTTGCCCTTGCCGGTGGCGCCGTGCGAAATGGCGTCCGCGCCCACTTTTTTCGCCACTTCCACCATGTTCTTGGCGATCAGCGGACGCGCGATCGAAGTGCCGAGGAGGTATTCGCCTTCGTAGACGGTGTTCGCGCGGAACATGGGGAACACGAAGTCGCGCACGAACTCCTCACGCAGGTCCTCGATGAAGATGTTCTGCTTCTTGATGCCGAGCTGCAGCGCTTTCTTGCGCGCCGGTTCCAGCTCTTCGCCCTGGCCGATGTCGGCTGTGAAGGTGACCACCTCGCACTGGTAGACGTCCTGCAGCCATTTCAGGATCACCGACGTGTCGAGGCCGCCCGAATAAGCCAGTACCACCTTCTTGATGCCGCTTGCCATGTTTCCTCGTGACTTGTTGGTTGGTTCTTGATCAGGTGCGATTGGGATCGGTATCGGTGTCGCCGCCCTTGAAGGAGCCGTTGTCCCATTCGCCGCGAATGACCTTGCCTTCCGGCGTACGCAGCACGCCGGGGCCGTGCGGTTTGCCGTCCTTCCAGCTGCCCTGGAAGATCGAACCGTCCGCGCCGTAGAACGTGCCCTCGCCGTGCTGGCGGCTTTCCTTGAATTCGCCCTCGTAGCGGCCGCCGTCGATCATGGTCTGGATGCCCTTGCCCTCGGCATAGCCATGGCTCATTTCGCCCTCGTACTTCTCGTCGGCGATGCCCGACTGGAACCACTGCAGCACACCCGTGCCTTCGGTGTAGCCGTCGGCGCCGCACTTGCCGGACCAGGTGATGGTCTCCTCCGCGCGCGGATTCGGGTTGACCACCTTGCAGCCGTTCTTGTCCTGGATGAACTTGGCGTCGTCGTCGGCGGCGAGCGCGAGGCTCCCGGTCAGGCCGGCTATCAGTAACGATGCGATGAACTTGATCATGGCGAATGCTCCGAAAAGAGTCGTTGGTCCTGCCCTGTGGAAAGGGGACGGCTGCAGCCGCCTCTGGTGCTAGCCTTCGACACGCCCGAGCAGCAGATATTCGAGCAATGCCTTCTGCGTATGCATCCTGTTTTCTGCCTCGTCCCAGACGACACTGTGCGGACCGTCGATGACTTCCTTGGCGACTTCCTCGCCGCGGTGCGCCGGCAGGCAATGCATGAAGAGCGCGTCCGGTTTCGCCACGCGCATCATGTCGGTGTCGACCCGCCAGTCCTGGAACACGCGGCAGCGCTGTTCGTTCTCGGCCTCGAAGCCCATGCTGGTCCACACGTCGGTGGTGACGAGATCCGCTCCTCGTGCGGCGTCCATCGGGTCGGCAAACTGTTCGTAGTGGTCGTCGCCGTAGAGACCAGCGCGTTCAGCTTCGACTTCGTAGCCGGGGGGTGTCGACACGTGCACGTTGAAGTCGAAGACTTCCGCGGCCTGCAGCCACGTGTTGCAGACGTTGTTGGAATCCCCGATCCACGCCACGGTCTTGCCCTTGATCGAACCGCGATGTTCGATGAAGGTGAAGATGTCCGCCATGATCTGGCAGGGGTGGTATTCGTTGGTGAGGCCGTTGATCACCGGTACGCGCGAGTGCTTGGCGAAGCGCTCGATGATCTCCTGTTCGAAGGTGCGGATCATGACTGCATCGCACATGCGTGAGATGACCTGTGCGGCATCTTCCACCGGCTCGCCGCGCCCCAGCTGCGAGTCGCGCGTGTTGAGGTAGATGGCGGCTCCGCCCAGCTGCTGCATGCCGGCTTCGAAGGAAAGGCGCGTCCGGGTCGAGGCCTTCTCGAAGATCATCACCAGCGTGCGGTCCACCAGCGGCCAGTACTGCTGGTACTGCTTGAAGCGGTCCTTGATCCAGCGCGTACGGGCGAACAGGTGCTCGAACTCGTCGAGCGACAGGTCCTTGAACCGGAGAAAGTGCTTCAGGGGCCGCATGTCAATGGCGCCGGGCCGCCCCAAGCCGTTGACGCGCCCCCGTGGGGGGCAGCGAACGAAGAGAGCGTGGGGGCCATTTCATGAGTCCCGGTGGCAGCCTCAGCCGGCGACCGTGGCGGGGGTCTCCATCTGCAGGAAGGAACGGATGAGTTCCGCCAGGCGTTCGACCAGCAGCTGCGCTTCGCCATTGCGGAGGATGAGCGGCGGCAGGAGGCGCACGACCGTATCCGCCGTCACGTTGATGAGCAGGCCGGCTTCGAGGCCACGCTTGACCAGATCGCCGCAGGGACGGTCGAGTTCGATGCCGATCATCAGGCCCTTTCCGCGGATCTGCTTGACGCCGGGTTCGCCCGCGAGGCGCTGGGACAGTTCTGCCCGGATGAGGCCGCCGACGCGGGAAGCGTTCTCGAGGAGACCTTCCGCCTCGATCGCCTCGAGCGTCGCCAGCGAGGCCGCACAGCACAGCGGATTGCCGCCGAAGGTGGACCCGTGCTTGCCCGGACTGAAGACGTCACCCGCGGCACCGCGTGCAAGGCAGGCACCGATGGGAACCCCGTTGCCGAGTCCCTTCGCCAGTGTCATGACATCCGGGGAGATCCCGGTGTGCTGGAAGGCGAACCACTTGCCGGTGCGGCCCATGCCGGTCTGTACTTCGTCGAACATCAGCAGCCAGCCGTGGCGGTCGCAGGCCTCGCGCAGGAAGCCGAGATAGGCGTCGTCGGGAACGTTGATGCCGCCTTCGCCCTGGATGGGCTCGACCAGCACGGCAACCACGCTGCGGTTGTTGGCAGCCACGTGTTCGATCGCTTCGCGGTCGCCGTAGGGCACGCGTGAGAAGCCGGTCAGCAGCGGCTCGAAACCGGCCTGCACCTTGCGGCTGCCGGTGGCGGAGAGGGTGGCGATGGTGCGGCCGTGAAAGGCCTTCTCCATCACGATGATCACCGGTTGTTCGACACCCTTCTGGTGGCCATGCAGCCGCGCCAGCTTGATGGCGGCTTCGTTGGCTTCGCAGCCGGAATTGCACAGGAACACGCGGTCCATGCCCGAGACGGCGGCCAGCTTGTCGGCGAGGCGTTCCTGCTCCGGGATGCGGTACAGGTTGGAGGCGTGGATCATGCGGCCGGCCTGCTCCGTGATCGCGCCCACGACCCGCGGATGCGCATGACCCAGGCCGGTCACGGCGATGCCGGAAAGCGCATCGAGGTACTTGCGGCCTTCGGTGTCCCAGACCCAGACACCCTCACCCCGGGCGAATGCCACGGGCAGGCGGCCATACGTGTTCATCAGATGCATGGACTCTTCGAGCCTCCAAAAAGCAACACGGCGGACTCCTTCGCCGCCGTGCCGGGTCGTTGCGAGGGGGGATATTGTCCCGATTCCCGCCCAGGGTGCAAGCAAGAATTCGCGGTGCTACAAAGGGTTCAGGCGTCCCCTTGAAGCAGGGCCGATGCTGTGCCGCCTGCGGGTGCCTCAGGGTGCTGCCAGCCGCGGCCACGCCCGCGGATGCCTCGAGCAACCTGCCGGGTATCTATGGGGGCATCCAGGAAGGCCGGTGCTCCCGATTGCCCACCATTCCGGCGCCATGAAGATATTACAGTTAGTGTCGGACTCCCTTACATCAAGCTCATGCACTTTCGAAAGGTGGCGTCTAAGTGTCTGTTATTGAGTGAGAACCATAAGCTCGTATGCGCCTTGCATAGCATAGGGGAAGCCCGTCCAGCGTCGCTCTGGCCGCACAGGCCGCTACGGGCCCACCATGCACGACCGCAACATGACCCACCTGACCGCATTTCGCTTCACGCCCACCCATGCCGCAGCACGGCTCCCTCGGGCGGTGCGCCCTGATGAAGTCTGGCCGATCCGGATACACCCGAGGCTGGACGTGGCGAGTAAGCTGTCCAAGGCGCAGCCCTGACGCGGCGGCCGTCATTTCGTCCGCCGCTCGACTTTCGGACTTCGTGGATGACCCATGTGCGCCCCCGGTGGAATCCAAGGCCGCTCTCGCCATGACCGCACTCGTGCATCACGTCAGCTCCCCGGATACGGCGTTCCCGGGGAATCCGGCTCCGGCATGCGCAGCCGACGTCGTCGCGACTTCGCGGTAGAAGGACCGATCCTTGTCGCGCCCCCTCGTCGATTCCGCCGACCGCACGATCAGCAGCAGGGTCTTCACCGACCCGGCGGTGCACGCCCTCGAGCAGTCGCACGTCTTCTCGCGTTGCTGGCTGTATGTCGGGCACCGCAGCCAGTTCAAGGCGCCCGGCGACTTCGTCCAGGTGCTCGCCGGCACCGTGCCGATGCTGCTGTGCCTCGACGATGCCGGGCAGTTTCACGCCATCGCCAACGTCTGTACCCATCGCGGCGGGCGCATCTGCCAGCTCGAGCACGGCAACGCCGCCAGGTTCGTGTGTCCGTACCACAACTGGACGTTCAACAATCGCGGCGACCTCATCGCGGTCCCGCGCCAGCACTCTCCGGGGTTCGACAAGTCGCGCTGGAACCTGATGCGGGCAGCGCGCGTCGCCACGTATCGCGACCTCATCTTCTGCACGTTCGATCCGGATGCCTGTTCGCTCGAGGACTATCTCGGCGAGATGAAGTGGTACCTCGATCTGGTGCTCTCCAGCAGCGCGGCCGGGACGGAGGTATCCGCAGGCGTGCACCGTTCGATCATCCACTGCAACTGGAAGATTCCGGCCGAGCAGTTCGGGTCGGACAACTGGCATTTCCAGGGCGTGCACGGGAGCATGGGGCGGCTGGGCCACAGGAACGAGGACCCGCTGCACGCGAACAGCTTCCATTCGTGGACCGCGAACGGGCACATGCTGATCAGCGTCGCCCCGCGACGCGAGATTCCCGGCGCCAATACGGCCTACCTGGACGGGCTCGCGCAGCAGGGCAATCTGTCCGACGCACAGTTGCGGCTGCTGCGCGGCTCCCTGGTGATGACCGTCTTCCCCAACCTGTCCTTCGTCTATTTTCCCGGGCTGTGCAGCATCCGAGTGTGGCAGCCCATTGCCGCCGACCAGACCGAACTGTGGTCATGGGCGTTGTACAACAGGGATGCGCCGGAAGCGGTCAAGGAGGGCATACGTACGCAGGTGACGCGCATGTTCTCGCCCTCGGGCATGCTGGAGCAGGACGATCTGGAGGTCTGGACACGCCTCGAGACCAATCTGAAGAGCATGCCGCCGAGCTTTCGCCTCTGCTACGAGTTCGGCGCCGGCGAAGCGGGCACCGCGCGGCCGTTTCCGGGCGCGACCACGAATCTGCAGTCGGATACGCCGGCCTTCGCGTTCTACAAGCACTGGGCCCGGCTGGTCGGACAGGACGCCACGCCGTGAAGGACGAGATCGAGCGCCTGCTCTATCACGAGGCCGACCTGCTCGATTCCGGGCGGTTTCACGATTGGCTCGCGTTGATGGCGCCGGAGTTGCGGTACTGGGCGCCGGTGCGCGCGGCGGTCTCGCGCAAGGACGAGCAGCACGGCGAGGCGACGCGACTGCCTTTGTTCGATGAAACCAAGGTGAGTCTCGGACTTCGGGTGAGTCGCCTCGAGACCGGCATCGCGTGGATCGACGTGCCGCCCACGCGGACACGGCGGTTCATCTCCAACATCATGGCCGACCGCGACGACGACGGCTCGGTCCGGGTGAAGTCCAATTTCGTGGTGTTCAGAAGTCGCGGTAGAGGTGAGGAGTGGTTCGCGGTGGGGTGCCGCGAGGATCGCTGGTTCCAGGGGCCGGGATGGTTGCTCAAGGAACGCAAGATCCTTCTCGATCAGAGCACGGTGGAGAACCTTCCGCTGTTCCTGTGAATGTAGGCGGCGAGATGCGCCGATGCAGTACCGAACGAGGGGATGAACAATGAACGTGCCGATGTCCGGAACCGTCGCGGCGGAGCGCCCGCGGGAAGGCGCCGTGACCGCGCTGCCCAGCCTGCGAGCCGACATGCTGCTGGTGCATGCACCGGCATTCTTCGATTTCCGCAACCGCCGCGACATCTACTTCCCATTCCTCGGAACGAGCGGCGACGTGCCCATCACACCGCTGTACGAGTACTTCCCGGTGGGCTTCAAGACGCTGCAGCGCTTCCTGGGTGACCGCGGCCACGACGTCAAGATCCTGAACCTGAGCAGCGTGCTGCTGCGTCACCCCGAAGTCGATTTCGACCGCATCGTCGAGGCGCTGGACACGCCGCTCGTGGGTATCGACCTGCACTGGATGATCCACGTGCAGGGCAGCCTCGCCGTGGCGAAGCGCATCAAGGCGCTGCGACCGGACATTGCCATCGTCTTCGGGGGCATCTCCTCCACCTACTACGCGCTCGAGCTGATCCAGTATCCGTTCGTCGACATGGTCATGCGCGGCTACGACACGCATGAGCCGATGGCCGAGCTGCTCACGGCGATCGGCGCCGGACGTGCGCCTGAAGGCATCGCGAATCTCGTGTGGAAGGAGCGCGGCGTGATTCGCGAGAACATTTTCTCGCACAAGCCGGATTCCTTCGCGTGCGGGATCGACTGGGCCCGTCAGCCCGATGATCCCGGTTCCGGCGGCGGCGCCATGCCGATCCACGAGATCCTGTCGACGCAGAACGCCGGCTGTGCCTACAACTGCGGCTGGTGCGGCGGTTCCCGGGAAGCGTTCCGCCGCATCTTCAAGCGCCATCGCACCATGGCGCGCAAGCCGCTGCACGAGATCGACTTCGAGTTCCAGACGATCAAGCGCATCCCGGGCGTCAACAGCTACCACTTCTATTCGGTCGGCTCCTACAACGAATCACCGAGCGGCATGCGCCGGTTTCTCGACCACGTGGGCGATGCGGGCCTGAAATCGGTGAGCTACGAGCAGTTCCACCTCACCAGGGACGACATCCTGCAGCAGATGGCGCGGACGAACCGGCGCACCGTCATCACGCTCTCGCCGGAGAGTCACGATCCGGTGGTGGCGAAGCTCGCCGGCCGCGGCGTCTACACCAACGCCGAGATGGAAGCCTGGCTCGAGAAGGCGCTCGAATACGGCATCTACCAGATCGACATCTGGTACTTCGTGGGCATGCCGGAGCAGGGGCCGGAGTCGGTGCAGGCGACCGTGGACTACTGCGCGCATCTGCTGCGCAAGTTCAAGGGCAAGAACGTGAACCCGATGATCTGTCCGATGATCCCGTTCCTGGATCCGGCGTCGACCTTCTTCGAGTATCCGGACCAGCACGGCTACCGCGTGTTCCACCGGACTGCGGAACAGCATCGGCGCGGGATGGAATCGGCATCCATCCTGAATCGCATCAACTACGAGACGAAATGGCTGAGCCGCCAGCAGCTGGTCGAGGTGGGGTTCGACGCGGTGCGGCAGTTGATGGAGTTGAAGGGTGCGATGTCCGCGTTGCCGCGCGTCTGCGTCACGGACTACAACCGCCGCATCGACGACGCGCTCGACTTCATCCCGGTGGTGCATGAAGCGGACTGCCTGACCGATCCGGTCGCGCGGGCACGCGCCCTGGATGCGCTGGGCGACGAGATCCTCAAGCGCAACAACATGGTCCTGTTCGGCGGTGTCATGAACCAGGCCTATCCGCTCAATCGCAGCATCGGCGGGCGCTGGTTCGACGAGATGGGATGGAATGACGAACAGTTGACGGCGGCTCGTACCGTCACGGGAGCGACCGCGCGATGACCGACAGCACCCTCGCCATGGCCGCCCTCAAGGCTCCGGTCGCCGGCGCCCGTGACGGTCGCATCCCTTTGCTCAAGTTCGGCTGGATCGTGGTCCAGCTCGCCCTGGTGCTGCTGCTGTTTCGCCAGTACCAGATCGAGAACTCCGGCTTCCTGCTGCTTTCGCAGTTCGCGTTCGTGGGCTTCCTGATCCATGCCCACCTGCCGCTGCGTTTCCGGTTGCCGTTCTTCGCGATTCTCAGCATGGCTGGAACGGCACTGCTGTTCGGCGTGGTGAACTTTGCCTGGATGTTCGCCATCGGTGCCGTGCTGATCGGCATCTGCCATCTCCCGCTTCCATTGGGGGTTCGCGGCGTGCTGCTGCTGTCGATGGCAGGCATTTTGGCTTTGCAGCGCAGCGGGATGGTGGGCAGCCCCTGGAGCGAAGCGATCTGGCCCATCCTGGGCTCCATGTTCATGTTCCGGCTGATCGTGTACTTCCACGATCTGCGGTTCGAGAAGACGCCGGAGACGCCGGCGCGAGCGATCTCCTATTTCTGCATGCTGCCGAACGCGTGCTTCCCGCTGTTCCCGGTCGTGGACTACAAGGCGTTCAAGCGCAACTACTACGACGACGACGCGTACCGCATCTACCAGATCGGGATCGACTGGATGGTGCGCGGCGTGGTGCACCTGATCCTCTACCGGCTGGTGTACTACCAGATGACGCTGGCGCCTGCGGAAGTCACGACACCCGCCACCTTCATCCAGTTCATCCTCGCGAACCTGCTGCTCTACCTGAAGGTGTCGGGCCTGTTCCACCTGATCGTGGGCATGCTCTATCTGTTCGGCTTCCGGCTGCCCGAGACCCACAACCGCTACTTCCTGTCCGCCGGTTTCACGGACTACTACCGGCGCATCAACATCTACTGGAAGGATTTCATGCAGAAGGTGTTCTACTACCCGGCGCTGTTCCGTCTGAAGAAGCTGGGTCCGAACACCTCCATCGCGCTCGCGATCGTTTGGGTGTTCGTGGCGACGTGGGCACTGCACGTCTACCAGTGGTACTGGATTCGCGGTTCCAGCCTGATCGTGGTGCAGGACATCCTGTTCTGGACCATGGTGGGGTCCATGGTCGTGGTGAGTTCGCTGTACGAGATGAAGTTCGGCCGCAAGCGCAGCCTCGGCGTGGCGCAGTTCTCCTGGAAGGCCGTGGCCGTGCGGACGGTGAAGAGCTACACCACGTTCTGGTTCATCTGCCTGCTCTGGTCGTTCTGGTCCTGCGAGCGCGTGGACGACTGGTTCGCGCTGTGGCACGTGCTGGGCGGCGGATACACGCTCGAGTTCCTGTTCTGGCCCGCCGTCACGCTGGTGGTGAGCTTCGTGGGCAACATCCAGATCGTCATGCCGCATTCCGACGAGAAGGCCGCCAACCGTCCCTGGATCCTGCAGCCCCACGCCGCCACGCTCGGCATCGTCGTCCTGCTGATCGGCATCAGCGTCGAGCCGGTGTACTCAAGGTTTGGCGTGACGGCATCTTCCACCATCCACTCGTTGCGCCATTCAAGCCTGAGTCGCCTGGATGCTGCCAGGCTCGAACGAGGGTACTACGAGGGACTGACCGACCTGACGCGCTTCAACTCCCAGCTGTGGGAGGTGTATGCCAAGCGGCCTGCGAACTGGCTGGATGCTCAGGGTGCCGGCCTCAAACGCTATGTGGAAGGCTTCGCGCAGATGGAGATGATCCCGTCGTTCGTCTACGAGACGAGCTACGGCACCATCACGACGAACCGCTTCGGCATGCGCGATCGGGACTACGCAGAGCAGCGCGAACCCGGCACCTTCCGGGCGGCGGTTCTGGGCGCTTCGTCGGTGATGGGCTGGGGTGTCAGCGACGGCGCCACTTTCGAGAATCTGCTCGAGGAGCGCCTCAACCGCGAGTTCGCCGGCGCGCCCTTTGCGAAGTACGAGCTGTTGAACTACGGTGTGCAGGGCTACCAGCCGCCGCAACAACTGCCGAACTACGAACGCGCCCTGGCGCTGCAACCCAATGGTGTGATCTATGTCGCCACCGGGCGCGAGTTGACGCGTTCCGCCAACTATCTCGCCGAGGTCATGCACAAGGGCATCGACATTCCCTATCCCGAGTTGCGCGCGATCGTCGAGAAGGCCGGGGTGACCAAGGGGATGGGCGAAGTGGACGGTCAACGCCGCTTGAAACCGTATGCCCACGAGATCCTGGCTTTCGTCTATGGCCACATCACCGGGCATGCACGCGATCACGGCATCCAGCCGATCTGGGTGTTCCTGCCGCAGCTGCGCGAAGGCGCCTGGCAGGAAGAGACGCCGGAAACGGTCGCACTCGCCGAGCAGTCCGGTTTCGTCGTGATGCGCCTGGACGACATCTTCAAGAACGAAGACGTGACCAAGATCCGTCTCGCGGAGTGGGACGACCATCCCAACGCGCTGGGCCATCAGCTCATCGCCGATCGCCTTTTCGAACGTTTCGCAGCCGAGCGTGCCCGCGTCTTCGCTGCCGGAGCACTCGCGCAGTAGCCCTCACTTTTTCAGGAACCAGCAACGGAGACCCAGCATGAGTGATTCGATCAAGCAGTCGGTCAAGGACTACATCATGACCACGTTTCTCGCCGGCGAGTCGCCGGATAACCTGACCGACGATCTGCCTCTGATTTCGCGCGGCATCCTCGATTCCATCGCGACACTGAAGCTGATCCTGTTCCTCGAAGAGTCCTTCGGCATCACGCTCGAGGCGCACGAGGCGGACAAGGAACACCTCGACACGCTGAACCAGATCGCGGCGCTGGTCTCGTCCAAGCTGCCCGCGACAGCCAGCCGCTGAAGCAAGACCCGGCGCCGTTGCCATGAGCGCTTCGACTTCCGCCCCTCTGCACCGGGGATTTCTCGACGCCGCCGGGCGGTTCCCCGAACGCACCGCCGTCGTCGACCCCGGGCACGGGCCGCTGTCCTATGCCGATCTGGACGCGTTGTCCGCGCGGGTCCGCGATCGTCTCGCGCAACTGGGCGTCGGCCCCGGCGATCGCGTCGGCCTGTACCTGCGCAAGTCCGCGGATACCGTGGCAGCCATCTACGGGATCCTGAGAGCCGGCGCAGCGTACGTACCGGTAGATTCGGGTGCACCGGTGGAGCGCAATGCCTACGTGTTCCACAACTGCGAGGTGCAGGTTCTCATCGCGGAAGCGCGAGTGCTGGACGCCGTGCGCGCCCAGTTCGAGGCGCTGGGCAGGACGCCGGTGCTGGTCGCACTGGAAGACGTGGGCGGGGCGAAAGGTTTGACTCGCTGGCTCGAAGCAGCGGACCGTGGGGGCTCGGCGCCCACCGTCCCGGACCATTCCTCCGAGCCCGATGACGTGGCCTACATCCTCTACACCTCCGGGTCCACCGGGCGGCCCAAGGGCGTCACTCTCACCCACGAGAACGCGGTGAGCTTCGTGCAGTGGTGCTCGGAGACCTTCGAGCCCCACGAGCGCGACGTCTTCTCGTCGCACGCGCCGTTTCATTTCGATCTCTCGGTCCTCGACCTGTTCGTGTCGCATCGACACGGCGCCGCGCTGGTGCTGATCGGCGAAGAGGCGGGCAAGGAACCGACGGGCCTCGCCAAACTCATCGCCGAGCACCGCATCTCGGTGTGGTACTCGGCCCCGTCCATCCTGAGCCTGCTCGCACAGTTCGGCAGCCTGGACAAGCATCCGGTCCCCGACCTGCGGCACGTGTTCTTCGCGGGCGAAGTGTTCCCCATCAAGCATCTGCGCCGGCTGGCAGAACTGTGGCCGACGCCGCGGTACTTCAATCTCTACGGGCCCACCGAAACGAACGTCTGCACGTTCTACGAGGTGAAGCTCCCCATCGCTGCCGAGCAGAACACACCGTTTCCCATCGGCAAGGTCTGCTCGCACCTGCGCGGCAAGGTGGTCGACGAGGACGGCAAGGAAGTGGCTGACGGTCAGGAGGGCGAGCTTTGCATCACCGGCCGCGGCGTGATGCAGCGCTACTGGGGCTTGCCGGAACAGACGCAGAAGGGCTTCCTGTCGAGCCGGAACGGCGAGCGCTGGTACCGCACCGGCGACATCGTGTTCCAGGACGCGAACGGCGACTATGTCTACAAGGGCCGGCGCGATCGCATGGTCAAGCGGCGCGCCTATCGCGTGGAATTGGGCGAGATCGAGGCGGGCCTCTACAAGCATGCCCAGATCAAGGAAGCCGCGGTGATCGCTATTCCGGACGAGGAGGCGGGCGTCAAGATCATCGCGCACGTCTCGAGCCGGACCGGTGCACCGCTGTCCCTGATCGAGATGAAGGGCTTCTGCGCCCAGGTGCTGCCGATGTACATGATCCCCGATCGGTTCCAGTGGCACGCGGCGCTGCCCAAGACCTCGACCGACAAGATCCACTACCAGCAACTCAAGGAAATGAGCTGATGGATTTCTCGCTTTCGCCGGAAGAACGGGCGCTGCGCGACAGCATCGTCAAGTTCTCGAGGGGTGTGCTGAACGACCACGTCGCCGAGCGCGACCGGCAACAGGAGTTTCCTCGGGAGCTGTGGCGCAAGTGCGGCGAGATGGGCCTGCCGGGGCTGCCGGTGCCACCCGAGTACGGCGGTTCGGGACTCGATGCCGTGGGTTGTGCGGTTGCGCTCGAAGCACTCGGCTACGGATGCACGGACGGGGGCCTCGTATTCTCGCTGTCGGCCCATCTGCTCGCGTGCGTGGTGCCGCTCTGGAAGCACGGCACGGAAGAGCAGAAGCGGCGCTATCTTCCCGGCCTCTGCGACGGCACGCTGGTGGGTGCCCACGCGATCACGGAACCGGGGTCGGGATCCGATTCGTTCTCCATGCGCACGCGCGCCGAGCGCGTGGCCGGCGGCTGGAAACTGAACGGCACCAAGACCTTCATCTCCAACGGACCCGTGGCCGACGTCGCGATCGTCTTCGCCGTCACCGACGCAGACAAGGGCTTCCACGGTGGCACCACGGCTTTTCTCGTGGATACCGGCACGAAGGGCTTTTCCACGAGCCGCAAGTTCGAAAAACTGGGTCTGCGGACTTCACCGGTCGGCGAACTGGTGTTCGAGGACATGGTCGTGCCGGATGAAGCGGTACTGGGGAAGGTGGGCGGGGGATCGGTCGCGTTCGGCTCCGCCATGGATTGGGAGCGCGCGCTGCTCGTCGCAGGACATGTCGGCACCATCGAACGCCTCCTTGAGACAAGTGTGGCCTATGCCCGCACCCGCACCCAGTTCGGCCAGCAGATCGGCAAGTTCCAGTCCGTGTCCAGCAAGATCGCCGACATGAAGGTGAGCCTGGAGGCCGGACGCGCGCTGGTGCACAAGGCCGCCTGGATGCTCGAGCACTCGCGTACGGCGTCGCTCGATGCCAGCATCGCCAAGCTGTTCGTCAGCGAGGTCCTGCTGAAGTCGGCGCTCGACTGCATCCAGATCCACGGCGGCTACGGTTTCATGGTCGAGTACGAGGTGGAGCGGACGCTGCGCGACGCGGTCGGCTCGACCATCTACTCGGGCACCTCGGAGATGCAGCGGAGCATCATCGGGCGCTGGCTCGGGCTATAGCAAAGCTGATGACTCCTTCTCCCAACTCTGTGGGGGAAGCCATCGTCTTCGACATCAAGCGGCACGGGAAGCCCCCACCCTGACCCTCCCCCAGCCAAGCCGGGGGAGGGCATGTACACCCCTTCCCCCACCTTCGGTGGGGGAAGGCTGGGATCGGGGCAACGCCCCGTTCCGTGCGACCCATGAAAAACGCCGCCGGGGTTGCCCCGCGGCGGCGTTCTTCGAATTCAGGGTGCTGCTATCAGGCCATCGCCTTGATCGCGGCGGCCAGCCGGCTCTTGGTGCGAGAGGCCAGGTTGCGATGCACGACACCCTTGCCGGAAATGGCGTCGATGGTCGACTGGTTCGCGGTGAACGCGGTCGTGGCGGCAGCCTTGTCGCCGGCCTGGATGGCCTTGCGGATGTTCTTGATCGCGGTGCGCATCTGCGAGCGCAGGCCGGCATTCTGCTGGCGCCGGACTTCAGCCTGGCGGGCGCGCTTCCGGGCTTGGACGGTATTGGCCATGCGGATCGGTTCCTTGGGGGAAATACGAAAAGGGCGCGATAATACGCGAACTTAACGCCATCGCGCAAGCCGCGGCGGCGTCCCGTACGGGCCGGCGCCCGGTCTTCTCCCGACCCTTTCCTCGTTGAATCTGCTCAAGGCGCTGGCCACGGTCAGCAGCATGACGTTCCTGTCCCGGATCCTGGGTTTCATCCGGGATGCGGTCATCGCCCGCGCTTTCGGCGCCGGCATCGCTACCGACGCCTTCTTCGTCGCCTTCAAGCTGCCGAACCTGCTGCGGCGGATCTTCGCAGAAGGGGCGTTCTCCCAGGCCTTCGTGCCGATCCTCGCCGAATACCGCAATCGGCGTGGCGACGGCCCGACGCGCGACCTGGTCGATCATGTGGCCACCTTGCTCGCCCTGGCGCTGCTGGTGGTCACGGTCGTCGGCATCCTCGCCGCACCATTGATCGTCTACCTCACCGCTCCCGGCTTCGCGGCGAGTCCGCAGAAGTTCGACACCACCGTCGACCTGCTCCGCATCACGTTTCCCTATATCTTCTTCATCTCGCTCACGTCGCTGGTGGGGGCGATCCTCAACACCTGGAGCCGGTTCTCCATCCCGGCCTTCACCCCCGCGCTGCTCAACGTCTCGTTCATCGTCTTCGCGCTGTTCCTGCTGCCGTATTTCGACCCGCCGGTGATGGGGCTCGCGTGGGCGGTGTTCCTGGGAGGTGTGCTGCAGCTGGGCTTCCAGCTCCCGTTCGTGGCCCGGCTCGGCATGCTGCCGCGCCTGCGGCTCGATCTGCGGGACGAAGGCGTGCGCCGGGTGCTGCGGCAGATGGGGCCGGCCATCTTCGGCGTGTCCGTGGGCCAGATTTCGCTGCTGATCAGCGGCATCTTCGCGTCGTTCCTGGTGACCGGCAGCGTCTCGTGGCTCTACTACGCAGACCGGCTGATGGAATTTCCCACCGGCATCCTCGGCGTGGCCCTCGGCACGATCCTGCTGCCGAGCCTTGCCAAGAGTCACTCGGACGGCAGCACCGAAGAATTCTCGAAGCTGCTCGACTGGGGGTTGCGCCTGACGCTGTTGCTCGCTGCGCCTGCGGCCCTGGCGATCGCGATCCTCGCCGTGCCGTTGATCTCCACGCTGTTCCAGCATGGTGCCTTCCAGGCCCACGACGTGGAGATGACGCGCCGCGCACTCGTGGCCTACAGCGCGGGACTGATCGGTCTGATTCTGGTCAAGGTGCTCGCACCGGGTTTCTATGCGCGCCAGGACATTCGAACCCCGGTGAAGATCGGGATCGCGACGCTGCTAGCCACGCAGGTCATGAATCTCGCCTTCTATCGCCCGCTCGGTCACGCCGGGCTGGCCCTGGCGATCGGCCTCGGCGCCTGCCTCAACGCGACCCTGCTCTACCACACCCTGCGGCGGCGACGCATCTTCCTGCCCCAGGGGGGCTGGGCGCCGTTCTACCTGCGGTTGGCGGGTTCCCTCGTGGTGATGGGTACGGTGATCTGGTTCGCGTCCGGCCCCGACGCCTCCTGGCTATCCGGCAGCGTCTGGATGCGAGCGGGCCGCCTCGCAATCGTGGTGGTGGTGGGTGCGGCTGCCTATTTTGCGGCCCTGTGGGCCTTCGGGTTCCGCCTCAAGGACTTCCAGAAGCGGGCCGCCTAGGTCGTCCGCGTGGACCCGGCTGCCCCCCAGCCGATACAATCCGCGTCTTTTCAGCAGCCTGCACACGGTCATGACCGGAGTGCGGCCCTCGATGCGCATCTACCGCACCTTTCCTCACCGAGCCGATGGCGGCATCGCCCTCACCATCGGCAATTTCGACGGCGTCCACCGCGGCCACCAGGCCATGGTCGCGCGCCTCGAGGCGGCGGCGCAGGCGCGTGGACTGCCGGCGTGCGTGATGACATTCGAGCCGCACCCGCGCGAGTTCTTCACGCCGAACGAGGCGCCGGCGCGGCTCACGCCCTTGCGCGACAAGGTGGAGCAACTCGCGGCCCTGGGGGTCGATCGCGTTTACGTATGCCGCTTCAGTACGCGCTTCGCCCGCCAGGCCCCGGAAGAATTCGTGCGCGAAATGCTGGTCCGACGGCTCGGCGTGCGCTGGTTGCTGGTGGGCGACGATTTCCGCTTCGGGGCCAAGCGCGGTGGCGACGTCGCGTTGCTGCAGCGGCTGGCCCCCGAATCCGGGATGGAGATCGATCGCATGGACACCATCCTGGTCGACGGTGCGCGCGCCTCCAGCACCGCCGTGCGCGATGCGCTCGCTGCCGGCGAACTCGATGCCGCGCGACAACTGCTGGGCCGGCCCTACGGCATCACCGGTCGCGTGGTCGGCGGCGACCGGCTCGGCCGCCAGCTCGGTTTTCCCACCGCCAATATCCACATGACCTTGAATCGCCCGCCGCTCAAGGGCATCTACGCCGTGGAAGCCCACGGCCTCGGCGACGCGCCGGTGCGCGGTGCCGCGAGCCTGGGCGTGCGGCCCACCGTGAGCGACACCAACCGGCCGACCCTGGAGGTGTTCCTGTTCGATTTCGACCGGGACATCTACGGGCGCCGCGTACGTCTCGACTTCCTGCACAAGTTGCGGGATGAGGAGAAGTACCCGACCCTGGACCTCCTCAAGGCACAGATTGCGCGCGACGTGCGCGCCACCCAGGAATTCTTCCGCAGCAGAGCGGGCGTCTAGCGCCCTCGACTTCCCACTCCGACATGGCCGACTACAAGAGCACCCTCAATCTCCCCGACACGCCGTTTCCGATGCGCGGGGACCTGGCGAAACGCGAACCCGGCTGGGTCGCCCAGTGGCAGGAGCGCCGCCTGTACCAGCGCATCCGCGAACAGGCCGCGGGCCGCCCCAAGTTCATCCTGCACGACGGCCCGCCCTATGCGAACGGCGACATCCACATGGGTCACGCCGTCAACAAGGTGCTGAAGGACATCATCGTCAAGAGCCGCACTCTGGCGGGCTTCGACGCGCCCTATGTGCCGGGGTGGGATTGCCACGGCCTGCCCATAGAACACCAGATCGAGAAGAAGCACGGCAAGGGCCTCGAGCCCAACGCGTTCCGCAAGCTGTGCCGCGAGTTCGCGGCCTCGCAGGTGGAGCGCCAGAAGCAGGACTTCATACGCCTGGGTGTGCTCGGCGACTGGGACGATCCCTACCTCACCATGGCCTACAAGGCCGAGGCCGACATCATCCGTTCGCTCGCGCGCATCTACGCGCGCGGCTACCTGTATCAGGGCGCGAAGCCGGTGCACTGGTGCCTCGATTGCCGCTCGTCGCTGGCGGAGGCGGAGGTGGAGTACGAGGACCGCGTCTCGCCCGCGATCGACGTCGCATTTCCCGCGAAGGACGCGCAGGAGCTGGCGCGGCCGTTCGGGTTCAGTCATCTGCAGATGCCCTCGTACGCGGTCATCTGGACCACGACGCCGTGGACGCTGCCGGCGAACCAGGCGATCTCGGTGCACGCGGAGCTCGACTATGCCCTGGTGGAAGGGCCCAAGTATTTCCTGCTGCTCGCGGCCGAACTGGTCGAGGCCTGCATGAAGCGCTACGGCATCGAGCGGTGGAAGATCATCGGCACCGTCAAGGGCGAGAAGCTCGAGAAGCTGGAAGTGTGGCATCCGTTCCAACCTCGCCGCGTGCCGATCGTGTTGGGCGATCACGTGACACTGGATGCCGGTACGGGTCTCGTGCACACCGCGCCCGCGCATGGCGTCGAGGACTTCGCGGTCGGCCAGAAGTACGGCCTGCCGGTCGACAATCCGGTCGGGCCCGACGGCCGCTTCAAGGAGAGCATCGGCCTGGTGGGCGGCAAGACCGTCTGGGAGGGCAACGCCGACGTGATCGCGGTGCTCGAAGAGAAGACGTTGCTGTTGCACAACGAGGCCTATCGTCACAGCTATCCGCATTGCTGGCGCCACAAGACCCCCGTGATCTTCCGCGCCACGCACCAATGGTTCATCGGCATGGAGTATCACGGTCCCGACGGCCGCACGCTGCGGCAATCGGCCCACCAGGCGGTGGATGCGACGGAATTCTTCCCGCAGTGGGGCCGCGCACGTCTCGAAGCGATGATCCAGGGTCGCCCCGACTGGTGCGTGTCGCGCCAGCGCAGCTGGGGCGTGCCGATGTCGCTGTTCGTGCATCGCGAAACCGGCGAGCCGCATCCGCATACGCTCGAGTTGATGGAGCAAGTCGCTCAGCGCGTGGAGCAAGGCGGCATCGAAGCGTGGTTCGCACTCGAAGCGGCTGAATTGCTGGGAGCGGAGGCGCAGGACTACGTGAAGGTGCCCGACACGCTGGACGTCTGGTTCGACTCCGGCACGACGCACGTGAGCGTGCTGGAACGCCGGCCCCATCTCGCCAAGCCCGCTGATCTGTATCTCGAAGGCTCGGATCAGCATCGTGGCTGGTTCCAGTCGTCGCTGCTTACCGGTTGCGCCATCGACGGTCGTGCACCGTACCGGCAATTGCTCACCCACGGCTTCCTGGTGGATGAGAAGGGCCGCAAGATGAGCAAGTCGGCCGGCAACGGCATCGACCCGCAGGAAGTCTCGGGCACGCTCGGCGCGGAGATCCTGCGCCTGTGGGTGGCCTCCAGCGACTACTCGGGCGAGATCTCGCTGTCCAAGGAGATCCTGAAGCGGGTGGTGGAGAGCTATCGGCGCATCCGCAACACGCTGCGCTTCCTGCTCGCCAACGTTTCCGATTTCGATGCGACGCGCGATCTGCTGCCGCCCGAGCAGTGGGTCGAGATCGATCGCTATGCGCTGGCATTCACGCGGGCGGTGCACGCGGAAATCACGGCGGCCTACGATCGCTACGAGTTCCACGTGGTGGTGCAGCGGCTGCAGACCTTCTGTTCCGAGGAACTCGGCGGCTTCTATCTCGACATCCTCAAGGATCGCTTGTACACGACCGCGGCCAACAGCCCGGCACGTCGTTCCGCGCAGAGTGCGCTGTGGCACATCACGCAGAGCGTGCTCACCTGGATGGCGCCGGTGCTCTCGTTCACCGCGGAGGAGGCGTGGGCCACTTTCACGGGGAAAGGCGACGACAGCATCCTGCTGTGCACCTGGTACGAGCTGCCGCCTCAATCCGGCGAAGCTGCTCTCGGCGAAAAATGGAACGCCATCCGCGAGGCGCGCGCCTGGGTGCAGAAGGAACTCGAGGCGGTCCGCGCCTCTGGCGCCATCGGGTCGTCGCTGCAGGCGGAGGTGGAACTCGCCATGCACGGCACACGGCATGCGGCATTGGCGACTCTGGCCGACGATCTGCGATTCGTACTCATCACCTCGCAGGCGTCGCTGACGCGGGTCGATGCCGCAGATCAGGAATACGTCCGGGTGACCGCGAGTCCGCATCCCAAGTGCGGTCGTTGCTGGCATTGGCGCGCGGATGTCGGGCGCGATGCCGCGCACCCGGACCTGTGCGGGCGGTGTACGGCCAATCTGTACGGTGCAGGGGAGCCGCGTGCCTCCGCTTAAGGCGAGCATGCGTTGGTTCGCGCTGGCGGCGCTGGCGGTGGGGCTCGACCAGCTCTCGAAGTACGCGGTGCGGCAGGCCTTCGTCTTCGGCGAATCGGTCAGCATCACTTCGTTCTTCGATCTGGTGCTGGTGTTCAACCCCGGTGCCGCCTTCAGTTTCCTGTCCGAGGCCTCCGGCTGGCAGCGCGGGTTCTTCGTCACCGTGGCGCTCGCGGCCTCCGCGTTCGTGAGCTTTCTCATCGTGAAGCATCGCGACAAGCCGCTGTTCTGTTTCGCACTTGCCTTGATCCTTGGCGGCGCGGTGGGCAATCTGATCGACCGCATCATGCTCGGTGCCGTGGTGGATTTCCTGGATTTCCACGTCGCGGATTACCATTGGCCTGCGTTCAATCTCGCCGACTCGTCCATCTTCTGCGGTGCGGCGGTGCTGGTCTGGGAGAGCTTCTTCGATCGGTCCGGGCACCGGCGCACGGCGCGCGAAGCGGGCGATCGATGAAAACGCCTCGCTGCAACCACGGAGACCGCCCATGAAAGTACTGCTCGCCAATCCGCGCGGCTTCTGCGCCGGCGTCGACCGGGCCATCGAGATCGTCGAGCGTGCCCTCCAGCTCCACGGCGCGCCGATCTACGTACGCCACGAAGTGGTGCACAACAAGTTCGTCGTCGCCGATCTGCGGCGCAAAGGCGCGGTGTTCGTCGAGGAGCTGGAAGACGTGCCGCGCGGTGCGACCGTCGTGTTCAGTGCGCACGGCGTGGCGCGAGCCGTGCGTACCGATGCGGAGGCGCGCGGCCTCAACGTGTTCGATGCGACCTGCCCGCTGGTCACCAAGGTGCACGTCGAAGTCGCCAGGATGCGGGAGCAGGGGCGCGAGATCGTGATGATCGGGCATCGAGGCCACCCGGAAGTCGAAGGCACCATGGGGCAGTCGCGCGGCGGCATGTACCTGGTCGAAACGCCGGCTGACGTCGAGCGACTGGAGGTCAAGGATCCCGACAACCTCGCGTACGTCACGCAGACCACGCTGTCGGTGGACGACGCTCGCGCGGTGATGGAGGCGCTGAAGCGGCGCTTTCCCAAGGTGGTGGGGCCGAAGAAGGACGATATCTGCTATGCCACGCAGAACCGGCAGGATGCGGTGAAGGCGGTGGCACGTTCGAGCGACGTCGTTATCGTCGTGGGCTCGCCGAACAGTTCCAACTCCACCCGGTTGCGTGAAGTCGCGGCGAACGCGGGGGTGCTCTCCTACATGGTCGACAACGCCGCCGAGCTGGATCCGGCGTGGGTGGCAGGCAAGCAGCGCATCGGCGTCACGGCCGGGGCCTCGGCGCCGGAAGTGCTGGTCCAGGACGTCATCGCGCGCCTGAAGTCGTTCGGTGCGCTCGAGGTCGAGGAGGTCTCGGGCATCGTCGAGGACGTCACGTTCCCGATCCCGAAGGCGCTGTCGGCGGGCTGACTGCCCGGGTGGACAGCACCCGACTGCAAAGAAAAAGCCCCGGGCGGTAACCCGGGGCTCGCAGTGGGTGAGCGAACAGTCGGTTACTGCACCAGTTCGCGCCAGGACATCCGGCGGCTGCTCGCGGCATCCGGATTCGAGGGGAAGTCCTCCTTGTCCACCTTCTGATCGCGCCGGATCAGGGCCACGATCTTGCCGCTGGGCAGGCGCACCAGCACCAGTCGCGAGGCGAGGCCGGTACCGAGCCTGCTGCCCGAGGGCAGGGTCGAATTGATGACCTTGCCGCCGGTGGCGTAGTCGAGGAACCAGAGCCACGACGAACCGCCCGGCACGCAGAGGTCCGACTGGTCCGGGATGATCGTGGTGAAGCCGAGCACGCCGCCCGACAACACCGGATTCGTCACGGAACGCTCGCCGTTGTCGACGAAGTCCACGACCCAGCCGGCCTTGGTGCCGAGGTCGACCGTGTTCGAGGTCACGGTCGCCTGGCCGGTCGACGCGTTCTTGGCGACCGTCTGCGCGACGAGATTCGAGCGCAGCGCACTGATGACAGGGTTGGGGAAGGTCGGTACCGACAGGTCGTCCTTGATGCCGTAGAAGGCCATCCTGCGCGTCGCGTAGACGTTGGGGCTGGTGGCGCCAGGCACGTCGGAATCGCCCAGGTACTGGCCGGTACCGACGTAGATCATGCGCTTGCGGCTCACGATGCCCAGTTCCGGTTCACTCGTGATGGGCTGGATGTTGCCCGCCGTGTCCACCAGCGTGGTGAGGCGCGTGACCGACCACGAGGCCGTGGTGGTGCCGGAGAGGTCGAAGCGCCACAGGTTGCCCTTGAGGTCGCCGCCGTAGACGGCTTCCACCAGTGCGTCGACGTCAGGGCGCTCGACGAAGGCCGACAGGTGTGCGAGACCGCTCGGGTCGCCGGTGGTGCCCACGCCCGTGCTGATCGACCGGATGATGGTGCCGGTGCGGGCGTTCAGGATCCAGATGCGGCCCTGACCGTCACCGCCACTGGAACCGGCGTCGGTGCCGTTGTTGTAACCGGAGGACACGACCACCACCCAGCCGGCGGCGCGGGTCTTGACGATCACCGGGCGGCCGTAAGTGAAGCCGACGTTCAGGCGATCCGCCGAAGGCGTGGCTGCATTCGGGAACTCCCAGAGCACGCGGCCCGCCTGGCTGGCTTCCGTGCCGGTACCAGCGAGGCTCACGTCGAGCGCGAAGTAGCCGAAGCCACCCTTGCGCAGGCTGCCCACGAGGAGCGTCTTCCAGCTCGGCGTATACGCGCCCGACGGGACCGGATCCGTGTACGCCATGTCGACATCGTTGAAGTTGGGGGTGCCATCCACGCCGTAGCGATGGGTGAAGGTGTTGCGGTCCGACAGGTTCTTCAGGTTGCCGTACACGAAGCTGGGAACGTACGCCCAGTTCTCGGCACCGGAGCTGGCATCGAAGGCGTGCAGCATGCCGTCGTTGGCACCCTGCAGCACGACGGTCGGCCGGCTGGCGTTGGTGGTGCGATAGTCAAAGTAGCCCGCATCGAAGTAGCGCAGCTGCGGCGTGCCGATCACCACCGGCTCGCCGTTGATGATGCTGCCCAGCACCGAGATGTTGGCCGGCGTGACGCCGTTCGGGAACGACGGCGGGTTGGTCGCCTGGTCGGGACGCGGACCGCGCGAGCGGAACTTCTCCACCTCCTTCTGGCGATTGCCGCGCAGGAAGCCCAGGATGTCGGTGTCGTTGTTGAGCGCCGTCTTCTGGGCGGTGGTGAGGTTGGCCCACTGGAACGGCTGGCCCACGGTTCCGTCGAAGGTGAAGATCACCCGCTTGCGCGTGTCCGTGGGACTGGTCTCGCGGTTGGCGAGCTGTTTCTGCGGCGACGGATTCCACACCGGCGTGGTGCTCTGGAAGCCGGTCACGAGGTCGATCGTGAACTTGTTGATGTCGCCCGACCACGCTCCCGAGTTGTAGGACGAGGCGTAGGCGAAGTTGTCGGCGGAGGACAGGTTCGGGTTGGCCACGGCCACCGCGGCACCGGCACCGCCCTTGGCGCCGACGCTGTTCACGACATCCACCACGCCGCTGCGGGCCTGTTCCGGCGAACTGGCCGAGAGCATGGCGCCGCGGCCGTTGATGGTGGCGTGCCACAGTTCGTCCACGGCGGTCGGGCTACGGACCTGGGACGTGGGGTCACCGTTGACGTTCCAGTCCGGCGGGTACTTGTAGGGATCGGTGTTGCTGTTGACCAGTGCCGTCGTGTCGCTGCGGTTGAAGATCAGGCCCTGCACGCCCAGGCCGAGGGCATACGTGGACATGTGCAGATAGTCCTGACGGTCGGCGTCGGGGGCGATGTCGTTGAGGTCGAGCGGTACCTGGCGTTTCGCGAGCGTGGGGCGCAGGTTGGTCGAGTAGTAGTACATCGCGATGTCGGCAAGTGTGTTGTCCCACTTGTCGGGGTACGGTGCCGCGGGCGTCACCGTGACCGCAGGGGTGTCGGTCGGCGGTGCCGGCAGGGTGCCGATGCCGAGCGGTTCCTCGCTGGCGAGGCGCAGGCTCGGATTGGCCGGGTCGTAGGGAATGTTGAAGCGGCTGGCCGAGCTGCCGTCGACGTTGCCGTAGGTGTCGGACGCCTTCTCGTCGTTGGCGAAGCCATCGGTGATGACGAACGCCCCGTTGTACTGGCACGCGGCATTGATGGGCGCGCCGGAGCCATTGCGCTGGAACTGCTTGCCGGCGTGTTCCAGTGCCGGACGCGTCGGCGTGCCGCCGTCACCCTTGATGTAGTAGAGGTCGTACAGCAGGCGCTTGGCATTGTTCGAGTCGGTGGTGCTGTCGAAGTCGAACATCGACACATCCTTCCGGTCGTTGAACCGGAACTGGCCGACGCGAATGCCGGTTACCTGGTCGAAGGCGAGACCGGTCGCGGCATTGAGGTAGAGGTGGCGCTTGCGGTAGTACGCGAACCAGTTGGCGAAGTTCTGCATCTCTTCGTTGTAGGTGCACGTGGTACCGGCGCAGTCAGTACGCGCCGAGTATTTCGTGTAGCTGGTCACCGTGGACCGGATCTCGATCCGCTTCAAGCGGGTCGGTGTGGTCGCGGGCGGCACGATCGGTCCCCACGCTTCGTCGGCGGCCAGTGAGCCGGTTGCCGTGGAGGCGACCCATACCGTCGGTGCCCAGTAGGAGATCTGCACGTCGAGGTGATCGTCGGTGCCGATGTCCAGATTGGTCGTCACGCCGTAGGCGGCACCGAAGATGCAGTTCACGGCCGGGGTCAAGGTCTTGAAGATGCACCGGTCGCCGGGCGCGGCTGTCCACGATCCACAGGAGCCGTTGTCCTCCGAGGAGCAGCGGCGGTAGCTCGATCCGGCCGGCAGCAACATGCCGGGGTACATCCGGAACGTCCAATCGGCGGTGTTGCTGTTGATGTTGGACGTCAGGTTCATCGTGGTGCCGGAATGGATCGGATGGCTGCGCACCGCGTTCCAGTTGCGGCCGGTACCGCCGTTGTCGTAGGCCGGCGGCGTGGTCGTCGTGGAGCCGTTGTTGTACGGCCGCCACGGGTCGTAGTTCACGGCCGGGTTGTAGTACTGGGCGTTGAAGAGCGGACTACGGAACCAGGCCATTTCGCGCGTGGGCGGAATGGCGAAGTGGTCGTGGCGTGCGTCGTTGTACGAGCGGGTGTCGCAGTCCTTGCCGCACTGGCCGTTGGGAAAGAGGTACGTGTACTTCTTCCAGTGTCGTGTAGTGCCGCCGGACGTGAACGAGCCGGCGTTGCCGCCGATATTGAAGTTCCAGTCGTTCACCGAAATCTGCGGGACGCTGGAGACCACGGGCGGGTCGTTACACTGATTCGCCCCGGTGCCGTACCCGTTCACTTCGAAGGCCGCACCGCAGCCCACGAAGCTGTTGATCCACGTGTTCCACCAGGCAGCGCCGTCGTTCGTGGAGAAGCCGCGCACCGGCGAGAACTCCCCGTCCATGGAGCCGGAGTCGTCCACCGCCATGATGAGGTTCGGCTTGGCGCGGCTCTTGGTCGCCATCGGAATATTGGCGATGTCCGTGGATACGGCCTGGGCGACTCCACCCAGGTCGGCCCAGACCAGCAGGCAAGCCAGCGCCGAGGCGGCGATGCGTTTCACGTTGAAGCGAAGGGTGTTCATTGCGGATACTCCTTCAAGCGGGCGTGTCATTACGGCAAGCTCTAGCGCGCGACGACGGCCTGGGCCATCGCCACGGTGTTGCGGGGGCCTTCGACGCGTACGGTCACGCGATAGGCCACCGCATAGTTGGTGTTGGTGGGTTGCAGACCTGGCTTCTGGCTGCTGTTCGGCTTGCCCGGTGAGGTCGAGCAGTTGGCGACGATCAGTTCGGTCGAGGTGGTGGCGCCGTTGCACATGCGCTCGGCCACCCAGCGCACCACGTTGCCTTCGCCCACGGTGGTGCCGGTCACGCTCGACCAGGTCACGTCCGGCAGCCCGTCGGGTACTCCGTCGGGGCCGGTGGTGTCCGCGATCTGCGGGAAGTACCTGTTGGCGACTGCGGTTTCAGGCGACAGGGCGTAGCCGGTGGCGCCGACAACGGTGTTGAAAGCATCCTCGACGCCGGTGTCGACGGCCTGCACCGCCGCGGCGCGGAAGGCCATGTTGCCCGAGATGACGTTGCCGGTGTCGGTGGAGCGCACCAGCGCCAGGCCGGCGAGCGACAGGGCCACGAGGATGATCAGCGAGATCACCAGCACCACACCGCGTTCGCGCGGTGGCCGGGCGGAAATTCGGATCGAATGATGGGTCATGATCGCGCCGTCCTCAGAAGGTCTGCCACATCACGTTGCGCAGCGGAATGATGGTTTCGTAGACGCGGTAGCGGTAGCGCTGCCAGTTCGTGTCGCCGGAAAGGTCGATCTGCGGTGCGGCCGTGGTGCCGGTATCGTTCCAGGCGCAGGGGCCGTTGTTGGCGGTACCCACCGGGGTCGTGCAGGTCGCGGAGACGTTGGTGCGCTCGATCTGCGAGCTGCGCGTGACCACGGCGACCCGGATCGCCTTCACCCGACCGATGTCGTTGGTGGTGATCGTCGCCGGCGCCCACGTGCCGGTCGGGTTGACCCAGGTGTTGATCTCCTGGGTCTGCGGTGTGGTGGACACACCCAGTTGCGCCTGCAGGTTGACCACCCCCGACGCGAGACTGACCGCCGTCGCGCCGGAGGTGGTGAGGTCGAGCTGCTGCAGTTCGCCTTCGCGGGTGGTGGCGTTGATGGTCACCACCGAGTACTGGTTGCGCGTGAAGGTTCCCATGTTGATGACCACGGACGGCTCGGCCGGTGAGTTGCCGTAACGCGCGACCGGATTGGGTGCAGTCGCGAACAGATTGGTCGCTGCCGGCGGGTTGGCGGGTGTCGCGCTGCCCGGCGCGGTCGTGATGGACAGGGCTGCGCCGTCCGGCGTCAGGGCCGTGGCGCTCACTTGCAGGCGGGTGCAGCTCTGCCCCAGGAGCGGATTCGCGACCAGCAGCATGTTGCCGACGGCGAAGCTGGCCGTGCGTGCGGCGTTGTTGACCTGCAGCACCGCTGCCGAACTGCTGGTGTCGAGCAGCAACTGCGAGGGCAGGCTACCGAAGGCGGACGTGCTGTAGCTCGTGACGATGGTGTCGGAGGCCGAACCGCCGTCGGTGATCATCACCGGCATGATCGGTACCTGGGTCGCGGCAGCGCCGGTCCATACGTTCATGCGGTTGCAGGCGAGCTGATTGGCGTAGAACAGTCCGTAGCCCGCGAGCCGCACGTCGCGCTCGATCGAGCTCAAGGCCATCAGGCCGGACTCCTGGGCGTCCGTGGCGCTGGTGGTGGTGCGCTTCTGCGCCTCGAACGTATCGAAGGACTGGAAGATGACCAGCATGCCGATCAGGCCGATGACCATGGCCACCAGAATCTCGACCAGGCTGAAGCCCCGCTGGGCGGCGAACATCGCGTGGGATGGGAGTTTCATCGCTGGGTCCGCCGCTCTATACGTTGATGACCGTGCGCACGTCGTAGTTGTGCTGCCCGGTGGGCGAGTTCCAGCAGATGCGGATGAAGACGGTGCGCGCGTTGTTCACGACGTTGCCGATGATCACCTGCTGGTTGTTCGCAGTGGCTCCGGGCAGGAGGATCTGGTTGCTGGCGCCGGTGCCGGTGGTGGTGAAGCTCGCGACCCAGCGTCCCACGTTGGTCGTGGTACCCGCCGCGGTTCCGGTCGGGCTGCACACGGTCGTGCCGCCGGGGCGATGGGCGTAGTTCGCGAGGTTCGCGCGGTCCGCCCACATGCGCCCGATCAACTGATTCGCGAGGTACGCTGCATCGGAGCGGTACTTGGCCTCGGCGCTGTTGCGGATCGATTGCGCCTGCAGGCCGATGATGGCGAGAATGCCGAGCGAGAAGATCAGGATGGCGATCAGCGCTTCGAGCAGCATGGCGCCGGATTGGTCGCGACGGTGGCGTGGCATCGGTTTCATGGTGGGTCGCTCCTCGTCGTCTAGCAGGACTGCGAATCGGATGTGGGCAGTGCCGGGTCGCACATGCGCACCTGGCCGCCGGTGCGCACGACCACGCGCAGGCAACGGACGGTGCCCGACGGTGCGCAGGTGCCCGCGGTCGGGTTGTCGACGTTGAAGGTGACCTGGGTACGCGCCGGGCAGAGACCTTCGGCGGCAGGGATCTGCTGGCCGGTACCGTTGAAGCACACCACGGTGGCCGACGCCGTGACCCGTGCGCTGCTGGTTTCGGCGGCCGACCGGTCCTGCGTGGTGGCGACCGCAGTGAGATCGTTCACGTTCAGGGTCCGGACGGTCCAGCCGGCGCCGGCGGTGTTGGTCAGCGTGAACGCCACCGGACCATTCGTGCGCACGGCTTCTGCGCGGGCGAGCTGCAGGCCTTCCTGGATCGATTCGGTCGCCGTGCGCACCTGCGCGTTCTGGATCCAGTCACGGAACGACGGCACCGCGAGAGCAGCGAGCACCGCCACCAGGATCAGCCCGATGGTGATCTCGATCAGAGTCACGCCTTGCTGGCGGGCGCGCATGATCAGCAGCTGCCGTTCTTCTTGACCACCCAGCACGTGGTGCTGGTGGTCCAGCCGGTGGGCACGGCCGTGGTGGCGCGGACGTTGGCTTCGGTGATCGTGTAGGTGAAGCCGCCCGTGCCGCCGCCAGCGATGCCGTCGGCTCGCATGGTGTAGTTCTGTCCGGGCGTGCCGCCGGCGACACATGTGAACGTGAAATACTGGGTTGCGGCCGGTGCCGTGAAGGTGGCGGTCGCGGCGCTGCCGCACCAGGGCGGGTAGGCCTTGTTGTCCTGATAGTACTGTTCCATCCGCACCCGGGTACCGGACAGGATCGAATGGGCATCGGACAATTTGCCGCGAATCACGTAGTCGCGGTAGGCGGGCACGGCGATGGCGCCGAGGATGCCGATCAGCGCTGCGACGATCAGCAGCTCGATCAAGGTGACGCCCGTCTGGTTTCGTTTCATGGCTACCGCTCCCCGTTTCAAGGTTGATGGCATCGTATGGAGCCCGTCGGCGATCCGGCAAATTGACCCGATGGGTGGTTGAATCGGCGGAACGACCGGTGAACCTGCAAACCCAACCCCTTGTTAATCCAAGGCAAGATTCACGCCGTTGCGGATTGAACAAGTACGGCGACGGCCATTTCAAGCCGACGAACGGGTGGCCTCGGTACGAGCGGTCGATTCCCCGGAACGAACGGTATCCGGGCCGGTCAGCCGCCCGGGTCGACAGGCCGTCGGATCGGAAGATCGGGCAATTCGGCGGCCCGGAGATGCAGAAATTCGGCAGCCGGACGGACGCGGCGCGGCAGCAATCCGGGGTCCGGGAACCGGTCTTGCATCGTCCATCGTGGCCGCCGTGCGGTCGCCCGGCACAGAGTCAGGCTACGGTGCAGGCGCCGGGAGTTAGACAGAGTCCAATTCTTATCTTAAACTCAAGTCCATGATGAATACCGACTATTCGCGGGCGAACCTGGCCGAGGTACTGAGGGGGCACGGGATCACGCCCACCCACCAGCGCATCGAGATCGCCCATGCGCTGTTCTCGAAGATGGCGCACCTGTCCGCTGACCAGGTGCTCGCCATCGTCAACGAGCGCCACGCGGAAACGTCGAAGGCCACGGTCTACAACACGTTGAAGCTATTCGTGGAAAGCGGCCTGGTGCGCGAAGTGATCGTCGATCCGAGCAAGGTGTTCTTCGATCCGAACACCGACCCTCATCATCACTTCTACGACATCGAGACCGGTGAGATCACCGATATCGATGCTGCCAAGGTCTCGATTGCCGGGCTGCCTGAACTGCCCCCGGGCAAGGTGGCGGCGGGGATGGATGTGATCATCCGGGTGAAGCGGGCGTAAGGACATCCCTCAACGCGGCGGACACGGCGTGAATCCAGACCTGAGTCCATCATTCCAGCTTTTCCGCCGCGTTGCGCGCTTTCGGGTGTTCAGCGTCCCGTGAACCGCGCCGGTCGCTTCTCGAGGAAAGCCTTCACGCCCTCGCGGAAGTCTTCCGACTGCCCCGCCTGCCGCTGCAATTCCACTTCCACCGCCAGTTGCCGGTCGAAGTCGTTGTCGGCAGCCGCGTAGAGCGCACGCTTGATCAGGGTGTAGGCCTTGGTCGGCCCCGCAGCGAGGCGCTTGGCGAGACCGCGGGCTTCTTCCATCAGCTTGTCGTCGTCCACGCACTTCCAGATGAGGCCCCACTCGGCGGCCTTCTCGGCCGGTAGCGGCTCGGCCAGCATCGCAAGGCCCATCGCGCGTGCCATGCCGACGCGATGGGGCAGGCTGTAGGTTCCACCGGCGTCGGGGATCAGCCCGATCTTCGCGAAAGCCTGAAGGAACGAGGCGGACCGTGCCGCGATGACGATGTCGCAGGCAAGTGCCACGTTCGCGGCGGCGCCTGCGGCCACGCCGTTCACCGCAGCGATGACCGGCATGGGCAGGGCGCGCAGGCGACCCAGCATCACGTTGTAGTTGCGCTCGAGGGTGGTACCGACGTCGAAGTCGCGCGGCTCGCCCGTGTCGATCGCCTCGGCGAGGTCCTGTCCGGCGGAGAATCCCCGGCCGGAGCCGGTGATGATGAGCGCGCGCGCGGCGCCGGGCTTCTCGACCGCGTCGAGCGCCAAGCGCAATTCTCGATGCATCTGCTCGGTGAAACTGTTGAGCCGCTCCGGCCGGTTCAGGGTGATGGTGGCAACGTCGTCGGCGATCTCAAATAGAATCGTCTGGGCAGTCATCGAGGTCTCTTCCTCCGGACGCAGCGCGGTGGCCGGCTGCTTGGTTTTCGCACGAACGGCGCCGCATTATCCCATCCCCTCCCGCATTCCAAGGAAGCCCATGGCCATGAGCTACGAAAACATCCTGGTGGAGACGCGCGGCCGCGTCGGCCTCGTCAGCCTGAATCGCCCCAAGGCCCTCAACGCGCTCTCGCCTGAGCTCATGAACGAGCTCACCCAGGCACTCGATGCATTCGAAACGGACGATGCCATCGGCTGCATGGTCATCACCGGCAACGAGAAGGCCTTCGCCGCCGGCGCCGACATCAAGGCGATGAAGGAACAGTCGTACATGGACGTCTACAAGTCCGACTTCATCACCGCCAACTGGGAACGGGTCACGCGCTGCCGCAAGCCGGTCATCGCGGCAGTGGCGGGTTTCGCCCTCGGCGGCGGCTGCGAGCTCGCGATGATGTGCGACTTCATCATCGCCGCCGACAACGCGCGCTTCGGACAGCCGGAGATCAATCTCGGCATCATTCCGGGGGCCGGCGGCACCCAGCGACTGCCGCGGTTCGTCGGCAAATCGAAGGCGATGGAAATGACGCTGCTCGGCCAGGCCCGCATGATGGACGCCGCCGAGGCCGAACGGGTCGGACTGGTGAGCCGGGTGGTGCCGGTGGACCAGCTCCTCGAGGATGCGTTGGCCACCGCAGCCAGGATCGCCGAGCTGTCCCTGCCGATCGTGATGATGGCCAAGGAATCGGTCAATCGCGCTTACGAGACCACGCTCGCCGAAGGCGTGCGCTTCGAGCGGCGCCTGTTCCACTCGGCCTTCGCCACCGAGGATCAGAAGGAGGGGATGGCGGCCTTCGTGGAGAAGCGCAAGCCGGTGTTCAAGCACCGGTAGTTCGGCAAGGCGTGAACCACGAAGGGCACGAAGGACACGAAGGTCCGCGAAGGTATCCAGGAAGCGACTCTGCCTTGTTTTTCTTCGTGACCCTTCGCGTCCTTCGTGCCCTTCGTGTTGAAGGCTTTTGGTTTTACCCGGCCGACCACGAGGAAACCGTGGATTTGTGGATATAATGCGCGCCCTTACGCCGCTGTAGCTCAGTTGGTAGAGCAGCGCATTCGTAATGCGAAGGTCGCCAGTTCGAATCCGGCCAGCGGCACCAACCCAGGGAAACGTGGTTAGCTCCGGCTAACCATTTTTGTTTGTAGGGAGGAAGCACCGTGCTCCTGCGAAGTCTGATCGCCGCCTTGTGCCTGCTCGCCGCGGCCCAGGCCCTCGCCGAAGATGACGGCGAGGAGTTCCTCAAGCTGATGCGCCAGAAGGCCACGCGCGAGGTCGCGCAGAAGCATATCGACAACGCGGCCAACAAATGGGAGGGCAGGGTGGTCTGCACCCCCGTCGAAGATCGCGAGGAGGCACGCTTCCAGGCGGTCCTCACGTACTTCGAGGCGCATCCGCAGGAAATGTGGCGCCCGCAGCGCTATCTCATCATCCAGGGGTTGCGCGCTGCCTTCCCCTGCGAAAAGTCGTGACACAGGGAGTCGCTTCGTGAAGATCGTCGAGGTCAAGGCGCATCCGTTGCGCACGGCGCTGCAGCAGCCGTTCGCCTTCTCTCAGGGCTGGGTGAAGAACCGCTCGGCCACGCTGGTCGAGGTCGTGACCGACGCGGGCATCACCGGTTGGGGCGAAGCGTTCGCCCAGGGGCTGGAGCCGCCGCAGATCGCCGCTGCCGTGATCGAATCCGCGCTGAAGCCGCTGGTGCTGGGGGCCGACCCCCTCGACATCGAAGTGCTGTGGCATCGCATGTATCACGCGACCCGCGACTTCGGCCGCAAGGGTTCGGTGACGGCCGGCATCAGCGCCATCGACATCGCGCTCTGGGACATCGCCGGCAAAGCCTACGGCGTGCCGATCTATCGCCTGCTCGGCGGTGCCTTCCGCACCAAGGTGCAGGCGTACGCGACCGGCTTCTACCGCATCTCGGGGCAGGGTGAATCGGCCCGCCTGGGCGAGGAAGCCATCGCGCACTACGAGGCTGGATTCCGCGCGATGAAGGTGAAGCTCGGCTACGGCCTCACGGACGATATCGCAGTGATGGCCGCCGTGGCGCGATCGCTCGATACCCGTCCCGTCACGCTGATGGTCGACACCAATCACGCGTATGGCGTGGGCGACGCGGTGCGCCTGGGAAATGCGCTCGCGCCCTACGACCTGCGCTGGTACGAAGAGCCGGTCGCGCCCGAGCACATTGCGGGCTATCGCGAAGTGCGCAGCCGCGTGTCGATGCCGATCGCCGGCGGCGAGAACGAGCACACGCTCTACGGCTTCCGCGATTTTCTTGGAGCCGGTGCCGTGGACATCGCTCAGCCCGACATCGGATCGGTCGGCGGTTTCACCGCGTGCCGTCACGTGATTGCGCTGGCCCAGTCGCACGGTGTTCAAGTGAATCCGCATGTCTGGGGGTCCGCGATCGCGCAGGCTGCATCGCTGCAATTGATCGCGGCCGTGCCTGTCGCGCACCACTCCGTATTCGCGCTGGAGCCGATCTTCGAATACGACCGGTCGTCGCATCCGTTCCGGCAGGCGCTGGTAGCACAACCCGTGGAGCAGCGCGACGGGTGGGTCGACATTCCGTCGCGCCCTGGTCTCGGGGTCGAGGTGGATCGTTCCGTTCTCGATCGCTACCGGATCTCTTGACGCGTCGTCTGTCGGCAACAACCGCGACGCGCGGCTCGCTTTTGGTGCGATGGCTCGGGCAGTCGCACCCGGGTGGAGCCGATTCATCCCGCCTCGCGAATCATAACTTCATGATTCACCGAGAAACGACGGATGGCACGCCGATTGCAAAACAGTGAGCGGTGTCAATCGGTGCGGCTAACGCCGCGGCGGTTGCCCACTGAGATCCTCCGTGACTTTCGACCCGCCCCATAAGCGGGTCGTTTTTTTCCTACTGCAGCGATTCGAGGAAGCGGATGAGTGCCGCGCGCTTCTCCACATCGTCCTGCTTGTAGAGCATCACGGTGCCGGGCGCGACCGACTGCGGATCGGTGAGCCAGCGATCGAGCAGCGCTGCATCCCAGTTCTTGCCGGCGAGCGCCTTGCGAAAGCCGTCGGAGTAGGCGAAGCCCTCCACCGTTCCTGCGACTCGCGTCAGCGCGCCCCAGAGGTTCGGCCCCTGCCGCGTGCCCTCGCCGGCATCGAATGCGTGACAGACGCCGCAGTGATTCAACGCGAGCTTCCGGGCTGCCGCGAGATCGTCCTGCGCGAGACTCTGGGTTGCGACCACGGCCATTCCAAGGGCTGTCGCGGCGACGGTGCGGCGAACCGAAGCATGCATGAGGACTCCCGAAGCGATGACAAGCGGCCATGTTGCGGCGTGCAATTCGCATCGGGGTGGTATCGGACTACTACCGGCGAGGTGCCTATAATCCGGCTCCTTCCCTGTCTGCCTGCCGCTTCCCATGCTGAAGATCCTCGAACGCTGGTTCGAAAACGTGCTCTGGAACAGCCGTTTCGTCGTGGTGGTTGCGGTCGTGGCCAGCATGGTCTCGGCCATCGCGGTGTTCTTCATCTCCACCGTGGACGTCTGGTACCTGGTGCTGCACATCTTCCACTACTCGGATCCGTCGCTGTCCCCGGAGGCCCGCAAGCTGCTGCACGACGACACGGTGACGCACGTGGTCGAGGTGGTGGACGGCTATCTGCTCGCCACCGTGATGCTGATCTTCGCGCTTGGCCTGTACGAACTGTTCGTGAGCGACATCGACGCGGCGCACGGATCTCGCGCATCGAGCAAGGTGCTGCTGATCGAGAGCCTCGACGATCTCAAGACGCGGCTCGCCAAGGTCATCCTGATGATCCTGATCGTGAAGCTGTTCGAGCACGCGGTGAAGATGAAGATGGATACCGTGCTTGAACTGCTCTATCTGGGCGGCGCGATCGCCCTGGTCGGCCTCGCTCTCTACCTCACCCACGCCTCGGAGGGGCACCTGCCGGCGCCGGGGGGGAAATCCCCGGACGACGCGCAAGGCCACTGACACCGGTCGTCAACGCGGCGCCGTGGCGGGCGGGGGTTCCTTGGGCGCAGCTGCCTCCGGTGCGGTCGGCGGTGGTCTGGCGGGCGCCCGCTGCGCTTCCCGCGTGCGTTCGTAGTACTCGACCCAGTTCTTGACGTTGCCTTCCTGCACGGCCTCGGCCGCGTCCTTCGGCCGTCTGGTCTCCTCGGCGCGGACCGCGACGGTCGCGACCATCGAAAGGGCGAGCGCGAGGGTGATTCGAAACTGCGAGCGGAGGTCCATCTCCCAATTCTAGCCTTGGGAGGTAACATCGTGCCCTGCGGCGGGCCGCTGCGATGCCCGGCATCCAGAACAACTACATTTGAGGATCGAACATGCACGACCTGATCATCGACAACGCCTCCGTCATCGACGGCACCGGCCGGCCGGCCTTTCCGGGCTCGGTCGCTGTGGCCGACGGCAGGATCGTTGCCGTCGGCGATGGGGTGGGCAAGGGGTACCATCGGATCGATGCGCAGGGACTGTCGCTGATGCCCGGCATCATCGACAACCACACTCACTACGACGCGCAGATCACATGGGATCCGTTCGCGTCGCCTTCACCGGCGCTGGGCGTGACCACCGTGGTGATGGGCAATTGCGGTTTCACCATCGCGCCGTGCCGCCCCGATGATCGCGACCTGGTGATGCGCAACCTCACCCACGTGGAAGGCATGTCGCTCGACGCTCTGCGCACCGGCATCCAGTGGGAGTTCGAGACCTTTCCCGAGTACCTCGATTTCCTCGAGAACCGCGGCGTCGGCCCGAACGCTGCCGTGTTCGTGGGCCATTCCTCGGTGCGTACCTGGGCGCTGCGCGGGGATGCATCGAAGCGCGCCGCCACGGCGGCCGAAATTGGCGAGATGCAGGCCATGGTGCGTGAGGCGATGGCGGTGGGGGCCGTGGGCTTCTCCACCACCACGTCGCTCCAGCACAACGGCGAAGCCGGCATTCCGATGCCTTCACGCCTTGCCGACGACGTCGAGTTCGACGCGCTCGCGTCCACCCTGGCGGAATCGGGCAAGGGCACCCTGATGATCACCAAGAATCAGGCGACCCCGATGGCGCGCCTCGAAGCGCTCGCCGCGCTCGCCGGACGGCCATTCATCGTCGCGGCACTCCTGCACAGCAACATCACGCCCGAACAGGTGTTCGAGGACCTCGCGTCGATCGGGGATGCCCGCGCCCGGGGTCGCCGCCTGTACGGCGCCGTTTCGCCTTGCCCGCTCACCTTCGAGTTCAATTTCCACGCCCCGTACGTGCTCGAAGGCCTCGCTTCCTGGCTGCCGGCCATGGAAGCCCACGCCGGCCCGGCGTACCGCGCCCTGCTGGCGAGCGCCGATTTCCGCGCCAGGGTGAAGGCCGAGATCGCGCAGCCCACCCGGCGCATGTTCAACGGCGAGTGGGAACGGATGCAGGTGCTGATGGTGCGGAAGTCCGAGCACAAGCATCTTGAAGGTGTGAGCGTGGCGCGGGCAGCGGCACAGGCCGGCAAGCACGAGCTCGACTTCATCCTCGACCTGGCGCTCGCCGAGGATCTCGACACGATGTTCATCGCGACCCTGCTCAACTCGGACGAAGCCGCGCTCACGCGCATGCTGACCGACGACAACGCGCTCATTTCGCTGTCCGATGCCGGCGCGCATCTGGAATTCTTCTGCGATGCCGGTGCCGGCCTGCATGTACTGGGGCATTGGGTGCGCGACCGCGGGATCATGCCCATGGAGCGTGCCGTGCGCCGCCTCACGTCGGAGACGGCGGAAGCGTTGGGCATCCAGGACCGGGGCCGCATCGAGCCCGGGGCGTGGGCCGATCTCGCGCTGTTCGATCCGGCCACGGTCGGCCGCGGACCCGCTGTGCGCATGCACGACCTGCCCTCGGGGGCGTCGCGTCTCGTGACGCCGGCGCGCGGCCTGCACGGCGTATGGGTGAACGGCGAGCAGGTGGCGGATGCCGACGGCCTGCGGCCGCAGGCGCCGTTGGCGGGGCAGGTGCTGCGCTCCTTCGACAGCTAGTACCTACGATGTCGAAGCGTCCCCTGGAGGGCGTGCGGGTCATCGAACTCGGCACGCTGATCGCAGGCCCGTTCTGCAGCCGCATCCTCGCGGAATTCGGCGCGGACGTGATCAAGATCGAATCGCCCGACGGCGGCGATCCGCTGCGCACCTGGCGCAAGCTGCACGAGGGCACTTCGCTCTGGTGGCTCGCCCAGGCGCGCAACAAGAAATCGGTCGCGATCGACCTCAAGGCACCGGCGGGCCAGGCGATCGTGCGCAAGCTCGCGCGCGAGGCCGACATCGTCGTCGAGAATTTCCGTCCCGGCACGCTGGAGCGCTGGGGCATCGGGTGGGAGCAGTTGTCGGCCGACAATCCCGGCCTCGTGATGGTGCGGTTGTCGGGCTATGGCCAGACCGGTCCGTACAAGGATCGCCCTGGTTTCGGTGCCATCGGCGAGGCCATGGGCGGCTTGCGGTTCCTGTCCGGCTACCCGGATCGCGCGCCGGTGCGAGTCGGGGTCAGCATCGGCGATTCCATCGCTGCGCTGTATGGCGCCATCGGCGCGTTGGCGGCCTTGCGTGAACGCGAGGTGAACGGCGGTCGTGGCCAGATCGTCGACGTCGCGCTGTACGAAGCCGTGTTCGCGATGATGGAAAGCCTGCTGCCGGAGTACGACATGTACGGTTTCGTGCGCACGCGCACCGGGGCGTCGCTGCCGGGCATCGTGCCGTCCAACACCTACACCACGCGCGATGGCAGGTACGTCGTGATCGGCGCCAACAACGACAGCATCTTCAAGCGGATGATGCGCGCCATCGGGCGCACGGACCTGGCCGACGATCCGCAGCTCGCGCGCAACGACGGCCGCACTGTCCGCACCGAGGAGATCGACGCCGCCATCGGTGCATGGACCGGCGCACACGACCTCGACGAAGTCCTGCGCGTGCTGGAGGCGGCAGAGGTGCCCGCCGGCAAGATCTACGACATCGCCGATATCGTCGCCGATCCGCAATACGCGGCGCGCGAGATGTTCCAGCGTTTCGCCCTCGCCGGTGGCGGTTCGGTGCAGCTTCCCGGGATCGTGCCCAAGCTTTCCGAGACCCCTGGTGGGACGCAATGGCTCGGCCCGGCGCTGGGCGCGCATACGGGTGAGGTGCTGAGCGCTGTGGGAGTCTCCGACGCCGAAATACGGGAGCTGGAGGCGGCCGGCGTGATCTTGCAGGCACGGGGAATTCCGTCAGTCACGTAATCTTCGCGGTGACGTTGTTAGAATCCTGCCCGATGCCTCCTCCCCGATCCCGACTCCGGGTGGTGCCCGAACTTCCAGTGTCCCTCGCGTCGCGTCGCTGCGTGACGACGATCGCGCTTGCGTTCGCGCTGACCGCTGCCGGCTGCAGCGTGAAGCAGTACGCGATCGACCGCGCGGCCGACGCGCTGGCCGACGGCGGTTCGGCGTTCGCGTCGGACGACGACCCGCAGCTCGTGCGCGAGGCGGTGCCGTTCAGCCTGAAGACCATCGAAAGCCTGATCGAGGCTTCGCCGAAGAACGAGAAGCTGTTGCTCGCGGCGTGCCGGGGCTTCACGCAGTACTCCTACGCGTTCGTGCAGCAGGACGCGGACCGTCTCGAGGACAAGGACGTGAAGGCGGCACAGGTTGAGGCGCGACGCGCGCGCAAGCTCTATGCGCGGGCCCGTGCATACGGCTTGCGGGGTCTCGATGCGCGGCACGCGGGCTTTCTCGAGAATCCGTCGAAAGCGCTCGCTGCCACGACGAAGGCAGACGTGCCTTTGCTCTACTGGACGGCCGCGGCCTGGGCTGCGGAGATCTCGTTGTCCAAGGAGAACCCCGATGCCGTGGCCGATGCGCCGCAGATGCTGGCGCTGGCCGATCGCGCCGTGGCGCTCGACGAACCCTACGACGAAGGGGCGATCCCGTCGCTCCTGATCGCGCTCGAGATGGTGCGGCAGGGCGGGCAGGGCGACCCGGCCACTCGGGCACGGGCGCGCTTCGAACGTGCTGTGGCGTTGAGCGGCAAGGCCCAGGCCTCACCCTATGTGAGTTACGCCGAGAGCGTGGCCGTGCCGTTGCAGGACAAGGCGCAGTTCGAGTCGATGCTGAAGGCCGCGCTCGCCATCGATCCGGACGCGGTGCCGCGCCATCGCCTCGCCAATCTCATCCTGCAGGATCGGGCACGCTGGTTGCTGGCCCACCGGGATTCGCTGTTCGCCGAATGACTCGAAAGATGCGCTCGATGACGATGTCACTATCCTCCCGTCATATGCTCGCCGCGGTGCTGCTGGCCGCGGTCGCATTTTCCCAGCCCGCGGCGCGGGCGGACGATCCGGTCAAGGTGCGCCTGGGCACCATCGCGCCGAAGGGATCGTCGTATTTCCGCATCCTGCAGGAGCTGGGCGAGGACTGGCGCAAGGTGCAGGGCGAGGGCTCCACCTTCGTCATCTACGGCGACGGCAGCCAGGGTGGCGAGGCCGACATGGTCCGGCGCATGCGCGTCGGACAGCTCAATGCGGCGCTGCTCTCCGCTGTGGGTCTGGCGGAGATCGACCGGTCGGCGCTCGCGCTGCAGACCGTGCCCATGCTGTTTCGCGACTGGGCCGAAGTGGACTACGTGCGCGAGCGCGTGCGCCAGACCCTGGAAGCGCGCCTGGGCGAGAAGGGCTTCGTGGTGCTCTTCTGGGCCGACGGTGGGTGGGTGCGCTACTTCTCGAAGGAGCCGGCTGCGACACCGGCCGAGTTCAAGCGCTTCAAGGTGTTCGCATGGGCCGGCAATGCCGAGCAGGTGAACCTGATGAAGTCGATGGGGTATCAGCCGGTGCCGCTCGAGACGGCCGACATCCTGCCCAGCCTGCAGACGGGCCTCATCAACGCGGTACCGACCGCGCCGTTCTTCGCGCTTGCCGGGCAATTCAATGGCCCGGCGCCCAACATGCTCGACGTGAAGTGGGTTCCCATCGTCGGCGCCGCGGTCATGACCCGCAAGGTCTGGGATGCGATGAGCCCGGCGGCGCGTGACGAATTGAAGCGTGCCGGCGAGAAGGCCGGTGCAGACATGCGCGCTCGCGCGCGGCAGGAGGATCTCGACTCCATCGAAGCGATGAAGAAGCGCGGTCTCAAGGTCACCGTGCCCACACCGGATCAGGAGGCGCAGTGGCGTGCCGCGGCGGAGGAGGTGGGACGAGATCATCAAGGTCCTGGCCGAATACCGGAACGGCAAGAAGAAGTCGTGAGCGCCGGCGCCGCACCCGAGGCGCTCGCTGCTCATGCCCCGATCGCGGAGGAGGCGCCGCGTGCGTGGCCCCATCGCCTCGAGAATGGTGTCGTGGCGCTGGCGCTCGCCGCGATGGTGCTGCTGCCGATCGCGGAGATCGTGTTGCGTGCCGTGTTCGCCGTCGGCATTCCCGGCGTGCAGGCGTTGACGCAGCATCTGGTGCTCGCCGTGGGAATGCTCGGACCTGCCCTCGCGGCGCGCGAAGGGCGGTTGCTCACGATCTCGACGGTGCAGTTGTTCCTCGCGGGCAAGGCACGAGTCGGCGCCCACGCCATCGCGAACGGCGTGGCGGCCGTGGTGACGGTATTCCTGTGCGTGGCGGCGGTGCAGTACGTGCAATCCGAGCGCGGCGCCGGCGACGAGCTCGTCGCCGGCCTGCCCACGTGGTGGGTCGAACTGCTGCTACCCATCGGATTCGCGCTGATCCTGGCGCGGCTCCTCTGGCGCGCCGCGGATGCGTGGTCGGTTCGCATCGCCGTGCTGCTGGCGGTTGCTGCCGCTGCGGCCGTGCTCGCCTTTGCGCCGTTGCCGGCAGCCGGGCTCACCTGGCCGTTGCTCGCGATCATCGCCGTCGCCACCGCGCTTGGAGGTCCGGTGTTCGCGCTGCTGGGGGGCGCGGCACTGGTGCTCTTCTGGGGTGAGGGTCTGCCGATCGCTTCGCTCCCGCTCGATCACTACCGGCTGGTGGTGAATCCGTCCCTGCCGGCCGTGCCGCTCTTCACGTTGGCGGGCTATCTGCTCGCCGAGAGCCGCGCCCCGACGCGGCTGATCCGCGTGTTCCAGACGCTCTTCGGTGGCTTTCGGGCGGGACCGGCGCTCGTGACCGTGGTCGCATGTGCCTTCTTCACCGCGTTCACCGGTGCGTCGGGCGTCACGATTCTCGCACTGGGCGGCCTGCTGCTGCCGTTGCTGGTCGGCGCGCACTATCGCGAGCGCTCCGCCGTCGGACTCATCACGAGTGCCGGTTCGCTCGGCGTGCTGTTGCCGCCGTCGTTGCCGCTGATCCTGTATGCCGTGATCGCGAAGGTGCCGCTCGATCGCATGTTCCTTGCAGCCGTGCTGCCCGGATTGCTGATGGCGGCGCTGCTGCTGGCGTGGGGCATACGCCAGCGCGGCCGCGGCGTGCAGGCAGCGCGTCCGTTCGATGCCGGCGAAGTCCGCGCAGCGCTGTGGGACGCCAAATGGGAGCTGGCAACACCGCTGGTGGCGATCGGCATGCTGTTCGGCGGATTCGCCACGCCGGTGGAAGCGGCTGCGGTCACCGCGCTGTACACGTTCATCGTGACGGTGGTCGTGCACCGCGATCTCGAATTCAGGCGCGACGTGCCGCGAGTCTTCGCCGAATGCGGCCTGCTGGTGGGCGGCATCCTGCTCATCCTCGGTGTGGCTCTCGGGCTCACCAACTACCTGGTCGATGCCCAGGTGCCGGACCACGTGACCGACTGGGTCAAGGCGAACATCGAATCGCGCTGGGTTTTCCTGCTGGCGCTGAACGTATGCCTGCTCGCCATCGGCTGCGTGATGGACGTGTTCTCGGCGACCATCGTGATGGTGCCCCTGATCGTGCCGGTGGGCATGGCCTTCGGCATCGATCCCTTGCACCTCGGCGTGATGTTCCTTGCCAACATGGAACTGGGCTTTCTCACGCCTCTGGTGGGCATGAACGTCATTTTCGCCGCCTACCGATTCGGCAAACCGATGCCCGAGATGGTCCGGGCCGTGCTGCCCACCTTCGGCGTCCTGCTGATCGGCGTCCTGCTCATCACCTATGTGCCCTGGCTCACGTCGTGGCTGCCGGGCAAGCCCTGAAAGGCAATCCTTGAGCACCTCCTCGCAGTACCTGAACGAAGGCGTGCGTCCACGCGAGGTGTGGGCGTGGGCGAGCTACGACTTCGCCAACTCCGGCTACACGACCGTGGTGATCACGGCGATCTTCAACGCCTATTTCGTCGCGGTCGTCGCCGACAACGCACCCTGGGCCACGTTCGCCTGGACCTCCGCGTTGTCGCTGTCGTACGCCGCGATCGTGCTCACGGCACCGATCATCGGCGCGTGGGCCGACGCGCACGCGGCGAAGAAGAAGCTGCTGGTGATCACGACGATCGGCTGTGTGGTCGGCACCGCGGCCCTGTACTTCGCACGCCCCGGCGATCTTGCCGTCGCCATCGTCGCCCTGGTCATCTCCAACTACTTCTTCGGCACCGGCGAGAACGTGATCGCTGCATTCCTGCCGGAACTCGCGAAGGGCTCGGCGCTGGGCAAGGTGTCGGGCTGGGGTTGGGCCTTCGGCTACGTCGGCGGCCTCGTCAGTCTCGGCGCGTGTCTCGCGTATGTGACCGTGGCGCAGGGCCAGGGGCTGCCGGCGGCGCACTTCGTGCCCGTGACCATGCTGATCACGGCAGGCATCTTCGCCGTCGCATGCCTGCCGACGTTCTTCATCCTGAAGGAGCGCGCGCAGCCGCAGAAGCTGCCGAGCGGTGCCTACATGGCGGTGTGGTCGCGGTTGGGCGAGACCATTCGCCAGGCGAGCCGCTACGGCGACCTCGCGCGCTTCCTGGTGTGCATCCTGTTCTACCAGGCCGGCGTGCAGACGGTGATCGCCATCGCGGCGATCTACGCCCAGCAGGCCATGGGCTTCGGCACCCAGGAAACACTGCTGCTGGTCCTCCTCGTCAACATCACGGCGAGCATCGGCGCGTTCGCGTTCGGTCACTTCCAGGATCGGTTGGGTCATGTGCGCAGCGTCGCCATCACGCTGCTCGGCTGGTTGGCCACGACGCTGGTCGCGTGGCTGTCGACCGGCCCGGGGCTGTTCTGGGTGGCCGCCAATCTCGCCGGGCTGTGCATGGGGGCCAGTCAATCGGCCGGCCGCGCGCTGGTGGGCTACCTCAGTCCCGAATCACGGCGTGCCGAGTTCTTCGGTCTGTGGGGGCTGGCTGTGAAGCTGTCGTCCATTTTCGGTCCCATGACGTATGGATTGGTGAGCTGGGTCACCGGTGGCGACCACCGCATGGCGATGCTCGTTACCGGAGGGTTTTTCGTGGCCGGTCTGGCGATCCTGGCCGGCATCGATCCCGAACGGGGCCGGCGTGCCGCCGCAGAGTCCTGAAACAAGGTTCAACCCCAGCACATTCAGGCCGTTACCTGTGCACCCGGTGAACCCCAGGGGATATACTCGTTTCAATCTCGTTACGGATGGCTGAACTCACACGATGCTAGGCTGGCTGAAATCCTCCGGTGGCGCCGACCATCCGATGGCCGATCCCAAGGGGGCTCGGGCGATCATCGAAACGCTGCCGACGCAGAACCCGTCGCAATCGCTCGAGATGCTGTCCGAGCAACTGGAAGGTCTGCGCGAAGCTTCCGGGCTCAAGGCCCAGCGTGTGTTCGAGATCATCGACACCATCGACACGGCGGCCAAGCCGTTTCAGCGCAAGCTCTCGCAGGACTACGTGAGCGGCGGCCTGGCACTGGCCAAAGCGCAGGAGACTCGCATCGCCCACGTGGTGGGTACGTTCTGGCTGCGGCTCGCGAACGCCTATCGCATGTTGATCGAGATGCACGAGGCGGGCGACGCCACGGCTACATCCATCCGCGGGCAGCTGTCGACCGCGGCGAGCCGCTCGATCCGCGCCGCGAATCTGTATCTCAAGTGGCGGCTGTTCCGCTACAGCCCGGTGACGCCGGCGTTCTGGCGCGACCTCGGCCGCATCTACCAGGTGGCGGAGTCGCGCGGATTCTCGGCGGGCAAGGTCATCGTGTACCCGGGCATCTTCGGCGAATCGAGCGTCCAGCGCGAGCTGCTCAAGGTCTTCATGTTGTCGGTCTCGTCCACCGACAGCCTGTCGGCAGTGCAGGTCGAGATCGTGGAGCGCGTCTGTGCCCAGTTCTCCGAGTGGTTCGTCATGCAGAAGCAGGCGTCGACCGGTTGCCACTTCTGGTTCGACCTCGCCTCGGACAAGGCCCCGGCACGCCTGGCCGATCGACTTGCGTTGTCGCCGTCGATGCGCTTCTTCGGGCCCGGCAACGCGGCCTATGAACTGGAGAAGCTCGGCGCGATGGTGAAGGCCGGCGGTGCGGTGCCTTCCAACGTCAACCTGGGTGGGGAGTATCCGCCGGACCAGGTGATCGAAGCGCTGAAGCACCTGTCGCGCTACTGGGCCCCGCAACCGCCCGCGCGCCGCGAAGTGCGCAAGGAATCGGCCGAACGCATCGATGTGGTCCACGGCCTCGAGGATGTGCTCTCGGCGGTGGAACGCGACATCATGGATCTCGATTTCGACGACCGCCGCATGGAAGGCTGGGGCGTCACCAACGAGAGCTCCGGCGGCTTCGGCGCGGTGGCGCCGGCCAACCGCAGCGACTGGCTGCAGATCGGCACGCTGCTGGGGGTCAAGTATCAGGACGGCGCGGCATGGGGAGTCGGCATCGTGCGGCGCCTCAACTTCGACGCGCAGAACAATCGCAACGTCGGCATCGAGATGTTCGCCCGCGGCGTCACCACGGTGAAGCTGCTGCCGCTGTTGCCGGATGGGCGGGTGCATCCCGACGACGAGCTCGGCGAGGACGCGCTGCTGCTGCCCTCGGCCGCCGACAACAGCCTCGGCAAGATGGAAGTGACGCTGGTGATGAAGCTCGGCACGTTCTCGCCGCAGAAGAGCTACGGCATGCGCATGTACGCGATGGACTACCTGCTCGTGCCCAAGCGGCTGATGGAGGCGGGGCAGGATTTCGACATCGCCGAATACCGCGTCCTGCAACGCTCGGGCTAAGGCGACGTTCCTCCCGGTAGGCCTGCGGCCTCTCCCCCCGAGGGGGCCAGCCCTCTTGGGGCGGCCCGGCGAGGGCTGATGTGATCCCCCCCGACAGGCCTGCGGCCTCTCCCCCCAAGGGGGCAGCCCTCTTGGGGCGGCCCGGCGAGGGCTAGGCGAGCACCCGCCGGAGAAAAGCGCCGATGGCGGCGATCTCCTCCGGACACACCGAGTGCTCCATCGGGTACTCGTGCCACTGGACGTCGTAGCCGAGCGACCGCAGCAGGTCGCGTGAGCGCTTCGCCATGGCGAGCGGAATGACCGGGTCGTGGGTCCCGTGCGCCATCAGGATCGGCACCGTGTTCGATGCAGCGTTGCGTTCCGTGGGCAAGGTGGCCGCGAGCGGGACATAGGTCGACAGCGCCATCACGCCGGCCAGCGCACGGGATTGCCGCAGCGCGGTCTGCAGCGCGATCGCGCCGCCCTGGGAGAAGCCGGCCAGCACGATGCGGTTCGGCGCGATGCCGCGCTCGCCTTCACGCGCCACCAGGGCCTCCACCGCCTGCTGCGACGCGCGCACGCCGGACTCGTCCTCGCGGCGATTCAGGTCAGTGCCGAGAATGTCGTACCAGGCAGGCATCACGTAGCCGCCATTGATGGTGACCGGCATTGCCGGCGCATGCGGAAAGACGAAGCGGATCGCCGTCGGCGGCAGGTCGAGCTCGCCCACGATCGGCGCGAAATCGTTGCCGTCGGCGCCGAGTCCGTGCAACCAGATGACGGCGGCGCTCGGCGCGGGGCCGGTGGCGAGTTCGAGGGTATTCAGCATGGGTTCCGCGGGTGGCGTCAAACCCCGACGATACCCTGAATGCAGATGCACGCTGAGTCCGAACGACAAGACGCTCCAGGCTTGCACCTGGAGCGCCGGTGAAACAAGGCGATGCCGATCGTGTGTGTCAGCGCAGCGACACGGGTCCCGCGCAGAGCCTGGCCAGCAGCAGGCTTTCGACGCTGTCCGCCGCCGGCTTGGCCAGTTGCGGTGCCGTCTGTGCGCTCTTCCACACCGTGGCACCACTGCCCAGTTCCCCGGTCTTGAAGGCCCAGGCCTTCAGTGCGGTCTCGCCGGTCGAGCAGGCGAGCTGGTAGCGCACCACTTGCGAACGGTGGGGGAACCAGTCGTCACCCAGCGTGTGGGTCGCGGAATAGTTGACCAGCACCAAGGCCTCGCTGGTAGCGCCGTCGGTGGTGACCGAGTTCTGGTCGATGAACACCTGGGTGGCGGTGTCGGCGCTCAAGCTGCGCCAGTCCGCGGCCTGGGCTGTACCACTGACGAGCAGGCCAAGCCAGGTTGCGAGGAGTGCCGTTGCCAGAATTCTTGCGTGCATGTTGTTCTTCCTTTCGTGTGGTCCGGACCCCTTGTCGCCGTGCACCATGTGTCGCGCGGTGGATCCCATGGGTTGCAATGTAGCGATATTGCATCGCACAACCAAGACCGCCATGGGAATATGATTCATGCACGTCATGCATGAAAAGGGGGTCCAGTGGACCGATTCAGTCTGATGCAGGCCTTCGTCCGCATTGCGGAAACGGGCAGTATTTCTGCAGTTGCGCGGGAGCTTGGTGCGAGTCAGCCGACCGTGAGCAAGCAGTTGGCGGCGCTCGAAGCCAGCCTGGGCGTTACTTTGTTGCAGCGCACGACACGGCGCCTGAGCCTGACCGAGGCCGGCAGTGCGTACTACGAGTCGGCCCGCCGCATTCTCGACGATCTCGCTGAAGCAGAGGCCGGGGTGGCGAGACTGTCGAGCGGTCTGGCCGGCACCCTCACCGTCGCGGCGCCGAACGCGCTGGGACAGCAGTTCCTGGACGAACAGCTCATCGCCTTCCAGGCGCGGCACGCCGGGCTCAAGCTGCACCTGATCGAGGGCGAACGCTTCGCCGACCTGGTGGAGGAGGGCATCGACGTCGCCGTGCGGGTCGGCAACCTCGATGATTCGACGCTGGTGGCTCGCCGCTTGGGGTCGAGCCGCCGCGTCGTCGTAGGGACACCCGAGTACTTCGCACGCCATGGCGAGCCGCGCGTGCCCCAGGATCTCGATCGGCACAACTGCATCCTGTACAGCTACCTGCCAGGTCGCAACCTGTGGCCGTTCCAGGGGGCGAAGGGCGAGTTCAATGTGCGTGTGGCCGGCACGTTCCGCACGACCAGCGGCAGCGCCATTCGCCGTGCGGTGCTGGCCGGGATCGGCGTCGCCGCGGCTCCGCTATGGATGGTCCACGACCATTTGAGCGCCGGGCGGCTGCAAACCGTCCTCGGCGACTTCGCGCCGCCGCCGGTGGCGATCAATGCCGTCTACCCGTCGGCGCGGCAGCTTTCCACCAAGGTCCGGGTGGTCATCGACTACCTGCGCGAGCAGTTCGCCGCCGTCCCCGAACTCAACTGATCAGGCCGCCGCCTGGTTCTCGCTGGCGGGGAAGTCCAGTTCCACCCGGGCACCGCTCGGATCGAAGCAGAACAACTGCCACGTGCCCGACTCGTTCTGGCGCCGCAGGTCGTACTTGATGCCGCGCGCCTGCAGTTTGGCCGTCATGCCCGGCAGGTCGGCAGCGGTGAACGCCATGTGATCCAGCACGCCGCGCGGATCGGGCGGCAAGGCCCGGCCGGCGATGACGTGCAAGACCGCCTCGTTGCCGACATAGAGCCAGGTACCGGGAAAGCCGAGATCGGGGCGTGGACCTTCCTTGAGACCCAGCACCCCGATGTAGAAATCGCGCGTCGCCGCAAGGTCCGCGGTCAGCACCGTGAAATGGTTCATCCCGTGGATCGGCACGCGCGCAGCCTTACTTCTTCTCGGCGGTGGGCGCGGGTGCGGCTCCGTTCCCCTGGCGTGGGCTCACCGTGATCGCCACCTCCGAACCGGAGAGCGTTCCCGGGGTGATCTCCAGAGTCGCCCCGCGATCGCCGCGGGTGAAGGTCATGATGCTCGTCTTGCCCTGCACGGCCGTCACCGGTTCCCAGCCGAAGGTCGGCATCTGTTCCTGGTAGTAGGTGTAGGCCTGTGTCGACGGACGATCAGTCACCAGAACCATGCGACCGAACCACTTGTCGCCCTGGCCGAGGATGACCGACTTGTCGGTGTTGATCTTCGTTCCGCCGGGAATGGGAACATCCGACACTGGTTGATAGCTGTTGGGTGCCGCCTTGGCCGAGCTGGTCGAGCTGCTGCTGGAGCTGCTGGTGGTGGAGCTGCTGGACGAGGAGCCCGGCATGCTGGAGCAAGCGGCTAGCGCCAGCGATGAAGCGATGACGAGAGCTACGGGAAGCTTGTAGTTCGAGTGTGTGTCGGGCATGGGTGACAAATCCTTCCGTGGTCGTTGATCGATGATGCTGACTGCATAGAAGGGTGTCAACGACCGGAAGTTCCGCCCCGCGTCGAGATCGGCAGCGGCGCGCTCCGTTACCGGGCGCACGCGCACGCGGGTACAGCCACGTCAGTTCAGCGTTTCTTGAAGCGCAGAACGATCAGCACGACCAGGAGAACGAAGCCCCCGATCATTGCCATATCGAGTACGGACATGATTCACCTTGTTGTTGACATCACGCGTTGCTCGCGCCTTCAATGGGCTCGCCACACCCCCGCGGCGCCCATCCCCTTGAATTATGGCTAAAGCCACCCTTCAATGTCACCTTATCGGCCTGCGCCCAGCGGGATTTAGGGCGATCGGTTCGCTGTCCGGGCCGCGGCTCCGCGTTCTCGCTGGACCTCACGCTTCCATAACTTGCCATGTCACTCGCCGCATCGATCCGCACCATCCCCGACCACCCGAAACCGGGGATCCTGTTCCGTGACATCACGACCCTCCTGAAACACGGTCCGGCGTTCGCACAGGCTATCGGCCTCCTGGCCGATCGCTATCGTGATGCAGCGGTGCAAAAGGTCGCCGGCATCGAGGCGCGCGGCTTCATCGTCGGTGCCGCGCTCGCGCACGCTCTTGGGCTGGGGTTCGTCCCACTGCGCAAGCGTGGGCGCCTGCCGGCCGAGGCAATCGGGCACGATTACGAACTGGAATACGGTTCCGACCGCATCGAAATGCACGTCGATGCAGTCGCGGCGGGTGAACGGATCGTGGTGGCCGACGACCTCATCGCCACCGGTGGCACGGCTGAAGCGGCGCTGCGCATCCTGACGCATGCCGGTGCGACCGTGATCGAATGCTGTTTTCTGGTCGAACTGCCGGCCTTGGGCGGACGCGAGCGGCTCGCCGGGCTAGGATGCGGCATGCACGCACTGATCGCGTTCGACGGGCACTGAGCGTTGCGTTCTTCGCGGTTGCTAACGCTGGTGGTGGGGGCGCTCCTGGCTGGTGCCGCGAGTGCCGAACCGGACGTGATGGCACGGCGCCCCGCTGCGGAGTTGCTCGGCGCCTGTGAAGCTTTGCCGGAGGGGCCCGAGGGCACCCGTTGTCTCGCGTTCGTCGAGGGCTTCCTCTGGGGGCACGGGTGGGCGGCCTGGCGCGCATCCAGCGACATGTATTTCTGCCTGCCGGGCGCTGGGGAAGGTACCTTCTCCGCACGGGACGTGATCCCCGCGATCGTTGCCTATCTCAAGGAGCATCCGGAGCGGCTCGATCAGCCTGCGCACCTCATGCTCTTCACTGCCTTGTCGAGTACGTTTCCCTGCAGCGACGGCGCGCCGGATCCATCGCCGAACCGCTGAAGAGATGGCACCCCCCCGATGGGCCTGTGGCCCTTCCCCCCGAGGGGGCCAGCCCTCTTGGGGCGGCCCGGCGCGGGCTGCCGAAAAAGAAAAGGCCGCGGCAGAACCGCGGCCTCTCCGTCAGCGGGCGGCGCAGACCTAGGCAGCCACGCGCCGGCGGTACTCGCCGGTAGCGGTGTCGATTTCGATCTTGTCGCCGGTGGCGCAGAACAGCGGCACCTGCACTTCGTAGCCGGTGGCGAGCTTGGCGGGCTTCAACACCTTGCCCGAGGTGTCACCGCGCACGGCCGGCTCGGTATAGATGATCTCGCGCACGAACGAGGAGGGTAGCTGGACCGAAATGGCCTTGCCTTCGTAGAAGGTCACTTCCACCGGCATGCCGTCCTCCAGATACATGAGCGCGTCGCCCATGTTCTCCTTCTCCACTTCGTACTGGTTGTACTCGGCATCCATGAAGACGTACATGGGATCGGCGAAGTACGAATAGGTCACATCCTTGCGGTCGAGCACGACCACGTCGAACTTCTCGTCGGCCCGGTACACCGTCTCGGTGGTGGCCCCGGTCAAGAGGTTCTTCAGCTTCATCTTCATCACGGACGCGTTGCGGCCGGACTTGTTGAATTCGGCACGCTGCACCACGAGCGGGTCCTTGCCCACCATGATGACGTTGCCGGAACGCAGTTCCTGAGCGATCTTCATGAACGTTCTGCCAAGGTCGGTTTAGAGTCACCGGCACACCGGAATCAGGTGCCGAAATGAAAGCCGGTAATTATAGCCGCGCGGCCGCGAATCGCACCAGATTGGAGGTAAGGTCACCCAGGCGGGCGACGCGCGTTGCCCAGGCGTCGCCGTGGGCGTTGAGCTCCGTCCGGACCGCCCGGAAGCGGCGCCAGGCCGCCCCGATGTCGCCGGCGGCCGTCTCGCCCCGGTTCCACAGCCGCCACAGCTCGCGGGTGGCGCTCGCCGCCTCGGCCGAGAGGCCCTCGGCATACCGGTCGACGAAGGCGTGCAGCTTGGCCCAATGGGCGCCGCCGTCCTGGGGGTAGATATTCCAGACGAACGGGCGCCGGGCCCACTGGGCGCGGACGAAGGAGTCCTCGCCGCGCACGAAGTTGCAGTCGCAGGTCCACAGCAGGCGGTCGTACTGGTCGAGCGGCTGGAACGGCAGCACCAGCACCGCCAGCGCGCCGCGTTCCAGGCGTGCGCCCGGCAGCACGCCGGCGGCCCCGAAGTACCGCAGGACGTCGGGCAGTACCCGGCTCTCCGGCACGAGGGCCAGGATGTTTTCCGGGCCATTGGCCCAGGCCGACAGCAGCGGGCCCACCGCCGGTCCGCCGTAGCCGAACAGGGAGACGCTGGTGACTGTGCCTGGCCTATGCGACCTGGTCGCGAGCTCGGCCTGACGCTGGATCTCGAGATCCTGTTCGCACAGCACCCCGCCGGTGCGGGCGGTGAAGCCGGGAAAGAAGAAGTGTTTGACGAGCGGCAGCCGGGGATGGGGCGAATTGCCGAGGTGGCACTCCTCGATCCAGTCTTCCGCGCTCAGGTACTCGAGGTTGATCCAGACCGGTTTGCGTTCGCGGGCAGCCATGGCATCGATATAAGGGTCGGGCGCACGCGAGCCGAACGCTTCCACCACGACGTCCGCGGCCGCGCCGAAATCTGCATCCGGGCGCCAATGGCGGACGTCGACCCCGGCGATCGCCTGGCGCTCCGCGGCCGCATCCACCTCGGCGCACAGCCGGTGGAACGTGGCGAGGTCGTCGACCCACAGCCGTACGTCGAGGTCGTATTCGGCCACCAGTTGGCGCGCGAGGCGCCACGACACGCCGATGTCGCCGTAGTGATCGACGACCTTGCAGAAGATGTCCCAGCGCGTGCCGGTCATTCCGGAACGCGCTTCGATTCCTGTGTCCTGGCTTTCAGTATTTTACCGAGCAACCGTACGCCGCCGTATTGGCCGTGGTCACCGGCTTGCCGGCCATGGCTTCGTCGAGCGCGGTGGCGACGTAGTTCTTCGCACTACGCACGTCCTCCTGGCGCCAGGTGGCCTTGTCGTCGATGGCACCGGCGTAGATCACCTTGCCGGCCGGATCCACCACGAACATGTGCGGCGTGGCGCGCGCACCCCACGTGCGTCCGACGGTGCCGTCCTCGTCCAGCACGAACGCGGTCGGATTCATCTTCCAGTCGCGCATGACACCCTGTGCGCCCTGCGGGTCGCGATAGTCGCCGCTCTTCGGATTGGTGGAACTGATCGCGAGCCACACCACGCCTTTGCCGGTGTAGGTCTTCTGCAGGTTCTGCATGTTGCCGCTCTCGTAGTGCTTCTGCACGAACGGGCAACCCTGGTTGAACCATTCCAGCACCACGTACTTGCCCTTGTAGTCGGCGAGGTGGACGGTCTTGCCGGTCACGTCCTTCAGCGTGAAGTCGTTGGCCGGCTTGCCCGGCACGGCATTGGCGAAAGCCGCCGGACTGGCTGCCACGAACATCAGCACTACCGCGCGCAGTAATTTCTTCATGGAGGGTCCTTTCCTGCAGGAACTACGGTTTGCCAGCAGCCGCGCGCTCGAGCGCGCGTACCACGATGTCGGAAGTCAGGAGCTCCGGCAACAACTCCGGGGTGCTGCCTGGCGCCGTCGAATAGACCGCGTAAACCGGCACGCCGTTGCGGCCCAGCCGCGCCAGAGCTTCGGTGATGTGGGCGTCGCGATTGGTCCAGTCCGCCCGCAGGCGCGTCGCACCGCGGTCGGCGAAGGCGCGCCGCACCGCGTCGGACTCCAGCACGAGGCGTTTGTTCACCTGGCACGTGACACACCATGCTGCGGTGAAGTCGACGAAGACGGGACGGCCGCGTTCGCGCTCGGCGCTCAAGGCCGCGTCGGTGTACGGGAGCCAGCGGCCCGAGGCGTCGACCGTTGCGGCCTGCGGCGCACCCGCCGGCCAGCCGAACAGGGCAGCGGCCGCGAGCAGGGCGATAGCCGCGAACATCGCGAGTGCCCGCGGCAAGCCATGAGCCGAAATGCGGAAACGATTCCATGCCCACAGCGCGGCTGCCACCAACACCAGCGCGGCGAGCAGGCGCGCTGCGGCCCCCACGCCGAGCTGCTCGCCGAGGACCCACACGAGCCATACCGCGGTGAGATACAGCGGAAACGCCAGCACCTGCTTGAACGTTTCCATCCAGCGGCCCGGGCGCGGCAGCCAGCGCACCAGTGCCGGCTGGAACGACAGCGCCACGTACGGCGCTGCCATCCCCGCGGCGAGCGCCGTGAACACGAGCATCGCCTGTATCGCCGACTGAGTCAGTGCATAGCCCAGGGCTGCGCCCATGAACGGCGCCGTGCATGGTGCCGCGACCACCGTCGCGAGCAAGCCGGCAAAGAAGGCCCCAGGCAGTCCGCCGCGATCCGACGCGCTGCCCGCGGCCGCCTGCAAGCGCAGGCCCCACTCGAAGACGCCGCTCAGGTTGAGGCCGAGCACGAAGAACAGCGTTGCGAGACCCGCGACGATCGGCGGCGACTGCAGCTGATAGCCCCAGCCGAGCGCATGGCCGCTGGCGCGCAACGCGATCAATGTGCCCGCGACGATCCAGAAACACACCACGATGCCTGCGGCGAACGCCAGGCCGTGAGCGCGCAGGCGTTGCGCGCTGCCGTGGGCCTCCTGTGCGAAACCGAGGACCTTGATCGATACCACCGGAAACACGCAGGGCATGAGATTGAGCACGAGACCGCCCAGGAACGCGAACGCCAGGGCGAGAGTCAGTCCGAGGCGATCGGCGTCCGAGCCCTTGGCCGCGGTGGCGATCTGGGCGGCATCCATGGCCGCGGCTGGAGGGCTGGCGCGCGCCGTCGGCGCACCGCCTGGCCACCCGACCGAGATGGTGGCTGCGGGCAGGTTGCCGCTCGCATCCAACCCGGGTTCGGCGACGATCAAACCTGTCAGCGCGGCAATATTTCCCTTGAAAGCTGGTGCTGCGGTGAGCTCCAGGCGATAGCTGCCGTCCGTCTCTCGCACCAGCGTCTGCGGTGACGGATAGTCGATGATCTCGGTGTCGTCGGGGTGAAAGGTCAGCCGCTCGAGGGTCGGTTGCGTCGCGGCTGGCGGCTTCAGGCGCAGCACGACATGATCGTTGGTAGGGCCGGCTGTCGCCTGCCATCCCTGCAAGGGCTGCGGCACGGCCGCGCGAGCTTCGTGCAATCGCTGCGACCAGTGCGCGTCGGGCGCGCCGTCGCCGGCCGGCAGATCGAGCGCGAGTGTGGCCCCGCCGGGCAAGCAAACCTCCTTGCAGATGAGCCACTCGGCCTTCGCTTCGATGCGCACGGGAGCCGTGGCCGGGAGAGCCCGGGGTGTCGCAATCTCGGTCAACAGCAGCAGTTCACCGTGATAACCGATGTTGGTGAGCGGGCCGACCGGGATGCGATCGGGCACCGGCCACAGGATCGGCCCCGCCGCGAATCCTGGCGGCAGCGTCCACGAGATGCGCGTCGGCATGCCCGAATCGCCTGGATTCTTCCAATACGTATGCCAACCGTCCTCGTGGGCGATGCGCAGCGCGACCAGCAAGGGCTGACCGGGTCGAACCGATGTCTGCGCGGCGACGAGTTCGACGCGCGCATGGGGCACGTCGAGCGGGGCGCCGATGGACGCTGCCGCCGGCAACAGCAGCAATCCGGCGAGAAGGAGGCGGATCATGTGGCGCGAGAGGTTAGCACGCGACTCTCCCGCCCGATTCGACCCGGCATGCCATTGCCACTGCGCTCGCTTGCTCCGCGATCGACGAAATTTGTTTCGCCTGTTCGCGGCTGCGAATGCAGAATACTCGTATCGAATCCGCGATCGAGTGCAGCGTCGGGTTTCGGCGACGAATTGCTCTCAAGATTCCCGCAAAGGGAACCGATGACGAAGGTTCAGGACTAATGGCGCAGTTGACGAAGGAGGATAGAACCATGACGCACGCAACGACCCGACTCGGGGCCTGCACGCGCTCGCTGGTCGGTGTCGCACCGACGAAGGCAGCGGGCAACACCGGTCAGAGTTCGGCGACGGCCGCAGGTTCCAAGACCGCTGGACAGAGCGGTTCAACCGGTAGCAGCACCACGGGTGCCGGTGGCACCAGTGGTTCGTCCGGACCGACGGTGAAGAAAACCAACGCAGCCGATGGCGACGTGACCCCGCTGTGGCCCGCGGATGCGAATGCCGTGGGTGCGAATGCTTCCGGAGCGGATGGCTCGGGCGCTGACGCCGGAGGTGCAGCTGGAGCCGGTGGACGCTCCGGCGGCGCCGCGGGTGCGGCTGGGGCCGGCACGGCAGGTGCGGGTGGGGCAGGGTCGAACGCGGCAGGCGCGGGCGGTGCGGCGGGTGCAGCCGGTTCCACCGGATCGAGCAGCGCGGCGGCTGGCGGCGGCAACAAGCCGGGCGCCGCTTCGACCGCAGCCGGTGCGGCCGGGGCTGGTGCCGGGGCTGGTGCCGGGGCTGGTGCCGGGGCCGGAGCCGCGGGCGCACGCAAGGGCGCGGGTGGCGACACCGACGTTGCAGGGACAGGCAAGGGTGCCGGCGGTGCCGGGACCAGCGGTGCAGCCGCAGGTGGCGCTGGTGCTGCCGGTGCGGCAGGCGCCGCGGGAGCGAAAGGCGCAGGCGGCAGCGACCAGGACGCCACGAGCGAGGCACTGGCGCGCGCACAGCGCGAACGCGACGAAGCGGCCGCCCTCGAGGCCGAGCGTCGTGGGCGCGTCGAGACCGCCGCCAACCGCGTGGTGATCGACCAGGACGAAAAACTCCAGACCCTGGGCGGTACGTTGCCGGCGACGTTCAACATGGACGAAAAGGGCCAGTTCGAATTCGACAAGTACGAGCTCACCGACGAGATCAAGGCGAAGCTCGACGAGATCGGGGACAAGTTGAAGGACGCGCCCTACGATCGCCTCATCGTGCACGGTTACACCGACCGTATCGGCACCGAGGAATACAACCAGCAGCTTTCCGAGAAGCGCGCATGGGCGGTGGCCGGGTACCTGATGGACAAGGGCGTGCCGCCGTACAAGCTCACGGTGGTCGGGCGCGGCAAGGCCGCCCCGCTGTCGACGCCGGACGACTGCAAGGGGTTGAAGCGCGATGCGCTGATCGATTGCCTGCAGCGCGATCGGCGGGTCGAAGTGGTCGCGACCTTGAAGGAGTACAACCTCAAGGTGCAATGATCGTCCGGTTGCTCCGGCGAAACCCCGGCGTCCGCAAGGTGCCGGGGTTTTTTGTCGTCCGCGCGACGGTGTAACCTTCGCGCGTTCGCCACAACGACAATCCATCCAGGGGGGAGCAATGATCGTCGATCACCGTACCTACGCCGTGAAGCCGGGCAAACTTGCCGAGTACCTCAAGCTCTACGAGGCCGAGGCCTACCCGCTGCAGTTGAAGTACCTGGGCCACAACGTCGGTTGGTATTCCTCCAACGACATCGGGCCTCTGTCACAGGTGGTGCACATGTGGGCCTATGCGAGCCTCGCCGATCGCGAGGAACGCCGCAACAAGCTAGCCGCCGATCCGGCCTGGGGCGCATTCATCGCGAAGGCCATGCCACTGCTCGACAGCATGGAGAACAAGATCCTCCGACCCACGTCGTTCTTCACGATGCCGGAACGCAAGGGATGATCGCCCGGCTTGCCGCCGCCATTCCCGACGGCGCGACGGTCGCGCTGGCGCAGGATTCGGTCGGTGTCGCGATGGCTGTGACGCGCGAACTCGTGCGCCGTGGCGTGCGCGACCTCGATCTGGTGGGGGTGCCGATCAGCGGCATGCAGGCGGACGTACTCATCGGGGCGGGCTGCGTGCGATCCATCGAGACTTCGGCCGTGACTCTCGGCGAATTCGGTACCGCACCGCGGTTCGCGGCGGCGCTCAAGGCGGGCACGATCCGGGTGCTGGATTCCACCTGCCCCGCCATCCATGCCGCGCTGCAGGCCGGCCAGAAGGGCCTGCCCTTCATGCCGCTGCGCGGATTGATCGGCACCGACCTCGTGCGCCATCGGCCCGACTGGAAAGTGATCGACAATCCGTTCGGCGCCGATGATCCGATCGTGCTGCTGCCGGCCATCCGTCCGGATTTCGGCCTGTTCCACGCACCCCTGGCGGATCGCCACGGGAACGTCTGGATCGGCCGCCAGCGTGACCTGCTCACGATCGCTCACGCATCGCAGCGGTCGCTGGTCACGGTGGAAGCCATGACCGACGATGATCTGATGGGCGACGAATCCAGGGCGGCCGGTGTGATTCCGGCGATCTACGTCACGCACGTGGCACTTGCGCCCGGTGGCGCGAAACCGCTCAAGTTCGTCGGTCACTACGCCCGCGACGAGGCGGCGGTCGGCCGCTACGCTGCCATGGCGCGGACCGAATCGGGATTCCGGGAATGGCTCGACCAGTGGCTGCAGGCGGATACGGTCACGGCGTGATGGAACCGTTCAACCGTTCGGAACTGCTGATCACCGCCATCGCGCGCCTGCTCGAAGGTTGCCGCCATGTGATCGTCGGCGCCGCATCGCCGATCCCGGGTGCCGCCGCACTGTTGGTTCGAGCCCGCACGGACGGCGCGCTGCGCGTGAACGTGCTCGGCTCGCAGCGCCACAACAGCTTCACCAACGGTGGCGTGGAGACCTTCGATCTCGCCGCCCAGGGTCGCGTCGATGCGTTCTTTCTCGGCGGCGGCCAGATCGACGGGGAGGCCAACATCAACCTGGTGGGAACGGGTGAGTACCCGGCGGGCGATGTGCGCTGGCCCGGCTCGTTCGGTTCGGCCTATCTCTATTTCCTGGTGCCGCGCGTGATCCTGTTTCGCGAAGAACACACGCGCCGGGTCTTCGTGCCGAAGGTGGATTTCGTCAGTGCTCCGGGCTCGAGCCCGCCGAACGTGTATCGCCCCGGTGGCCCCTGGAAACTGGTGACGGGGCTCGGTGTGTTCGCCTTCGATCGCGCGCGCAAGCGCTTTGCCGTTGAGAGCGTTCACCCGGGTCATACGGTGGAAGAGATTCTCGACAACACCGGGTTCACGCTGGATATCCCGGAACAAGTACCGATGACACCGGCGCCGGATCCGTCGACGCTCACGTTGCTGCGCGGACGTATCCGCAGCGAGATCGCCGAGACCTATCCGCGTTTCGCGGCGCAGCTCGCGGCGTGAAGGGGATGCAGCCAGCGCGATCGGCTGGGTCGTGAGCCGCAAGTCGCGCAAGCCGCCGGTGGCGGCTACACCCGTCGCGGCGGAGGTGCCGGCTCGCAACCGCGTCAGCCTGTGGGTTGGACTCGGTGCGATCGTTGCGCTGACGATCGGAGCCGCATGGTGGATTCAGCAGCGAGAAACGCCTGCGCTGCCTCGGCCGGAGCCGACCTTCGTTGGCGGCGCGAACTGCACGTCGTGTCATGCCAAGGAGGCGCAGGCATGGCGCGGATCGCACCACGACCTCGCGATGCAGGAGGCGTCGGGTGCTGCGGTACTCGGCAATTTCGACAACGCGAAGTTCACGCAGGCCGGGATCACCAGCACGTTCTTCCGCCGTGACGACCGCTACTTCGTGAACACCGACGGCCCCGATGGCAGGCTTGCCGATTTCGAGATCCGCTACACCTTCGGTTTCCAGCCGCTGCAGCAATATCTGATCGAGTTTCCGGACGGCCGCCTGCAGGCGCTCGGCGTGGCGTGGGATACGAGGCCGAAAAGCGAGGGCGGGCAGCGCTGGTTCCACCTCTATCCGAACGAGAAGCTGCGTGCCGGCGACCGCCTGCACTGGACCGGCATCGACCAGAACTGGAACTACCAGTGTGCCGGATGCCATTCGACCAATCTGCGCAAGAACTACGATGCGGCAGCCGACACGTTCAAGACCTCGTGGACCGATATCGACGTGAATTGCGAGTCCTGCCACGGTCCCGGGTCGAATCATGTTGCATGGGCGAAGCAAGCTGACGGATGGCAGCGTTTCTCCGGAGCCGGCAAAGGATTGCCCATCGCGCTCGACGAACGTCGCGGCGCGAAGTGGACGATCGACCCTGGCAGCGGCAATGCGGCACGCAGCGCGCCGCGCGCAAGCCGGCGCGAGATCGAAACCTGCGGAGTCTGCCATGCACGGCGCGGGCAGTTCGCCGATGTGGGCATCCACGGGCGTCCGCTGGGTGACACCCATCAGGTGGCGACGTTGCAGCCGGATCTGTATTTCCCGGATGGTCAGATGCGCGACGAAGTCTACAACCACGGCTCGTTCCTCCAGAGCCGCATGAACGCGAAGGGTGTCACCTGCAGCGATTGCCACGAACCGCATTCACAGAAGCTCGTAGTGCCCGGCAACGGCGTCTGCACGCAATGCCATCTCGCGACGAAGTACGACGCCGCGAGTCATCACCGTCATCCGGTCGCTTCGAAGAGTTCTGAATGCGTGACCTGTCATATGCCGGTGCGGCGCTACATGGTCGTCGATCCGCGCCACGATCATTCGATGCGGATTCCCCGGCCTGATCGTGCAGTGGCGATGGGTGTGCCCGAGCCTTGCACGGAATGCCACCGCGACCGCAAGCCCGCGTGGGCCGCGGCGGCGATCGAGAGCTGGGGCGGTCGCACGCCGGAAGGCTTCCAGCGCTTCGCCGACGCCTTCCACACCGACGATCGGCGCGATGCGGATGCTCCGACACGGTTGCGAGCGGTCGTCGCCGATCGAACGCAGTCGGCAATGGCACGGGCGAGTGCGATCGAGCGGCTGGCGCGGTGGCCGGGCCGGTCCACTGGCGAAATACTGAAGACGATGCTCAACGACGAGGATGCACTCGTACGCGCTGCCGCCGCACGGGCATTCCATCAGGTCGATCCGGGTGACGCTGTGCCCGTGCTCGCCTATCGCCTGCGCGATCCGGTGCGCGAGGTGCGAATGGGTGTGGCGCGGGCGCTGGCCGGTGCGCACGAGCGGGAGTTGGCCGAGCTGGATCGGACAGCGTTTTCCGCCGCATTGGCGGAACTGGTCGCGGCCCTGCGCTTCGATGCGGACCGTCCGGAGGCGCGCACGAACCTCGGTTCGCTGTTCGCAGCGCGCGGGCAATGGGACGCGGCGATCGCCGAGTTGCGCCGCGCCCTCGAACTGGATGCCGGCTATGCGCCTGCGACGATCAATCTCGCCGATGCGTTGCGGGGCAGCGGCGACGAACCGGGCGCCGAGGCCGTGCTGCAAGCGGGTCTCGAGCATTCCCCCGGGTTCGCGGCTCTGCATCACGCGCGAGGACTTGCCCTCGTGCGCCAGCAGCGCAAGGCCGAAGCGCTGCTGGCGTTGCGTCGCGCCAGCGAACTCGATCCGAGCAATGCGCGCTTTGGCTACGTCTATGCCATCGCACTGCAGGATGCCGGCCGGACAGATCAGGCGATCCGGGTTCTCGAGGGGATCGCAGCGCGCGAACCGGGCGATCGCGCGATTCGCGAGGCACTGGCGGACTTCGAGCGGCGACGGGGCAATGCCGCCAAGGCGGCGCAATGGGCGCAACCGGTGCATGGATCGGGCGACGCTCGCTGAAGTTGTAGGGTCGCCAACGCGTTCTTTCTTGTGCTGCCGCGGCGGCCGCCGTTCAATCCCGGCAAAGGCATCGCCCCGTCGGATATGATGCCGGGCGCAACGCAGTCCGCACGCCCGAACGCATCGACTGCAGGCGCACCCATCGCAATGAGGACCAACCCATGAATGTCAGGCGAATCCGTTTCCCGATTACCGCAATCTGCACGGGTCTCGCCCTGGCAGTATCGGCCTGCTCGCCTTCTTCGTCGCCGCCTGCACCCACGGCATCTGCGCCCGCGGCACCAGCAGTGCCGGCAGCCACGTTGCCGCCCCCCAATCCGGAGAACAACGCCTATTTCGGTGATGTCCATGTCCACACCGGATGGTCCTTCGACGGGTTCACCAATGGCTCCAAGACGACGCCGTCCGATGCCTACGCCTGGGCGCAGGGCAAGGCGATCACCGGCAGCGGCGGCCCGGACCTGCAGCTGAAGACGCCACTCGACTTCTACATGGTTGCCGACCACGCCGAGTACATGGGTGTGTTCAACCAGATGGCGAACCCCGACAGCCCGCTCAGCAAGACCGAGCTCGCCAAGGGCGTGACTTCGTCGGACGCCAACGTGCGGCTCCAGGCCTTTGCCGGCGTTCTGCGCGACATGAGTGCCGGCAAGGTCGACCCGCAACTGAGCGACCCGGCGCTGGCGCGGTCGGTCTGGGCCGAGATCATCAAGGCAGCCGACGCCAACTACGTGCCCGGCAAGTTCACCACCTTCGCCGGCTTCGAATGGACTTCGAATCCGCAGAAACGCAACCTGCACCGGGTGATCGTCTTTCGCGACACCCAACACTTGCCGGACCTCGTGCTGTCGGCGCTCGACTCCGACGATCCGGAAGTCCTGTGGAAATGGATGGACGAGCAGCGCGCCAGGAGTTCAACGTTGTTCGCCATCCCGCACAACGGCAATGCGAGCGACGGCCTCATGTTCGACACGGTGAAGCGTGACGGCAAGCCGATCGATGCGGCCTACAACAAGACCCGCGCGGACAACGAACCGCTGTACGAGATCACCCAGATCAAGGGTACTTCGGAAACCCACCCCGACCTTTCACCGACCGACGAGTTCGCCGGATTCGAGCAATGGGACTACACGCTGTCGGCGGATTTCGAGCGGCCGAAGCGCCGCAAGGGCAGCTTCGTCCGCCAGGCGCTGCTCGACGGCATGAGCCAGGACAAGACAGGCGCCGGCAATCCGTTCAAGTACGGATTCATCGGCGACACCGACACGCACAATGCGGCAGCCAGTCACGAGGAATACAACTTCACGGGCAAGTTCGCCTTCGAGAACAATGCGAAGGAGCGCTTGACCGGCTTGCCCGGCGCACCCGCAGGTCAGATCCAGCAGATCCAGGAATTCAGCTCGGGCGGACTGGCCGGGGTCTGGGCACCGCAGAACACGCGCGAGGCCATCTGGGATGCGATGCAGCGCAAGGAGACCTTCGCTACCTCGGGACCGATGATGAAAGTGCGCTTCTTCGGCAGCTTCGACTATGCTGCGGACGAGGTGAACAAGCCGGATTTCGTGAAGCTCGCCTATGCCAAGGGCGTTCCCATGGGTGGGGACCTGAAGCCGGGTGCCGGCAAGGCGCCCACGTTCCTCGTCATGGCGATCAAGGACCCGAACAGTGGCAATCTCGATCGGGTCCAGATCGTCAAGGGCTGGGTCGACGCGGCCGGCAAGCAACACGAGAAGGTCTTCGACGTTGCCTGGTCGGGCGATCGCAAGATCGGCGCGAACGGCAAGCTCGCCCCGGTCGGTAACAGCGTCGACCTGAAGACGGCCACCTACACGAACGAGATCGGCGCGACACAGCTTGCCGCGAGCTGGACCGATCCGGCGTTCAAGGCGGGCGAGCGCGCCTTCTACTATGCCCGCGTCCTCGAGGTTCCGACCCCCCGCTGGAACACCTACGACGCAGTGCGCCAGAACATGACACCCCTCACGAAAGTACCGGCGACCATCCAGGAGCGCGCCTGGAGCTCGCCGATCTGGTACACGCCGCAAAACCCCTGAGCGTGCGGAGGTTCCTGCGCGAACCGCTGCTGCATTTCCTGTTGCTGGGGGCTGCGCTCTTCGCGGCCTACGCAATGGTGTCCAAGCGCAGCGGTGCGGAGCCGGGTCGGATCGTGATCACGCGGGGCCAGGTCGAGAGTCTCGCTCTCGGCTTTGCGAAGACCTGGCAGCGCTCGCCCACGGCTGACGAGCTTGCAGGACTCGTCCGCGAGCGCATTCGCGAAGAGGTCTACTACCGCGAAGGGATGGCGTTGGGGCTGGACCAGGACGATACGGTCATCCGCCGCCGCCTGCGGCAGAAGATGGAGTTCATTTCGGAGGATCGTGCGGCGCCGGCCGAACCGAGCGACGCCGACTTGACCGCATACCTGGCGGCGCATCCCGATTCGTTTCGCGTGGAACCTGCGTTCACCTTCAGCCAGGTCTATCTCGACCCCGGGAAGCATGGCGCGAACCTCGCGCGCGATGCCGAGGCGTTGCTTACCCGGTTGAGGCGAGGTGACGCCAAGGATGAATGGTCCTCCCTCGGCGACCCGTTCCTGCTGGAGCGCCGCTTCACGGCCATCCCGGAGAACGTGGTCGCCAAGCAATTCGGTGCAGCGTTCGCCACAGCACTGAAGGGGCTCGCGCCGGGCCGATGGGAGGGCCCGACCGAGTCCGGCTTCGGCGTGCACCTGGTGCGAGTGAGCGAACGTACGGAGGGGCACGTGCCGGCGCTGGCGGATGTTCGCGATGCGGTTCGGCGCGAGTGGATCAACGCACGACGGGTCGAGGCGAACGAGCAGACCTACCAGGAACTGCTGAAGCGCTATGAAGTCACGGTCGACTTGCCGGGGCTGCCCGCGCAGTAGCCGGATCGGCTGCCGTCGATGAATCGCGCGCTGCTGATCGTGCATCTGCTCCTGGCGTTCGTAGCCACGCCCGCCGCGGCGCACGAGGTGCGCCCTGGATACCTGGAGTTTCGCCAGACCGCAGACGACGCCTACGACGTGTTCTGGAAGGTGCCGGGGCTCGGCGAGAACCTTCGCCTCGGGCTCTACCCCGAACTGCCGGCGACTTGCAGGAGTGTGAGCGAGCCGCGCGCCGCGATGGTCAACGGCGCGTTCACCGAGCGCTGGGCGATCCGCTGCGCAGGCGGGTTGGCGCAAGGCCGGATCGGGATCAAGGGGCTCAGCGTAACGATGACCGACGTGCTCGTGCGCATCGAGCGCCTCGACGGCACGGCGCAGGTGACACGCCTCACGCCCTCCGCTGCGTCCTTCGTGGTCGAGGCCGCATCGGGTGCGATGCAGATCGCCCGCACCTATCTCGTGCTCGGCATGGAGCACATTCTGGGAGGGTTCGACCACCTGCTGTTCGTGCTCGCACTGTTGATCCTGGTGCAAGGCGTGCGGCGCCTCATCGTGACCGTAACGGCGTTCACGCTGGCGCACAGCATCACCCTGGCCGGCGCGACGCTCGGATTCGTGCATGTGCCGGGGCCGCCGGTGGAAGCCACCATCGCGCTCAGCATCGTGTTCGTGGCGGCCGAAATCGTCCGTGGCCGGGAGAGCCAGGCAGGGCTCACGCAACGCTTTCCCTGGCTGGTCGCATTCGTCTTCGGTTTGCTGCACGGCTTCGGCTTCGCCGGTGCATTGAGCGAGGTGGGTTTGCCGCAAACCGCGATCCCCGTCGCGCTGCTGTGCTTCAATGTCGGCGTCGAGATCGGACAGATCCTGTTCATCGGGTGCGTCATCGCAAGCCTGGCCCTGGCCCGAAGAGTCGCCCGCCGTTCGGGCGTGCAGGCACCGACCTGGGCCTGGCGCGTTCCGCCCTATGCCATCGGCAGCTTCGCGATGTTCTGGGTCATCCAGCGAGTCGCCGCATTCTGACATCCGTCGACGCGCGATCCGCGGAGTGCCGGACGATGGACGTGATCTGCCGGGAGCAGCACAGGACTGGCGGCGATGCAGCGACCTGCCGGACGAGGATCGGTTAGAGTGCTGAAAGTCGGGTGTCGCGAATAGACCGGAAGCCTGTTCCGCCGACCGTTAAGGGTGACGTCGGCAGCACCAAAACCAGTTCAAACCGGAGGGGTCCTGATGAAGTCAATGGCTGGCGGGTTATCCGCATCGAAAGGTCTCATGGTCGCGCTGTTCACGACCCTCGGCCTGTTGTCCGCGCAGGCAGAAGCGAAGCAACCCAACATCCTCGTCATCTGGGGGGATGACATCGGTCAATTCAACGTCAGCGCCTACAACATGGGCATGATGGGTTACCGGACCCCGAACATCGACCGCATCGCAAAAGAGGGCGCGATCTTCACCGACTGGTATGGGCAGCAGAGCTGCACCGCCGGCCGCGCAGCGTTCATCACCGGCCAGTCGCCGATTCGCACCGGCCTCACCAAGGTCGGTCTGCCGGGCGCGCCCGAGGGCATGAAGAAGGAAGACCCGACGATCGCCACTTTGCTCAAGGCACAGGGCTACGTCACCGGGCAGTTCGGCAAGAATCACCTCGGTGATCGCGATGACATGCTGCCGACGAACCATGGGTTCGACGAGTTCTTCGGCAATCTCTACCACCTGAACGCAGAGGAAGAACCGGAGAACGCCGACTACCCGAAGAGTCCTGAGTTCAAGAAGCGCTTCGGTCCGCGCGGCGTCATCCACAGCTTCGCCGACGGTCGCATCACCGACACCGGCGCGCTCACCCGCAAGCGCATGGAGACCATCGATGAGGAAGTCACTGCCAAGGCGCTCGATTTCATGGAGCGCGCGAAGCAGGCCGACAAGCCGTTCTTCCTGTGGTGGAACTCCACCCGCATGCACGTCTTCACGCACCTCAAGAAGGAATCGGCCGGCAAGACCGGGTTGGGTATCTATGCGGACGGCATGGCCGAGCACGATGGACATGTGGGGCAGGTGCTCGCCCGGCTCAAGGAGCTGGGGCTCGACGAGAACACGATCGTCATGTATTCCACTGACAACGGCGCCGAGACGTTCACCTGGCCCGATGGCGGCAGCACGATGTTTCGCGGTGAGAAGAACACCCAATGGGAAGGCGGCTACCGCGTACCGACGATGATCAGGTGGCCGGGCGTCGTCAAGCCCGGCACGGTGATCAACGATATCGGCGCGCACGAGGACATGCTGACCACGCTGGTCGCCGCAGCCGGCGACAAGACCGCCAAGGAAGACCTCTTGAAGGGTCGCACGATCGGTGACAGGACTTACAAGGTGCATCTCGACGGCTACGACCTCGGCCCCGCTTTGCGCGGCGAAGCGGCGTGGCCACGCCACGAGTTCATCTACTGGACCGACGACGGCAGCGTGGCCGCGCTGCGCTACGACGCGTGGAAGATCACCTTCCTCCGGCAGGACGGCAAGGGCCTCAAGGTGTGGCAGGAGCCATTCGTTCCCCTGCGTGCTCCGTCACTCACGAACCTGCGCATGGACCCGTTCGAACGTGCGGAGGAAGAGTACGCGATGGACTATCAGCGCTGGTACATGGATCGGATGTTCCTCATGGCGCCGGCAGGGGCTTTCGTGGGACAGTGGCTGCAGAGCTTCAAGGAGTTTCCGCCGCGGCAGAAACCGGGGAGCTTCAACCTCGACCGTGTGATGGAAGCGGTGATGAGCAACGTCGGGAAGCAGTGAGCTCACTCTGACCGTGGGAGTCCGCATCATCGCGGGCTGCAGCACCCATTCTCACGGGTGCTGCAAGTCAGCGCCGGGTGGCACGTGCTTGAGTCTGCAACCCGGGAGCACCGAGACCTGGCGTTGATCGGGTCCGACGGGTGCTCCTGCTTTGCGGGAATCGTCGAGAGGTAACAAGGGAGAGAAGACATGAAACTCGGCACCAAGATTCGTTGTGTCCTGTTCGCCATGGCTGGTGCGGTCGCACTGGCGGCGGCACCCGTGGCGGCACAACAGAAGAAGCCCAACATCCTCGTCATCTGGGGCGACGACATCGGTACGTGGAACATCAGCCACAACAACCGCGGCATGATGGGTTACCGGACACCGAACATCGACCGCATCGCCAAGGAAGGCGTCGGCTTCACCGACTACTACGCGCAGCAGAGCTGCACGGCAGGGCGGGCGGCCTTCATCAGCGGCTCGGTGCCGGTCCGTTCGGGCATGACCAAGGTCGGCATGCCAGGTGCCAAGGAAGGCTGGCAGAAGAGCGACGTGACCATGGCCACCATCCTGAAGAGCCAGGGCTACGCGACCGGCCAGTTCGGCAAGAACCACCAGGGCGACCGCGACGAGCACCTGCCCACGGTGCACGGCTTCGATGAATTCCTTGGCAGCCTGTACCACCTGAATGCCGAGGAAGAGCCGGAGAACCGGGACTATCCGAGGGACATGAAGCTGCCCAACGGCAAGACCTTCCTCGAGCAGTTCGGCCCGCGCGGCGTCATCAAGTCAAAGGCCGACGGCAAGGGCGGCCAGACCATCGAGAACCTCGGCCCGCTCACCAAGAAGCGGATGGAGACCATCGATGACGAGTCCCTGGCCGCCGCCAAGGACTTCATCACGCGCACCGTCAAGTCGGGAAAGCCGTTCTTCGTCTGGTGGAACGGTACCCGCATGCACTTCCGGACCCATGTGAAGCCGGAGCACATCGGCCTCTCCGGCCAGGACGAGTACGGCGACGGGATGGTCGAGCACGACATGCACGTGGGTGAGCTGCTCAAGCTGATCGATGATCTTGGGCTCGCCAACGACACCATCGTCCAATACTCGACGGACAACGGCCCGCACTACAACACCTGGCCCGATGCCGGTACCACGCCGTTCCGTGGCGAGAAGAACTCGAACTGGGAAGGCGCTTTCCGCGTGCCGGCGTTCGTCCGCTGGCCGGGTCACTTCCCGGCCGGAACGACGCTGAACGGCATCGTGTCGCACGAGGACTGGCTGCCGACCTTTGCCGCCATTGCCGGCGCGCCGGACATCAAGGACAGGCTGCTCAAGGGCGGTGTGGAGCTCAACGGCCGCACCTACAAGAACCACATCGACGGCTATAACCTGCTCGATTACCTCAGCGGAAAGGTGAAGGACTCGCCGCGCAAGGAGTTCATCTATGTGGGCGACGACGGAGACGTGATGGCCATTCGTGTGGGCGACTGGAAGGCGGCCTACCTGGAAAACCGCGCCGAGCAACTGCAAGTCTGGCGCGAGCCCCTCGTCCATCTGCGTCTGCCGCTGCTCTTCAATCTGCGTCGGGACCCGTTCGAGAAATCCCAGCACAACTCGAATACGTACCACGACTGGATGATCGACCGTGCGTTCGTGCTCGTGCCGCTCCAGGCTGTCGCGAGTAAGTTCCTCATGACCATGAAGGAATTCCCGCCCAGCCAGGCTCCGGGCGACTGGAGCCTCGAGACCCTGGAGAAGCAGATCAAGAGGATGACCGCTCCCCGCGACTAGAGCGGTTTGGGATCGAGGTGCTGCCAGACTGGGGCGCCTCGTTCCTTCTTGCAATCGATCGGCATCCCGACGCAGGCAGTCGAGGGGCGAATGGGGAATTGCGATGAACAGACTACTGATTGTGTTCGTTTCGGCGTTGTCCGCGGTGAGCGCTTTCGCGGCCGATCCGTTGCCGTCATGGAACGATAGCGCGCCCAAGCAGGCGATCATTCAATTCGTCGAGAAGGTCACCCAGGGAGGTTCGCCCGACTTTGTACCGCCCGCTGAGCGCATCGCCACCTTCGACAACGACGGCACGCTTTGGGCCGAGCAGCCGATGTATTTCCAGCTTTTCTTCGCACTGGACCGGGTGAAGGCGCTCGCGCCCCAGCATCCCGAATGGAAGACCAAGGAACCCTTTGCCTCGCTGCTGAAGGGCGACGTGAAGGCCGCCCTCGCCGGCGGCGAACCCGCCATTGCGCAGATCGTGATGGCCACGCACGCGGGCATGACGACGGAGGAATTCGAACAGATCGTGAGCCACTGGATCGCTACCGCGAAGCATCCCGTGACCAAGCGTCCCTACACGGAGATGGTGTACCAGCCAATGCTGGAACTGCTCGCGTATCTGCGTGCCAACGGCTTCAAGACCTTCATCGTTTCCGGCGGGGGCATCGAGTTCATGCGCCCCTGGGTGGAGAAGGTCTACGGAATTCCGCCTGAACAGGTGGTCGGCAGCAGCATCAAGACGAAGTTCGAGATGCGCGAGGGCAAGCCCGTACTCGTGCGCCTGCCGCAACTCAACTTCGTCGACGACAAGGAAGGCAAGCCCGTGGGCATCCACTCGCACATCGGCCGCCGGCCCATCGCGGCCTTCGGCAATTCCGACGGCGACCTTCAGATGCTTCAATGGGCGACCGCCGGCAGCGGCGCGCGGTTCGCACTCATAGTCCGCCACACGGACGCCGAGCGCGAATGGGCCTACGACCGCAAGTCCTCCATTGGCCATCTGGACAAGGCGCTCGACGAGGCGCAGGCGAATGGGTGGACCGTTGTCGACATGAAGAACGACTGGAACTTGGTCTTCCCTGCCGTACCCAAGGCGGTCACGGCCATCGACATCCTGTTGGAGCCGGACGCCACGATGCTCCGGCATGCCGAAGCCAACAACGCCCGCCTGCTCGAGGTCTTCCCCAAGGGCTTTGCCCTGGACGCAACGCACCGTCCGCACATCACGCTCGTCCAGCGGTTCGTCCGAACTGCGGACCTGGACAAGGTCTACGCCGCGGCCGGCAACGTACTTGGCAGCGCCAACGTGAACGCCATGAAGCTGGACGCCTTCAAGTACTACTACATCCCGAGCAACGACATTGGCGTCGCCGGCATTGTCGCGAGGCCCACCCCTGAATTGATCAAGCTGCAACAGGATCTGATTACCGCCGTAGCCCCGTTCACGGTGGCAAGCGGCCAGTGGGATGCGTTCGTCACCACACCCGACGATCCCAACAATGCGGCGTTGATCGACTACGTGTCGACGTTCGTTCCCAAGTCTTCCGGAGAGCGCTTCAATCCGCATGTCACCACCGGCGTCGCCACCAGGGAATTCCTCGACCAGATGCTCGCCGAACCGTTCGAGCCGTTCACCTTTTCACCAGCGGGCGCGGCCGTCTACCAATTGGGCAGTTTCGGCACGGCGGCGAAGAAGCTCAAGGCATGGGCCTTGAATCCTTGAGGCTCGGTGTGGGACCCCAGGGATTCGTAACAGGCCCTGTGAACCACGGCGTAGTCGGATGGCACGTGAGGCGCAGGCCAGAATCGCGCCGCGTCGAAGGCAGAGTCACGGACCGAATCGATAGACAGGCACGGGAGCCCTAATCCTGGCGGTTCGGATGCTCCAGGAACGCGTCATACTTGGCCATGAACTCCACGGGCACCTCGAAATGCGGCAGGGCGCCGGCCTGGAATACGTCGAAGGACCAGTTCGGTCGGCCGGCGAAAGCCTGCTTGTAGCGATAGTCGGTGAAGTCTCCACGAACGCCGTGGCTCATCCACACGGGCATGGTCAGGGATTCGTAGATCCGCGTGATGTCCGCACTGAACAGGTAGCCCGACACGAAGTAGTACACCGCGTGGTGCGCATCGGGGTCGCGGGTGGTGATCAGGTCGTACTCGAGCAAGCCTTCGTCGATGTTCCTGGCACCCCAGGTCTTCTCGAGGAAGAAGCGCACACCGCGGCGCGAGGTCAGGAGGTCGAAGAAGCCCCGACTCCAGAGCCCGACCGTGAACGTGTTGTACAACCACCGCTTGCCGCGCGTGCTGCCGTCCGGCCCGTTCCAGGGCGCCCGCTTGTCGAAACCCGTGGGGCTCACCAGGGCCAGGGACCGGAAGCGATCCGGTGCCTCCGATGCCGCGCGTGCCAGGAACTCCGACGAGAGCGACAGCGCCAGGGCGTCGACGGCAACGGGCCCTTGGCGCCGGCGGATTTCTTCCACCATCTCGAGGATCGCGTCGGTCATGAGGCGCGGGGAGTATTCGCGGTCGCTGCGATCCGAGTGGCCGAAGCCGGGTAGTTCCATCGAGTACACGGTACGCTGCGTCCGGTAGTGCTCGTGCAGCGGTCGCACTTCGTAGGCCGAGCCGGCGGCGTTGATGCTGTGGACAAGCAGCAGCGGCGGGGCATTGGTCTCCGACGGGCCGGCCACGTAGTAGCTCACGGTGCCGAGGCGACCCGAAAAGGCCCGTCGTTCTCCGGTGACGGCGTGTGGCAAGGCAGGGTCCTGCGCCATGGCGGTGGTGGTGTTCAACGAAGGCAATGCGAGGGAAGCGAGGGCAAAGGCCCGGAGCGCGAAGTGGCGTCGAAGCATGCTGCAATGGCGGCTGCGGGTGGGTTCACCCGGACGCATGGCGTTCGGGTGCGGCGGTGCCTCGGCGAAGCCCTCGAGGCGTTTGTCCAGGCTTGAGATGTCGGGGCGCTGGTCCTATTTTCCGTCGACCGATGTCGATTGGGCAACGATCCGTGCATCGATGGATCAGGAACCGCGATGGGCGCGGTCCGCTGCCGGCAGGGTGATCCCTGCCGGTCGACTTCCAAGCTTCTGGAGAACACCATGCAATACATGCTCATCTACCGCGAGACCGACCAGGACCTGGCCGCGCGCAACGACCCCAAGGCGGCCCCCGCGTACTGGGGCGCCTGGACCGCGTACATCGGTGCCATGTCGGGCGCCGGCGTGATGGTCAGCGGCAACGGCCTGCAGCCGCCGCATACGTCCACCACCGTGCGCGTGCGCAATGACAAGCGCCAGGTGCAGGATGGTCCGTTCGCCGACACGCGCGAGCACCTGGGTGGCTACGTGATCCTCGATGTACCGTCGCTCGACGATGCGCTCGCGTGGGCGGCGCGCTCGCCCAACGTCACCACCGGCAGTACCGAGGTGCGTCCGGTCTTGCCGCCGCCGCAGAGCGCCCCGATGTGAAGGAACCAGCCCCGCCGGGCTGGGATGCCGCGGAGCGGGCCGCGCGCGAGTCGTACGGACGGCTCGTCGCGTGGCTCGCGTTTCGGTGGCGCGACATCGCGGGCGCGGAGGATGCACTTTCCGAGGCCTTCATCTCGGCACTGACCCATTGGCCGCACGCCGGCGTACCGGCGAACCCGGATGCCTGGCTGCTCACCGCCGCGCGCAACAATCTGCGCCAGCGCGCACGGCACGCTCGCATGGTGCAATCGCCGGCCGTGCAGGCGCTGTTGAACGACGAAGCGGAGGCCGAACCGATGCCCGACATCCCCGACCACCGCCTGGCGCTGATGTTCGTGTGTGCGCATCCGGCGCTCCCGCCGTCGGTCCATGCGCCGTTGATGCTGCAGACGGTGCTCGGTCTCGACGCGAAGGACGTCGCGCGCGCGTTTCTCGTGTCGCCCGCGGCAATGGCGCAACGGCTGGTCCGTGCGAAGTCCAAGATCCGCGACGCCGGCATCCGCTTCGAAGTGCCGGAGCCGCGCGAGTGGCCCGAGCGCATGGCTGCCGTGCTCGAAGCGATCTACGGGGCTTACGGCATCGGGTCGCACGTGGCGGTGAACGGGGTGGATGCCGACAGTGCCGGCAGTTTTTCCGATCTGGTGGAGGAGGCGTTGTACCTCGCCCGCCTGGTCGTGCAGCTCGAACCCAGCCACGCGGAAGCGCTCGGCCTGCTCGCACTCCTGCAGTACTGCGAAGCGCGGCGACCGGCGATGTTCGGGCCGGATGGTCGCTTCGTTCCGCTGGCGACTCAGGACACCACGGCCTGGGACCGGTCTCGAATCGCGGAGGCCGAAGCGCTGCTGATGCGGGCGTCGCAGCGGGGCGAGCCGGGACACTTTCAGATCGAGGCGGCGATCCAGTCGGCCCATTGCCGGCGTGCCTTCGGCGGAGCGACACCGTGGGACGCGATCGAGGTGCTCTACGCGCAGCTCGTGGCGCATTCTCCGAGTACCGGTGCGCGGATCGGTCACGCGGTGGCGCGGGCGGAGAGCGGTGATGACGCGGGCGGATTGCGTCTGCTTGAATCACTGCCGCCCGGAGAGATGGGAACGTACCAGCCCTACTGGGTCGCGCTCGCTTACCTGCGGGGGCGAGCGGGGCAGGGGGAAGCAGCGGATGCCGCGCTGACACGCGCGATCGGCCTCACGGCCGATCCCCGCGTCCGTGTCTACCTGCAGCGCGTTGCCGCTACTGGACGCTGGCGGGACTGATCGCGAAGTCGGGCGCGGCGGCTAGTCCCGGCGTGTCGGCAGTAGCGCGACGCGGCTCGGCGACCGGCGCGAGGTTCACCTCGTGCATGACCTGCCGCTTGGCGCGATTCACCACCAGCCGCACCGCATCGCCGCGGCCATAGTGCCCGACCGTGTCGGTCGTGGCCTTCGCGAGCACGATCGCCGTCGGGTCGAGGTCGGCGTAGAGGATGCCCTCCTGGTCCTCCTCGAGCGGATTGCAGAGCATGCGGCCGTCGGGGCCGTAGATCACGGTGAAACCGCCGCCGGGACCGTCGGTGCGCGGGTTCAGCAGATGTGCCTTCTGCGGTGTGTCGCACAGCAGATCGAACATTTCCTGGGAGATCACCGCGCACGGCGCCAGCACGAAGCAGCCGCCTTCGACGGCGTACAGCATGCTCGCCGCGTTGTTGACCTCCGGGCCGAGCGCGTAGGCGAGGTCGCGATAGATGGAAAGGCTGGGCCACGAGGCCACGTGCACCTCTTCGTGCTGCGCATACATCACCATCTTCATGAGCGGCTGCACGTGTTCCCAGCAGTTGAGGGCGCCGAGTCGCCCGAAGGGAGCATCCACGACGACCAGGTCGGACCCATCGCCTTCCCCGAACACGGTGCGCTCGATATGCGTGGGTTTCAGCTTGCGCCGGGTCAGCAGCAGTTCGCCCTCCGGATCGATGATGGCCTGCGCCATGTAGCGTGAGCCGGCGTCGCGTTCCGAGAATCCCATCACGACCGTCACGCCGATGCGCTTCACGATGCCTTGGAGGCGTCGCATCTGCGGCGAGTCCACGGCGAGGCTGTTGGCGTGGTACTGGGGGAAGTACGCCAGTGCTTCTGCCGGATTGCCGAGGTAGATGAACCACGGAAACCCGGGCAGCCAGGTCTCGGGAAACGCGACCAGTTGCGCGCCGTTCTTCGCGGCCTCCTCGATCAGCAGCGCCGCCTTGTCGATGGACGCCTCGAGGTTCATGAACACCGGTGCTGCCTGGACTGCCGCGGCCTTGATCGCTTGCATCGTTGTCCCCGTTCGTGGCGGTGCACACACCAGGGCGGGATCGCCCTGCATGTTGCAATGCGATGCTACGTTCGCCGCGGGTGCGGACTGGTTCGGAAATTCCTCCGTTGCGCTTCAGGAATGTCGAAGCGAAGGCCGAACGGAACGAGCCCTGCGCGCGGCGGGGCTCGGTACCGCAACGTACGCTCAGTCGCCGAAGACAGCGTGCCGGGAGGTGTGGCGATGCGTCGACCGCACCCGCCAGGCGAGCAAACCGATACCGGCGAGAACCAACAGCCACGTCACGGGCTCCGGCACGGGCACGATTTCCACTGTCACCGAGCCGATCACCGTGCCGGTGGAAAACGCCATCATGACGAAATCGGCCGGAGCGCCCCCGTAGATGTCGAAGGTTCCGCCGCTGTTGATGCGCAGCGCCGGAAGCAACCGGTTGGGGTAGCGACTGCTTGTCCGGAAGAACTGATCGATGTCGGTGTTCCATTCCGTGGGCTGAGTCCTGAGCCGGTCCATGACGATGGATTCGACTTCGCCGGGCCCGTACTGGAAGACCGGATCGACAGGATTGCCGTTGGCCATGTCCTCGAGGGTGAGACCGGTGCCCGAGGCGGGGGCGACGAGGGCCGCGGTCGCCGGACTCATCATCACCACGACGTGATCCGACCCGCCGAAATTGGTCAGCCCAATGAGATAGTGCTCGTCCTCGCCGTAGAAATAGCCGGCATCGATCACGCCGGTGCCCAGGGGCAGGGAGGTCTGACCGCCCCCGGGAAAGGTTCCCTGGTCGCTGACGAATTGGCCGGCCTGCCCCCACATGTCGACGATGTTGGTGATGGGGATGAGCGCACTGACGTTGTACCGGATCCGGTACGAAGCCGGATCGGTAAGGCAACCCGAGTACACCGAACTGCTGCATGGATCGGCCAGCGACTGTCCTGGTGCCGCCAAGAACATGGTAAGAACCGTGAGCGACGCGGCAAGCGCCCGGTGCATGCTGGTGTTGGGCAGATGCTTGTTGCGCATGTTCGACTCTCCTGCGGAGGCTGCAATGTGGCAGCCGCTGGGCATGGCGTTGAAGTGCGGCTCGGGCGCAAAAGTATGGTCGGTCGGGTGCGACGAAAAAGCAAGCGCCGCCATGACATGCGGGTAGCGGCCCGCGACGCGAGTGTCAGAATCTTCGACATGGCGACTCCGTGGGTGGGTCACAAAAAAAAGCCCCGCACTGCGGCGGGGCTCGGTGTTGCGCGTTGCTGGTGCGGATCAGTAATCCATGTCGCCCATGCCGCCCGGCGGCATGCCGCCGCCGGCCGCAGGCTTCTCGTCCTTCGGCGCCTCGGCGACCATCGCATCGGTCGTGAGGATCAGGGCCGCGACCGAGGCCGCGTTCTGCAGGGCGGAACGGGTGACCTTGGTCGGATCGATGACGCCCATCTCGACCATGTCACCGTACTGCTCGGTGGCGGCGTTGTAGCCGAAGCTGCCTTTGCCTTCGACGACCTTGTTCAGGACGACGGAGGGTTCGGCACCCGCGTTGGAGGCGATGGCACGCAGCGGTTCTTCCAGCGCGCGGCGCACGATCTTGATGCCGGCGTTCTGGTCCTCGTTGTCGCCGGTCAGCTTCTCGATGGCGGCGCGGGCGCGGATCAGTGCGACACCGCCGCCGGCCACGATGCCTTCCTCGACGGCGGCACGGGTCGCGTGCAGCGCATCTTCCACGCGGGCCTTCTTCTCCTTCATTTCCATTTCGGTCGCGGCGCCGACGCGGACCACCGCGACACCGCCCGCCAGCTTGGCCACGCGCTCCTGGAGCTTTTCGCGATCGTAGTCGGAGGTGGTCTCCTCGATCTGCTGGCGGATCGCCTTGATGCGGCCTTCGATGGTTGCCTTGTCGCCGGTGCCGTCGATGATGGTGGTTTCTTCCTTGCCCACCTCGACGCGCTTGGCGCGGCCGAGATCCTTGAGGGTGGCGTTCTCGAGCTTGAGGCCCACTTCCTCGGCGATCACGGTGCCGCCGGTCAGGATGGCCATGTCCTCCAGCATCGCCTTGCGGCGGTCACCGAAGCCCGGCGCCTTGACCGCAGTGGTCTTGAGGATGCCGCGGATGTTGTTCACGACCAGGGTCGCGAGCGCTTCGCCTTCCACTTCCTCGGCGACGATCAGCAGCGGCTTGCCGGCCTTGGCGACCTGCTCCAGCACCGGGAGGAGATCCCGGATCGAGGAGATCTTCTTGTCGTGGTAGAGGATGTAGGGGTCCTCCAGGACCGCGACCTGCCGGTCGGGGTTGTTGATGAAGTAGGGCGAGAGATAGCCGCGGTCGAACTGCATGCCCTCGACCACATCCAGCTCGTTGTCGAGGCTCTTGCCGTCCTCGACCGTGATCACGCCTTCCTTGCCGACCTTCTCCATCGCGTCGGCGATGATCTTGCCCACCGCGGCGTCGGAGTTTGCGGAAATGGAACCCACCTGGGCGATCTCCTTGGCGGTCGAGCAGGGCTTGCTCATCTTCTTGAGCTCCTCGACCACCACGCCCACCGCCTTGTCGATGCCGCGCTTGAGATCCATCGGGTTCATGCCGGCGGCGACGTACTTCATGCCTTCCTGCACGATGGCCTGGGCCAGGACGGTGGCGGTGGTGGTGCCGTCACCGGCCACGTCGGAAGTCTTGGAAGCGACTTCCTTCACCATCTGCGCACCCATGTTCTCGAACTTGTCCTTCAGTTCGATCTCCTTGGCGACCGACACACCGTCTTTCGTGACGGTCGGGGCGCCCCAGGACTTCTCCAGCACGACATTGCGGCCCTTCGGACCCAGGGTCACCTTGACCGCGTCGGCCAGGACGTTGACGCCCGCGACGATGCGATGCCGGGCGGAATCGTGGAAACGGACTTCCTTTGCTGCCATGGTCTTTTCCTCCAGTAAGCCTGATTACTCGATCACGCCCATGACGTCCTCCTCGCGCATGACGAGGAGTTCGTCGCCCTGAACCTTGACGGTCTGTCCGGAGTACTTGCCGAACAGCACCCGGTCACCGGGCTTGACCGCAACCGGGCGGGTCTTGCCGTCGTCCAGGACCTTGCCCGTACCCACGGCGATCACTTCGCCCTGGTCGGGTTTTTCGGCGGCGGTGTCGGGAATGACGATGCCGGAGGCGGTCTTGCGCTCCTCCTCCAGGCGTTTGACGATGATTCGGTCGTGCAGCGGACGAATCTTCATGAGTCTGCTCTCCTTGATGTCTGAATCTGGCGACAGATGAAGGGGTGGTCGGACGAGGCAATGAGCCCCGCCTGCGCGCGAAATTTGGGTTCCGGCAGATGCTTTCAAGGGTCCGCCACAAGAAATTTGCGAGGTGGGGTGCCGAGCACGGCCAACGCGAATCCCCGCCCGATCGGTGCACCAGGTCCGCGTCGGCGACCCGAGCCACGCACCATGACGGCGCGCTCGATTTGACCGGCGCACGTATTTAGAGCGCCCTCCGTACCGACCTGCAACCACTTTCGCGCATAACTCGCGGGGCGGAGACCGTTTGTGCGAATCGGAAACCCCTGGGCACGTGCCTTGCGAAAAGGGGCCTGCCCGCAACGTGCCGCGGGCTCGTTGCGGCCCACGCAGGCCGCGCCGACATTCCAATACAAGATACCGATCCCAGGGAGGTCCACGATGTCCAGCCAGTCCTTTCGTCCCGTCCGCCGTGAGCTGCTGCGCGCGCTCGTCGCAGCGGGTACCGTCGCATTGCCGTTCAGCCGCGCTTTCGCCGCGGACAAGATCACCGTCGGCGTGATCTACGTCGGACCGAAGGACGACTACGGGTACAACCAGGCGCAGGCGCAGGCCGCAGCCGCCCTCAAGAAGCTGCCGGGCGTCACGGTGATCGAGGAAGAGAAGGTTCCCGAAACCATGGACGTGCAGAAGACCATGGCTTCGATGATCGAACAGGACGGTGCCTCGCTCATCTTCCCCACCTCGTTCGGCTATTTCGATCCGCACGTCATCAAGATGGCAGAGAAGTATCCCAAGGTGCGCTTCGCCCACTGCGGTGGCCTCTGGACCGAGGGCAAGCACCCGAAGAACTCGGGCAGCTACTTCGGGTACATCGATGAATGCCAGTACCTGAACGGCGTCGCGGCGGGCCACGCGAGCAAGAGCAAGAAGCTTGGGTTCATCGCCGCCAAGCCGATTCCGCAGGTGCTGCGCAACATCAACGCGTTCACGCTCGGTGCCCAGAGCGTGAATCCGGCGATCACCTGCCAGGTGATCTTCACCGGCGACTGGGCGCTGCCGGTGAAGGAAGCCGAGGCGGCGAATAGCATGATCGACCAGGGCATCGACGTCATCACGATGCATGTCGACAGCCCCAAGGTGATCGTCGAGACCTGCGAGCGCCGCGGCGTCTTCGTCTGCGGCTACCACGCGGATCAGTCGGCGCTCGCGCCGAAAGGCTACCTGACCGGCGCCGAGTGGAACTGGCTGACACCCTACACCGAGCACGTCAAGGACGCGATGGCCGGCAAGCCGATGAACAACTTCCTGCGCGGTGGCCTGAAGGAAGGGTTCGTCAAGACTTCGCCCTACGGCAAGGCGGTACCCGAGGCCGGCCGCAAGATGGCCGACGGGGTCAAGGCGAAGATGATGAAGGATGAGTTCGTCATCTTCAAAGGCCCGCTCAAGGATAACGGCGGCAAGGTCGTGATCGCCGGCGGCACTGCGCTCAAGCAGCAGGACGTCACCCTGGAGGGCATGAACTATCTCGTGGCCGGCGTGATCGGCAAGGTCTGACACCTACGCGCGATCCGGTTCGCTGCCCCACGGCTGCGAGCCGGACCGGACCATGAGCGATACCGCCAGCCTGCCCGTCGTGGCCGCGACTGCCTCGCCATTGTGGCTCGATCGCCTGCGGCGTCCCGCGGAAGCGGTGCTCGTTCCGCTCGGGGCGCTGCTGGCGGCGATGGTCATCTTCGGTGCCTTCGTGGCGGTGCTCGGCAAGGATCCGGTCGAGGTCTACGCCCTTATCTACAAAGGCGCCTTCAGCAGCGCCTTCGCGTGGCAGAACACGTTGCAGCGCGCGGCGCCGCTGATCCTGACGGCGTTGTGTGTTGCATTGCCGGCGCAGGTGGGCCTTATCGTGATCGGCGGCGAAGGTGCGCTGGTACTCGGCGGATTGGCTGCGGCGGTTGCGGGTCACGCGCTGTCAGGCTCAAGTCCGCTCGCGATCGAGATCGCCATGGCGATTGCAGCCATGCTGGTGGGCGGCGCCTGGATTGCTCTTGCCGGAGCGCTGCGGCACTACCGTGGTGTCAACGAAACCATCAGCAGCCTGCTGCTGAGCTACATCGCGATCGCGCTGTTCAATCATTTCGTCGAAGGGCCGCTGCGCGATCCCGCGAGCCTCAACAAGCCCTCGACCATGCCCATCGGCGAGGCCAGCATGATCGGCGTCATCCCCGGCACCGATGTGCATTGGGGGCTCGTGTTCGGGATCGTGTTCTGCCTGATCGCCTTCGTGCTGGTGCGCTACACCGTGCAGGGCTTCGCCATGCGCATCGTCGGCGGCAACGTGCGCGCGGCGAAGCTCGCGGGGCTGCCGGTGGGCATCCTGATCCTGTCGAGCTGCGGGCTCGGCGGTGCCGCCGCGGGGCTGGCCGGCATGGTCGAAGTGGCTGCCGTGCACGGCAACGCCAACGCATCGCTGATCGCGGGTTACGGTTACGCCGGGATCCTGGTTTCCTTCATCGCGCGCCACAACCCGCTCGCCATCGTGCCGGTCGCCATCCTGTTGGGTGGCATCGCCGCAAGCGGCGGCCTGTTGCAGCGGCGGCTCGACCTGCCCGATGCCACGGTGCTGCTGCTCCAGGGGATTGCATTCATGGTGATCCTCGCGAGCGAGACGCTGTACGGGCGCGCACGAATCTTCCAGCCGAAGGGGGCGTGATCGTGCGCGAATCCGAAGCTGTGCTTATCCAGATGCCGGGGGGCCAATGGATGCATCGCTAGGCTGGTGGGGCGTGCCGATCGCCGTGCTGGGCGGCGCGATCCGCATCAGCACCCCGTTCCTGTTCGTGAGCCTGGGCGAGTGCCTGACCGAGAAGAGCGGGCGGATCAATCTCGGCCTCGAGGGCATCCTCGTGATGGGGGCGATGACCGGTTACGGCGTCTCCTATCTCAGCGGCAGTCCATGGCTCGGCGTGCTCGCCGCCGGCTTCGCGGGTCTGCTGCTGGGTCTGCTGCACGGCATGGTGTGCAGCCTTCCGAGGGTCAACGACATCGCCGTTGGCATCGGACTCATGCTGTTCGGCACCGGGCTCGCGTTCTTCCTCGGCAAGCCGTTCGTGCAACCGAAGGCGCCGACCTTGCCGGCGCTGCCCCTGGGCGCGTGGGCTTCGTCGCCGCAAGTCCAGGCCGCGCTGCAGATCAACGTGCTGTTCATCGTCGGGGCGGTTCTGGCGGTGGCATTGCACTGGGTGTTCCGCAACACGCGCTGGGGTCTGGTCGTGCGCATGGTGGGCGACAGTGCCGACGCTGCGCGGGCCATGGGATACAACGTCAACGCCGTACGCGTCCTTGCGACTGCACTCGGCGGTTTCTCTGCCGGTGTCGGGGGCTCGTTCCTGTCGCTCTACTACCCCGGCAGCTGGAACGAAGGCCTGTCGAGCGGGCAGGGGCTGATGGCGGTGGCGCTGGTGATCTTCGCGCGCTGGCGTCCGATCCACTGCTTCTGGGCAGCGCTCCTGTTCGGTGGTGCCAGCGCTCTCGGACCGGCACTGCAGTCGGTCGGCATCACCAGTGGCTACTACCTGTTCAACGCGGCGCCCTACGTGCTGACCCTGGGCGTGATGATCGCAACCTGCTCCACGCGCCGGACCCTGGCGGGTGCCCCGGGCGAGTTGAGCGTGACCCGATGAATTCTTGCGGAGGCGGACACCGATGAGCGGACTGGGTGGATTGAACAAGTCGCCGAACGGCGTGGTGATGGGATTGGTGCAATCGCAGTTGCCGGTCGTCAAGACTCCGGCAGATCTCGATGCGCAGACGCAACGGATCTGCGCCATGGTCGCGAAGGCCCGGCGCAACATGCCCACGATGGACCTCGTGGTGTTTCCCGAGTATTCGCTGCACGGCCTGTCGATGGACACGAACCCCGAGATCATGTGCAGCCTCGACGGTCCGGAAGTGGCGGCCTTCCGGCAAGCGTGCATCAACAACCGCATCTGGGGCTGCTTCTCCATCATGGAGCGCAATCCGCGCGGCAACCCGTTCAACAGCGGCATCGTGATCGACGACCGGGGCGAACTGAAG
>LNDQ01000057.1 GCA_001464695.1 Betaproteobacteria bacterium Ga0077523 | reverse complement strand
ATCTCGACATCGTCGGCATCATCGCCCTCGATGAGCGACGGCGCCTGGGCCAGTCCGCCGGCGACCAGCGTCGGCGTGGGGCCGTTCGACGCCACTCGCGTTGCCGGTCCGTGCGCACACGCCGACAGTGAAATGGCGCACAGGGCGGCGAGAACTGCGAAGAGTCGGTGAGTCCACATGGCGGCTGCCGTTCGCTCGAAAAGGTGTGAGGGCCGCGCGGCGCCGGGGATCGGCTCTAGCGGTAAGCGATGGGCCGCGGTCGGTCGTTTAGAGGGAGAGGCGGGGATCGAGTTCTTGGCCTTCGAAGTCAGTTTAGGTATATTTCCCAGTGCCTACAAGCAGCGTGCGTGCCGTCTTTGACGATGCCGCCTGAACTCATCGTCGGGCTTCCCGGTACCTTCGCAACACCCGGTTTTTCCAGCGCTTTGCATCCCGACCCGGAACCCGTTTCGCCGCCAGTCCTGGTGGCCCGTGCGCTTTCGCGCGACTTCGGCTTGCGTCACGCGGTACGTGAGGTCTCACTGACCCTCGCGCGCGGCGAGGTGCTCGGACTGCTCGGACCCAACGGTGCCGGCAAGACGACCACGATGCAGATGATCACGGGCAATCTCGCGCCGACGGCGGGCGAGATCCAGATCTGCGGCATCGATCTGCTGGATCACCCCACGCGCGCGAAGGCGCGCATCGGCTATCTGCCCGAGACCCCGCCGCTGTATCGCGACCTCACCGTGGACGAGTTCCTGCGTCTGGCGGCGCGGCTGCATCGCGTGCCGAAGGCGCGCGTCGTGGCTGCGGTGGCCCAGGCACAACGACGCTGCGGCTTGACCGACATGTCCGCACGCAGGATCGGCGCGCTCTCGAAGGGCTACCAGCAGCGCGTGGGCATCGCACAGGCGATCGTGCACGAACCCGACCTGGTGGTGCTGGACGAACCCACCGTCGGCCTCGATCCGAACCAGATCCGCGAGATCCGCACCCTGATCCGCGAACTCGCCGACGATCACGCCGTGATCCTGTCGACCCACATCCTGCCCGAAGTGGAGACCGTCTGTGACCGCGTGCAGATCCTGCACCAGGGGCAAGTCGTCTACACCGACAACATCGCGGCTCTGAAGCAGTATCGAGGCGGACACGCGCTCACGATCGCCCTGCGCCGTCCACCTGGCGTCGAGGACCTGAAGGGGTTGCCGGGTGTGCGCAACGTGGAAACGCTGTCCGCGGAACGCTTCCGACTGTTCCACGAGGCCGACACCGATCCCGCGGAAGCCCTGGTGCGACGCTCGGTCGAGCGCGACTGGGGCCTGGTGGAGTTGACCCCGGTCGAGACGACGCTCGAGGAAGTGTTCGTCCACCTCACCCAGTCCGACTCCGCAGAGCTGCCAGCCCCATGATCTTCACCATCGCCGCCAAGGAACTGCGCGCACTCTTCAACGCGCCGCTCGCGTGGGTGGTGCTGGCCGTCCTCCAGGTGATCCTCGCGTGGATCTTCCTCGTGAGCCTCGACCGCTATATCGCGCTGCAGCCACAGCTCGTCCAGTATCCCAATCCGCCCGGCGTCACCGAGTTCATCGTGGCCCCCATGTTCGGCTCCGGGGCGGTGGTGCTGCTCATGCTGGTCCCGCTGCTGTCCATGCGTCTGATCGCCGAGGAACGCCGCAACCAGACGCTGACTCTGCTCATCTCCGCGCCGGTGTCGATGACCGAGATCGTGATCGGCAAGTTTCTCGGCCTGGCGCTGTTCCTGTTCGCCGTCGTCGCCCTCATGGCGGTGATGGCGCTGTCGCTGATCGCCGGCGGGAAGATCGATTTCGGATTGCTCGCCGCCAACGTGATCGGCCTCACGCTGCTCGGCGGTGCGTTCGCGGCGATCGGTCTGTACATCTCGTCGCTCACGGCCAATCCCGTGATCGCTGCGGTCGCAACGCTGGCGAGCCTGCTGGTGCTGTGGCTCGTCAACATGGGCGCCCCCGACCCGGGCAGCGTCCTGCACCTCATCTCGCTGATCAAGCACTACGAGAGCTTCGCGAAGGGCGTGATCGACACCGGCGATCTCGCCTATTACGTGCTGCTGATCGCGCTGTTCCTGTTGCTCGCCGCGCGGCGCCTCGATCGGGATCGACTGGCGTCATGATCGCGAGCCGCCGCCTGCGGGTACAGCTCTTCGCCCAGAACGCCATCTTCGCGGTGCTGCTGGTGGTGGTGGCCGTCCTGCTGGCGCACGTCGCGCAGCGTTACGCCAAACAATGGGATCTCACGCAGAACGGCCGCAACACCTTGAGCGAAGGCAGCAAGCAGATGCTGCTGCAGCTGAAGGGGCCGGTCGGCATCACGGCCTATGCGGGTGACCGCGATCCGAGTCTCGGCGACATCCGCCGCCAGATCTCGGACTTCATCGCGCGCTACCAGCGCGTCAAGCCGGACATCACGCTCGCCTTCGTCGACCCGCGCGAGCAGCCGAAGCTCGCCAAGGAAGCCAACGTGCAGGTGCCCGGCGAGATGGTGGTCGAGTACGAGGGGCGGAAGGAACACCTGACGACGCTCGACGAGCAGGCGCTGACCAGCATGCTGACGCGCCTCGCACGCAACCAGGAGCGCACCGTGATGTTCCTCGACGGCCACGGCGAGCGCAAACCCGACGGCATCGCCAATCACGATCTGGGCACTCTGGGCAAACGCCTGGCGGCCGCGGGCGTCAGGACCAACACGCTGCGGCTCGCGGAGGTGCAGGACGTCCCCGCGAACGCGGCGCTGCTAGTCATCGCAGCGCCGCAGGTGGACCTGCTGCCGGTGGAAGTGGCGCGCATTCGCGGCTTCCTCGATCGCGGCGGCAGCCTGCTGTGGCTGATCGACCAGGAACCGCTGCACGGTCTGCAGCCCATCGCCGATTTCCTCGGCCTGCAGCTCTCGCCCGGCATCGCGGTGGACCCGGCTGCGCAGGCGTTGCGACAACCGGGCACGCTGTCCATCAGTTCGGCGTACGGGCAGCACCCGGCCATGCGCGGCTTCACGTTGACCACGGCGTTCCCGTTCGCACGGCGGATCGCGCACACCGAAGAGAACAAGACCTGGCGCTTCACGCCGCTGGTGGAGGTCGCGCAGACCGGTTGGCTGGAGACCTCGCCGCTCGGCGATTCGGTCGCGTTCGACAAGAACCGCGACATGCCGGGCCCCATTACCGTGGCCGCCGCGCTGGAGCGCGATGTCGACGGCCGCAACCAGCGAGTCATCGTCACGGGCAGCGGACATTTCCTGTCCAACACGTCGATCGGCCTGCTCGGCAACCTCGATCTGGGCATGAACCTGGTGAACTGGCTCGCCGGCGACGACAGTCTGGTCACCGTCCAGCCGCGTGCGCTCGTCGATGGCGATCTGCAGTTGACGCGCGCGTCGCTCATCTTCATCGCACTGTTCTTCCTGATTGCCCTGCCCGCGTTCTTCCTCTTCACGGGGGGGATGAATTGGTGGCGCAGGAGATCGTAGCCGGGACTCGCCAGCGGCCAGCGAAGCTGGGGCGCACGGGCGCGTTTCCCACCAAGCCGAGCGAGACACTGCGACCCTGCATACCGCAGAAGCCTCGCCAGCGCCCGGCACTGCCGGGGAGCACAATGAGAATTTCCAGCGGCGTCTGACTCGCCCCATGAAACGCTCCCTCCTCATCAACGTCATCCTGGCTCTGATCGTCGCGGGCCTCGGGTTGTGGTTCGCGTTGAAGCCGAACGACGAGCCGAAGGGCGGCCCGGTGCAGGCGGTTTCCCAGAAGCCGGCGGCCGATGCCAAGCGCATCGCCATCGCTCGCAAGGGTCTGCCGGAGTTCGTGCTCGAGAAGGACGCCGGCGGACGTTGGGTGCAGACCGCACCGTTTCCCGCACGCGTGGATGCGAGCAAAGCCGGTCGCCTGCTCGACCTGCTCGGCGCATCGGCCAAGACCACCTTCCCCGCCACGGATCTCGCCCGATTCGAGCTCGATCAGCCGGCGGTCCGCGTGACCATCGACGATCAGACATTCGCCTTCGGCAGTGTCAATTCCGTGACCGACGAGCAGTACCTGCTCGCGGGCGACAAGGTCTTCCTCGTCTCGCCCATGCACGGGTTCAGCATGCCGACCCAGGCGGACAGTCTGGCGAGCCACATGCTGCTGGCCGAGGACGAGATTCCCACTTCCTTCACGCTGCCTGGATTCAGGCTCGAGTTGAAGGACGGCAAGTGGGCGAGCACACCGCCGCCCGCCGACCCCGCGAAGATCTCGCAGGACGACTACATCCGCTGGGCCGAAGGTTGGCGCATGGCCGCGAGCCTCGCCACCCAGG
>LNDQ01000056.1 GCA_001464695.1 Betaproteobacteria bacterium Ga0077523 | reverse complement strand
CCGGAGGCCGACATCTCTTCCATCAGCAGTGCCAGGACGCGCGAGCCTTCGCGGCCGCGCATCTCATCCTCCGTCGGCGCTGCGCCGTGCACGATCAGCACGAATTCGCCGCGGGCGCGATTCGCGTCGGCTCCGATCCAGGTCAGTGCCTCGCCGAGAGCGCACTCGTGGATGGACTCGAATACCTTCGTGAGCTCGCGGGCAAGGGTTACACGGCGCCCGGCACCCAGGACTTCGCAAAGATCCGCCAGGGTTTCGGCCACCCGATGCGGTGCCTCGTAGAACACGAGCGGCGCCTGGCGGGTCACGAGGTCGCCCAGCACCTGGCGGCGCGCCTCGCTCTTGGCCGGGAGAAATCCGTGGAACGCGAACGCAGACCCTTCGATGCCCGCAGCGGAAAGTGCCGCCACCACCGCGCTCGGACCAGGAATCGGCACGGCACGAAAGCCGGCTTCCCGCACCGCACGGACCAGCACGGCACCGGGATCGCTGATGCCGGGCGTGCCCGCATCGGTCACCAGCGCCACCGATTTCCCCGCACGCAACCAGTCGAGCACCTGCCGGGAGGCCGCGCGTTCGTTGTGCTCGTGCGCAGCCACCAGCTTCGCGTCGATGCCGTAGTGGTTGAGGAGCGCCCGCGTGTGACGGGTATCCTCACATCGAGAGCGCGCAGCGTCACGTCTCTCAAATTACCGATGGGGGTGGCCACCACATATAATGTGGACGCCTCGGCCACGAAGGGATTCGCATGCAAAGACGCCGCGTCCTCGTCAATCTCGCCACGTCACTATACTGGGGCATCGCTGCCTTGGCCACCGACGTGCGGGCACAGACGCCCACCGCGCCCGAGGCTCCGGCACCCGCCACGCCCGCGGAACCTGCTGCGGCACCGCCACCGCCGCCGGCCGAGCAGGAAAAGCCGCACATCGCGGCGCTGCTGCCGACCAAGTCCGCCACATTCGGCAAACTCGCGGATGCCGTACGCCGCGGTCTTATCGCCGGTGCAGGCGTCAGCGGGCCGAGCGCGCTACCCCTCATCGTCTACCCCACGGGCGACGACACCAAGGAATTGATCGACACCTACGACCATGCGATCCGAGTCGGTGCACGACTGGTGATCGGCCCGCTCACCAAGGCCGGCGTGCACACCATTGCCAGCAGCAACGCGGTCACCGTCCCCACCTTGGGGCTCACCATTCCCGACAGCGACGTCCTGCTGCCGGACGGCATGTACGCCTTCGGCGTGCAGATCGAGTCCGAAGCGCGGCAGATGGTGAAGTACGCGCTGTCGCAGGGCCGGCGCCGCGCCGTGATCATCGCGTCCGACAACTCGCTCGGTCGGCGCGTCGCCAGCGCCTTCGCGGAAGACTGGACGCGTTCCGGCCGGCTGGTGGTGGACCAGTACATGTATACCACCGACCAGGTGGCGCTGAAGAAGATCAAGGACGGCATCACCATCGGCAACGCGGACATGATCTTTCTCGCGCTGGATGCGCCGCGGGCGCGCTCGATCCGGCCCTATCTCGGCAAGATCCTGCCGACCTACGGGACGTCGCAGGTCTTCATGGGCGGCGGCGAGGTGGTGGGCCAGCACGATCTCAACGGCCTCACGTTCGTCGACATGCCCTGGCTCCTGATGCCCGATCACCCCGCGGTGATCACCTACCCCCGCACCCAGGGCATCTTCGCTTCCTACGAACAGGAGCGCTTCTACGCTCTCGGCATCGACGCGTGGCGCCTCGGGCAGGTGCTGCTCGAGTCCGGCTTCAACGATGCCGGCACCCTCGACGGGGTCACCGGCTACCTCACGCCGGGTTCCAGCCGCCAGTTCACCCGCGAAGCGATCGGCGCGCAGTTTGTCCAGGGCCAGCCGAAACTGCTGAATCCCGTGAGCGGACGGTGAAGGCCGACGGCGAGCGCGCCGAGGATACGGCGCTCGCTTACCTGCAAAATCATGGCCTCAAGTTGAGAGCGCGCAACTACCGGTCGCGCTTCGGCGAGATCGATCTGGTGCTGGACGATCGCGGCACGCTCGTGTTCGTCGAAGTCCGCAAGCGCTCCAATCCCCGGTTCGGGAGCGCCGCCGAGAGCATCACCGCCACCAAGCGCGATCGCCTGATCGCCACCGCCCGGCAGTACCTCGGGTCGCTGCGGCGTGAGGTGCCGTGCCGCTTCGACGCGGTGCTGATCGACGGCGCCGGCAGCGTGGAATGGGTGCGCGACGCCTTCGGAGCATGATGCGTGGAACCCCGGCCGCGCCGTGCGGTCCGAAGCGCGGCGCGGGGCGTGTGACATAATTCCCGACGTACTTCACGAGGAATCACCATGGACCTTCTGGGTCGCATCCACCACAGGCCGTCGAGGTGCTGGCCGAGCCGCTCCGGCTCGCGGCGGAGAAGATGTTTCTCTGCCTCATGAACGAGGGCAAGATCCTCGCATGCGGCAACGGCGGGTCGGCCGCCGACTCGCAGCATTTCGCGGCCGAGTTGCTTAACCGCTTCGAGCGCGAGCGCCCGGGACTCGCCGCGATGGCGCTCACCACCGACACGTCGACGTTGACCTCCATCGCCAACGACTACGACTACAACCAGGTGTTCTCGAAGCAGGTGCGGGCACTGGGCGCAGCGGGCGACGTGCTGCTCGCCATCTCCACCAGCGGCAATTCGCCCAACGTCATCGCCGCCATCGAGGCGGCGCACGAACGACAGATGACCGTGGTGGCGCTCACCGGCCGCAACGGCGGCAAGATGGCCGGGATGCTGACCAAGGACGACGTGAATCTGTGCGTGCCCTCGCCGGTCACGGCGCGCATCCAGGAAGTGCATCTGGTGTGCCTGCATTGCCTGTGCGACGGAATCGACACCCAGCTCCTGGGTGCCGAATGATGCGGTCCGCGCTCGTTGCCGGGCTGATCCTCGCCGCACTACCCCTCGTCCAAGGCTGTGCACCGGTCGCCGCTGGTGCCGCGGGCACGGGCGCGCTCATCGCGGAAGACCGCCGGTCTTCCGGTACGTACATCGATGACCAGGGGATCGAGCTGAAGGCCGGCAATCGCGTGAGCGAGCGGTTCCGCGACGTGCACGTCAACGTCACCAGCTTCAACCGCGTGGCGTTGCTGACCGGCGAAGCGCCCGACGCGACGACCAAGGCCGAAATCGGCCAGGTCGTGCAGGGCGTGCCCGGCGTGCGCGTGGTGCAGAACGAGATCGCTGTCGGGCCGGTGAGCTCGCTCTCGGCCCGCTCCAACGACACCTACCTTACGTCGAAGGTCAAGACGCGCTTCATCGACCGGGACAAGTTCCAGGTGAACCACGTCAAGGTGGTCACCGAAGCGTCGGTGGTCTACCTGATGGGGCTGGTGAAGCGCGCGGAAGCCAAGAGCGCGGGCGAGCTCGCCGCGACCACAGGTGGGGTCGCCCGCGTGGTTCAGGTGTTCGAGTTCATCGACTGAACATCTGACGGTCGGCGCACGGAAGGCCGAGCCTCACGTCATTGCGGTCTTGCCGAACAACGGCTGCACCGCGCTTTCCAGTTCGAGCAGCGCGCGCTTGCGATGCAGGCCGCCCGCATACCCGGTCAGTGTACCGTCGGCACCGATCGCCCGGTGGCACGGCACGATGATCGAGATCGGATTGCGCCCGTTCGCCGCGCCCACGGCCCGCATCGCGGTGGGTTGGCCAAGCTCGCGCGCCATGGCGCCGTAGGTCGTCGTGACGCCGTAGGGAATGCTGAGCAGCACGTTCCACACGCGACGCTGGAACTCGGTCCCCGACGGTGCGATGGGGACGTCGAACGCGCGGCGCGCCCCGGCGAAGTACTCGTCGAGCTGGAGGTGCGTCCGCGCGAAGATCGGCAGATCCGGACTGAGCTCCCAGTCCGCCTGTCGCTGCGGCACGTACTTCTCGTCGTGGAAGTGCAGCCCCGTGAGCACCTGCCCGTCCGACTGCATCAGCAAGGCTCCGACAGGTGATTCGTGGTAGGTGTAGTGAATCATCCTCTCCTCACTCATCACTCACGATGCGTCAAGGGCTGTGCGCCCCAGCTGCGCTGGGCGCTGCCCGATCGCGGCTGGTGACATCTCACTCATCACTCACGATGCGTCAAGGGCTGTGCGCCCCAGCTGCGCTGGGCGCTGCCCGATCGTGGCTGGTGATATCTCACTCATCACTCAAGATGCGTCAAGGGCTGTGCGCCCCAGCTGCGCTGGGCGCTGCCCGATCGCGGCTGGTGACATCTCACTTGAGAGACTGCCACAGGTGCATCACGGCATAGGCCCGCCATGGGCGCCATGCTTCGGCACGCGCGAGGACGCGGCGCGGGTTCATCTCCCCCAATGCCTTCATCACACCGTAGTCGGTGTGCGGAAACGCGTCGGGCCACGTCAGCGCCCGCATGGCCATGTACTGCGCCGTCCAGTCGCCGATGCCGGGCAGCGCTCGCAAGCGTGCGATGCATGCGTCCGCATCGGCACCCGGTTCGAGCATCAGCTTGCCGCTCGCGAAGCCCTCGGCAAGCGCGAGGATCGTCTTCGCGCGGGTCGCGATGATGCCCAGTGCAGCGATATCGCCATACGGCAGCGTGGCCACACGGGCCGGCGCAGGAAACAACCGCGTCAGCCCTTCGAACGGGGTCTCGATCGCCGTGCCGAAGCGCTCCGCGAACCGTCCCGCCAGAGTCCTTGCCGCGCGCACCGTGATCTGCTGGCCGAGCACTGCCCGCACCGCCAGCTCGAACGGATCGAACGCGCCGGGCAAACGCAAGCCCGGATTCGCGTCGGCCAGTTCGCCCAGCACCGCATGCACCTGTCCCGGATTGCACGCCAGGTCGAACACGCGCTTGGCCTGCGCCAGGACGGACGGCAGCACCGCCGCGAACGTCGTGGCGACCGCCACGCGCACCGTGTGCTTGCGCGCCACCGGCCGCACTTCGAGCCAACCGGCGTGCTCCGTTCCGCGGGCGACCATACGCAGCGTCCGACGATAGGTGTCGCCAGCTACTTCGTCGACACCGACGATGGTCCGCGCCGCGAAGAAATCGAGCAGCGCCTGCCAGTCGAACGGGGGGCGGAAGGCCAGCTCGAAGGTGAACCGATCGGAGACCTCGCGCCCGGCCGTGGCGCGCCGCAGGTCCGTGGGCTTGAGACGATAGCGTTCGCGGAACAGGGCGTTGAAGCGACGAACGCTGTTGAACCCGCTCGCCATCGCCACGTCGGTCACGCTCAAGCGTGTATCGGTCAGGAGCCGCTTCGCGAGCAGCATCCGATGCGTCTGCGCGTACGCGATCGGTGCAACGCCGAACTCGCCCTGGAACACGCGCCGCAGATGCCGATCGGAGATGCCGAGCCGCGTCGCGATCGCGTCGACGCTGCCACCGTCGGCGACCCCATCCTCGATCTGGCTCGCGGCCTGTTGCGCGAGCCTCGCACTGGCATCGATGCTGGCATTGCCCGGTGCCAGTTCCGGCCGGCAGCGCAGGCATGGGCGAAAATCCGCCGCTTCGGCCGCCGCGGCACTCGGATGGAACGTGCAGTTCTCGCGCTTCGGTGGGCGGCTCGGACAGATCGGCCGGCAGTAGATGCCGGTGGACGTGACACCTACGAAGAAGCGCCCGTCGAAGCGCGAGTCCCGGGCGCGCAGCGCGCGATAGCAGCGGTCGGCATCGAGTTCCATGGCCGCATTATCGGCCGGGCGATGACCGAGTGCCCGCCGTTTTCGGACATGGGAATGGGGCCTTCAAAGCCTGGCCCCCATCCCCGCCTTCCCCCGGCAAAGCCGGGGGAAGGAGCGCACTTCCCTCTCCCCGTGGGAGAGGGACCGAGGGTGAGGGCCGTCCCAGTTCCCGCAAGGGATGGCGCAGCCATCCCCTCCCCCGGCTTCGCCGGGGGAGGGTCAGGGTGGGGGCAGGCTTTAACGCGCTCCCGATTCTGATGTCCGAAAACGGCGAGCGCCCGGTCGTGGTCCGGTCGATAATGCGACCATGGAAATCGATGCCGACCGCTGCTATCGCGCGCTGCGGGCCCGCGACCCGCGCTTCGACGGACGCTTCTTCGTCGGCGTCACGTCCACCGGCATCTACTGCCGCCCGATCTGTCCGAGCCGCCCACCCAAACGCGAAAACTGCACCTTCCATCCGAGCGCAGCGGCGGCCGAGGCTGCCGACTTTCGCCCATGCCTGCGGTGTCGGCCGGAACTGGCACCCGGCAATGCGAGCATCGATGCCGGTGCAAGGCTTGCGCAGCAGGCCGCGAGCCTGATCGAGGATGGAGTCGCCGACGGCGGCAGCATCGATGCGATG
>LNDQ01000055.1 GCA_001464695.1 Betaproteobacteria bacterium Ga0077523 | reverse complement strand
ATGGAGGTGATGAGTGGGGTATCGATCGGGATCAGCCTGTATCCGGCCGACGGGGAGGATGCGGACACGCTGATGAAGAAGGCCGACCTCGCCATGTATCACGCGAAGGAATCGGGACGGAACACGAGCCGCTTCTTCGACGAGGAGATGAACTCGATCTCGGTGCAGCGCTTCGGCATGGAAACGAGCCTGCGGCGTGCGATGACCGGCCACGAATTCCTGCTGTACTACCAGCCGGTCATCGAACTCGGTAGCGGCAAGGTGTCCGGGCTCGACGTCCAACTGTTCTGGAACCATCCGCAGCACGGCATGATGTCCGAGCGCGATTTCCAGTTGGTGGCCCAGGACGCCGGGCTCGCCGGGGCGCTCGGCGACTGGGTCATTCGCACGGCGTGTTTCCAGATGCGCGCGTGGGAAGGTGCCGGTGTGGCGCACTTGCGGCTCTCGGTGAGCGTGAGCCCGGCGCTGCTCGAGCGCGGCAACGTCGTGGGAACGGTGCGTGAATCGCTGGCGCAGACGCGGCTCGATCCGCGCCGCCTGCTGCTGTGCATCCGCGAGCCGGGCCTGCGGGCCGACCGCGACAAGGTCGCCTCCGTGATGCAGTCGCTCGATGCCATGGGCGTCACCCTGGTGCTCGACGACTTCGGCAGCGGCCAGGTGTCGGTGGAAGACCTGGCGACCTATCCGATCGGCATGGTGCGGCTGCGCGGCGGTCATCTGCGCACCTCACCGCTTGGCGGTGATGCGGCGGTGATTGCCGGGGCTCTCGTGGGATTGGTGCACGGGCTCGGGTTCGAAGCGATGGCGAGCGGCGCCGACGACGCGGCCGCGACCGCGTTCCTGCGCGAGCTGGGCTGTGATCACGTGCTCGGCAGCCACCTGGCGCCGGCCGTGCCGGCGGAAGAGATTCCACCGCTGCTGGCGGGCTTCCGCTCCCAAGCCCCTCTCCCCCCGGGAGAGGGGTTGGGGTGAGGGAGGGCGGCGTCGGGCCCGCTACAATCCCGCCTCCTGCAGATTTCCGGAAGCTCCCATGTCCGATCACAAGTTCGGCTTCGGCACGCTGTGCCTGCACGCCGGCCAGATTCCCGACCCTGCCACCGGCGCACGCGCGGTGCCGATCTACCAGACCACGTCCTACGTGTTCGACTCGGCGGACCACGCCGCGAGCCTGTTCAACCTCCAGACCTTCGGCAATGTCTATTCGCGGCTGTCCAATCCGACGGTAGCGGTGTTCGAGGAGCGCGTGGCGGCGCTGGAGAACGGCCGGGCGGCGCTGGCTCTCGCTTCGGGCCAGGCGGCCCAGATGACCGCGTTGCTGACGCTGCTGCAGGCGGGCGACGAGATGGTGTCGGCGAGCACGCTCTACGGCGGCAGCTATTCGCAGTTCGAGGTGAACTTCCGGCGCATGGGCATCGACACGAAATTCGTGCACCCGGACGATCCGGAGAATTTCCGCAAGGCGATCACCAGCAAGACGAAAGTGCTGTACGCCGAGACCATGGGCAACCCCGGCATCAACGTGCTCGACATCGAAGCCGTGGCGAAGATCGCGCACGAGGCCGGTGTGCCGCTGGTCATCGACAACACGTTCGCTTCGCCTTACCTGTGCCGGCCCATGGATTTCGGTGCCGACATCGTCGTGCATTCCGCCACCAAGTTCATGGGGGGGCACGGCACCACGATGGGTGGGGTGCTGGTGGAGTCGGGCAAGTTCCCCTGGGACAACGGCAAGTTCCCGGAGATGACGGAGCCCTCGCGCGGCTATCACGGCGTGCGTTTCTTCGAGACCTTCGGCGACTTCGGTTACATGATGAAGTGCCGCATGGAAACACTGCGCACGCTCGGGCCCTGCCTGTCGCCGCTCAATGCATTCCTGCTGCTGCAGGGACTCGAGACGCTGCACGTCCGCATGGATCGGCACGTGAGCAATGCACAGCGGGTTGCGGAGTTTCTCGAGGGGCACCCGCAGGTCGCGTGGGTGAACTTTCCCGGGTTGAAGTCGAGCAAGTACCACGCGCTGGCGCAGAAGTACCTGCCCAAGGGCACGGGTTCGATCATGACCTTCGGCATCAAGGGCGGCATGGAGGCCGGCGTGAAGTTCATCGAGGCCTGCCAGTTCCTGTCGCACCTTGCGAACGTGGGCGATGCGAAGACGCTGGTGATTCATCCGGCGTCGACCACACACCGTCAGTTGTCGGAGGAAGAACAGATCCGCGCCGGGGTCGGGCCCGACATGATCCGGCTGTCGGTCGGTATCGAAGAGATCGACGACATTCTCTGGGATATCGAACAGGCGTTGGAGAAGGCGAAGGTTTGATCGGCGTGCTGCGCGGGCGATGGGATTTGCGTTCATCGCGATATCGCCCTTGACGCTGCCCCCATCCCAACCTTCCCCCACCAGAGGTGGGGGAAGGGGTGTACGTCCCCTCCCCCGGCATTGCCGGGGGAGGGCTAGGGTGGGGGCAGCGAAGTACACTCCTTCCCCCGGCTTTGCCGGGGGAAGGTTGGGATGGGGGCAAGCGTTCATCCAATGAACGGCGTCGTCCTCTCCGTCATCCTGACGCTCGCCATCCAGTCGATGGTATCCATGGCGGTGTTCACGCCGCCCGTGCTGGCGCCCGTGGCCGCGATCGACCTCGGCCTCGCCGCCAGCAGCGCCGGCATCTCCACCGCGTTGATCTACGGCGCCGCCGCCGTCGCAGCCCCCGCGAGCGGCAGCTTCATCGCCCGGCTCGGACCCATGCGCACGAGTCAACTGTGCCTGTTGTTCGTGGCCGTGGGCATTTCCTGCATGGCGATCGGCCATCCGCTTGCGGCAGCGATCGGTGCGATTCTCATCGGCTTCGGCTACGGACCGGTGACGCCATCGTCGTCCACGATACTCAACGAACGCACGCCGCCGAACTGGCGTGCCTTCATCTTCTCGCTCAAGCAGACCGGTGTGCCCGTGGGCGGTGCACTTGCCGGAGCACTCGTGCCGTTGCTCATCCACGCCGCGGGCTGGAAAGCTGCGGCACTGGCGGTGGGCATCCTGTCTGCAATCCTGATGCTCGCCGTGCAACCGACCCGCGCGAGCATCGATGCGAATCGCGACCGCACGCGCCGGATCGGAGCGATCCGTCTGCGCGAACCGGTTCGTCTCATCTGGACCCATCCGCAATTGCGGCGCCTGGCCCTCGCGGGCTTCGCCTACTCCGGCATGCAGATGTGCTTCGGCTCCTATCTCGTGGTGATGCTGCACGAGGTCGCCGGCTTCTCGGTCCTCGCTGCCGGTGCGGCGCTATCCGTGGCCATGGCGGGCGGGATCATCGGCCGCATCGGCTGGGGCATCGTCGCCGACCACGCGGTCGCGCCGCGGGTGCTGCTCGGCGGGCTCGGTATCGCCATGTCCGTCGCGGCGTTCGTGGTGCCGTTCGTCGGCCCCGATTGGCCCTGGTCGGCCGTGTTGTTGTTCTCCTTCCTGTTCGGCACCACCGCTGTCGGCTGGAACGGTGTCCAGCTTTCCGAAGTCGCCCGCACGGTCGATCCGCAACTCGCTGCCATGGCCACCGGCGGTTCGCTGGCCATCACGTTTTCCGGTGTGGTGATCACGCCGATGCTGATCTGGCTCGTGGTGCAGGCCGGCTGGGGCTACGGCGCAGGGTTCGTACTGGTCGGGTTGCTCACGCTGTGGCGCGGCATCTCGTTCTTTCGCCGCTGACTCGCCCCTAACCTGTGGGCCGCAACACCTGACCCAGGAACCGGCGTGCCCGTTCGGTCTGCGGCACCGCGAAGAACTGTTCAGGGGTCCCCGTCTCCACGATTCGCCCCTGATCCATGAAGACGATGCGGTCGGCGACCTCGCGGGCGAACGCCATTTCGTGGGTGACCACCATCATCGTCATGCCGTCGCGGGCGAGATCGCGGATGACCTGGAGAACTTCGCCGATCATCTCGGGGTCGAGGGCGCTGGTGGGTTCGTCGAACAACATGATGCGCGGGGCCATGGCGAGTGCGCGGGCGATGGCCACCCGTTGCTGCTGCCCGCCCGACAGCTCGCCCGGATAGGCAGTGGACTTGTCCACGACGCCGACGCGGGCTAACAGCTCGCGGGCCGTGGTCTTGGCTGTCGCTCGCGAGACCTTCAGCACCTGCACCGGTGCGAGGGTGACGTTCTCGAGCACCGTGAGGTGCGGGAACAGGTTGAATTGCTGAAACACGAACCCAATACTGCTCCGTAGGGTGTTCACGTCCGTGCCGGGCGCGTGGATGTCGCGCCCGTCCACGCGGATGGTTCCGGATGCGATCTCTTCGAGCCGGTTGACGGTGCGGATCAGCGTCGATTTTCCGGAGCCGGACGGACCGCAGACGACGACCACTTCGCCTGCCGCGACGGTGAAGTCGATGTCGGCGAGCACGTGCAGTGCCCCGAAGTACTTGTGGACGGCAGTGAACTCGATCACCGGGCGGACGCTAGCAGAAATCCTCAGCGCGGTGCGAGCCATGGGAGAATGTTGCATCGAGGCCGGGGCGCTACCGTGCCCCTGGCTTCGCTTCAGACGAAAGGACCCCCTTCATGCAGATCACCGCCACGGAACTGTCCGCGAAGCCGCTGCGCCGCATGCTGCGCAGTGCCGGCGGCCATTGGGTCGGCAACGGTTTTCCTGTCCGCACGCTGTTCTTCTACGGTGATGCGGGCGCGGCGCTCAGCCCGTTCCTGCTGCTCGACTACGCAGGTCCCGCGGAGTTTCCGCCGACCACCGAGCGTCTCGGTGTCGGGGAGCATCCGCACCGTGGCTTCGAGACCGTGACCATCGTCTACGAGGGCGAAGTGGAGCATCGCGATTCGTCGGGCGGTGGCGGCCGCATCGGACCGGGCGACGTGCAGTGGATGACGGCCGCCTCCGGCCTCGTGCACGAGGAATTCCACGGCCGCGAGTTTGCGAAGCGCGGCGGCAAGTTCGAGATGATTCAGCTCTGGGTCAACCTGCCGGCGAAGGACAAGATGTCGGCGCCCGGTTACCAGGCGATCACCAGCGACAGCATACCGGCCGTGCCGATCGCGGGCGGCCAGGGCACGGTGCGCGTGATCGCCGGGGAGTACGCAGGTGCCAAGGGCCCCGCGCGCACCTTCACACCGGTTCACGTGTGGGATGTCCGGCTCGAGCCCGGCGCCCGCACCGAGTTCGCGCTGCCGGACGGCTTCACGACGGCACTCATGGTGATGCACGGCGAAGCGCGCGTGAGCGAGTCGGGCATCATCCGTCCGGCCGAGATCGGGCTCTTCGATCGCAAGGGCACTTCGATCGCGGTCGAGAGCGAACCCGGTGCGCGCATGCTGCTGTTGTGCGGTCAGCCGATCGCGGAGCCGATCGTCGGCAGTGGCCCCTTCGTGATGAACACGTCGGACGAGATCCGCCAGGCGATCGTGGACTATCAGAGCGGACGCATGGGCCATCTGGGTGCGTGACACCACGGCCTCCCTCACCCCAACCCCTCTCCCGGAGGGAGAGGGGTCGGCGTTGCCGCCCCCCGCGGGGTGATTGGTGGCTTCCCTCACCCCAACCCCTCTCCCGGAGGGAGAGGGGCTTTGCGTCGAGGTGCGCATTCCTTCCCTCTCCCTCCGGGAGAGGGAGTGAGGGTGAGGGAAAAATATCGCACGGCTCAACCCCGGATGCGCATCGGTGACTGAACGACAAGGAGGCAATCCAATGGCCACACGAGGGTTTTCCGGCAAGGGGCGTCCGCCCGCAGAGCAGGATCGACTGCCGCCGGGGCAGTACACGACCGACGACTTCCCGGTGTTGTCGGCAGGCCCGACGCCGCGGGTGTCCCTAGATGCGTGGCGGTTCACATTGCGCGTCGGGCCGAAGCCGGTGAAGCAATGGACGTGGGACGAGTTCAACCGCCTGCCCATGACCGGCGTCACGCGCGACATCCATTGCGTCACGAAATGGAGCAAGTACGACACGGCGTGGGAGGGCGTCCTGGTCGACGATATCCTTGCCGATGCCGGGCTGGAGGCACCGACCCCCTGGGTGCTCGCGCATGCCTTCGACGACTACACCACCAACGTGCCCTTCGCGGACCTCGGCGGCGGTCGCGGCATGGTCGCAGTGCGCTACGCGGGCCAGCCTATCGATGCCGATCACGGTGGCCCGGCGCGCCTGCTGGTGCCGCACCTTTACTTCTGGAAATCCGCGAAGTGGGTGAACGGCCTGCAGTTCACGCAGCGCGACGAGGCCGGTTTCTGGGAGCTGCGCGGCTATCACATGTACGGCGACCCCTGGAAGGAGCAGCGTTATTCCGGTGACTGAGCCGGCCGCCCCGGCGCGCAAGCGTTCCTGGCAGACGGCGCGAGTCGTTGCGATCGAAACCCTCACGCCGCGCATCAAGGGTTTTCATTTCACTCTGCCCGATGCGCCGGCTTTCGTTGCCGGACAGCACATGGACGTCCGGCTCGTCGCACCGGACGGCTACGAAGCCCAGCGCAGCTATTCGATCGCCTCGGCGCCCGAACACGCCGAACGCATCGAACTGGCGATCGAGCGGCTGGATGACGGCGAAGTCTCTGCGTTCTTCCACGACGTGGTGCAGGTGGGTGACGAGATCGAGTTGCGCGGTCCGCTCGGTGGCCATTTCGTGTGGTCGGTGCGCGACGGCGGACCGGTGCTGCTCATCGGCGGCGGCTCAGGCGTGGTACCGCTCATGTCGATGGTCCGCCATCGCGCGGCACAAGCGAGCACGGTACCCGTCACGCTCGTGACCTCGGCACGGACCGCGGCCGATCTCATCTATCTCGACGAACTGCGCAGGCTCGATGCGAACGGAGACGGATTCACGTTGAAGGCCCGCGTGACTCGCGAGGCCGCGACCGCGTCCGACCTGGACGCAGGCCGCATCGATCGTCCGCTGCTCGAGAGCGTGCTCGACGAGATGGCCGAACCGAGCTTCATCTTCGTCTGCGGCAGCAATCCGTTCGTCGGCACGGTGGCGGACCTGTTGCTCGACCTCGGCCTGCCGCCGGGGCGGATCCGGACCGAGCGCTACGGCGGATAGCGGTCAGCGCCGCAGCGTCGCAATACTGACATGCGGTCGTGCTAGGGTCGGCCGATCGGCAGCCGCCGGCCGGAGATTTCCCTTGTCGACGCAACGCCCATGGTTTGCCCGCGCGATCGCCATCGCGCGCATCGCGGTTCTGCTGGTGACCGGCTTTCTGCTGGTCCGGGTCGCGTGGCCTTTCATGAATCCGCAGGCCCGCGACGCGCACGTCCAGCGGTGGTGCCGCAGCGTTCTGCGTGCTCTCGGCATGGACCTCGCCACGTCGGGTCGTGAACTGCCGGCACGCGGTGGGCAAGGCGTGCTGCTGATCGCGAATCACGTTTCCTGGGTGGACGCCGTCGCCATCCATGCCCTGGTCCCGTGCGGTTTTCTGGCGAAGGCGAGCTTGCGAACGTGGCCGATCATCGGAGTCCTGATCGAACGCACCGGTGGCGTGTTCGTGCAGCGGGGCAATCCCTTCGACCTCGAGCGGGTGCTCGGCACGATGAACGCCGCACTGATCGAAGGGCGATCGATCTGCGTGTTTCCGGAAGGCACGACCACCGAAGGTGGCGTCGTGCTGCCCTTTTCGACGCTCGTGTTCGAGCTTGCCGTGCGCCATGCCGCCAATGTCGTACCGATGGGGATCCGCTACCTGCAGAACGGCGCCCCCAGTCGTGTACCGGCCTGGGTCGGTGACGAAGCCTTTCTGCCGTCGCTGTTTCGCATCGCGGCAACCCGCGGATTGACGGTGGAGGTGATGGTCGGGTCGCACCTGGAACCCGTGCCGGAACGCCAGCGCGCCGCCGAGCACGCCCGCGAGGCGGTGGCATCGCTGCTGGGTGTGCCGCTGGTGCCGGGCGACGGAGCCGCGGCGAGCGATGTCGATACCATACCCGACGCCCGCGCAGCGGAGATCGCCGCCGCCGTCAGGGCGTGGATCGCGGTGGAGCGGAAACTCGACGCCCTTCAGGTGGCCGATCGAGCGTCGTTGCGCTCACTCGGGATCGACTCGCTGTCGATCCTGCGCATCGTGATGGAACTCGAACAGCGCCTCGGCCTGCGAGTGGACGAGGCGAAGCTCGAACTTTCGTCGCGGGCGACGGTGCTGGAACTCAGCGCCGCGGTGGCGAACGCGGAAGGGAGGGTTCCCCCCCGATAGGCCTTACGGCCTCTCCCCCCAGGGGGCCAGCCCGCTTGGGGCGGCCCGGCGCGGGCTGAACCCTACCCGTGCCTCACGAGGTCGGCTTGGCCGCCGACTTGCGCCACTTCTCCAGTGCGATCGGCTTGCCGCCTTCGCCTTCCACGAAGAGCTTGCCGTCGCTCGCACGCACCAGGAAAGTGGCCCACTTCACCGCTTGTGTCGATGGGTTGGTATAGAACGTCACCGACCAGTGCTTCTTGCCCATGGGCATGCGCGAACCGGTGAGGATGCCGCCGGTGGCCGGCGCCTTGCGGTCGGCCTCTGCAGCCTTGCGCCGCTCCTCCTGCCAGGCTTTCACCTCCGGCAGTTCGAGAACCATGGCGCGGGCTTCGTCCATCGAGACGGCTTTGCTGACGCTTTGGGCGAATGCAGGGGCGACGAGGCCCAGGGACATTGCGGCGGCGATGCCGCAGACGGTGCGTGTGACGATGTTCATGGGGTGTCGATGCGATGAAGGCGGATGATCGCGCGCTGCCGGTCGATCAGGCGTGGATGAAGTCCTCGATGGCGCGCGCGAAAGCCCTTGGTTGGTCGTGGTGCATCATGTGACCGGCATCGGGAATTGTAACCTCCGTCAACCGGCGGAACGCGGCGCGGCGTCGCTGCCAGTCCACCGGATCGTCGCCGGCCCAGCGCTTCAAGTCGGTGTGGTTCTCGCCCCACAACCACAGCACCGGCGCCGTGATGCGCTCCCACGACGCGAGCGCTTCCTCGATGCGGTAGAGCACGGGATTCACCTGCTTGTGCCGCGGATCGGCCGCCAGTTCGATGGTGCCGTCATCGCGTCGCCGCGCCCAATGCTGTGCGAGGAAATCGGCCTTGTCGCGGGCGAGCCGCGGATTGTTCTTCATCAGGCGCTCGGCCACTTCGCCGAAGTTCGCATAGGGCCGTAGCTGTGCCTCGGTCTTCAGTTCGTCCAGCCAGCGCCCGATGCGCTCCGGCGACTTGGCGGGCTGCGTCGCTTTGAGCCCGAAGCCCTCGGCCAGCACCAGATGCGATACGCGAGCGGGACGCGCACCGGCGTAGAGATTGACGATGTTGCCGCCCATGCTGTGGCCGACGATGGGGCAGGGCGCGTCGGGTGAGTAGATGTCGAGCAGCGCGTCGAGGTCGCCGAGGTAGTCGAGGAACCAGTACCCGTCGGTGGCCCATTGCGTGAGGCCGAAGCCACGCCAGTCGGGCGCCACCACGAACCAGTCGCGCTGGAGTTCATCGACCGCGAACTGGAAGGATGCGCCGACGTCCATCCACCCGTGCAGCAGCACGAGCGGCGGCGCATCGGCCGGACCCCAGGTGCGCACGTGATAGCGCAAGCCGCGGATGTCGTGGAACTGCGATTGGCTGGGTTTCATGCTTCGTGCCTCATTCCTGCGCCATGCTCGGATCGTCGCGGATATGCGACCGGACCGCCTGCCACGAGACCAGACCGAGCGCCACGGCGATCAGGACCGCGCCGATCAACTCGGCGGTGCGCAGGCGCTCACCGAGCTGGATGGCAGACGAAATCGTGGCGACCACCGGCACGGCGAGCGATGCGAGGCTGGTGGTGCCGGCCGGCAGGCGATTCAACACGTACTGCCACATCAGCCAGCCGCCCGCGGTGGCGACCACGCCGCTCAGCAGGATGGTCGCGATCAGCAACGGCGTGAACTGCGGGATCGGCTCCGGCGCGATCGCCATCACGATCACCATGGGCACCAGGCCGAACAGCATCTGCCAGAACGTGAAATCGAACATGTCCACGGGCGCGTGGCGTTGCAGGCGCTTGGTGAGCACCACGCCGATCGCCCAGGCCATGCCGGCCATCACGGCCGCCACCTTCGACAGCACTGCCGCGTGCATCAGCCACGGCTCCATGATCAACGCCAGCCCCGCGATGGCGGACACGATCGCGATCCACTGGAGCCCGGCGACCTTCTCGGACAACACCGGCCAGGCGAACAGCAGGACCCAGAACGGCATCGTGAACGTGAGGATCGATGTCTTGCCCGGTTCGCCGCCGGACAGCGCCCACGTGTTCAGCATCAGGAAGGCGCCGGTCTGGATGAGCCCCACGAGCACGGCGCCCCGCGGCGGACGCCGCGACAGGCGACCCCGCTTCACGAACAGCAGAAAGGCGCCGAGCGCGATGACGCCGCAGGCGGTCCGCAGCGCGGCAAACGTGAACGGCCCGGCGAGCGAGAGGCCGATCTTGGCGATGATCCACGAATAACCCCACACGAGCGCCAGGACGGCCATGACGATCGCGGCGCGCCGCTGTTCGGCGGCGATAGTCACGCGCCGAGGGTGCCCGAAACGACGAGCCCGTCGCGACGGACGGGCTCAGGCGCAGCGGAGCAGGATGTCTTCATCGAGCCCGCGATTATACGGACCGATCTGACGGTCCGTCCGGAGCGCGGGCTCCGTGCCGCGTTCAGCGCGCCTGGGTACGCTCGTGCAGGGCGTCGTCCAGCGCTTTCTTCGCCGTTTCCACGGCCTTCTCGAGGCCGGCGATCCGGTTGAGGTAGCCTTCGCTCGGACGTGCGCCTGCGCCCACGGTACCGATCATCTCGCCCGGCAAGGGCGTGCGGCCCTGTTCCAGCGCAGTCTGGGCGTTAGCGAGCCCCTGGCGTGCCTGCTTCACGCGCTCGTCCGCGTCGTCGAGCTTCTTGCGGCGATCGTCGAGCCGGCCCTTCAGGGCTTCGCGTTGCTGCACTTCTTCCTGCGCCCGCGCTTGCGCCTTGGCCTTGTCCGCTTCGGTCGGGGGCGGCGGCACGTTGACCGGGGTCGACTTCGCCCCCTTCATTGGCGCGTCGGAATAGATGATCCGCCCGTCCGGCATGACGTTCTTGTAGACCTGGGCGTGGGCGGCCAAGCCGAGGGAGAGCACACCAGCGAGCAGCAGACCGACAGGACGGACCATGGCGACTCCAGGACGGATCGATTGCGTGCATGATAGACAGTTCGCGCCTGTCGCTGTTCCGAAACACTGCCAAGTGCCCGCCCTGCCGTAAGTTTTCTGCGGCACGACAGCCGTGGTTAGAATCCTGCGGATGATGGCCGCACCCCGATTCGTCCACCTGCGCCTGCACAGCGAGTACACCATCGTCGACGGCATCGTCCGCATCGACGCAGCGGTGGCCGCGGCGCGGGCCGACGGCATGCCGGCGCTGGCGTTGACCGACCTGTCGAACCTGTTCGGCATGGTGAAGTTCTACTCGGCCGCGCGCGCCGCCGGCCTGAAGGCGATCGTCGGTTGCGACGTGTGGATTACCAACGACGACGAGCGCGAGAAGCCGTTCCGCTGCGTGCTGCTCGCCCAGAATCACACGGGCTACCTGCGCCTCTGCCGCTGGATCACGCGGGCCTATCGCGAGAACCAGTATCGAGGCCGGGCGGAGTTGCGCAAGGCGTGGTTCCTCGACGAAGGCACCGAAGGCCTGATCGCGTTGTCGGGCGGGGCGGGCGGCGAGATCGCGCAGGTGCTGCTGGCGGGCCACGACGAGCGCGCGGATGTGCTCGCACGGCAATGGGCCGAGTTGTTCGACGACCGCTTCTACATCGAACTGCAACGGGCCGGGCACGCCGATGCCGCCGCGGTCGAACCCGCCTTGCTGCGGATCGCTGCGCGGCTCGGCATTCCGCCGGTGGCCACGCACCCGGTGCAGTTTCCGACGCCGGCAGAGTTCACGGCGCACGAAGCGCGGGTGTGCATCGCGGAGGGCCAGGTACTGTCCGACCAGCGCCGGCCACGCCGCTTTACCGAGCAGCAGTACTTCAAGTCGCAGGCCGAGATGGTGGAACTGTTCGCCGATCTGCCGCAGGCGCTGGAGAACTCGATCGAGATCGCGCGCCGCTGCAACGTGGTGATCGAGCTCGGTCGCAGCCGGTTGCCGCCGTTCCCCACGCCCGGCGGCGAAGGGCTCGACGATTACCTGCGTGCTCAGTCGCTCGCGGGGCTGGAGCAGCGCCTCGTCGCGCTGTATCCCGACGCTGCCCAGCGCGAAGGCGAACGGGCGCGTTACGTGGAGCGGCTCGAATTCGAGATCCGCACCATCATCCAGATGGGATTCCCCGGCTACTTTCTCATCGTCGCCGACTTCATCAATTGGGCGAAGGGCAACGGCGTGCCGGTCGGGCCAGGGCGCGGCTCCGGTGCGGGATCGCTGGTGGCCTATGCGCTGGGGATCACCGATCTCGATCCGCTGCGCTACGACCTGCTGTTCGAGCGCTTCCTGAATCCGGAACGCGTGTCGATGCCCGACTTCGACGTCGACTTCTGCCAGGACGGCCGGGACCGCGTGATCGACTACGTGCGTCGCAAGTACGGCGACGAGTCCGTGTCGCAGATCGCCACCTTCGGCACCATGGCGGCGAAGGCCGTGGTCCGGGACGTGGGGCGCGTGATGGAGTGGGGCTACAACCGCACCGACGAGCTGGCGAAGCTGATCCCTTTCCAGCCAGGCAAGCTCATCACGCTCGCCATGGCGCGCGAGATGGAGCCGCGGTTCAAGGAACGCGAAGAGACCGAGGAAGAAACGCGCGAACTGATCGCCCTCGCGGAACAGCTCGAGGGCATGACGCGCAATGTCGGCATGCATGCGGGTGGTGTGCTGATCGCACCGGGCAAGCTGACCGATTTCTGCCCCCTGTATTGCGCGCAGGGGTCGGAAAGCGCGGTGTCGCAGTTCGACAAGGACGACGTCGAGGCCGTCGGGCTGGTCAAGTTCGACTTCCTCGGGCTCACCACCCTCACGATCCTCGACTGGACCCTGCGCTTCATCCGGCAACTCGATCCGGAGTCGACGCTGGATCTCGAAGGGCTGCCGCTCGACGATCCCGCGGCCTACCGCATCTTCGCTACCGGGAATACGACCGCCGTGTTCCAGTTCGAATCGCGCGGCATGCGAGAGTTGCTGACCAATGCACGGCCGGATCGCTTCGAGGACATCATCGCGCTCGTAGCGCTCTATCGGCCAGGTCCGATGGATCTTATCCCGGAGTTCACCCAGCGCAAGCACGGCAAGCGCGTCGAGTACCCGCATCCCACGCTCATCCCGGTGCTGGAGCCCACGTACGGGATCATGGTGTACCAGGAGCAAGTGATGCAGGCCGCCCAGGTGTGCGCCGGCTATTCGCTCGGCGGTGCCGACCTGTTGCGGCGGGCGATGGGCAAGAAGAAACCCGAGGAGATGGCGAAGCAGCGCTCCATCTTCGTCGCCGGTGCAGGCGAGAAAGGGATCGGCGAGGCCAAAGCAAACGAGATCTTCGACTACATGGAGAAGTTCGCGGGCTACGGTTTCAACAAATCGCATGCCGCCGCCTACGCGCTGGTCGCTTATCAGACGGCCTACATGAAAGCCCATCACGCCGCGGCCTTCATGGCGGCGAACCTTTCGGCGGTGATGGACGATACCGACAAGGTGCAGCAGTTGTTCGAGGACGCGAAGGCGATCGGTCTGGAGATGCTGCCGCCCGACGTGAATACCGGCGAGTATCGCTTCTTCCCGGTCGATCGCAAGCACGTGCGCTACGGGCTTGGCGGCGTCAAAGGAACGGGCGAGGCCGCGATCGAGAGCATTCTCAAGGTCCGGCGCGAGCAAGGGCCATTCCGCGATCTGTTCGACTTCTGCAACCGAGTCGATACGCGACTGGTGAACCGGCGGGTGGTCGAATCGCTGGTGAAGGCTGGCGCCTTCGACGCGATCGACGCCAATCGTGCGCGCTTGTTCGCCTCGGTCGGCGTGGCGCTGACCGCGGCGGAGCAGGCGACCCGCAGCGCCAACCAGGTGAGCCTGTTCGGCGGCTTCGACGAAGCCTCGCGTCCGACCGTTGCCATGGTCGAGCATGCGCCTTGGGACGAAGCGGAGCGGCTGCTCAACGAGAAATCCGCGCTCGGTTTCTATCTGAGCGGGCATCCGTACGGCGCCTACGCGAAGGAATTCGAACACGTGGTGCGCACGCCGCTCGCACGGTTGACCCCGCCCCCGTTCGAGGAGAACGGCCGTATCCAGGTGATCGCCGGTGTCGTGGAGTCGATGCGATTCCAGAAGACGCAGGGCGGGCGGATGATGATCCTCGTGATCTCCGACGGCACGGGGAGCCAGGAGGTCACGGTCTACAGCGAAGTGTTCGACCAGCACCGGGAATTGGTGCACGAAGACGCCGTACTGGTGATCGAGGCGAAGGTGCGGACGTTCCGCCGTTCCGGCGACGACGGTGACACGATCGCCATGCGCATCGCGGCCGAGCGCCTCTACGACGTGGCCGGCGCGCGCGCCCGGTTCGCGCGGGGATTGAAGCTCTCGATGAACGGCGAAGCAAATTCTGCGAAGCTGAAGCAGCTGCTGAGCCCTTATCGCAACGGCCCTTGCCCGGTGAACATCGAATATCGCAACGGCGATGCGACTGTGGACATGTGGCTCGGGGAGGAATGGCGGGTCACGCCCGACGAGAAGCTCGTGAAATCGCTCAACGAATGGTTGAAGCCGGACAACGTGCGGTTCGTCTATCCGTGAAGACCCCGGAGTTCATCGACGGCGCGCTGCTCGATCGGGTCAGCGAATTGGCGCGGACCAGTCCGCGACTGCGCAAGAACCACAACTTCCACCGCAATGAAGCGGATGTCAGCAATCGCCTGCTGAACGCGATCGAGCCCGGCTCCTACGTCGTGCCGCATCGCCATCTGGACGCCGCCAAGGACGAGACCTTCGTCGTGCTGCGCGGGCGATTCGGGCTTGTATTGTTCGACGAGTCCGGCGACGTCGCTCACCAGGAAGTCCTCGACGGCGCCGGTCCGGTCTTGGGCGTGACGATCCCGCACGGTACGTTCCACAGTATCGTGTCGCTGGCACCAGGTTCGGTGTTCTTTGAATCGAAGGCTGGCCCCTACGCGGCGCTTACGCCCGAGGAGCGAGCGGCCTGGGCGCCAGCGGAGAACGATGCGGCGGCCGATGCCTTCCGCCGGCGGCTAGAGGCGTTGTTCGACTAGTCTGGGGGGTAGGCCAGGCAGCGTGCCGGAGTGCTTCATCCGGTGGACCGTGGGGGCGGAGTATCCTTCGCGTAAGCGTTTCGTTTCATGCAGTAGGCATGGGGACGGAGGGCTACACGCGAGAGTCTTCCAGTGCGATCCAACGAACGGGACGGCCTGTGAAACAAGCACTTGCTCTGGAGGTTTGCGCCAAGATACGTGGATTTTCACGTCGCTTGAGGTCGATTTCTAGCCCTCTTCCACGGGGAGACGCATGCGGGTCCTAAAGATGATGGTCCGGCTTCGGATGCCTGCTCTCGTGGTGCTATATGCGTCGCTGGTGGGATGCGACGGACATGACAGCGAGTACTATCCGTACACGATGAAGGGGCTCAACGCCCTCGTGTACGACAACGCCTCCGGAAAGGAGTACTTCGCAGGCTTCATTGAGGCGAGCTACTTCTCTCGGTCTGAGGCCGCCTCGAAGTGCGCCGCGTTGGCTGCGCGCGCTGCAGCGGCGAATCATCTCAGAGAATGGAGTTACGTCTGTTGCACGGTGACCTCATCGTCTGATTGCGTTACAAAGGTTCGGTGAGGCTCGGAAGGACTATGACCGCAGATCTCGAACCAGCTGCAAGAACTGGCTCCATGCCTAACCCGCGCATCCACCCGACCGTCAACGGCGCGCTTCGCGCACCGTCGCCGTCAGGTGATGCTTGTCGTTGGGCTGCGCTGCCCTAAGATTGGTAGCACTTCAAAGGTGAATCTGGCCTATCCCGTACTTGACCGAATAGTGGAGGTCCGAAATGCCAATTGTCTACCGATCGGGAACGATCCTCCCTGAGTCGCGTGGCACAGTTCAGGGTGGTCTCGCCGTCGCCCTCCATGACCCGGGCGAGATCGATGGGTTGACCGCGCTGTGTCTGTTGGCGCCCAGTCCTCCCGCGAATCCGTGGGAAAGCGTCTATCGCGCGCTCGGAGATCCATCGCTGGATCTCGCCGCGTGGGCAGCGCATTGGCGCGGCCTCGAGGTGATACGCGCCGCGGTCTCCAGGACAAAAATGCCGGGGCAGGCGGCGACTTCGCGCGATGAGGATGAGGATGCTGACTACCCGGATGAGGAGTTCCCCACCGGTCAACTCGGCAAGCTCCTCGTCGCGCTTGACGCGGCGAAGGAGTTGTGGCGCGCGCAGAAAACCGAAGCGGCGCTGCTTTCGCTCGTTGCCTTGCTCGCTGATCCCAGCCGTCCTGAGAAGGGCGACCTAAATCTCGATGGTGATGGGGCAGTATTGGTCATTCGACCCGGTTCTCTTATAGGGGAGGTCGTGCGGTTGCCGCTTCGCGTCACCTCGTTCGCCGTATGCCTCGCGCTCGGCGGCGGCACGAGTACAAGTGCTCGGCGCCCAGATATGGTCGTGCGACTGCGCGAGAAAGCGATCGGGAGTGGTGGTCGGCCACTCAGGGATATCCGCGAGCTACCACCGCGTGCGGCAAAAGCCAAAGTCAAAGTGCGGCCGCTCGCGGTGCTGGTGCACGGGTTATTCGCTACGGACATAGGAACGTTCAAAGTCTTGCAGGAGCTCCTTGAAATGCACTTCGACGTGGTCGGCTTCCCGCACGATACGTTGAGCGAATCTATCGAAGCAAACGGGTTCGAACTCGCCAAGCATCTCGCAGTAGTCGGCTATCCAAGGGTCTACTGCGTAGCGCATTCGCGCGGCGGGCTAGTCGTGCGCAGCGCGGCGGTTCAGCTTGCTAAGCATACAGGCAACAAGTTAGCGATCGCGCGCTGCGCGACATTCGGCACGCCACACCTCGGGGCAGAAATGGCGGAGAATCAAGGTTCACTGATCGCAGCAATTGCGTTCCTTAAGGCGGGCCTCGCCGATAGGTCGGTGGCTAGTGTCGTTGATATGCTCGCTTGTGTCGCCGAAATGGGAGGTTACCCAGGCATCTGCGACCTGAGACCGGCGAGTACCGATGCTACTTGGCTCGCGAAGCTCCAGGCCGAGGAAGGACTGTATCCCGATGCAAAGATGGAACTCTTTGCTGTGGGTGGGGATACGCGCCCGACCAGTCTCATGCAGCGGGTTGCGGGATGGTCGGCTCGCAGAGTCATAGGGCGAAAGCCGAGCGACCTCGTAGTCGCACAGTCATCCTCCCTTCCACTTCTGTCGAACCCCAACTCGCTACGCCAACCCGTGGGGTGTGATCACTTTAGCTACTTCGGGCACGATCAAGCACACACGCTTTACCAAGCCGTCGAGTTCTTGCGCAGACCCTAAGGAATACACAAATGGAAGTGCGCAGGCACGACTAGGTGTGCGGTGCGCGGGATGAAGTTCGTCGATGCGTTACAGGGAAGAAATAGATGCGAACGAAGCGCGAGGCGCTGTCCAACAACCGGTTGGACGCGACGAGGAGAGGGGAGGGGGAGAGAGGGGGAGGGGTCAGGCTTGCATAGCTGCATAGCCATCGAACTTTTGCATGTGGCGCCGGGATGCCGGCAATGCGGAAAGTCCGGATTAGAGCAGGACGGGATGATCAGGCGGCCCCGTGCTCCGGATTTTTGCAGTTATGCAAGCCTGACCCCCTCCCGCGCGGAGTTTTGCGTTAAAAGGCGTAAAACTTGATGTCAATCGAGGTCGATTTCTAGTCGGGCGCTTGAGAACGGAGCAGACAGTGCGATTTGCTCTCATCAATGGAGAACGCGCCGAGGCACAGCCACTTGGCTCCGGCCAGTGCCCGGGCTGTGGCAAGCCCATGGTCGCCAGGTGTGGCAGTCAGCGCGTTTGGCACTGGGCACACAAGGGACGACTCAGCTGCGATCCGTGGTGGGAAAACGAGACTGAGTGGCATCGCGCGTGGAAGAGCCAGTTCCCCGCCGAGTGGCAGGAAGTCGTACACCGAGCTAGCGACGGCGAACGCCATATCGCCGATGTGAAGACGTGGGATGGCTGGACGCTGGAGTTCCAGCATTCGGCGATCTCGGCTGAAGAGCGACTGTCAAGGGAGTCGTACTATGAAGCCCTGATCTGGGTCGTCGATGGAGTGAGACGGCAAAGGGATGCTCATCAGCTCCTTGCTGCGTGGAGCAGTGGACATCGAGACAGCAATCCGTTCTCCATGAAGCGGAGAGTTACCGCTCCCGGCGGTTCGCTTCTTCGGGATTGGGCTGGTAGTCGCGCACATGTGTTCTTCGATCTCGGAGAACAGGCTCGAATGTGGTGGCTCTTTCCGGGCAGTGACGAAGCCCGAGCGTACGTACAAGACATCCCAAGGGAGGTATTCGTCCGAATCCATCGGGAGAGAACCACGCATGGCCCTACAGCGTTTGAGGAGCGGGTCGACAACTTTCGAGCCTTTGTTGCGACGTTTGAAACACCTCCCGACACGCCGACGCCGACAAGGCGAACTGCTGGAGTCTCCGGCGCAAGCCGCATCATGCTCACTCGGCGAGGCTTTCGCTTTTGAAAGCAAGTCGGCGCCCTGGCGCCCAACCCCTCGCTACACAGGGCGCCCGAGAAGCTGCGCTTCTCGGTTCCCTCCGGACTCCGGCCTCCGGCCGCCCCTGAGCCAGCACGTTGGGCCGCGAGATCCCTATGAGGTTTAGTCAACGCAAAGGCCATAAGCCTGTCGCGGAGGTCATCCAACTTGAGGGGATGTCCCCCGAGCTGCGTAGCTCATTGTGGAATGCACTCGACCAGTTCCTCTGGTCGTCGCCGGACTTTGTGCACACCGAGTTCGGACGGCCCGGCATCTGGGACTTTAGCCGCGCGATGTGGTTCCACTTCCTCAAGCGTGCTGCTGACGAACGACCTACATACGGCGGGGAAATACTTGCTGAGGTACGGAAGTTCTTCTTTGCATGGGAGTGGTACGAAGTCTATGACTTCATCGAGTGGTTTCTGGGATATCTTGAAGGAGACAAACGCAGGAAGTTTCAGGAGATCTTCAATTTCCTTCTTGAAAGCGAGCTTGCCGGGTACCGCATCATTGATGGGAAGGTGGCGGATATCACGGACGCGCAAGAGGTTGAGATGCTCGAGCGGGCGCTGGCTGATACTACGAACACGGGAGCCGCTTCGCATCTGAGGCGCGCGCTTGAGTTGCTCGCGGACCGCAAGGCGCCTGATTATCGCAACTCGATCAAGGAGTCCATCAGTGCCGTCGAGAGTATCGCACGGACGATCTCTGGCGCGCCTAAAGCCACATTAGGAGAGGCGCTGAAGATCTTGGAGAAACGGGACAAGATTCATCCAGCCCTCAAAGAGGCCTTCTTAAAGCTATATGGCTATACGAGTGACAAGGACGGCATTCGGCACGCAATGCTGGATGAACCTAACCTCACTCAGGCAGATGCGCGTTACATGCTCATGTCTTGCACTTCCTTCATCAACTACTTGAAGGCACATCTGTGAATTGGCGGCCCAACGAGCAGTTGCACCGGAGCCGCAACATCTTCGCGGTGCTTGCTGTCACGGCACGGTGAACTGCGGCGTTATGCGTTCTGGAGGGCAGAATGTACGAGCGGGAGAAGCTGAAAGAGGCCGGATATTTCTTTGAACGCATGGCCGCGTCGGAAAATGATCCGGCAGCCTTTCAATACGAACTAAGCGCTTTCCTTTCCTCCGCCCGTTCGGTTCTGCAGTATGCACATGAGGAGGCAGGGAAAAAACCCGCCGGAAAGCAATGGTATGACACTCAAGTGAGCGGACATTCGGTCCTCAAATTCTTCAAGGACAAGAGGGATGTCAACATCCATGTCGAACCAGTAGTGCCGTCCCGCCATGTTTCGGTATCGATCACCGAACGCGTGATGATCTCTGAGTCTATTCGGATAGAAATCCAGAAGGAAGATGGTACCGTTGTGGTCCGCGAGCATGTGGAACAACTACCGGAACAGAGGCCGCAGGGGAAGCCAGCTGAAATGACAAGTCGTTACGTGTTCGACGATTGGAAGGGCCCGGACGATGTAGGCGATCTATCACGACAGTACCTATCTGCTCTCGACGACCTCGTGGAGCGAGGTGTGGCTGATGGATTTCTCTCCGGATAGACGAGGGGAAGGGGTCAGGCTTGCATAACTGCATAGCCATCGAACGCTTGCATTTGATGCCGGGATGCTGGCAATACGGAAAGTCCAGATTGGAGCAGAATGGAATGATCAGTGGGCCCCGTTCTCGGAATCTTTGTAGTTATGCAAGCCTGACCAGCACCCGTGTCCCTCAACGCAAACTTTAGTGACAATTCTGAGCCAATCGCGTGGGAGCAGTCGAATCGTGGCCGCTCCTGAAAGCAATCAGAGGAGCAAAAATGACCCGAACAATTGTGTTGCTAGTGTCAAGTGCACTGATCTCTGCGTGCAACGGCGTGTCGCAACAACGGGGAGTAGATGATCAAACACTGGTTACATGGCAGCCAAAGATTCTTGCAGACGAGGACGATATAGGGTACTGCGCGCAAGCTCCAGTTCCGATTTACATTGATGGCATCAACGGGACTCGCGCCCTTCTTAAGATTCTCGGTTCCACATCAGTAGAAGCTAATAGATCGATCACGAGCGCGAGCGTAGGTGCTGGACTCATGCTCGCTTTGTTCTCTGGTAGCGTAGAAGAGCGAGGAGCTGTTGGCACCTACACCTACACGCAGTTGACTAGGTATACAAGTGCATGGCTTGACGGCATCTCCGAGGACTTTGGGGACGTAGAACTCCTGGTCGGGGTAACGGCCGCCATGAAAGTTGACGTTGTCTGGGCCGACGCGGCGGTCACAGTTACATCTTTCCCGACGCTTGCGGCTGCAATAGAGAGTGGGAAAGTCAAAGGCCGCTACGCGATACATATACCTGCACAGGTTGGTGGTCGACTAGCCAGCGCTCTGGGCCCTCAACCGTACGGAGAGTTGACAGTCGAATCTTTTAGGGCTGCTCTTGACTACTTGAATCGCTATGCCGCGGTCTTTGCGAAGGCTACATATGATCAAGGTGATTTGGAGTTTCAACCGGCCGTCTTCGCGATCAAGGCCCCTGGGAAGGAGTCGACGAAACCCTGCACGAAGGCGCGCGAAGTTGCAAACCTTGTCGCAAAGTCTGGGTGGGTGTTCAGGCCTCAACCAGCGCTGCGTGGGACGAATGCTCCAGATCAACTTCAAACTACCGTATTCATGGCCAAGGATTGGCGCAATGGACTGTTCCCAGGTGACTTCGGAGACATGGTGTTGGACGGGGACACGCTGAAACCAGCAATCCCGTCATCTGGGACAGATCAAGTGTGGTTTGGGTTTTCGCCAAATCCACGTAGCAGGTATGAGTTCGAGTTCGAGTGGGCTCTAACGCAAGACGTGTCGATCGACATGATTTCGGGGCGAATGTCGAATGGTGCGTGTCCACGCGATCAGCGACTACAGCAAGTGCGGGTGCCCCAATCATCAGGCGTGTTCACTCGCTATGTATTCCCCATTTCCGAGCTACCCTCGGATACAACTTGCATGAGGTTCAAGTTGGCTAGAGACAGTCAAGGACGCATGCCAGCGATCAAGAAAGTGACAGTGGTCGAGCGCTGAGGAATCTCTGAACAAGCCGGTTGAATTGTGATCTGATTCAGCACAGACGAATCGGAGGATGTTCGAAAGGAAGGGTTACGTCTTGCAGTCACACTTTCCTCGCTTCGAGACGCTTTCTTGTAAGACCTGACCCGATTTGTTCAGTTTTCAGCTCGGCGAGCGCGTTCGACTGCAGGCACACGAGCTGTACGACACGATCATCACATTGTGGCGTTTCGGTATGGCAGCTGCGCAAGCAGTAGAGGCCTATGGGAGTTCGCTTGGTATACAGTTCCCTCGACCGAGCGAGGCCTAACCCCTCGTTCAAGCTGCCGCGCTACGGCAGGCCACCTTGGCCCGATAGTCGGTACGCGGTACATTCTCGCCAACTAGGCCAATGCGTCCCTCCTCCGCGTGCCAGTTCACTCGAACGCTAAGCCCCGCACATGTTCGTCGTTCGAAGAGGAGCCTCACAAATGCAAAACCCCTGGCAGCAGGCCTACTACGCGCGGCCGACACGGAGGATGATGGTCTTCGCGGACGGAGAGAACCTCGTCTTCAGGTACCAGGAAATGGTAAAGAAGGGAATGATTCCGCGGGGTGACATGAAGCACGAGGCAGATGTGTTCGTCTGGAATGATGGATTCACTTTTCTCGCCCAGCAGCACGAAGTCATTCGAACCACCTACTACACTTATTTAATAGGAGACGATGTTCGTGTCGCCGCCATTCGTGCACAGCTGCGTTCCTTCCAGTTCTCCAAGCACATGGCATCTCTATTGCCGAACACTCTCTCGCCTTGCGGCTTCAAGAAGGATCAGCGCGCTCGCAGCGGTAAAGGAGTCGACATCCAACTGTCCGTAGACATGATGAGTCATGTCTATCGCGGCAACGTCGACTCGATACTGCTTCTCAGTGGCGACGGTGACTACGCCCCTCTCGTGGATGAAGTAAAGAGGGCAGGCGTACTCGTGTACGTTGCAGCCTTCTCAGATGGCTTCAGCGGCGCTCTCAAGGACAGAGCTGACGCGGTATATGAGCTTGATGGCACGACATGGGCATAGCAGGGGGGGCTAACTGGTCGTTCAAACGGTGCACCTACGGCATGGTATCCGGTTAACTGTATGTGAGAGCACACCCATGGCCATCACAATTCCCGACGCTGTTCGTCAAATGCTTGGCATTGTCGAGAAGCTCTGTGCGGAGTCGGGAACCGGGTCAGACTTGTATAACTGCATAGCCATCGAACGTTTGCATGTGGTGGCGGGATGCCGGCAAGACGGAAAGTCCAGATTGGAGCAGGATGGAATGATCAGGCGGCCCCGTTCTCGGAGTCTTTGCAGTTATGCAAGCCTGAACCGCCCCCCGCGAATAGTCTGGCGGGATAAGTCTGGGAGCGCGGCGGGGTGCTTCATCCGATGGTCTGTGCGGGCGGAGTATCCTTTTGCGCGAAAGCTTTTGGTTCACGCAGTGGCCCTGGGGACGGCGGGCTCTGCGCAAGCGTATTCCAATGAGATCGCGGTTAGGGAGATGGCCGATGAAACAGGCGCTTGATCCAGAGTCTTGCGTCAAGCGGCACGGAGTTTCGCGTCCCCCTAGTTTGACATTAAATTGAGCCTCCCGAATAGCTAACCGCGCGTAAGGAACTTCCATGAGTCAGTGGACGGATCGAATCCGCAGTCACGCCGTATGGCAACAGCTTTCTGCGCTCGGTCCAGTTCTTGACCAAGCTTCTGCGCGAGAAGGCAACGACACGACTGCGGTTGATGCGCTCGAGCGCCTTCGCGCCGTACTTGCGCTCGCCGGGAAGCGGTTAGCCGCCACCGATCCGTTTCTGACTTACCCTGGGCCGCTGGACGGCCTCAATAGCGCACTACAGAGCGCGATCAACGAAGTTCAGTCCTACATCTCGAACGGGAACGTGGGCCATCTAACCAATGCAAACTCACACGCCGATTCAGCGCTAGCGCATCTATCCGCGCTCATCCCGACCAGCATTTCCGACGACCTTGTAGTTCTGAGCGAAGCTGCGTCCTCTTACAGAAATGCACTTGAGCGACATCTCACGGACTCGGCAGCGGCAGTGCACGGACTACGCGGCGAGACCGACGCTTTAAGGTCGCGACTTACCGAACTACTCAACGAAGCAACGACGGAGCGCCAGCGAGTCGGCGCACTCGCATCCGATCATCAAGCTCAGTTCTCCACCGCTCAAGAGGCGCGAAACCGCGAATTCGCGGAGGCGCAAACAGCTCGTCAAGACAGATACGCATCAATGATCGCGGAGAACACGCAGAAACTCAGCGAGCAGGCTGCGGAGGCTGCGCGGCAAGTGGAGGCCACGGCGGCTCAGAGTCGACACGATCTAACGGCACTCAAGGAGAGATACGAGCAAACAGCCCAGCAAGTCCTGGACGAGATCAACGATCACAAGCGCCAAGTGGAAAAACTTGTTGGTGTTATTGGGAATCTCGGCGTCACATCTGGATACCTTCGAGCAGCCAACCACGCCAGGTGGAATCTGTGGCTCTGGCAGACCGTCACGGTGGGCTCCCTGATTGCATTGATCGCATTCGCCTACATAACATTCCTTCCAGTCGTCCAAGGAACCTTCTCCTGGGAAGGTTTCGCCGGACGCGTCTTTCTATCTGCCACCGTGGGTGTCTTGGCGGCGTACGCAGCCAGCCAAGCAGACAAGTTCCTAGAAATGGAAAGACGAAACAGAAAGCTCGCGCTTGAGTTGGAGGCCTTAGGCCCCTTCCTCGCACCTCTTTCGCCAGAGTTGCAAGACAAGTTCCGGTTGGAGATCGGTGATCGGTCCTTCGGTCGACAGGATCTCAGCTTCAGCAAACGCGGGGACAAGAGTCCTGCAACAGTAATTGATATTCTTAGTCGATCGAAGGATTTTCGGCAGTTCGTAGTCGACATTGTGAAGACCGCCCGCAATCAATAGGCAGATTGATGAGCGGCCCAACAAGCGCATGCACCTGACCCGCCACAGCGCGCTGCGGCCGCTTCCGCCGGCAGGGTGATGCTCAATGGATAGGCCACCGACATACATGGAGGATTTGGCATGTTCGAATGGTTCCTAAAGTGGTTCGAGCCGTCGGTCCTAGCCAACATCATCGTTGCCGGCGCGGCCATTTGGTACACGATCGAGACACAACGGCTTCGTCGAACTGCGGTGAAGCAGCTGACGCTGATGCGGCAGTCAATGTCGAGTGGTCTGCTGCCGTATGTGCTAGCCGGAATTCACAAAAAGTCGTCGTTCACCGATGATGGGGCGAAGAAAGTGGATAGCCAGCTGAGCGAATGGCTCGTCCGTCGCGTTAACTTGCCTGTTCTCGATCCGCCAAAGAGCTATGGGTACACCACCACCGAGGAGGTCCTTCAAGTAACGTCAACGACAGATGAAGTGGCGAGCCACGTATTCTGTGTACTCTTCGACGACCGATCAAAGGATTTTCGAATTGCCCCGTACCAGCTTGAAGTCGTCGCGCCCAGGGAGTCGGGCTATTTTCCAATTGCTAGTGGTCGGTTTAGCGCGGACGAGGTCTTCAAGATTGTGGCCGGTCTCTACGAAGCACGATCGCAGTACCTCGACAAATTCATCAGAGCAATGCCGAGCAGGGGCGAGAGTATCCTGCTTCCAATCTTCTTCGACCTCGCTGGCCGCCTGTACGCAACACCACGGCCAGTCTATTGGGCAACCGATGGGACGGCCACGTACGGCAAGAGCGATCTCCTGCAACCCGACGGCTATTCAGAGGACTTCGCGCCAACATTCGAGTCGACTAAGGCGAAGATGGCCTAACCGATCGGTCGCAATTCAGTGCTTCTGCCGAGGCGTCGCCACGCTAGCCGGTTGAGTCAGGCGGTCGGATAGCGCGAAAAGCTTCGGAACTCGCCTTCGTCCGGCGTCACGTCGACCCGGAACACGTGCGCGGCGGGCGGGCCGCGATGAGCCCAATCGACGATGGCCGAGAGCTGTTCCTCGCTACCGCTCACTGCGGCCTCCACGCTGCCGTCGTGCCGGTTGCGCACCCAGCCGGTCACGCCGAGCTTGATCGCCTGGGTGATCATCGCGTCGCGGAAACCCACACCCTGCACGCGCCCGCGGATGGAGAGCCGGCGCGTGGGCATAGGCGTCACTTCACGCGCATGCCCGGCTGGGCACCGCTGTCGAGGTCGAGCAGGAACACACCAGAACCTTCGTTGCTGGCGGCGAGCACCATGCCCTGCGATTCGCCGAAGCGCATCTTGCGTGGGGCGAGATTGGCGACCATCACCACGAGGCGGCCCTTCAACTGCTCCGGCTCGTAGTGGGCTTTGATGCCCGCGAACACCTGGCGCTGCTCGGTGCCGATGTCGAGGATCAGTTTCACCAGCTTCTCCGCGCCTTCCACGTGCTGGGCATCGACCACCTTGGCGACCCTCAGGTCGATCTTCATGAAGTCGTCGATGGAGATGGTGGCATTCCCCTCTACTGCCGGGATCGGTGCTCTGCTCCCATCTCTCCCCGGGAGAGGGGCTGGGGGTGAGGGAGGCTTGTTTGTGTCGCTCATTTCATTGACCTTGTTCCAGAGTGATTCGAGTACCGATTCCGAATTCGCGAGCACGTTGTTGTTCCAGAAGCGCAGGACTTCGATGCCGAGTGCCGAGAGTGCTTGCGTGCGCTTGATATCTCGTGCGACGGCTTCCTGGTGTTGACCGCCGTCTAGTTCGACGGCGAGTTTGAGGTCGTGGCTGTAGAAGTCGAGGCTGAAGCGGCCGTGGTCTGTCTCGATGGGATGTTGACGGCGGAACTTGGCGCCGGCGAAGCGGCGGTCGCGCAGGAGGGACCAGAGGAATTGTTCGGCGTTGGTTTGGTCTTGGCGGAGTTGGCGGGCGAAGGTTAGGAGGTCGTCGGGGATGGGGGCATGTTTGATGGTTGGGGTGGCTTTTCCCTCACCCCCGGCCCCTCTCCCGGGGGGAGAGGGGAGGGTCACGGGTTTTAGGGATTCCTTGTTGGCGTCGACTAGGGCTTCGATCTGCTTCGCGTCGATGCGGGTCATTAGGTGGGAGTAGGTGTTTATGCGATGGCCGCTGGGCAGCACAGTACCTGCGTCGTTCCAAGACAGCGGCAGCACGTTGAGAAATCGCTCTACGTTCGCGGCCACGGTGGGTAAGACCGGCTTGAGATAGACGGTGAGAAGGCGGAACAGCTCGAGGCCTTCGGTGCACACGGCATGCAACCGTGCTTCCTGTCCGGCCTGCTTGGCCAGCTCCCAGGGTTTCTCGGAATCCACGAACTGGTTTGCACGATCGGTGAGCAGCATGACTTCGCGCAAGGCCTTGGCGTACTCGCGGGCGTCGTAGGCTGCGGCAATGGACGGTGCAGCGGCACGCAGCGCTTTGACGGTATCGCTCGTGGGCGGTGCCGCCAGCTTGCCGTCGAATCGCTTTGTAATGAACCCCGCACACCGGCTCGCGATGTTCACGTACTTCCCCACCAGATCGCTGTTCACCCGCGCCACGAAGTCATCGAGATTGAGGTCGATGTCCTCCATGGTCGCGTTGAGCTTCGCCGCGTAGTAGTAGCGCAGCCACTCGGGATTCAACCCGAGCTTGAGGTAGCTCTCGGCCGTGATGAACGTGCCGCGGCTCTTCGACATCTTCTCGCCGTTGACGGTGAGGAAGCCGTGGGCGAACACGCGGGTCGGTGTGCGATAGCCGGCGAAGTGAAGCGTGGCGGGCCAGAACAGCGCGTGGAAGTACAGGATGTCCTTGCCGATGAAATGGACCATCTCCGTGCCGGCTGCATTGGCCTTCGCGGCATCGGTGAACTCGGAGAAGTCGATGCCCTTGCGCTCGCACAGGTTGCGGAAGCTGCCCAGATAGCCGATCGGCGCATCGAGCCAAACATAGAAGTACTTGCCGGGCGCGTCCGGAATCTCGAAGCCGAAGTACGGCGCGTCGCGCGAGATGTCCCAGTCGTTCAGGCCCTGGTCGAACCATTCGCGGATCTTGTTCTTCGCTTCCGGCTGCAGGTGGTCGCCGGTCTGAGTCCATTCTTCGAGGAATGCCTTGCACCGGTCATCGGACAGGGCAAAGAAGTAGTGCTCGGAACTCTTGCGAACGGGAGTTGCACCGGAGATCACCGAGTACGGATTGATCAGATCCGTCGGTGTGTACGTGGATCCACACACCTCACACGAGTCGCCGTACTGATCCTTGGCGCCGCACTTGGGACATGTGCCCTTGATGAAGCGGTCGGGAAGGAACAGCTCCTTGACCGGGTCGTAGAACTGTTCGACGGGGCGCCGGCTGATCAGGGTTTTGTCCGAACGGTCTCTCAGCTTGCGGTAGATGTCGTAAGACACCGCCCGGGTGGCGTCGTCGTCGGTGGACCCGTAGTTATCGAAGGCCACCAGGAAGCCGTCGAAATCGCTCTTGTGCTCCTTCCACACCCGCTCGATCAGTTGCTGCGGGGTGATGCCTTCCTTCTCCGCCCGGAGCATGATCGCGGTCCCGTGCGTGTCGTCGGCGCAGACGTAGTGCACCTCGTGGCCCTGCATTTTCTGGAAGCGCACCCAGATATCGGTCTGGATGTACTCGACGAGATGGCCGAGATGGATGCTGCCGTTGGCGTAGGGCAGCGCGGAGGTGACGAGCAGACGGCGCGACATGAGCGGGGATACGACAGGGGAAGGGGCGGATTGTAGCAAAGCGTGTATCATTCGCGCCTTCGTTTTTCGAGACAAATCAGAGAGGTAGAGGCATGTCGCTGGGGCGGCCCGAGATCGAGGCGAAACTCAAGGAGCTGATCGATCCGTGGACCGGCAAGGACTACGTGTCCGGCCGGGAGGTGAAAAGCATCGACGTGTCCGGCACGGACGTCGCGGTGGAGATCGTCCTCGGCTACCCGGCGAAGAGCCTGCTCGACACCGTGCGCCAGCAGGTGACCGAGACGCTGCGCGAGCTGCCCGGCATCGGCAAGGTGGACGTCAAGGTGTCCATGAAGATCGTGGCCCATGCGGCGACCCGCAGCGCTCAGCGGGTCGAGGGCGTGCGCAACATCATCGCGGTGGCCTCGGGCAAGGGCGGCGTGGGCAAGTCCACGGTCGCGGCGAACCTGGCGCTGGCCCTCGCGACCGAAGGTGCCAAGGTTGGCGTGCTCGACGCCGACATCTATGGCCCCTCACAGCCCACCATGCTCGGCATGCACGGCAAGCCGGACATCGTGGAAGAGGGTGACAAGCGCAAGTTCGTGCCCATGAAGAATCACGGCGTCCAGGGGATCTCCATCGGGATGCTGATCGACGGCGACCAGGCCGTGGCCTGGCGCGGACCCATGGCCACGGGTGCGCTCGAACAACTGCTGCGCGATACCAAATGGGATGACCTCGACTACCTCATCGTCGACATGCCGCCCGGTACCGGCGACATCCAGCTCACCCTCGCGCAGAAAGTCCCCGTCACCGGTGCGGTCATCGTCACCACGCCGCAGGACATCGCGCTGATCGACGCCCGCAAGGGCCTCAACATGTTCCAGAAGGTGAACGTGCCGATCCTCGGCATCGTCGAGAACATGGCGATCCACGTGTGCTCGAACTGCGGGCACGAAGAACACATCTTCGGCGAGGGTGGCGGCGAGCGCATCGCGCAGGACAACGACGTGGCGCTGCTGGGATCGCTGCCGCTCGACATCGACATCCGCCTGCAGGCGGACTCCGGCAAGCCGACGGTGGTGGCAGCGCCCGACAGCCGGCCGGCGCAGATCTATCGCGATATCGCCCGACGGGTCGCGGTGCGTGTGGCCGAGCTGCAGAAGGATGCAGCGGCCGTGTTCCCGAAAATCGTCATCCAGAACACATGAGCATCAAATCCGACCGCTGGATCCGCCGCATGGCGGAGGAACACCGCATGATCGAACCGTTCGAGCCGCACCAGGTGAAGGAGGTGAACGGCCAGCGCGTCGTGTCCTACGGCACCTCGAGCTACGGTTACGACATCCGCGTTTCGAACGAATTCAAACTCTTCACCGACATCAACAGCACCATCGTCGACCCGAAGAACTTCGATCCGAAGTCGTTCGTGGACATCAAGGGCGAGTCCTGCATCATTCCGCCCAACTCGTTCGCGCTGGCGCGCACGGTCGAATACTTCCGCATCCCGCGCAACGTGCTGACCATCTGCCTCGGCAAGTCGACGTATGCGCGCTGCGGGATCATCGTCAACGTCACGCCCTTCGAACCCGAGTGGGAAGGTTTCGTGACGCTCGAATTCTCGAACACCACACCGTTACCTGCGCGCATCTACGCCAACGAAGGTGTGGCACAGGTGCTGTTCTTCGAGGCCGATGCCGACGACGTGTGTGAGACCTCGTATCGCGATCGCGGCGGCAAGTACCAGGGTCAGAGCGGCGTCACGCTGCCGAAGCTCTAGGTAGGTTCAGTCCACATTCATCCGACGGGAGTCCCGCCACCCATGAAATTCCGCTTCCCCGTCGTGATCATCGACGAAGATTTCCGCTCCGAGAACGCTTCGGGCCTCGGCATCCGCGCGCTCGCCAAGGCGATCGAGGACGAGGGCATCGAAGTGCTGGGCGTCACCAGCTATGGCGACCTGTCGTCGTTCGCGCAGCAGCAGTCGCGGGCGTCGGCCTTCATCCTGTCCATCGATGACGAAGAGTTATCGTCGCCCGCAGCGGCAGACAAGGCCATCGCGGACCTGCGCAGTTTCGTCAGTGAGATCCGTTTCAAGAACTCGGACATCCCGATTTTCCTGCACGGTGAAACGCGGACCTCGCGCCACATCCCGAACGATGTGCTGCGCGAATTGCACGGCTTCATCCACATGTTCGAGGACACGCCCGAGTTCATCGCCCGCTACGTGATCCGGGAAGCGCGCGTGTATCTCGAGGCGTTGCCGCCGCCGTTCTTCCGTGCGCTCGTTCACTACGCGGCCGACAGTTCCTATTCGTGGCACTGTCCCGGTCATTCGGGCGGCGTCGCATTCCTGAAGAGCCCGGTGGGTCAGATGTTCCACCAGTTCTTCGGCGAGAACCTGCTGCGAGCCGACGTGTGCAACGCCGTGGACGAACTCGGGGCGTTGCTGGACCACACCGGTCCGGTGGCGGCTTCGGAGCGCAACGCAGCGCGAATCTTCCACGCCGATCATCTGTTCTTCGTGACCAACGGCACGTCCACGTCGAACAAGATCGTGTGGCACTCGACGGTCGCGCCGGGCGACGTGGTGGTGGTGGACCGCAACTGCCACAAGTCGATCCTGCACGCGATCACGATGACCGGCGCGGTGCCGGTGTTCCTCACGCCGACGCGCAATCACTTCGGCATCATCGGTCCGATTCCGCTCGACGAGTTCAAGCCCGAGAACATCCGCAAGAAGATCGAGGCGAATCCATTCGTCCGCGGCAAGAACAAGAAGGCGCGCATCCTCACCATCACCCAGAGCACCTACGACGGCATCAGCTACAACGTCGAGACGCTGAAGCAGATGCTCGACGGAGAGATCGACACGCTGCACTTCGACGAGGCCTGGCTGCCGCACGCGGCGTTCCACGACTTCTACGGCGACTACCACGCCATCGGGTTGGATCGTCCTCGCTGCCGCGAGTCGATGATCTTCTCCACGCAGTCCACGCACAAGCTCCTGGCGGGGCTTTCGCAGGCATCACAGATCCTGGTGCAGGATTCCGAGCAGCGACAACTGGACCGAGACGTGTTCAACGAGGCGTTCCTGATGCACACGTCCACCTCGCCGCAGTACGCGATCATCGCTTCGTGCGACGTGGCGGCTGCGATGATGGAGTCGCCCGGCGGCACGGCCTTGGTGGAAGAATCGATCCTGGAAGCGCTCGACTTTCGCCGTGCCATGCGCAAGGTCGACGAGGAATTCGGCGAGTCCTGGTGGTTCAAGGTCTGGGGACCGGAATACCTCGCGGCAGAAGGCATCGGCGAGCGCGAGGACTGGATGCTGCGCTCCGGTGAGCACTGGCACGGCTTCGGTGACCTTGCCTCCGGCTTCAACATGCTTGACCCGATCAAGGCCACGGTCATCACGCCCGGGCTCGACGTGGATGGCGATTTCACCGAGCCAGGCATTCCGGCGGTGGTGCTGACGAAGTATCTCGCCGAGCATGGCGTCGTCGTCGAGAAGACCGGGCTGTATTCGTTCTTCATCATGTTCACCATCGGCATCACCAAGGGCCGGTGGAACACGCTCGTGACCGAGTTGCAGCAATTCAAGGACGACTTCGACCGCAATCAGCCGCTGTGGCGCGTGCTGCCGGAGTTCGTCGCGCAGCACCCGCGCTACGAACGTGTCGGCCTGAAGGATCTGTGCACGCAAATCCACGACATCTACAAGGCGAACGACATCGCCAAACTGACCACGGAGATGTACCTGTCGACCATGGAGCCCGCGATGAAGCCGGCCGACGCCTTCGCCAAGATGGCGCACCGCGAGATCGACCGGGTGCCCATCGACGAACTCGAAGGGCGCGTCACGGCGGTACTGCTCACACCCTATCCGCCGGGCATTCCGCTGCTGATTCCGGGCGAGCGGTTCAACAAGACCATCGTCCGGTACCTGCAGTTTGCACGGGAGTTCAACACCCGTTTCCCAGGGTTCGCCACCGAGATCCACGGGCTGGTGGACGAGGAGGTGGACGGGCGCCTCACGTTCCATGTGGACTGCGTACGGTGACCCGTACTCCGGACGGACCCCGGACTCGAGGCGGTTCGGACGCCGGTAGGTAGCAGCCGCGGTACCCGCGCCAGGGAGCCGCTTGCCTGCGATCGGCCCGAACATTGCGGTTGTCTCCCTTGGGCGACATGGCGGTTTGACGCCCAAGGGCAAGTTTTGTAACGTCGGTCTAAAGAACAACAATTTGTAGTCGATTGTTCACCCGTCGACTTAGCTGAGCGCGTCAGGGAACGACCATGAAGTGTCGAAGATTGCTCCGCATTGCTGCGGCGGGTCTGCTTGCGTGCCTGTTGCCGCTGAGCGCCGTTGCCGACGACGTGCTTGACCGCGCCAAGGCGCTGATCGCGGCACGCGACGCGAATGCCGCCTACCAGTTGCTGGCCCCGCTCCAGTCCGAGCGCGCCGGGGATCCGAACTACGACTACCTGCTCGGCATCGCCGCGCTCGACCTCGGCCGCAACACCGAAGCGGTGTTCGCTCTCGAGCGGGTGCTCGCGGTGCAGCCGAAGAACGCCAAGGCGCGGGCGGAGATCGCCCGGGCCTACTACAACCTCAAGGAAACCGAGGCCGCGAAACGGGAGTTCCAGAACGTCCGCGACCAGAATCCGCCCGAGGAGGTCAAGACCACCATCGATCGCTATCTCGACGCGATCGACCGCGCCGCCGTCGGGCCGAAACCGACCGCACGATTCTTCGTGGAAGGCTTCGCCGGCTACGACACGAACGTGAACAGTGCGACGGCGGACCGCAGCATCGCGGTGCCGCTGTTCGGCGGTACGCTCTTCTCGCTGGCCCCCGGGGCCTCCAAGCTGTCCGATGGCTACTGGGGCATCGGCGCCGGCGTGTCGGGTCGGGTGCCGATCAACCCGCGCTGGGCACTGATCGGCGGGTTCGCGGGCAACCGCCGCTGGAACTTCGAGAACGACCGGTTCGACACGAGCTTTCTCGACCTGAACTTCGGCGCGACTTACAAGCGCGACCGTGATCTGATTTCGCTCGTCGCGCAGTTCAACGACTTCACGGTGTACGACCCGATCTACACCAGTGCCTACCGCGAGGCGCGCGGTGGCACGCTGCAATGGCAGCGCGACGTCAATGCACGGAACCAGGTGAGCGCCTATGTGCAGTACGCCGGCCTGGTCTACCCCGACCAGCGCATCCGGAATGCCGATCGCTACGTCGGTGGCCTGGGCTACGCGCATGCTTTCGTCGGTGGCGGGCCCACGGTTTACGCGAGCGCCTACGGCGGCAGCGAGAAGATACGGGATGCGAGCGTGCCGGAACTGGGCTTCGATCTGTACGGCGTGCGGCTCGGTGGCGAGCAGGTGCTCTCGGAGAAGTTCATCGCCTTCGTGAACGGTGCCTACGAGCGCCGGAGCTATGACGGCCAGGACGGGTTCTTCCTGGTCACGCGCCGTGACGACCAATACTCGGGAACGCTTGGCATCCATTTCGTCCCGAAGCGCAACTGGCGCATCACCACCCAGGTGCTCGGCTTCGTGAACCGATCGAACATCGATCTCTACACCTTTGACCGCGCGCTCGCCGAAGTGCGGCTGCGGCGCGATTTCGATTTCTGATGTCCCCCCTTCTCAACGGAATGCGTTCCACCCGCCCGGGGCGTCTTCCAGCTCGGAGGCAGTTACCATGAAGCAAAGCGGATTCAGACTCGGCGGGCGCGGTGTCCTGATGCTTGCCATCGCGGCGGCGTACCCCACGGCAGCCCAGAGCGCGCCGGCGGCGCGCGTGGAGTTCGCCATCGGCAACCCGACGGCCCAGGGGCCGGCCGGCACGGTCCGGCCGTTGACGAAGGGTGTCGAGGTGACGACCGGCGACATGATCGACACTCGCGATGGCCGCGTGCAGTTGCGCTTCGTCGACGGGGCGTATGTCTCGCTGCAGCCGCAGTCGCAGTTCCGCATCGACGATTTCCGCTACAACGGCAAGCAGGACGGTACCGAGAAGGGCTTCTTCAGCCTGGTGAAGGGCGGCCTGCGAACCATCACGGGCCTGGTCGGCCGGAACAACAAGAATGCCTACCTCGTCACGACCAGCGTCGCGACCATCGGCATCCGCGGCACCGAGTACACCATCCAGTACGGCAAGAGCGTGTCCGGCTCCGTGGGCGAAGGCGAGATCAAGGTCTGCAACGGCGGCGGGTGTCTCAACGTGAACAACGGCGAGTCCTACTACGTCCAGAGCCCGGACGTGAAGCCGCAGTTGACCGACAAGAAGGTGGATCTGCCGCCGCAACAGCCGCAGTCGACGCCCGCCACTTTCGTGCAGGCGGAGAACCGCAGCGCGACCGGCGACCCGATTTCGTTCATCCTCACCGGCCCGCAGACGGTCCACTTCGCGTATGTGGAGGGTTCGTTCCCGCCCGGGCCGGTGCCGAACACCGCAGCAGTGTTCGACGAAACCGGCGCATTGCGGCAAGCCGACTTCGGCGGAACGGTGAAGTACTGGAGCGGCCCGGTCTACGACCAGGGCAACGACGGCATCATCGCGTGGAGCCGGTGGACCGGCGATTTCGTGCGCGATGCGGCCGGAAACCCGCTGACCGACCTCCAGACCCGCAGCCTGCACAACGTGGCCGGTCTGCCGACCAGCGCGTCCGACCTGAGCCAGCTCAACCTGGCGCAGCTGAAGGGCACCTACGAACTCGCCGGTAGCACGACGCCGACGTGGAGCAGTGGCGGTGTCGCGGGCTCGCTGAGCGGCGCCAGTCTGGTGGCGAACTTCGGCAGCATGCAGGTGACAGGGTCGGTTGCGGTGAACGTGGGCGGTACCGTCTACGCTGGCACGACCCTGGGTTCCATTTCGTCGATGGGCAGCACGTTCACCGGCTTCGGCGGTTCTTCGGCCGGTGCCCTCAACTTCTCGGGCTTCTTCGCCGGCACCAACGCGATGCGCGCCGGCATGGCCTACGACCTGTGGGTTCCCGGCGGCCAGGTGCAAGGTGCCGCTGCCTTCACGCAGACTGGGCTCACCAATCCGAGCGGTGCCACGGTCCCGCCGCCCTGATGCTGTAGTTTCGATCGGGTGGTGACCGATCCGCTGGCGGCAGCCCGCGCCTCGCTCGCGCGCGGTGATGCCACCGGCGCCCGATCGGTCCTGGAGGCGTTCTGCGCGGATCAGCCCGGCTCCGCCGAAGCGTGGTTCCTCCTCGGCGCAGCGCGACACCGCTGCGGCGCCCTCGAGGCAGCTCTGGACGCGTTTGCGCTCGCGGCCGAGCGGGCACCCGGTGTGCCGGCCATCGCCAATGCGCGTGCGGTGCTGCTGGTGGAACTGGATCGTCCTGCAGCGGCGCGCGAAGTCCTTGAACAGGCCTTGCACGGCGTCGACGCCCCCGACCTGCAGGTGCTGGTGAATCTGGCGATCGCGCTGGAACGATCCGGCGATCACCTGCTGGCGGAGAGTCGCTACCGTGAAGCCGTGACCGCTGCACGCGGCAACGGCCATCCGGCACTGGTGCCGGCGCTGCTCAACCTCGGCGCCCTGCTGCTGCGCGAGGGCCGTGCCACCGAGGCCTTGCCGCTCAATCGCGATCTCGTGAAGCTTGCACCCGCACTCGCGGATGCGCACTTCAATCTCGCGGAGAACTGCCTCGCGATCGGTGCCGTGGAGGAAGCCTTGAGTGCAGCCGATGCTGCGCTCGGCATCGACGCCGGCCACGTGTTCGCGCGCATCGATCGGGCGTTCGCGCTCGCGTTGCTGGACCGGCTGCCGGAGGCGCAGCAGGAGCTTGGCAGGGCGAGGGCCGTTGATCCGGCGCGATTCGCGAGCTACCGCAACGCCTACGATCCGGACGGCTCGGTCGTGTTCGAAGGGCTCGATGCCCGGCTGCTGTTCATCCAGTGGCACTACCAGAAGCTGATCGAGTGCGACTGGTCGCGCTACGAGCACTTCGTCGACCGTTGCCGCGCGCTGATCGAAAGCCATCAAGGCTGGCCGACGCCGCTCTGCCATACGGCGGCGCCCTATCGCATGCTGGCGCTGCCGCTGCCCGCGACCCTGCACGCACGCCTGGCGCGCGACGTGGGGGATGCATTGCGCGAGTCCGTGGCGCAGGAAGGGATCGCACCCTACGTCCCACCGGTTAGTACGGCTCGCACACGTGCGCCGCTTCGCATCGGCTACCTCTCGCCCGATTTCCGGCGGCATCCCACTGCGCATCTCACCCGCGAGCTCTATGGCGCGCACGATCGAACGCAGGTGGAAGTGATCGGATATTCGCTGTACGAGGGTCCCGACGACGCGCTGACTCTCGCAGTGGAAGCGGGCTGCGACACCTTCCATCGCGTCGGGGCAGATTCCACGCCCGCCCTGGTAGAGCGGATCCGCACCGACGACCTCGACGTCCTGGTGGATCTGGCCGGCCACACCGCCCACGCTCGGCCGGCGGTGTTCGCAGCGCGTGCGGCACCGGTGCAGGTTACCTGGCTCGGGATGCCGTGGACCACCGGCATCGCGAACATGGACTACGCTTTCGTGGATCGTGGCAGCGTCCCGGTAGAAGCCGAGCGCTACTGGTCCGAGCAACTCGTCTTCCTCCCGGGAAGCTGCTACGTCGCCAGCCCGGCCATCATGGGGCCGGCGCCGACCCGTGCAGCCTGCGGTCTGCCCGAAGCAGGCACCGTGTTCTGCTGCCTCAGCAACACGTGGAAGATCGAGCCGAAGGTGTTCGCCTGCTGGATGCGCATCCTGGCAGCGGTGCCGCGCAGTGTGCTGTGGCTCGTCGGCACATCGGCGGGGCAGGCAGCGAACCTGCGCGCGGAGGCGGCGCGCAGCGGCATCGATTCCGCCCGCCTGGTCTTCACGACCGTGGTCGATCACCCGACGCACCTCGCCCGTTACCTCGTGGCGGATCTGTTCCTCGACACACCCATCTACAACGGACACACGACCGCGCTCGATGCGTTGCAAGCCGGGTTGCCGATCCTCACGTGTCCAGGCGAGATCATGCCTTCCCGGGTCGCGGCCACGTTTCTCGAAGTGCTCGGGGTCGCCGATGACCTGGTGGTCCCGGACATGGAGGCCTACGTGCAGCGCGCGCAGGCGTTGGCGGAGGACCCGCGAAGACTCACCGAACTGCGCCGGCGGATCCACGAGGCCCGCGTTGCAGCGCCGATGTTCGAGCCGAGGCGATTCGCGCAGTACCTGGAACGCGCGTTCGCCACCATGGTCGAGCGCCAGAGCCGGGGTTTGCCGCCCGCATCGTTCGACGTCTGAGACGTCGGCAGCCCCCACCCTCACCCTCCCCCGGCGAAGCCAGGGGAGGGGACGTACACCCCGTCCCCCGGCTTCGCCGGGGGAAGGTTGGGATGGGGGCAAGCGATGGTGGAGTGAGACGTCGACGCGAAGGCGATGGGCTTGACGCTACCGGGCGACCC
>LNDQ01000054.1 GCA_001464695.1 Betaproteobacteria bacterium Ga0077523 | reverse complement strand
GTCCGGGATGGATCCGCACCGACTCCTCGCTGCGTTCGCTCACCGCGATGGCACGAGCGTCCGGTCGCAGCGAAGCTGAAGAGCTGGGCGACATTCTCGCCAACCAGCCGGTGCGGGAATTCCTGACACCAGCAGAGATCGCCGGAACCTACCTGTTCCTCGCCTCCGACGACGCCCGCCCGATCACCGGCCAGGCGCTGGTCGTGAGCAACGGCGAGTTGATGCATTGATGGTGCACCGATGGCCCTGACGCTGCAGCTCGCCAACAAGACCGCGCTCGTGACCGGCGGCGCCACCGGCATCGGGCGCGCGACCGCGCTGGCGCTCGCCGCGGCGGGAGCGCGCGTCGCCGTGAATCACTTGCCTGCCGATTCGGCCAGGGCCGAGGCGGTCGTCACATCGATCCGCGCGACCGGCACCTTGGGGCTCGCGGTCGCCGGCAGCGTCGCCGATGCGAGAGAAGTCGCAGAAGTCGTGCGCGCCACGGAAGTCGCACTGGGCCCGATCGACATCCTCGTCAACAACGCCGGCGTGATCCAGGAGAAGCCGTTCCTCGAAACGTCCGAGACGGACTGGGATTTCGTCGTCGGCGTCGATCTCAAGGGTGTGTTCCTCTGCTGCCGCGCCGTGCTCCCGGGCATGGTGGCGCGCCGTCGCGGGTGCGTGATCAACGTCGCTTCCGAGCTGGGATATCTCGGTCGTGCGCAGTACGCGCCGTATTGCGCTGCGAAGGCCGGCGTGATCGGACTGACACGCTCGCTCGCGCGCGAGTTCGCCCCGGCGATCCGCGTGAACGCGATCGCACCGGGGCCCATCGACACGCCGATGTTGTCGCTGGAACACATGAGCGCAGCGATGATCGAGAAGGAGCGCGACATCCCCGCGCGACGGGTGGGCACGCCGGACGAGATTGCGGGGACGGCGGTGTTCCTGGCGTCGGACCTGGCGAGCTTCTACTACGGGCAGGTGCTGTCGCCGAATGGCGGTGCGTTGATGGCATGAACCGGTTCTCCGAAGTGTACGGCGGCTGCCCCCATCCCAACCTTCCCCCGACGCAGTCGGGGGAAGGGGTGTACGGCTCCTTCCCCCGGCCATCGGCCGGGGGAAGGTTGGGATGGGGGCCGCGACGCACGGCGAGGGCATGGCAGTGCTGACCACGAGGACCGCCATCTGGCGCGAACCCGAAGGCGCACTCCCCAACACGCTCGCCATCGCCTACGCGGTGGCAGGCTGGCTCGCGAGCTTCACCCTCATGGCTGCCGACGCCTGGTGGTGGAACGCGCTCGGTGTCGTGCTCTGCTGGCACACCATGGTCATCGCCGCCTACCTCGTCCACGAGAGCGCGCACTACACGCTCTTCGCGACTCCGGCCGCCAACCGCGCCGTGGGGGAAACAGTGACCTTCGTCGCCGGCGCCGCCTACGCATCCTTCGAGCGCATCCGCCACATGCACCTGCGGCATCATCGTGATCGGGCGGACATCGCATGCTTCGACGTCCGGACGTTCCTCAACGAGCACGCGAGCGTGCGTCGCGCAGTGTTCGCGCTCGAGTGGGCCTACGTCCCGGCCGTCGAGATCATCATGCACCTGCAGGTGATCGTGCGCCCCTTCGTGGTACCGTCGCAGCGCCGGCATCTGCCTCGCGTCGTCGCCATGCTGATCTTGCGCATCGGGCTTCTCGCCTGTCTCGCGACGGTCTCGATCAAGGCTGTCATCCTGTACTTCGTCGCGTACTGGCTGCTGCTCACCACGCTCAACTTCTTCGATGCCTTTCACCACACGTTCCTGCAGATCTACACGGAAGCGGAGATGCCGGTATCGCTGGACGGCCGCGATCGCGCCTATGAGCAAGCCAACACCTATTCGAACGTCGTTTCCACGACGCGCCCATGGCTGAACACGCTCACCCTCAATTTCGGCTATCACAACGCGCATCACGAGCGCGCCGCCGTACCCTGGTATCGCCTCCCCGCGCTGCACGCCGAACTCTTCGCGGACAGCTCGCGCGAACTGATGCCGTTGCCGGAACTGTTGCGCACCTTCCACCGCAACCGCCTGCGTCGCATCCTCGACGCGGACTATGGTGCAGTCGCTTCCGGTCCGAACCGTGCAGACGCTTTCGTCGGCGCCCATGCAGTCTCTTTCCTTACCGTCGTCTAGTCTCCCCATGACGACCGCCCCGACGCCCAGGGTGGCGACGCTGGCGTTGCTCGCGAGCGGACTGCTGTGGGGCCTCACCTGGATGCCGCTCAAGTACTTCGCCGCGCAGCAGCTCACCGGGCTGACGCTCACGCTCTGCACCTACGGCGTCGTCGGCGTGGTCGGTGCGCCGTGGCTCTGGCTGCAACGCGACCGCTGGACGACGCAATGGGGATTGATGGTCCTGAGCGGGCTCGCTTGCGGCCTCGCGAACGCCGCGTTCGTGACCGCGATCATGTTCGGCGAGATCGCTCGTGCGATGCTGCTCTTCTACCTGACGCCGGTCTGGGGCGTGCTCGGCGGATGGATCTTCTTCCGCGAGCCGCTCACGCCGCTGCGCATCACCTGCCTTGGAATGGCGCTGTGCGGGGCCGTCCTGGTACTGGGCGGCCCGGGCACGCTCGCCGGTGGTTTCCGTTGGATGGACGTGGTCGCCATCGCCGCCGGCTTCTTCTATGCCGGGCAGAACCTCGCGTCCCGCGCAGCCACGAAGGTATCGATCTCGATGAAGGTGCTGGTCGCGTTCGTGGGCTGCGGCCTGGTGGCCGCGGCATTGCTGCCCGCGGCCGGACATGAGTTTCCGCCCGTCGATGCATCGCTTGCAGCGAAGCTCGGCGCCTTCACGGTGATCTGGCTCATCGCCGCCATGTGGACCCAGATCTACGGCGTTTCGCACATGGAAGCGGGGCGCGCCGCCGTGCTGGTGGTCTTCGAACTGGTGGCCGCCGTCGTGTCGGCCATGATCATCGCCGGCGAGCGCCTCGATCCCTTGGGCTGGGTCGGCGCCCTGCTCATCGTCGCCGCAGCGCTGGCCGAAGCGCGCACCCATTCACCCACCGTCGAGGAATCCCGACCATGAGCGAAGTCCTGATGAGCCGTCTGTCCTGGGTCGACTATCGCGACCGCGTGCAAGGGCAAGGAGCCCCGGTGTTCCTGCCCGTCGGCGCCACCGAACAGCACGGCCCCCACTTGCCGCTGGGCACCGACGCACTGCTCGCCGCAGCCGTTGCCGCAGGAGCGGCTGCGCAAGTGGGCGGCATCGTCGCGCCCGCCTTCTCCTACGGCTTCAAGTCGCAGCCCAAGTGCGGCGGCGGCCAGCATTTCTGCGGCACGACCAGCCTCGACGCGGCCACCCTCGCCGCGCAGATGCGCGACGCGGTTCGGGAGTTCGCACGGCACGGCGTGACGCGCCTCGTGATCGTCAATGGCCACTACGAGAACCAGTGGTTCCTGATCGAGGGCATCGATCTCGCGATGCGCGAGCTGGGGCCGACAACGCCGCTCACGGTGATGCGCCTGGAGTATTGGGACTTCTTCACCCCGGCCACCCTCGCCAAGGCCTTTCCCGACGGCTTTCCCGGTTATGCGCTGGAACACGCGGCAGTATTAGAGACTTCGATGATGCTGCACTACCATCCGGATCTCGTGCGTCTCGATCTCATCCCCGACGACCCGCCCGCGGACTTCCCGCCCTACGACATCTACCCCACCCGGACCGAGTGGGTCCCGCCCTCGGGCGTGCTGTCGTCGGCGAAGAACGCGAGCAGGGACAAGGGCGAGGCGATGGCGCGCGAATTGGCTGATCTCATCGCGGCCGCCGTACGCAAGGAATTCTCCCTGGGCTCGGACAAGAAGCCCCTGCAAACGGCGGCGCACTGACGGAGGAGCAAAGCGTCATGCGCAGGATTCTGTTGGGGTTGTTGTTCGCGTTCTCGCTGAACGCACAGGCGGCCGACAAGCTGAAGATCGGCCACGATGCATGGATCGGCTACAGCGCAGCCATCGTCGCCCGCGACAAGGGGCTGTTCACGAAGGAGGACCTCGCGGTCGAGATGGTTGCCGTATCCGGGCCCGGCGACACGCTGGCCCCCCTGGTGGCGGGGCACCTCGACGTGGCGTTCTCGACACTGCACAACCTCGCGCTGATGGCCGGCAAGGGGTCGGACAACCTCGTGGCCATCTACCTCCTCGACACGTCGAACGGCGCAGACGCCGTGGTGTCGGCCAAGGAGATCACCGCAACCGCGCAGTTGAAGGGCCGCAAGGTCGCAGTCACCATCGACGCAGTGAACCACATGCTGCTGCTCGCCGCGCTGGCGGCGGGCAATCTGAATCCCGAGGACGTGCAGCTCGTGGACATGTCCGCCAAGGATGCCGGCGCCGCGCTGCTCGCCGGCAAGGTTGATGCCGCGGTGACGTTGGAACCGTGGGTGACTCGCGCCCGGGCGAACGGCGGCAACGTGCTCTACACCAGCGCGCACACGCCCAACCTGATTCTCGACGCCGTGATCGTCACCAAGGAGACCTTCCAGAAGAAGGGCCCACAGCTCGCCAAGCTGCTGCGCGGCATCGACGCCGGGCACCGCTACTTGAGCGACAAGCCGGCGGAATCGAAGGCCATCATCGCGAAGTGGCTCAAGGTGAAACCGGCGGAAGTGGACATCATGCTCGCGGGCGACCGCATCTACGGACTCGGGGAGAACCGCGTCCTGTTCGGTCACCAGGAGCGCCCTGGGCCCGCCTATGGATCCATGGCGCGCGTGGTCGAATTCGTGAAGTCGCGCGGGCTCACTACCAAGCCCATCGATCCGAAGACCCTGCTCGCCCCGGCGTTGGTGGGCGACTAGCGGTGCGCTGACAGCGTGGCCTCGGCGGCAGACTTCACCCTGATGCGCGTCGCGATCGCCGAGGCGCGAGCCGGCCAGTCGCAGGGCGAGCCGCCGTTCGGTGCCGTGGTGGCCGATCGTTCCGGTGCCGTCGTCGCGCGGGCCCACGACGCCGTGGTCACCTCGCGGGACATGACTCGGCATTCCGAGGTGGAAGCGGTGCGCGCCGCGTGCGCGAAGCTGGGGCCGGACCTCACCGGATGCACGTTGTACGCGACGACGGAACCTTGCGCCATGTGCTTCACCGCGGCGTGGCTCGCACGCATCTCGCGGATCGTGTACGGGTGCACCATGGCCGAAGTGGCGAGCATCGTTCCCGGGCAACGGGAAGTGCCGGTGCCGGTGACGACGATGAACGCGGCGACGGCGGAACCCATCGCGCTGGAAGGTGGGGTGCTGGGGGTGGAGTGTCTTGCGATGTTTCGGGGTTGAGAAGCTGTGGTGACCGCTGCCCCCACCCTGACGGGAGGGCGTCCACCCCTTCCCCCGGCTTCGCCGGGGGAAGGTTGGGATGGGGGCTGCAATCGTTGACCTTCGACGTCCTTTGCTTCGACTCTCCGTCCTGTTGATCGCCGCGTTTCCCCACCCATGACCCCCTTCGACTGGCAGAGCACCGCCCTCCTCGTCATCGACATGCAGCGTGACTTCCTCGATCCGAGGGGCTACGCGGCCAAGGCCGGCCTCGACATCGACCTGCTGCGCCAGGCCATCCCCGGTGTCGCCCGCCTGCTCAAGGCCGCACGCGAGGCAGGCATCCTCATCGTGCACACGCGCGAGGCCAACGCGCCCGACCTGTCCGACGTCCCGCCCACGTTCATCGAAGCGAGCCGCCGCACCGGTGCCGAAGTCGGAAGCCCGGGACCGCTGGGCCGCCTGCTGATCCGTGGAGAAGCAGGCGCGGCCATCATCGACGAGCTGGCGCCACGGACGGGCGAGATCCATCTCGACAAACCCGGGTTCAGCGCCTTCGAAGGCACCGCACTGGGCGCCATGCTGCTCGCCCGCGGCATCCGCACTCTCGTGATCTGCGGCATCACCACCGAAGTGTGCGTGAGCTCGACGTTGCGTACCGCCATCGACCGCGGCTTCCGCTGTTACACGGTACGCGACGCGTGCGCCTCGGCGTATCCGGACCTGCACGACGCCGCCATGCGGATGATCGAAGTCGAGGGCGGCGTGTTCGGGCAGGTGGTCACGGCCGACGAAGTGGTCGCGGTGCTGGACGCGGTCTAGCGCGGCAACCAGGGAACGAAGCACCCGTAGCAGCGGGGCCGGTCCGCCAGACGGCCCCGGACAAAGCAGTGGCAGCAATCCGGAGGACACCCGATCTTCAGCGCGCCGGCCAGAGCGCCGCGGAGATCTCGAGCATTTCATCATCCAGGGAGTCCTCCATGCATCGCATCCATCGCACGTTCCGCGCGGTTTTCCTCGCAGGCCTTCTGCTGTGCTTCATCAAGCTCGGCGTCGTCACCTGGATCGGCTACGGGCCGCTCTACATCGCCGAGTCGCTCGACCTGTGGAAGAAGCACGGCCTCAAGGTCAGGCTGCAGAACTTCACCGACCCCGCCCTGCTGCCGGCGGCCATTGCCAGCGGCGCGCTCGACGGCGGCCTGCTCACCTACGACCAGTTGGTCGGCCAGGTGGCGAAGGGCGGGAAGATGCGCGCCGTGATGCCGCTCGATTTCTCCAACGGCGGCGATGCCATCGTCGCCACTCTCGACGTCAAGGGCATTCCCGACGTCAAAGGGCAGAAGATCGCGTTCGCCCCGCTGTCGCCCTCCGATTTCCTGCTCGCCTTCGCCTTGCGCAAGCACGGCCTCAAGGATGGCGATGTGCAACCGATCGGCACCGGACCCGAAGCGGTACCCTCGGCCATGGCCTCGGGCCAGGTCAAGATCGGCGTCACCTATGAACCGATGATCTCGCAGATCACCGCCATGGACGGTGGCAAGCGTTTCCACGTGATCTATTCGTCGAAGCAGTCGCCCGGCCTGCTCTCCGACGTGCTGGTGTTCACGGACAAGGCCATCAAGGATCGGCCAGAGCTCATCAAGGGCGTGATGCGCGGCTACCTCGAAGCACTCGAGATGATCCGCACCAGGCCGAACGAGGCAGCCAAGGTCATCGGCAAGGCCCTCGGCATCACGGAGGCGGAGGTGCTGGAGCAGCAGACCGCCATCTACGCCTTGAGCCTGCCCGAGATGCTGAAGGCCTTCACGCGCTCGTCCGACGCCGAATCCTTCTACGTCGCGTGCGATGCGATCGCCGACATTCTCAAGGCGAAGGGACAGATCCCCGCGATGCCCCGGTGCGAGATGACGATGGATACGCGCTACATCGAAGCCGAGCTCGCCCGGAAGTAACCGGCCCAGAGCTGATCCGACCGCCGTGAAACGCCTGGAGCCGACCATGCCACTTTCGTTCGCCTTCGAAATCACCCGCCGTCGCTTCCTGACGCTGACGGCCGGCGGCGCGCTGGCCGCACTCGCCGCCTGCGGCAAGCAGGAGAGCGCGCCGCCCTCTCCCGCCCCAAACGCGACCAAACCGCCGGCCGCAACCGCGGAAACCATCGCCATTCGCTTCGGAATAAATCCCTGGCCGGGTGCCATGCCGTTCAAGACCGCGGAAGCCCAGGGCCTGTTCAAGGCGAACGGGCTCGACATGAAACTGACCCTGTTCTCCTCGATCTCCCAGATGATGGAAGCATTCAACGCCGGGCAGATCGATGCGACCCTGATCGATCCCGGAACGTTGCTGGTCAGCGCGGCGAACGGCATCGCGCAGAAGTTCGTCTTCGTCACCGACTTCAGCAACGGCGCCGATGCCGTCGTCGTGGCGCCTTCCATCAAGTCGCTCGCCGACTTGAAGGGCCAGTCCATCTCGGTGGAGATGGGCAGCATCGGCCACTTCCTGCTGTTGACCGGCCTGAAGCAGGCGGGGCTCTCCACCAAGGATGTGAAGCTCGTGAACCAGACGGCCGACCTGGCGCTGGCCGCGTTCGCTGCCGGCAAGACCAAGGTGGCAGTGTCCTACGAACCGTTCATCACCCAGGTCACCAAGAGCGGCAAGGGTCACGTGATCTTCTCGACGCGCGAGGCGCCGATCGCACCGGACGTGCTGTCCATGCGCCAGGACTTTCTCGATCGCAATCCCGAAGGACCCGTGCGCCTCGTCCGTGCCTGGTACCAGGCGCTCGACTGGCGCCGCCAGCACATGGATGAGGCGATCGCCATCGAGGCCAAGGCGCTCGAAGTGACGCCAGACGATTTCCGCGCATTCGGCGACGGTGTGCGGCTCCTGTCCGATCCCAGGGAGGTCGCCGCGCTCATGGTCACCGGCGAGTCGCCCGATCGTACGCTGGAGAAGATCACGGCGGAAGTCGACGCCTTCATGCGCGACCAGAAGCTGCTCGAGAAGGATCCGCCGCCGGCGGCACAGCTGATCGACGCCACCTTCGTGAACAGGTATCTCGCGGGAATCGGCGGAGGAAGCGCCTGATGGCCCTGCCCGCGACCGAACGCCTGCTGGTACGGGCGGCGAAAGTGCTCACGCTCGATGAACGCCATCCCGTCATCGCCGACGGCGCCGTGCTGGTGGAAGGCGCGTCGATCGCGGCGGTCGGCGCGTACCCGGAAATGCGGCGCGCCGCACCCGAGGCGCGCGAGATCGGCGGATCGGCGCACTGGCTGCTTCCCGGCTTCGTCAACGCGCACTATCACAACTGGCGCACGTTCTCGATGGGTGCCGCGCCGGATGCGCCGCTCGAGCAGTTCCTGTTGCGCACGTCCGGCTTCGAGATTCCCGCTGCGCTCGACGCGGAGTTCCAGTATCTCAACACGCTCGTGTCGGCGATCCAGCTCGTGCGCGCCGGGGTGGCCTGCACGCTCGACATGACGCTCACCACCGACCACCGGTCCATGCTGCGGGCCTATGCCGACCTGGGACTCGACGTCATCTATGCACCTACCACCCGCACCCAACTCGGCTACGTCTATGCGCCAGACGCCGAATTCGTGGCCACCCTGCCCTCCGCCCTGCGCGCGCGCATCGACGGCCAGGGGCTCGCCCTCACGGCGAGCTACGTCGACCCCGATCGCTACGAACGCGAATGGCTCGATCTGAAAGCCGAGTTCGGGGGTGCGGTGCAATTCGCCCTCGCGCCCGACGGACCCGAATGGTGCACCGAGACAGAACTCAGGCGCTGGCGCGCCGTTGCCGAACGCGAAAGTGCCTGCCTCCATCTGCACAACAGCGAATCGCCGATGGAACTGCAGTGGGCGCTCAAGACGCGCGGCCAGACCATGACCGAATATCTCGGCGCGATCGGCGTGCTCGGGCCCATGGTGTCATGCGGCCATGGCGTGTGGTACTCGCAGCACGACATCGAGCTGCTCGCTGCCGCCGGCGTGACCACGGTGCACTGTCCGTCGTCGAACCTGCGCCTGTCGAACGGCATCGCGCCGGTCGCCGACTACGCGGCCGGCGGCATGAAGGTGGCCATCGGCACCGACGGCCAGGGCTTCTCCGACACCAGCGACTACCTCGAGGAGCTGCGCCTGGCGGACCTCCTGCAACGCACACCCGGACCGGCGACCCGCACTCTCGCGCCGCGCACCCTGCTGGAAATGGCCACGGTCAACGGCGCCCGCGCCTTCGGCCGCGAGCGCACCGGGACGCTGGCAGCAGGCAGCGCCGCGAACCTGGTGCTGCTCGACGCCGAGCGCATGACCCGGCCGTACGCATGGCCGGGGCACGATCCCCATGCCGTCGTCGTCCAGCGTGCCCGCGCGGAACACGTGGATGCGGTGATCTCGCGCGGCCGTGTACTCATGGAGCGTGGTCAAGTGCTCACGGTCGACGCGACGGACGCCGAGCGGCGCCTGCGCGACCTGTACCAGTCCATCTGGCGCTCGCAAAGCTCGCAACGGCAGGCGCTGATCGACGCGCTCGAACCGCATGTCATGGGGTTCTACGAGTCGTGGGTCGACCTGCCCACCACCCCTCGGTATGGATACAATCGACTCTGATGACCGCCGCGACGACCCATGAGTGACACGAATGCAGCGCGCGTTCCCGACGCCTTCGTCGGTGTCTGGAAGCGCAAGCTGCTGCGCACGCCGGAGTTCGAGGACACCGTGTCCACGGTCTACTGGATGCAGACCAGCCTGTGGCACGCGGACATCCGGATTCCGGTCTATCGCCCGCCGTGTGCCGGCAAGCATTCGCTCGGGCAATGCGTGCGCGAGGAATTGCTCGATCTCGCCGCGCAGCAGGGGTTCGCGGGCACCACGGCTGTCGACGGCGACATCTGCCGGTGGCTGCGGCGCGTGGATTTCCAGCCGCCTTCGGGGTTCAGCGACGTCGGCCGCATCGAGTTCTCCAGCCCCGATCTCATGCTCGAGTACGGCATAGAGCAGGAGTATTTCGAGATCTGGGAACGCATCGCCGACAGCATCGGGAAGGAGCACGTCAACGTCGAGTTCGCGGAGGGGGATGACCCGCGTGCAGCGCGACCGCATTCCGTGCTGCTCGCGACCGGCAACTACTTCATGCGCGTGCGTCCCCGACGGATGGTGCTGCCTCAGGCGGACAATCTTGCATCACTCACCGGCGATGACCAGGCATTGAGGGCAGCGCTCGATTTCGAGATCTCGTTCGGCACGCGCGGCGGTCCGCCCGAGGCCTGGGTGATTCAGCGCTCGACGTTGCCGTGGCGGGAAGGCGAACGACTGGGGGCTGCCTGACCCGGAGGCTCCTCAAGCCGCGCCGGCGCTGCGCGCGCAATTCGAAACCCACCGTCCTCCCGACAGGAGAGATGCCCATGAACGATCGGTGCACTGGAACTTCGCGAGCTGCCGGTCTGGCCTTCGAGGACGTCATGCTTCCCGCGGCGGAAGTCCGCGATGCGCCGACGGCCACCTATACGCTCTGCCTAGTGTTGCAAGGCGAGGCCCGCCTTTCGCACCGCTGTGACGATCGCTGGCATACCGAGTGGCTGCGCCCCGGCATGTTCGCACCCATCACACCGCCGCATATGGGTGCCACCTTGCACCTGTCCCATGTCCAGCGGCATCTGATGATCTCGGTGAGCGAAGCGGCATTCGACCGCGTGGCCGCGACCGCAAGCGACCGGCCGGTGCAACTGGGCGCGCTGCAGGAACACGCCTTCAGCGATCCGTTTCTCGGTGGTCTTTGCCGCAGGGCCTGGTCGGAGACGAGACACGGCGACCGGCTCGGACAGGTCTTCGCCGATTCGATCGAATCGACGTTGATCTGCGGACTATTGCGAAGTGCCGTCGGCGCGCGCCGCAGATCTCCACGGGAACCGCGGTTCAGGTTGGCGCCCGCGATGATCGCCCGGATCCGCGAACACTGCCTGAGCCGTCTGGACCAGCGGATCACGGTTGCCGACCTCGCGAACCTGACGGGCATGGAACCCGACAATTTTGCCAGGGCCTTCAAGGCAACCGTGGGGCAGCCGCCGCAGCAGTTCCTGATCGCATTGCGTACCGCGACTGCACGGGCGATGCTGCACGATGCTTCACTGACCATACCCGCCATCGCCCTGGCGTGCGGCTTCTTCGACCAGTCGCACCTGACTTCCACGTTCACGCGACTGGTGGGCACTTCGCCCTCGCGCTACCGCCGACACATGAGCCGCTAGCGCCGCCGGCCGGTCACTTCGGCAGAAAGTCGCCCTTCACCATGCTGTCGGGCGCCACGCCCTTGGGCAGCAGCTTCTGCGCGACCATGAAGCGCGACATTTCCGCCACCGTGGCCTGGAAGGTGCCCTTGCTGCCTTTCTGTCCGAGCGCCTTGCCGTTTTCCGCCAGAGTCGGGATGCGGACACCTTTCCACATGTCGGCGAACTCGGGAACCGAGACGCCCGAGGCCTTTGCCATGATCTTGAACGACTCGTCCTGGTTCTTCTGGACATATTCGAGGGCATCGAACCACGCTGCGATCAGACCTCGCACCTGATCGGGCTTCGCTTTGAGCACGTCGTTGCGGATGCCCAGCACGTCCACGATCGCCCCCGGCGTGTCCTTGCTCGACAGCAGCAGCTTGCCACCGGACTTGATGCCCTGGGTGCCGAAGGGTTCCCAGGTCACCGCCGCATTGATGGACTTGGCCGCGAACGCGGCTCCGGCATCGGGTGCGGCCATGTTCACGACCTTGACGTCCTTCTCGGTCATGCCGTACTTGCCGAGCAGTCTGGTCAGGAAGAAGTGGCTGACACCGCCGACCTCCACCGCGATGCGTTGACCCTTGAGCGCCTGCGGCGAATCGATGCCGCGCACGATGAGCATGTCGGCGCCGGCGGACTCGTCGTGCAGCAGCACGACCGAGGCCTTGGCACCGCCGCCATTGATCGAAAGGATGTCGTTGGTCGCCAGGCTCGCCCCGTCGAGCTTGCCGCTCGCCAGCGCCTGCACGGCATCGCCCTGCACCGGAAAGTTGATCAGTTCCACCGCCACACCGTGCTTCTTGAAGAGCCCCTCCTCCTGCGCGACCCACCAGGGCATCCAACCCACCCATACCGGCACGCCGATGCGAAGTGGTGCATCCGCAGCCATGCATGCCGTGGAAATGCACAACGTCAGTGCCGCGCCCCGGAGGGCACGAGCGAGGCTCGCTGCGAATCGTTTCATGGGGACTCCCGAACCAGACTGCGATGGAGGAACGCGAAGCGGCTTCAGGCGCCCGCCGGAAAGGCGCGTCGCTCGAACAGCCGCCGTGGAATCAGGCAGCCGACCACCCAGTTGGGTTGGTCGACGATCTCGTGGATACGCAATTCGGCGACCATGCCCAGCACGGCGTAGGCCTCGTACGGCTCGACTCCGAAATGGGCGGACAAGGCGTCGACCGCATAGCGCGTCGCCTCCCTGGACGCCTGGAACAGATCGGGGCCTATGCCGAGAAAGTCCCGATATTCGGTTTCGGCATAACGCTGGGTCGAGATGTCGAGCACCGGAGCGCGCAGCGACTGCCGCTTGAGCACCTTCACGCGCACCGTGGCCGTCATCGGCGTTTCGATTGCGGTGCCGGAAATCTCGCCCTCGCCTTGCAGCGCGTGGCCGTCACCGCCGGACAGCAACGCGCCGGAGTTGAAGACCGGCAGATAGATCGTGGCGCCGGTGCTGAGATAGCGGACATCGATGTTGCCGCCGGCGCGCGTGGGCGTGATCGATGCATGGGGCCCCGACGCCGCCGGCGCGACGCCGAGCACGCCCATCATCGGTCGCAGCGGAAACGGCACGCCGAAGATGTCGACCGAGTCGCGCGTCAGGTCAAAGCTGCGGAAATACGCCTGCGGAAACTCGTCCGCCAGCAGTCCGAAGCCCTTCAGCAAGCCGGTCCAGCCCCACGGCGCCAGGTCGATCCGCTGCACTTCCACCTGCAACGAGTCACCCGGCTCGGCCCCCTCCACGTAGATCGGACCGCACAAGGGATCGAGCATGCCGAAGTCGATGTCGGCGATATCCTGCGACGTCGAGTCCGGTCCGAGCAGGCCGTTGGCGGCGTCGGGACAGGTCATGGTCACCACCGCACCATCGGCGACGACATGGGCCGGCGGCAGCGAGCGATCCCAATGGGGATGCAGAGTCGTGCAATGGACGCAGCCCGGCGGGTGCGCGGGTGGGCGTGTCATGGGCGTGGAGTTCGGAGCGGGCGGCGATGCTGCCATGCATCCGAAGCGCAGCGTCGAAGCGGTGTAGGCATGACGGCAAGGCTATGGCGGTGCCGGGCGAAACTCTTGGAAGAATCACCGGATTTGGAGAAATCTGCGCAGCTTGCCCTGGGCCGCGGCGGCCTGTGTTCGCCCCCATCCCAACCTTGTATCTTGGAAATGTGTCGGGGTAGCTTCCGACACTGGAGCGGAGACCGCGATTCCCGGCCTAGACCTCGAGTCCGTGGG
>LNDQ01000053.1 GCA_001464695.1 Betaproteobacteria bacterium Ga0077523 | reverse complement strand
TTGGAGACGTCCTGCTGGCGAGCCAGCTCCTCCACCATCGCCTCCACGGTCTCGGGCAGCCAGACCTTGATCGGCACCGGGTCGGCGTCGAGAAACCGGTAGTCGCGGGCGACGTCGCTGTCGCTGCGCACCTGGTAGGGCTGCCGGTTTTCGCTCATGATGGCTGGAATCGCCACTCCCGCTCGAGGGTCGCCGATGAGGATACCGCCGGGACCGAATGTCGGCCAATGGGCTGCCGTGTTGTGCGCGACGCTGTGGCTCGCGACCCCGGCGCTCGCGGAAACCGCCGCCAAGGCCCGCGTGATGGTGCAGACGACGCTCACGGCCGGGCTCGCGCATCACGAAGCCAAGGCTGTCTGGGACTATCTGCAGGACGGCGATCCGCTCGCCCTCGTGCGTGAGGCCGACAATCCGCACGATCGCCACGCGGTGCGCGTGGACTGGAGCGGGCACGTTCTGGGCTACCTGCCGCAGGCTGACAATCACGACATCGCACGCCAGCTCGACCGAGGCCAGGTGTTGAAAGCGCGCATCGTGAAGCGCGCGAAGTACCGCAACCACCGGCGCAAGCTCGAGATCGAGATCTACGCTGAAATGTGAGCGGATTCGTGAGCGATAATGCGGGATGGCCACGCATCGCATCCAGCGTCGCGAACCGCACGATCGCGTCGAACCCGCACAGCGATTCTTCGCCACGTGCCCGCGGGGGCTCGAGGCCGCGCTGGGCGAGGAGCTGAACGAGCTCGGCTTGCGCGGTGTGGAGGTGAGTAATGCTGGTGTCGCCTTCGTCGGCGAATGGCCGGATTGCCAGCGCGCCAATCTGCAGAGCCGCATTGCGAGCCGGATCCTGTGGCGTGTCGGTCACGGACGCTATCGCAACGAAGACGACATCTACAGGATGGCCCATGCGCTGCCGTGGTCCAAGTGGTTCTCGGTGGAGCGGACGATCCGTGTCAATGTGGCCGCGATGCGCAGTCCGCTGCGCAGCCTCGAGTTCGTCACGCTGCGCATCAAGGACGCCGTGTGCGACCGCTTCCGCCAGCAGGACGATCGCCGGCCGAGCGTCGATACGGTGGCACCCGACATGCGCATCCACGCGTTCCTGACGGCGGACGAAGCGACGCTCTATCTCGACACGTCGGGCGACGCGCTGTTCAAGCGCGGCTGGCGCACCCAATCGGGCGAGGCGCCGCTGCGCGAGAACCTTGCTGCGGGCATCCTGCGTCTCACCGGGTGGACTCCGGCGGAACCGTTGTTCGACCCCATGTGCGGCAG
>LNDQ01000052.1 GCA_001464695.1 Betaproteobacteria bacterium Ga0077523 | reverse complement strand
CCTGGTCGGGTTGCTGTTGAATGGGGGTACGGCTGCGGAAGCGGTCCGGGGAGAGTGGTCTCGACCCGGCCGTCCATGCCCCCTATCTATGCATCCCGGGCAGGCTTTCAAGACCCTTCCTGTTAATCGACCGCCTTTACCGGAATGACAATGATCTGCTTGAAAACACCGCCGGAATCCCCACGGAACTCGAGGGTAAGCGGGACCTTGCGGCCCGCGACCAGCGGCCCGGAAAGCCCGAACAACATCACGTGCATTCCGCCCGGGGCCAGGCTGACCGTCTTGCCGGCCGGCAGGTCGACGGCGTCCACCGCACGCATCGTCATCATGCCGCCGTCGTCCTTCATCTCGTGGATCTCGCCGCGCTTCGCGACCGGGCTGGCAACGCCTATGAGCTTCACCGAACGCTGCGCGCGCAAGTCGAGATAGGCCCCGGCTACCGGTTGGCCGGGCACCGTGGCCCGCACCCACGCGTTGCTCACCTCAACCGTGACCTTTTCCTCCGCAGCGGCAGCCGTGGCCATCAGCAACATGGTGCCTGCGAGAAAGCTTGTGGTTTTCATGCCGAGTCTCCGTCCGTCGTTCGCTGGAACCCGCGATTGTTCCAGCGTGGAAAGTCCGAGGCAACGCGCCGCGAACGAGGGGGAGCCTATAATTCTCGTTTCCCGCCCGCCCGACACACCATGCGTCTTCTTGCTGCAGCCTTCCTGTTCTTCGCCGCACCCGCTTTCGCGCAGTCCCCGGCACCGCTGATCCCCTCGCCCCCCGCCCTGGCCGCGAAGGCCTGGGTGCTGCTCGACTGGCAGACCCGTCAGGTGCTCGTGTCGCGCGGCCCCGATGAAAGGGTCGAGCCCGCCTCACTCACCAAATTGATGACCGCGTACCTGGTGTTCGACGCGATCAAGCAGAAGCGCCTCACGACGGATCAGGCCGTGCCGGTGTCCGAGCGGGCCTGGAAAGCCGACGGCTCGCGCATGTTCATCGAGCCGCGCAAGCCGGTCACGGTGGACGAGCTCCTCAAGGGCATGGTGGTGCAGTCCGGCAACGACGCCACCATCGCGCTCGCCGAAGCTGTCGGCGGCAGCGAAGAGGCGTTCGCCGAAATGATGAACAAGCAGGCCGCGCGCATGGGCTTGAAGGGCAGCCATTTCGTCAACGCCACCGGCCTGCCGAATCCGCAGCACTATTCGACGGCACTGGATCTCGCGGTGCTCGCGGCCAACGTGATCCGCGACTTCCCCGAGTTCTTTCCGCTGTATTCGATGCGCGAGTACCGCTACAACAACATCACGCAGTACAACCGCAACCGGCTGCTGGCCTCCGATCCGACCGTGGACGGCATGAAGACCGGCTATCACGAATCGGCCGGCTACTGCCTCATCGCCACCGCCTCACGGCCGCCGCGCCGTCTGCTGTCGGTGGTGCTGGGGACCGCGTCCGACGTGGCCCGCGCGCAGGAAAGCCAGAAGCTGCTCAACTACGGCTTCCAGTTCTACGACACCGTGCGCCTGTATGCCAAGGGCCAGGCGGTTGCGGCGATCCCGGTCTTCAAGGGTGCGAACAACGAGCTCAAGGCAGGATTCAACGAAGACCTCGCGCTCACCGTGCCACGTGGCATGGGCGAGCGCCTCAAGGCGACCATGGAAAGCACTCAACCGCTGGTGGCCCCGATCGCACCCGGGCAGCGGGTCGGCACGCTGCGCGTGACACTGGACGACAAGCCGCTGGGTGATTTTCCGGTGCTCGCCCTCGAAGCGATCGGCGTCGCCAACATCTTCGGCCGCACCTGGGACAGCCTGCGACTCTGGTTCAAATGATCTGCTATCTGAACGGCGAGTTCCTGCCGCTCGCCGAGGCGAAGATCCCGGTTCTCGACCGGGGCTTCATTTTTGGTGACGGTGTGTACGAAGTCATTCCCGTCTACGACCGCACGCCGCTGCGCCTCGACGGCCATCTCGCGCGGCTGCAACGCAGCCTCGACGCGATCCGCATCGGCAATCCGAACACCGCGTCACGCTGGACGGAGCTGATCCGCGAACTGATCGCGCAGCACGAGTCGACGGACCAGTCGGTCTACGTGCACGTCACGCGCGGCGTGGCGAAGCGCGACCACGCGTTCCCGAAGGATCTCGCGCCCACGGTGTTCATGATGTCGAACCCGTTGTCGACGCCGTCGGCGGAACAGATCGAACGCGGCGTCGCCGCCATCACCGGCACCGACAACCGCTGGTACCGCTGCGACATCAAGTCCACCGCGCTGCTCGCCAACGTGTTGCTGCGTCAGCTCGCCATCGATGCCGGTGCGGCCGAGACGGTGCTGTTGCGTGACGGGTTCCTCACCGAAGGTTCGGCGGCCAACATCTTCGCGGTCAAGGGCGGTGTCATTCGCACCCCGCCCAAGAGCCACCTGATCCTGCCCGGCATCACCTACGATTTCATCCTGGAGCTCGCGGCCGCCGGCGGGCTGCCGTACGAGCAATGCGACGTGAGCGAAGGCGAGTTGCGCAATGTCGACGAGCTCTGGCTCACCAGTGCCACGCGGGAAGTCCTGGCCATCACCACGCTCGACGGCCATCCGGTTGGAAACGGTGCGCCCGGCCCCATCTTTCGACGGATGCATGCGCTCTATCAGGCGCACAAGCGACCGAAGAAAGGATGAGAACCATGACCGACGCGGAACAGGCACAACCGTCCCTCATCGAGTACCCCACCGACTTCCCGATCAAGATCATGGGCCGGCAGGAGCGCGGGCTCGCCCAGTCCGTGATCGAGATCGTCTCGAAGCACGCGCCGGACTTCGACCCGGCAACAGTGGAGATGCGTACCAGCAAGCAGAAGAACTATCTGTCGGTGACGTGCGTGATCCGGGCGACCTCGCGCGAACAGCTCGATGCGCTGTATCGCGATCTGTGCGATCACCCGCAGGTGGTGATGGTGTTGTGACTCTTGCGTGGTGCAGCGCGGGGCATTTTCCCTCACCCTCGGTCCCTCTCCCGGAGGGAGAGGGAAGCAAAGCCCCTCGCCCTCCGGGAGAGGGGTTGGGGTGAGGGAAAGCCCCACGATCACGCGTGCGCTGGGCGTGACGGACTACGAGGAGACGTGGCGTGCCATGCAGCGCTTCACCGCCGGGCGCGACGGGGGCACCGCCGACGAGCTCTGGATCACCGAACATCCGCCCGTCTACACGGTCGGCGTGGCGGGCCGATCGCAGCACCTGCCGCGCTTCGACAACGGCATCCCGGTCGTGCGCACCGATCGTGGCGGGCAGATCACGTACCACGGCCCCGGCCAGGCGGTGATCTACACGCTGCTCGACCTGCGCCGGCACGACCTCACCGTGCGTGCCCTCGTGCGCTTGCTGGAACACGCGGTCGTCGAGTACCTGGACGGCGAAGGCATCCAGGCCCATGGCGACGCTGCGCGCCCGGGCGTGTACGTGGGGGAAGCCAAGATCGCAGCCCTGGGCCTTCGGGTGCGCAACGGCTGCTGCTACCACGGCCTCGCCTTCAACGTGGAGCCCGACCTCACTGCCTTCGAGGTCATCGATCCCTGCGGCTATCCGGGCCTCGCCGTGACGAGCGCCCGAAAGCTCGGCATCATGGCGTCGTTCCCATCCATTGCCGAAGCGCTGGCGGACCACCTTCGTCGGCGCCTCGATTCCTGACTGCCTCCATGGACTCTCCCATCAAGCAGACCGGCGCGGCCAAGACCGCCCGCAACCCGATCAAGATCGTGCCGGTCGAGCGACTCAAGAAGCCCGAGTGGATCCGCGTGCGCGCCGGCGGCAATGCCCGCTTCCACGAGGTGAAGCAGGCGCTGCGCGACCACAATCTCCACACAGTGTGCGAAGAGGCGTCCTGTCCGAACATCGGCGAGTGCTTCGGCAAGGGCACGGCCACGTTCATGATCCTGGGTGATCTGTGCACGCGCCGCTGCCCGTTCTGCGACGTGGCCCACGGCCGCCCGCAACCACCGGATGCGAACGAACCGCTCAACCTCGCGACCACCATTCGCGACATGGGCCTCAACTATGTGGTGATCACCAGCGTCGACCGCGACGACCTGCGCGACGGTGGTGCCGGGCATTTCGCCGACTGCATCAGCGCCGTGCGCGAGCATTCGCCGAAGACCACCATCGAGGTGCTCGTGCCCGACTTCCGCGGCCGGCTCGAGAAAGCGCTCGATGCGCTCGGCGTCGCACCGCCCGACGTGATGAACCACAACCTCGAGACTGTTCCGCGCCTGTACAAGCAGGCGCGGCCGGGAGCGGACTACGCGAACTCGCTCAATCTGCTGCACGCGTTCAAGCAGCGGCATCCGTCGATTCCGACCAAGTCCGGGCTGATGGTGGGTCTGGGTGAAACCGACGACGAGATCCTCGCCGTGATGCGCGATCTGCGCGCGCACGATGTCGACATGCTGACGGTCGGGCAGTACCTGCAGCCGAGCGGCGGGCATCTGCCGGTACTGCGCTACGTCGAGCCCGCGCAGTTCAAGGTGTTCGAGCGCGAGGCGCTCGCCATGGGTTTCCGGCACGCGGCGTGCGGACCGCTGGTGCGATCGAGCTATCACGCGGACAGCCAAGCGCATGAGGCGGGGGTGGTTTAGCAGCAGCCCTCATCCCGACCTTCCCCCAACCAAGTTGGGGAAGGAGTTGTACATCTCCTGCGCCGGCGTAGCTGGCGCTGCATGCCCCCACCCTAACCCTCCCCCGGCTACGCCGGGGGAGGGGATGTAAGGCTCCTTCCCCCACCTTCGGTGGGGGAAGGTCGGGATGGGGGCAGCGGTAAACGAGCGAGCTGCTACTTCTCCCCGCTGAACACCATCCGCTGATCGCGGAACTGCGTGTAGTGCCCAACATCGGCCGGCACCGGTAACGGCACCGCCTTCTGCACCGCCGTCTCGATCGCTCGATCGAAGTCCGCCACGCCGCTGCGTTTCACGAACCGGAAGGTGCCGATCGTCCCGTCGCGCGCCACCCGGATCTCGATCTCCGCGCGCGTGGTCGACTGTGCGGCCGCCGGGATCATGAACTTGTCGCCGATGGCTTCGCGCACCCTGGTGCCGTAGTCATCGACGATCTTCTGCGCGTTGACCGCCGCGGCGCCCACGGCCAGCACTTCCGCCTCGGCCTTCTCGCGTCGGGTGCGGCGATCCTCGTCGTGGTCGCGCACCAGTTGTTCAGCCTCGGCCCGCGTGCGCTGTCGCCTCTGTTCCTCCGCCGCCCGCAGACGCTCCAGCGCCACTTCGCGCGCCTGGCGCTCCGCCTCGCCGTCCGGTGATGGACCGGACGACGGTCGCCCCGGATCGTTCGCACTCGCCGTCGTCTTCCCTATCGATGCGCCATACGGCGGCAAAGGGCCGAACATCGCGATGACGGCAGCGCGTTCGTGAAACCACCCTACACGCAACGTCACCGTCAGTGGTCCGGCCCCGGCGCTTTCCGCCGCGTCGCGCAGCGGCCCGACCTTGGGAATGCGTGCGGTGACGGCAGCGTCCAGTTTCGGGTCGCCGCTCGACCGGTCGAGCGTGAGCTGCGCGACCCGCCCCTTGTCGTCCACGATCATGGAGTAATCCAGGGACACGGTCTTCACGGGCAAACCCGCGCCGGTCAGTACCTGCTCGACCTGCCGGCTGATGGATTGCAGTTGCCCGATGGCCTGGACCGGCGTCTCCACCGCGACCGGGGCAGCAGCCACTTCCTTCAGCGGCTCCGGCTCGGTGGCGGCCTTCTCCGCGGCTGCGGCTTTCGCTTCCTGCTCCTTCGCCTGCGCCCGCTCGCGCTCGAGGTGATCCTGCTCGAGCCAGCGCCGCGCCTCCGCCAGACGTTTGGTCGCATCGCGCAACCGATCGACGTGATCGCGATCCGCGCGGTCGTCCTTCGCCGTCGGCATCGACGGCACCGCGCGCTTGGTTCGCAACGCCGGCACCAAATCGAAGGCCGCTCCGGCCGGCACCGAGAAATCGAGCACCTGATCGTCCTTCAGCACCATCGCGGTGAAACCGATGAGCCGGGCTTCACGGTCGAACAGTCCGCCGCCGCTCGCCTCCGGCGTGACGGCTCCGTCCAGCTCGATGACCATGCCGCGCTCCGGATGGCGACGAAAGCCCGAGACGATGCCGCCGCTCAGCTCGAGGTCGAGACCGCGCGGCGAGCCCACCGCATACGCCACCTGGCCCTTGCGCACGTGTTCCATGGCGACCACACCGCGCACCGGCACACCGATCTCTTCCTCGCCGCGCCAGCGCAGGTGACAGAGATTGCGTTGGCGGTCCGTGCCCTGCAGCTGCGCCAGCGCCCATTTCGCGCCGCGGAACACGACGACCGTGGCAGCCTCGCCCGCCACCGCATTGCAGTTGGCGATGATCTCGAAGGGACGGATCACCACGGCGCTGCCCTGCCGCACCGCAGTGCCGTTGGCATCCAGCACCGCAACCCGCACGATGCTGGGCTGCACCGCTTCCATCACCGCTTCGGGCGAGAGCGCGAGTGCGGCCGACCATGGCAGAACCGCCAGCAGTGCTGCAGCAAGCGCTCTCGATCCGTCGCAGATTTGCGACAGATCGTGCGTGCGCATTCGATGGATGGGCAAACCGTTCAGCATGATCTTCCGTGGGCGCGATTGTCGCCCAAGTTGGCCGTGCCGCAAGCCCGCATCAACGGCCGGACAAACCTCCAGCGAGCAGCGACTCGTAGGCCGTGCAGGTTTCCTCGACACCGATGTCGCCGACCTCGCGCGAGTCCTTGCGCAGCAGCACGTACCGCGACTGCCAGGGATGCCAGCGCTCCGGATACTCGCGCCCGAAGAAACACACGATCTCCTTGTCGAGCGCCGCGGCGAGATGCATCGCACCGCCGTCGCTGCACACGACAGCCCGACAGACAGCAATGCCTGTGATGAGTTCGTCGAGCCGGTCCGACGCATCGAGAATGGTCTGTGCCTTGCGATCGTCGCCCGGATGCTGCGGGTGGTCTTCGGCACCCGGCGACCAGAACAGCAGCACCCCGCAGCCATGCTTTTCGCACAGCACTCGCGCCAGCGCCACGAACTTCTCCGCGGGCCAGCGCCGGTCGAGCGAGCGCGCGCTGATGTGCAACCCCACGAGGTTGTCGAGCGGCATCCCGGGTATCGTCGACAACCGTGTGCGTGCCGCCGCAATGGCGGCCGGATCGGGAAACACGCGCAAGGGTCCTGGCGCACTCTCGATGCCGAGCGGTTGCAGCAACCGGTGCACCACCTCGACCTCGTGCACGATCTCCTTCGGGTCCTTCCAGACCGCCCGGTCGATCGGCCCGGCATAGTCCTGCTCGTGCACGAAGCCGATGACGTGCGCGGGCCGCGCCAGGCGCGCCGTGCGCAGCGCGTGCGACTGGAAAGTCGAGCCGGCCAGGATGGCGTAGTCGTAGCGCTGCCGGCGCAGCCGCGCCAGCAGCTTCACTCGCTCCCAGTAGACCCCCAGGACGCTCTGCCCGGCCTCGCGATGCTTGGCCTTCGAGTACACGTGCACCGCATTCACGTCGGGATTGCGATCCAGCACGGCCGCGTTGTACGTGTTGACCAGCGCGTCGATGCGCCCTTCGGGAAAGCGCTCGCGCAACGCGCGGATCAACGGCGTCGTGCAGACCAGGTCGCCGATGTTGTCGCGGCGGATCACGAGAAAGCGCGGGGCCCGTTCGCTCATGGCCGTGCCCGCCGCCAATCGTCGGCAAGCGCGAGGATCGCTTCAGCCCGGTGGCGATAGCTGTGATGCGCCATCACGTCCGCGTGCAACGCCTCCGCGCGAATGCGGGTCTCGTCGAAGTGATCGAGGAAGTGACGGATCCTGTGCACGCAGTCGTCGAGGTCCTGGAAATCCGCCCACGCCTCCACGGGAAAGGTGTCCGCGGCGTGACGGCGAAAGTCGCACAACAGAAATCCACCGCATGCGGGGACCCCGAAGCAGCGCTCCGGCATGCCCCAGCTTCGTTCCTTGTCGTCGCAGACCGCACCGACGCTCAAGTTGATCCGGCTCGTCTGGATCTGTTCGATCTGCTGGGGCACGCTCATCTGTTCCGGCCCCGGACACGCATCGCGGATGTCCATGCTGATGCCGGCCGCCCGCAAGCGATCCTTCAGTGCCGCGATGAACGCGATGCGCGCGCCCACGCGCGGGTACGATGGACTGAGAGACCCGTAGAACGCGACATCGACCCGATACTGCCCGGGATCGCGCAGCGCTTCCAGACGGGTACCGCGCAGGTTGTAGGCATCCGTATCCGCCGCGTTGGGGAAATAGTGCACGTTCTCGCCGAACGATTCGGCGCCTTGCAGCGAGTGCGCGAGGTAGACGTCGATCAGACCGAGCGGGCGGATCCAGGGTTTGCGCCAGGGCTTGATCGCGCAGTTCCACGGCGCATCCCGGTT
>LNDQ01000051.1 GCA_001464695.1 Betaproteobacteria bacterium Ga0077523 | reverse complement strand
CGCCCCGCCATCCATCGTGCGATCGGTCCCCACGGTCGTGCCAACGAGCACTTCGCTGCCCGCGAGCAACGTCAATCCGCCGCCGTTGAGGATGCTGAGGCTGCCCGTGGACCGGCTGCCTACCTGCGTACTGTCGAACGCCGTCACGTTGCCCGCGATGAAGAAGCCCGAGGCGGTGCCGGCATCGCCGCCGAGGATCATCGTCCCTTGCGCCACCGACCCGCGGGCCGAGCCGAACATCTGACCGGCCCAGACCGAACCGTTGTTGATCGTGAGTGCGTTTTCCGTCATCAGAAAGCCGAAGGCCGAGGCCGCGCTGGCGGCACTCCCGACGTAGCCGACAACAGCCGAGCCCGCCTGCCCGCCGGCGCCGGCGATCGTCACGAGACCGTTGGCGAGCGATCCTGTCGAGAAGACTGTGCCGACATTGATGGCACCGATGGTGCGGATTCCAACGCCGTTGCTTTGCACCGAGCCTGCGCCAGTGCCCGATGAACCCAGGCCGACGCTGAGATCGCTCAACAGCGGGGTGGTGGCGACACCGCTAAGCTGGGCGTTCCCGCCGTTGCTGACGATGACGCTGCTGCCCGCCCCGGGTACCACCGCCGGGTTCCAGTTGCCGGCGGTGAACCAGTCCCCGGTGCCGGCGTTCCAGGTCTGCGCGAAGGCCGAGGGTGATCCGGCGAGGAGAGCCGCGAGGAGAGCCGCGAGAGGACGTCGCCGCGCGTGAAAGCCTGCACTGTTGCGTGACGGTGCACTTCTACCTGCCGGATTCTTGTTCAAGTCCTGGCCCCCGAGGCTCGGGTCGTGCGGTCCACGCGGCACCCGCCCGGACACAACGACTATTGTTGGGAATAGCTTAGGACGGCGCGGACGCAACCCTCGTGCCCTGCGACGATTGCATTGTTACGTCAAAGAGATGGACGCATGCGGGCGCCGCCCATGGGTGCAGGCGTAAGGTGGACCGACAGGTCGGGGTTGATCTGCCCCCATCCCAACCTTCCCCCAGCGAAGCTGGGGGAAGGAGTGCCAATAGCCAGCGGCGCCGCAGTTCGCTCCTTCCCCCGGCTATGCCGGGGGAAGGCGGGGGATGGGGGCAACTGCGCCCGGCTATGCCGGGGGAAGGCGGGCGTTGGAGGCAGCCCTATGCAGCCACGAACTTCATCGCCACGCCATTCATGCAATACCGCAGCCCCGTGGGTGGCGGACCATCCTCGAATACATGCCCCAGATGCCCGCCGCAGCGCCGGCAGTGCACTTCGGTACGGGTCATGAACAAAGTGCGGTCTGTCGAAGTGCCGATGGCGTTGGGCAGCGGCCGGAAGAAGCTCGGCCAGCCGGTGCCACTGTTGAATTTGGTGTCGGACGAGTACAGCGGCAGGTCGCAGCCGGCGCACACGAACGTCCCGGCGCGCTTCTCGTGATCGAGCTCGCTGGTGCCGGCCCGTTCGGTCCCGTGCAGGCGCAGCACACGGTATTGCTGGGGGTTCAGCTGCTTGCGCCACTCGTCATCGGTCTTGCTGATCTCGAACTTCTCGTTTACCGCGCCCATCGAAACGTCTCCTCGTTGTTTTCCGCACGCCGCCATGAATGCAGCGGCTCCACTGGCTGCCAGCCATGCGCGCCGGTTCGCGTTCACGGTGATCGACTCGGGCATATGCGGCGAGTTCCAGCGGCGTTTACGGTGCGGTAAAGGATACATCGTCGCCCTGGGCCATGACCGTCACCTCGGCCCGCACCAATCGGGTTGGCGTGACGGTCGAAGCTCACGCCGTCGCGCTGCGATCGGCAACCGGGAGGTACTTCCCGATCAGGTGATCGACCGAGATGCGGCCCGGACCGTAGAAGATCGGCACCAGCAGCATGAGCCCCCAGTAGACGTGGTCCTGGTACCCGGTCTCCCACAACGCGGGATAGGAGACGACCGCAACGATGTTGAAGGCGAACAGCATCAGGGCCACGGGGCGTGTGGCCAGACCGAGCGCGAGGAAGATCGGCAGCGCCAGTTCGTTCGCGGTGCCGAGGTAGGCCGCCACGGCGGGCGACAGCAAGGGCACCTGGTATTCGTCCTGGAAGAGGAACAGCGTCGTTTCCCAGTTTCCGATCTTGGTCAGCCCGGAGAGGAAGAACACCTTGGCGACCCACAGACGGAACAGCAAACCGACGGCGGAACTGCAAAGATCCAACGTGCTGTAGACACGCCGGACCGCGGCGACAGGTTTCTGGATCATGGCGACCTCGCTCGGTTAGCAATTCCAATGACGAATGCGCACGTGCCGTTCAAGACAGGGCGGTGTGCCGCCAGTCGACGACTGCGCCGGCTCGTGGGTCGTGATCGCCTGCATGGCATTCAATTCTGTTGTCGTGGATCGGTTCGCCCGGGCACTCGGCATCGATGCCGCGGATGACGCCTGGCTCGTAGCGCCTGCGAGTTCTCATTACGTAGCTCGGTCCACTTTGGATGGCCGGCCACGCGAATCCCGCACCGGTGAATCCAACCCTGCCTCACGTCCGTAATGGGGTCGTGCGAGGTGCAACGCAAGCACAGGCATGAACCGCGGGATCTCGGTCCGCCCCCGCGGGGAACGACTTCGGCGTTGAAACACGAGCGGACCACTCGCAACCCTTCGAGGAGAACAACGATGATCGACAAATCCACCATGACAGGCACCGCGATCGCGACGGCGGCAGCGGCGATGTTCCTGACCGGGTGTCAATCCAATCCGGGCAGCGGCGTGTTCCAGTCGGCGGACTCGAGCACGGCGCAGGTCAAGTGCTACGGCTCGAACGCGTGCAAGGGGCAGGGTGCTTGCAAGACCGCCATGAACGCCTGCAAAGGCCAGAACGCGTGCAAGGGGCACAGCTTCGTGATGATGACGGAGAAGGCCTGCATGGAGCATTTCGGGCGGGCTTGATCGGCAAGCTGCCCCCATCCCAACCTTCCCCCACCGGAGCCTTCCCCCGGCTTCGCCGGGGGAAGGCGGGGATGGGGGCAGCAGTGCGCAACACCTCCGGAAATGTCACCCACGCCCCGCATCCCGATCGCAGGTTTCGGCCTCGGCCTGCGCCCCGCCCACTACGAAGCCATCGTCGCGTCACCTCCCGACGTCGACTGGTTCGAGATCCTCACCGAGAACTACCTGGTGCCGGGCGGCCGGCCGATGCACTGGCTGGACGCCATCCGTCGCGACTACCCCATGGTCATGCATGGCGTTTCACTCTCCATCGGCGGCACCGATCCGCTCGATCGCGAGTACCTCGCGCAGGTCGCGACCCTTGCGCACCGCGTCGAACCGCTATGGATCTCGGATCATCTGTGCTGGACCGGAACGCAGGGCCGGAACCTGCATGATCTGCTGCCGCTGCCGTTCACGGAACAGGCACTGGATCACATCGCCGGCCGCGTGCGCCAGGTACAGGACATCCTCGGACAGCGCATCCTGCTGGAGAACGTGTCGAGCTACGTGAGTTTCACCGGCAGCGAGTTCACCGAATGGGAATTCGCCGCCGAACTGGCGCGCCGCGCCGATTGCCTGATCCTGCTCGACGTGAACAACGTGTACGTGAGCGCCTTCAATCACGGCTTCGATGCCCGAACGTACATCGACGCCATGCCGGCGGATCGCGTGCAGCAGATCCACCTCGCCGGCCACAGTCATTGCGGCGACTGGATCGTGGACACTCACGATGCTCCCGTGGTCGATCCTGTGTGGGAGCTCTACGACTACACCATGCAGCGTCTTGGCCCGGTGGCCACGATGATCGAACGCGACGATCACATCCCGCCGCTGGCCGATTTGATGGCCGAACTCGGCCGCGCGCGGCGCATCGCGGCATCGGTGCGGTACCGGAGCGCCGCATGACCGCGCTCGCGGAACTTCAGCTTCAGTTCCAGCAGTTCGTGCTGGGCGGCGCCTTCGCTGCCATGCGATCGATCGAAGACGGCCCGCGCGGCAAACCCGGTCCGCGTCTCGCGATCTATCACGATGCCTATCGCACCCGGTTGCGCGACGCCCTCGCCGACACTTTCGGCACATTGCACCGACTGCTCGGCGACGCCGCGTTCGCGCAGGTGGGCGCCGGTTTCATCGAGTCGACGCCCTCCACGTTTCGCAACATCCGCTGGTACGGCAGCGCCTTCGCCGACTTCCTGCACGGCACACCACCCTACGACCGCCAGCCATGGCTCGCGGAGATCGCGCGGCTCGACTGGACGCTGGTCGCCGCCTTCGACGCGGCCGATGCGAAGCCCATCGGGTTCGATGATCTCGCAGCCCTTTCGCGCGAGGCATGGCCGGGTCTGACCTTCGGTTTCCATCCGTCGGTGCGCCGGCTCACGCTCGCGACGAATGCCGCAGCGCTGCGCCAGGCTGCCGATCGGGATGAACCCCTGCCCGACGCGCACGTGCTCGACGCGCCGGTCGACTGGATTGCATGGCGTCGGGGGCACGTCACGCATTTCCGTTCGCTGCACGCCGCAGAAGCCGACGCGATCGACAACGCGCGCGCCGGGCAGAACTTCACGGCGGTCTGCGACTGTGTCGGTCGCTGGGTGGAACCGGAACACGCATCGACGCAGGCAGCGCTGTGGCTGCGCCAGTGGATCGAGGACGAACTGCTCGCCAGCGCCGGCGACCCACGCGCGCACGACACGCCATCGGCCGTGTAGCTCGGTCCGGCGCGTGGCGCGACCTGCGCCCTCTCCCCTCCCGGACGCGGAGATGCCATGCTATGGCCTCCACCTGGTCCAGTGCCCCGCCGGAGATCCGTCATGCTCGAACTGCGTCCGACTTGCGAACACTGCAACAAAGCCCTGCCACCCGATTCGCGCGATGCGCGCATCTGTTCCTACGAGTGCACGTTCTGCGCTGAATGCGTCGATACGGTCCTCGCCAACGTCTGCCCCAATTGCGGCGGCGGCTTCGTGGCGCGACCGATCCGGCCGGCGCGCAACTGGAAGGGCGACAACTACCTCGGCAAGGATCCGGCGAGCACCAAGGTCAAGCATCGACCGGTGAATCCGGAAGCACATGCCCGGTTTGCCGCTGCGATCCGTTCGATCCCGCCGGAGAAGCGATAGCGGTCTGCGGGTGTCGAAACCGACCGCTTCGTTCGTCGTGGAGACAAGCGCTCGAATGCGCGACCTGCGTTCCCGGGTCGAGGCGCGGGATATGGCGGCCGACCGGTTCGGTGCGCCGTGGATCGTCAACGTCGAAACGAAGCTGCCGTCGCTTTGGAGAAAGGGCTGGTGAGCACCATGCAGAAGATCACGCCGCACCTGTGGTACGTGAAGGAGGCCGAAGAGGCGGCGCGCTTCTACACTTCGATATTTCCCGACTCGAGCGTCGACCGGGTCACGACCCTGCCGGCGGAGACGCCGTCCGGACCGCCGGGATCGGTGGCGGTCGTCGAGTTCACGCTCGCCGGACAACAGTTCCAGGCGATCAGCGCCGGGCCGCTCGATCCGTTCAATCACGCAGTCTCGTTCATCGTCAACTGCGACACGCAGGCCGAAATCGATCACTACTGGAACGCGCTGCTCGAGGGCGGTCACGCAGAGCAGTGCGGGTGGCTCAAGGACCGCTACGGGCTGTGCTGGCAGATCGTGCCGACCGTGCTCGGTGAGTGGATGACGGATCCGAACAGCGCACGCGCCAGGCGCGTGACCGAGGCCATGCTGCGGATGGTGAAGTTCGACATCGAGGGACTGCGGCGGGCACACGACGGCGTTTGATTTCCTGCGCGCGCTGCCCCCATCCCAACCTTCCCCCATCTGCGATGGGGGAAGGAGTGCCTGCGCTTGCCGGAGTCACGCATACCTGTGCAGTACCTCCCCTCCCTCAGCTTCGCCGGGGGAGGGCCAGGGCGGGGGCAGCGACTTGTCTGGTGGGCCCCCCGGGAGTCGAACCCGGCACCAATGGATTATGAGTCCACTGCTCTAACCATCATGAGCTAGAGGCCCGTCGAGCGGCCGCGCATTCTACCGCGGCCCGCACGCGTGCCCCGCGCCGTCAGAACATCCGCGCGAGTTCGTCCTCCAGGTCGCGCAGGTGGGCGAGCGTCTCCGGGTCCTTCACGAGCTTCTTCCGGTCCTGGATCTTGCGCCCGAGGTGATTGACGCCTTCGCGCAGCGCGGCACGGAATTCGCTCGAGGCACCGACGATGTTGGAGTAGGTGTGCGCAGTATCCGCGAGACTCGAGTTGAACTGTGCGATGGACGTGGCGTCGCGCTTCTTGCTGCGCTTGACACTCCCCCGATCCCTTTCTTCGGCCTCGATCCCGCTGGAATAGGATTCGTTCGGATCGCGGAAGTCGCCCGTCACCACCTTGAGCCGCTTCACGTAGTTGCGTTGCACGGTGCGACGGTAGAGGTCGACCTTCGGTGACGGGGCATCCAGTTCCTTGAACAGGCCGTTGTTGAGATCCTTCAGCATGTCGATGCCGACGTAGCGGGGCTTGTCGGGCCAGTAGGTCTTGGCCTCGGCCATGCGCAGGAACACGCCGGTGCGCAGGAGCTGCGACATGAGCTGGATGTTCGATCCCTGCAGGGGGTCCTGGGTACGCGTCGGCGCAATGCGCAGCACCAGATCCTTGTCGAGGAGCGCAGTCGGGGTCGCGAACGCATTGTCGACGAGAAACTTGACCGCAGCCTTCTGCCGATCGGGTGGAACGGGCTTGAACGGCGGTCCGCCGCGACCGCTCTGGTAGCGCATCTCCTCGACGCCTCCCACCAGTTTTGCCACGGCGCCCAGTTCGTTGTCGCGCTTCTTCACGAGCGCTTCGTAGAGTTCGCCGAGCCGGCCATAGCCGTGGCCCAGCCGGTCGGTCGCGGGCACCAGCAGCTTCGCGACGCGGTCGATGTTCTTCAGGCCGAGGGCGGTCGCGGCGATCGGGTCCGACCCGAGCACCTGCGTGTTCACTTCAGGATCGTATTCGGCCGCAACATCCTCGCCGCCGAAGCGCAGCGTCGGATCGTCGATCTGGCGCGCGGCCATTGCGTCGAGGGTCGCCCATTCGTCGTCGGTGCACATCTCGGTGCCGATGGGTGAGTAGCCCCACTGGATCGCGAAGTAGTCGTAGGGGCCGAAGCGCGGGAACAGGCCGGCGCCGTCACCGGGCTGCGCCACGTAGTTGAAGCGCGAGTAGGCCATGATCGAAGACGCCGTGCCCCACTTGCGGGTCCATTCCGGATCGCGCAGCTGCTCGACGGTATAGGCACTGTGGGCCTTGAAATTGTGACGCAGGCCGAGCGCGTGCCCGACCTCGTGGGTCGCGACGTAGCTCAGGAGCTCGCCCATCAGATCGTCGGGCAGCGGCAGTGATTGCGCGCGCGGATCGAGCGGGCTCACCTGGGTCACGTACCAGGTTTCGAGCAGCTTCAGGATGTCGTGCCAGAAGATGGTGTGCGAGGCGATGACCTCGCCGCTGCGCGGATCGACCACGGCCGGGCCCGATGCGTTCTGGCGGCCGCTGGGCGTCCAGCGGATCACGTTGTAGCGCAGGTCCTCGGGATCCCAGTCCGGATCCTCTTCCTCACCGGGTGCATCGCGAACCACCAGTGCGTTGCGGAAGCCGGCCGCCTCGAAAACGACGTTCCAGTTCGAGACCGCCTGCTTGAGGTACGGCACCCAACGCGACGGGACATCCCGGCTGATGTAGAAGACGATCGGCTTCACCGGATCGGACACGGCTGCGGTCGGATCCTGTTTCTCGAGGCGATAGCGCTGGATGAACGCGCGGCTGACCCCGCCGTGGTCGCGGGTGCCGTAGTCGCGAAAGCGCACCGGGAAATATCCGACACGCTCGTCGTAGTAGCGCGGGCGCATCGGGGTGTCCGGCAGCAACAGGACGTTCGTGTGGAACATGAATCCCAGGTCGTGTGCATCCTCGGGGTTGCGCTGGCGTTCGGCCTGGTCGGGCACCCAGGTCTGGTAGAACCGCACACTCACGTTCTGCGGAAATGCCTTCACGCGCGCGATGTAGGAGCGCTTCGGATCGACGGTGGAGACCCGGAACTGCGAACGGTATTCCTGCCCGAAACCGTCCGGCACCTCGGTCACGAACAGGCCGGTCATTTCGATGACGGGCGACCCGTCATCACCTTCGTACTTGACCTCGAAGGTCTTGATCACCGTTCCGAGTTGTGCGGCCTCCACGCCCCGTTGCAGGCTCGGCGCCATGAAGGCCCAGATGTCGTACTGGACGCGTTCCAGGAACACTCGATTGCCACGGCGGACGAACCGTAACAGCCCGTTGTAGACCACCTCTCCCGGTGCCGCCTCTTCGGTACTCACCGAAACCGCCGCGAATTCCGTGGTGACCAGCAGGTCCTTGCCGAGCACGGCGTTGGGGATTTCGAAGAACACTTGATCGCAGGCGACGTGGATCTTGAACAGACCCACCAGCGTCTCGGTCTTGCGCGCCATGGTCGGAGGACATGTGGCCACGTCGTGAGCGTTCATGGCGAACGCAGCGGGAACGAACGCGAACAGGACGGACGACAGCGCGAGAAGAAGGCGTCTCATGAAGGGCCTCGACGAGCGATGAATGCCGATGGACGGCGTGAGTGAAAACGGGGCGAAGATCGCCCCGTTCTCGGCTGCTGCTGCGCGTTGATTACTTGGTCGTGGTCGCGGCTGCGGCCTTGTCGGCTTCGCGACCGAACTCGGACTTCTTGCCCGACTTCACGGCGTCGCCTTCGGCCTCGCGACCGAACTCGGATTTCTTGCCCGACTTCACGGCATCGCCCTCGGCTTCGCGACCGAACTCGGACTTCTTGCCGGACTTCACGGCATCGCCCTCGGCCTCGCGACCGAACTCGGATTTCTTGCCCGACTTCACCGCATCGCCTTCGGCAGCACGACCGTGGTCGGCCTTCTTGCCGGTCTTCACGGTGCCGCCCTCGGCCTCGCGACCGAACTCGGATTTCTTGCCCGACTTCACGGCATCGCCCTCGGCGGCACGGCCATGGTCGGCCTTCTTGCCGGTCTTCACGGCGTCGCCTTCGGCTTCGCGGCCGAACTCGGATTTCTTGCCGGACTTCACGGCATCGCCTTCGGCAGACCGGCCGAACTCGGACTTCTTGCCGGCCTTCACGGCGTCACCTTCGGCTTCACGGCCGAACTCGGATTTCTTGCCGGACTTCACGGCGTCGCCTTCAGCCGAACGACCGAAATCGGACTTCTTGCCCGACTTGACGGCGTCGCCTTCGGCCTCGCGGCCGAACTCGGATTTCTTGCCGGACTTCACGGCGTCGCCTTCAGCCGACCGACCGAAATCGGACTTCTTGCCCGACTTGACGGCGTCGCCTTCGGCTTCGCGACCGAACTCGCTCTTCTTGCCGGACTTGACGGCGTCGCCTTCCGCGGCACGGCCGTAGTCGGCCTTCTTGCCCTCCTTCACGGCCTCGCCCTCTGCAGCAATACTCGACGCAGCGCCGAGCGCAATCGCCGAGGAGAGCAGGATCAGTGCTGCTAATTGGTTGCGCATTGAAATTCTCCAGGAATGATCGGGTTTATGTGCAGGGCCTCCAACGGGTCTTAGGAGGTTCGCGCAGGCCATTGTACGGAACGATTATCACGAACGGATGCACGAGCGGCTCAAAATTGGTCACGGCATTGCCACGATAGACGTCGGGCGTCCCTGAAGCAGAACCCCCGGGAGCGCCGCAACTGCAGAGCTCCCACCGCGGAACTGTCAGCCGTCCAGGAAGCTGCGCAGGCGCTCGGAACGGCTCGGGTGGCGCAGCTTGCGCAGCGCTTTGGCTTCTATTTGTCTGATCCGCTCCCGCGTCACGTCGAACTGCTTGCCCACCTCTTCCAGGGTGTGGTCGGTATTCATTTCGATACCGAAGCGCATCCGCAGCACCTTGGCTTCGCGCGGCGTCAGGGTATCCAGCACTTCCTTGGTCGCTTCCCGCAGACTGGTGTACACCGCCGCTTCCACCGGAGCCAGGGTGGCCTGGTCTTCGATGAAATCGCCCAGGTGGGAATCGTCGTCGTCGCCGATCGGGGTTTCCATGGAGATGGGCTCCTTGGAAATCTTCAGGATCTTGCGAATCTTCTCTTCCGGCATGTCCATCTTGACCGCCAAGGTGGCCGGATCGGGCTCCT
>LNDQ01000050.1 GCA_001464695.1 Betaproteobacteria bacterium Ga0077523 | reverse complement strand
CCAACCGCAAGGCGTTCGACCTGGTGGACCCGAACGCGGCGAAGTCGCTCACCACGCATCCGGACTACGTGAAGGGTCTCATCAAGACCGACAACGAATGGTGGGGCAAGAACGATACTGCGCTGGTGCAACGTTTCAACGCGTGGCTGATTCAATGATGTCGAGATGAGTGCCCCGGTCCCTTCGTACTGGGAGGACACGGCGACTCCCGACGAATCCGGCGCGCGTCCGCTGGACGGCGATCGGCAGGTCGAAGTCGCGGTGATCGGTGGTGGCTATACCGGTCTTGCCGCCGCGTATCGACTCGCTGGTGTGCACGGTGTGGACGTGGCGGTGCTGGAAGCGAACCGCATCGGCTGGGGCGCCAGCGGGCGCAACAGCGGGTTCGCGCTGACTTCGGTGGGCAAGGTCGGCCTGGACGAACGCATCCGCAAATGGGGCCTGGAAGCGGCGCGAGCCTCGGTAAGGCTTGGGGTCGATGCGGTCGAAACGGTGCGTGAACTGATCCGCAGCGAGGCGATCGATTGCGATGCGCAACCCGAAGGCGCGCTCACGGTGGCCCATCGCGACGAGCGTGCGCCCGAATTGCAGGAACGCGTGCGGACCTATCGCGAAGTGCTGGGTTACGACGGCGTGGACTACCTCAGTCGCGAACATCTCGTGCACGAAGGCTATCTGCGCGGACCGTCCGCGGGCGGCGGGATCCGCTTTCGGACGGGTTTCGGCCTGCATCCGCTCAAGTACGCGCGCGGCTTCGCCAAGGCGACAGCGCGGCGTGGCGCCGCACTGTTCGACCGCTCGGCCGTGATTTCGTGGGAGCGGGACGGCAGCGTTCATCGACTGGCCACGGCTGGCGGCACGGTGCGGGCGCGCAAGGTCGTGATGGCGACCAACGGGTATACACCGGAGCATCTGCATCCGTACTTTCGCGGACGGATGCTGCCTGCCGCCAGCAACATCGTCGTGACGCGCCCGTTGACGGCAGCGGAATGGGGCGCGGTCGGCATGGCGACCACGCAGGTGTATTCCGATACGCGACGTCTCTTGTTCTACTGGCGGCGCTTGCCGGACGACCGGTTGCTGTTCGGCGGGCGATCGGGCGTGTTCGACACGCCGGCGGCACTGGCTCGGCGGCGCAGGTGGTTGGAAGCGGCCATCGCCGACAAGTGGCCGGAGCTCGCGGGCATCGGCAGCGAATGGTTCTGGCACGGCAACGTGGGACTGTCGTACGACCTGATCCCGCACATGAACACGATCGAAGGTGACCCGACGGTTGCGTATGCGATGGCCTATCTGGGCAGCGGTGTCGCGTTGTCGACCCATTGCGGCGGGCTCGCCGCGGATCTCGTCATGGGTAAGGCAGTGCCGCGCGATACACCCGTCACGGCCACGGAGATACCGCGGTTTCCTCTGCCGGCGTTGCGCAAGGTCTATCTGGCCGGCGCGTATCTCGCCTACGGCATCGAGGACCGGTGGCGTTGAACGAACCGAAGGCGACATCGGGAGTGCCGGAGGCAGTCCGTGCCGGGGTGCCCACCGTGTGGCGCAATCCTCTGGTGCGTCCCGCCGACGACACCTTGTCCGAACTGCCCCAGCGATTCTACGACTTGGCGGCGGCGGGAAGGCTCTGGCGCTGGTTCGCGCCGCTGCTGTCACGGTTGTTTCCGGAACTGAAGGCGTCGGGTGGATTCATCGATTCAGCACTGGTGGAGCCGAAGGACAGTTTCGCGCGAACGGTACTAGGCGCAGAGGGTCGCGTGCTGGTGAAGGCCGATCACGATCTGCCAGTGACCGGATCCATCAAGGCGCGCGGCGGCGTATTCGAGGTGCTGTGGTATGCGGACCGGGTTGCCAGGTCGTTTGGTCTGCCGCCGGAGGGCCGTGCGGCCTTGGCCAACCGTGTGTGGAAAGAACGCTTTTCCCAGCACACCATCGTTGTCGGCAGCACCGGCAATCTCGGCTACAGCGTCGGCGTGATGGCGCGGGCCCTCGGCTTCGCCGCCGAGGTGCACATGTCGAGCGACGCGAAGGCGTGGAAGAAGGACAGGCTGCGCCACATCGGGGTGAACGTGATCGAGCACGCAGCGGACTACACAGCCGCGGTGGCGGCTGCACGCTCGTCAGCCGCGACGCGTCCGCAATGCCACTTTGTGGACGACGAATCGTCGGAGCATCTGTTCTACGGCTACGCGAAGGCCGCGTCCCATTTGAGCCGTCAGTTGGAGGCCGCCGGCATTGCGGTCGATGCCGATCGTCCGCTGCAGGTCTATCTGCCCTGCGGCGTGGGCGGCGCTCCCGCAGGGATCACGTTCGGCTTGAAGCACATTTTCGCCGATGCGGTGCATTGCGTCTTGGTGGAGCCGGTCGAATCGCCGTGCATGCTGGTACAGCTGGCGTCAGGCTCCGAGGAGTCGGTCTCCGTCTACGACATCGGTCGTACCAACCGCACCATCCAGGACGGACTGGCCGTGGCATCGGCGTCACTGTTCGCGGCAGGCGTCGTTCGCAATCTCATCGATGGCGTGGTCACCGTGAGTGATGCGACCAGCCTCGAATGGGTGCGACGCGCGTGGTTCGAAGCGGGACTCAAGCTGGAGCCCTCGGCGGCTTCGGCATTGGCCGCACCGGCGGTGTGGACGCGCTCTGGTGGCGACCCACAGCACTGCACTCATGTTGTTTGGACGACGGGGGGCGGACTCTTGCCCGATGACGTGTTCCGGCAGCTGCTGAACGACTCGCCGGCCGACGCTACTCGATCGTGATGCCCTGCGCGAGCAGCTTCGCGTAGATCTCGTTGCGCCGTCCCATGATGTCGGCAGGCCGTTCGGCCTTGTAGCGCTTCGCTTCCTCGGCCGTGTAGACCTCGAGCTTCTCGGGCATGGAAGGACCGGCGAATTCCTTGATCATCCACGTGACGACCGCCGCCGCGCGGGCGTCCGACATGTTCGCGCTGAGCAGGCCTGGCACCTGCATCAGGAACGCGCGACCCTCCGGCAGCTTGAGGAAATAGCCCACCTGATCGGTGAAGCGGGGAATCCCGGCCGTCGGCTTGCCTGTGCCGTCCTGCCCGTGACAGCCGGAGCAGTGGAGCAGGTAGTCGGTCCGCGCACGGACTTCCGACTTCATCAACGCTGAAAAAGCCACTGCCGACCGCAGAACTCCAACTCTCATCGCCCCGTCGCCTTTACCATCAGATCAGGCGCCGGGCCGCTCCCAAGCCTGATCTGCTGATCGGATCCGATTGAAGTGCACGTGCATCGGACGCTCAGCGTCCGATGCGTACACTTCAATCGCCTAATTCACTCCGACAATGACCGACACCGTGCAGTGATACATGGTCTGCTTGTCGGCCATGCACCAGTTGATGTCGTTGTGGATGCCCATGCGATACGCCGGGCGCTCGCCCTGGTTGTAGTTGCAAAGGCAGCGGCCGCACGCGACTTTGCCGCAGCAGTCGTTGTAGCTCACCAGGTAGTCACGGCCATCCTTGGGATTCTTGCAGGTGCCGACCCATGTGACCTTGGAAGCTTCGGCGCCGGGCGGGCAGGACGTGATCGAGCCGCCGCAGCAGGTACACAGGAAGCCGTCGAGCGCGCAGTTGCGCCAGTATTCGCACTTGGTCGGATCCTGCGGTGCAGGCAATGCCGCATGGGCTTCGCCGCCGGAGCGATCGAAGGGCAGCATCGGCAGCACGGCGCCGCCGACCATCAGCGTGCCGATCTTCGCCACCGCACTGCGGCGCGAGGTGGATTGTGCCGTGGCACGCACGCGGCGTTCGGCCATGCGGTCGATCCATTGCTCGATGATCTGGAACATTCTCAAGTCTCCTTCGATCAGGTTCAGGCGGATTCGTGGGGTTGGTGAGCTTGGGCGCCACGCTGCAGGTAGTCCTGCACCGACGCGACACCGATTTCCTTCGCATTGAACAGGCTTTCGAGCTGTTCGCGATTGTTGATGAGCCCCTTGGCGCGGATGATGCCGTGCTCGTCCAGCAGCACGGCATAGGGCAGGCGGCTCACGCGGTAGGTCATGCCGAGATCGGCCGACAGCACGTAGGGAAACTGTTCGAGTTTCGCGTCGCGGTAGAAGCCGAGGTGCTGGGTCGAATCGCCGTCGCTCGCGATGACCACGTCGAGCCAGTTCTTCTCGGCCTGCGATGCGGAACGCAGGATCGGCAACAGCTTCTTGCAGACCGGGCACGTCGGCGACAGAAAGAAGATCAGCTGGCTCTTGGGCCGCTCGCCGCCGATGGCGATGGTGGCGCCACCCAACGAGGGCAGATCGAACTGCGGTGAAGCTTCACCCAGCTTGGGGCCGGCATCGGTGATGAGAGCGCCCATGGGGGCCACGCGTTCGTACAGGATGCCGACCTGCCGCGCCAGTGCCCACAGCGCGACGATCACGCCGAGCATGAGCACCCACAGCAGGGCGTTGGAGATGGTGATGCTGGTCATGAGGAGAGATTTCTCGCGGTATCGGTCGAGCGTTCTGCGCGCGCCATGCGGCTCGCCTGGCGCAGCAATTCGTCGGCCATCAGGTAGGTCACGAAGAAGGCGAGCACACCGAGTACGACGGTGACGGCGTCCAGCCAATCCAGCGGACGATCGATGGTGGCACCGCTCGCAGCGAGCGCTGCCGCCGCCAGCACGCCGTTGCGCACGAGGAGACCCCACGACAGCGGGTGCGCAGCGCCGCCGCAGCCGCAATCGATGTAGCTGCGGCCGCGCGCTAGATTGATGCCGATGGCCAGCGCATAGCCGGTCATCAGCAACGCCACGCCCACCAGGGCAACGCTCCGGGTAGCGGGCACGAGGATCCCGGCGCCCAGTGCGATCTCGAGCAGCGGGATGCCGCGAGCGGCCACGTCGAGCAGGCTCTGGGGCAGCAGGCGATAGGCGGCCAGAGCCGACAGGAACATGTTCGGCTCGGACAGCTTGTGCCAGGCCGCTCCCAGGAGGATCAGCGCCAGGGCGCCGATGACGGCGCCTTTGGCGGCCGGGTCGGCGATGATCGACAACATGTCCATCGGGGCTGCGTGCTCAGTTTACTTCGATCTGGCTCGGGAACTCGCCCACTTGCACGGTGGCCCTGACCTTGGGCTTCTTGGCCACGTCGGTGATGACGAGTGAAGCCTTCTCTGCATCGATGGCGTAGAGCCTGGTGCCGTCCGAGGAAGTGCCGATCGCGGTGGCACCGTGCCCCGGCATCTTGCCCACGCGCTTCTTGGAGGCCACGTCGTAGACCCAGATCTCCTTCGCGGGCGTCTTGTGGCTGCCCTCGCCGCCGCCGGGGTGCATGGCGACGTAGAACTTGCCGCCGCCCAGGGCGACCGGCTGGTAGCCGCCCGGGCGCCAGCCCTTCTTGCGCTCGTCACCGGTCACGAGCGACATCTTGCCGGCGGCCTTGGCCTTGTCCCCGCTGAAATCGATGGACACGAGGTTGCCGGTGAAGCTCACGAAATGATAAGTGTCGCCCGTGGCCTCGCCCTGGATGAAGAGGGCGTCGTTCTCGGGGTCGAACAGCGTGTCCGACACGGTGCGGCCGGCCGCCGAGCCGTCGTCGGCCAGCGTGACGATCTGCGCGGTGCCGTCGCCGCAGAGCGAACCGAACTTGTTGGGCTGGGACGGTACGGGGTAGATGGCCCAGCAGCCCGGCATGGCGATCTCCGCCACGGCCGCCTTCTTCTCGAGGTCGACCACCGTAACGGAGGTGGCCGGCGTGGCGTTTTGCACGATCAGCCAGCGGCCGTTCGACGACAGGCTCAGCAGCCACTTGTAGTTGAGCGCCATCGCGCGCTTGTCGCTGATGGCGATCTCGTACTTGAAGTGGAGGGTTTCGGCGTCCCACACCTCGACGATGTCGGAGCGGTTGCCGCGCTGCCCGCGATCGTAGTAGGTGGTGGCGATGAAGAGGTCCTTGCCGTCCTTGGACAGCTTCGACTGGCCGGTGAAGCCCGAGCCGATCACGCCCTCGTAGTTGCCGGTGTCGCCGTCGATGACGTGCACCTTGCCGTCGGCGATGTGCATGATCGCGATGTCCGGGATGTAGACCCGGTTCTTGGCGGTGATCGCCGGCTTGTTGGTCAGCTGCTCGACCGGCAACTGGGCGGACGCCGTCTGGCAAGAGATGCCGCCAACGATGGCGAGTGCTGCGCCGAGGCAGCCGGCACCGATGGCCCTGTCATGGAACCTCATGTCGTGGAACCTCCCCTGGAAGTGGGCGGGCCGCGATACCCGCCGGACGACCGGAAGCTTACCTCGCCCGCGGTGTTTCGGTCATCCGATTTTGCGCCCGCCGGAAAATTTCCCGAGCCGGTTGCGGCGTGGCCGAGGGAAATCGGCGCAACTTCATCGCGCGGATGCATGCGACCAGCATCAGCATGCCGATCGCGAACAGCGCATGCGTGGCTGGCTCCGGCACCACGGTGGCCTGTTGAATCCAGGGCGCATAGGCGGAGACGATCATGCCGCCACCGCCCCGCACCGGTCCGGTGCCGGGGATGTCGGGATTGGTCCACGAAAAGGTGCTGATGGCGGCAAGTTTCCAGACGCCCCCTTCATTCACGAAGACCGGGCTGCCCGAATCACCGCCCACCACCGTTGCCTGGTTGGCCGAGTCCGTGTCGAAATCGTAGGCAAACACATCGGCGCTTGCGCCGGGGCCGGGCGTGGGATCGAGAAACTCCACGATGTTGGTCCCGCGCCGCTTCACCGTTGCGCCAGTCCCGCCGTAGCCCACGAGGGTGATCTCCTGGCCCAACTGCAACGGGGAATCGCTGAGGCCGTAGATCGGCACGCCCGCCGGCACGTCGTGATCGAGTTCGAGCACCGTGAGGTCGTTGCGGGCCACTTCGCCATTGACGAAGCCGACGAAGCCGGGCGCCGCAATGATTCGTGTCACCGCGAAGGTCCGATCGCCCGAGGCGAGCCCGTCGAGATTGAGGTTGAAGGTCCACTGGGACGCCGACGCACCCGCACCGACCACGTGCTGCGCCGTGAGCACATGGCGCGAGCCGATGAGAACGCCCGAGAAGGTGCCCCCGGTGGAGCGCGAGAGGCTGCCGACGCCGGCGAACGTGGGATCGGCGTTGGAATCGACCGCGCCGCCTTCGAGAGCGGCGGCGGGCAACGCGGGCAGGGCGCACAGCAGCGTCGCCCCGAGGAAACGGGCGAGTTGGTTCATTGCCCGTACCTTACACCAACCCGGTCAGGCGAAGACGGGGAAGCCCTCGAATCGCCCTTTGAGGACCTTGTCGGCGGCACCGAGGCGCAGCCAGCCGTCGATCGCAGTGCCATAGACCCGGCGGAAGTCCGATGTGTGGACCAGGTTGTCGCCGGCGTCGAGGCCGCCCAGGTCGGAGGGTGTGCCGTAGTGTCCGCCCTTGACCTGCTTGCCGGCGAAGAACATGACATTGGCCGTGCCGTGGTCGGTGCCGAGGCTGGTGTTCTCAGGCACGCGCCGGCCGAACTCGGAGAAGATCAGCATGCTGACCCGATCGGCCTGGCCGATGCGCTCCATGTCGCGCAGGAACCCGTAGATCGCGTCGGAGGTGTAGGTGAGCAGGCGCTGGTGCAGGTCCGACTGCTGGACATGCGTATCGAACGCGTTGTTGCGATAGCCGACGTAGTAGAGGCGTGTCGGCAACCCGGCCGAGATGCACGCGGCCACCTTGGTGAGGCCGAGCGGGATGATGCCGTAGTCCACCGTCGTCTTGTACTTCGACCACGCGTCACGCACGGCGAAGGAAGACTCGCGGGCGCTGACGGCGACCTGTTCGAGAAAGCGGCGGGACGGATTGTCCTCGGCCTCGACCTGGACGTCATCCAGCAGGGTGCGCTCCTGGAAGAAGGCGCTGCGCATGAAGCGGTCGGGGTCGTCGAACACGACGGGCGTGTGGATCCGGCTGCGCACTGCGAGCGACTGGGTCGCGTCGATATTGAGCAGGTAATTAGGCACGGGCTTGGGCGACATCGTGTCCGCGAGCCGGCCGACCCAGCCGTAGTCGTCGCCGCTGTTCGGTGCGGCGGTGTGCCAGTAGGCCATGGACGTGAAGTGCGAGAACGACGGATTGTCGTAGCCGCAGCCGTGCACGATGGCGAGCTGGCCGTCCTTCCACAGTCGCTCGAAGCCTGCCATGCCCGGGTTCAAACCGAAGCGGTCGTCGAGCTTGCGCACCTTGTTGGGGCGGATGCCGATGTTGGGCCGCAGCTTGTAGTAGCGGTCGTCGGCGTAGGGCACGACCGTGTTGAGGCCGTCGTTGCCGCCGGAGAGCTCGAAGACCACCAGGATGCGGTCTTCCTGCTCCGCTGCAGCCGCAGCGCGGGCGATGGTGCCGAAGATGCCGGGCACCATGAGCCCGGCGGAAGCCTGGAGGATGCGGCGGCCGCGGCGGACGCGGCGGACGCGGCGTAGACCGAGTAGGGCGAATGGGTGGGGGGCACGCGTTGCAGCCGCAGGTCTGGCAGCGGTTTTTCGCCGCGTCCGCCGCGTCCGCCGCGTTGGGCGTCGTTGCTGCTCCGTGAATCATCCAAGCTGATATTCGGGTCTGCTCAACAGCAGATGCAGCAGCAGCCGCAGCGAGTCTTCCGCATATGTCGAGGTCGCCTTCATGTCGCGCGTCCCCAGTTCCTTCTCCAGGAACGCAGCCAGATTGCGACGCGTGCTTGTGTCCAGGGGTACGGACAGGAACCGCCCTTCCATGTAGGCGACCACCGCCTCCGGCGTGTCACAGCCGGCCTCGAGCACCATGCTCGTCAGGTCGAGTTGCGCGACGGTCCGTGGAATCGGTTTGACCCGCTCCACGGCCATCTGCCAGCCGCGATAGCTGCCGAAGCGCGTGTTGAAGTCCTCGTCGCGGTCGCCGCTCATGGTGGACATGGCCATCATCTCCATGCCGCCGTCCATGCCGCCTGGCTTGGTTGCGGTGGTCAGGTCGAGGCCGCTGCGCACGCGCTCGTGCACGTAGCGGATTTCGTAGCCCGCCTGCGTGGCGGGATAGCGGTCGCCCGGGATGTAGTTGATGTCGGGCAGGGCTACGTCCAGCGCGAAGTTGCCGCGTTCGAGCAGCAGCCCCGGCGTTATCCAGCTCCGCCCTTGTGCCCACCCGGCGACGGTCGGGGGGTGCATGAGCCGTTGTCCGAGCGCCGTGGTGGTTTCGTTGAAGTCCGGTACCCCCGGCACCGCGGTCAGGCCCAGCTTGCGGTAGGTGGAGACCACCAATTCGACCGGGCTCTTGATACGGGTCGCCACCGACTCGGGGGCGTAGAAATCGCGCGACAGGAACAGCGTCTCGAGGAAGGGGGCGATTTCGTAATTGCCGGCCTTGAGACGATTGCCGAGTTCGGCCTTGAACGCGGAGTCGAGCTCGTCGCGTACGAAATAGCGATACAGCTTCGCGGCGAGAAACTGCGGCGTCGCCGGTTGCTCGAGGATGATGTCGATCACCTGCACGCCATCGAAGTTGCCGCTATGCCCCAGCACTACCTTGGTGCCGTCGTCGTGTTTCGACTGGTCCGCGCGGAAGGCCACACCTTCGAAGTTCCAGCCCGTGAACGCGCGGGCCGCCTCGCGGATGTCGCGTTCGCTGTAGTTGCCCACACCCATGGTGAAGAGTTCCATGATCTCGCGGGCGAAGTTCTCGTTCGGGGCGCCTTTCACGTTCACGCCTGCGTCGAGGAACGACAGCATCGCGGGATCCTGTGCGACACCGATCACCAGTGTGCGGAAGTTGCCCAGCCCTTCGCGCTGGAACAGCTCGAGCTGGTTCAGCATCTTGCGATAGTCGCGCACCTTCTCTTCGTTGGTGGCGAAGTGGCCATGCCAGAAGAGGGCCATCTTTTCTTCCAGCGGGCGCGGCGAGGTGAGCATGCGATCGGCCCACCAGTAGGCAACGCGATCGGTCTCGAGCTTGCTCGCACGGAGCCAGTAGAAGAACTTGTTCACCACCGGTTGCATGCGCCGGTTGCCGCCGGGCTTCACCTTGACCCCTAGCGCTTCGCCCTTGGTGCGGGCGAGGTCGGTGGTGGCGGGGCGGCTGGGCGGGAACTGGTCGAGACCCTCTTCGAACACGCCCGAGTGTTCGAACGGCGGCAACTCGGTGGCCGGCACGCCCTCGAAATAGACCAGGCGGCGCACGGCCTCGGCCGGGGTCAATTGTGCCAGTGCATCGATTTCTTCCGGGGTGCCGCTGAATCCGGCGCGCTCCAGCAGGTGCGCAGCGCGGGCGCGGTTCCAGTCGGACGGGGCGATCGGGGTCAGGTCCCCGGCCCAGGGCGACGCGGCCTGGGCGAGGGAACTGCCGAGGAAGGCGGCGGCAGCAAGGACGGTACGGAACATCGTGACTTTCCTCCAGGAGCTTTTCCCGAAAGTATAGGCCGGTACGGCGGCGGGCTCCCTCTGGAAATTGCCCGAACGCGCCTACGGATTTTCTGGTATCTCGCCCGTGGCTGCGGACCGGATCAGGCCGGGGGCAGGCCGGGCGTCAGAATCGATGAGTCAATTCGACCATGTGGAAATCCACACCGATCGTGTGGGGCCCGTAGAGGCCCGCGTCGGAATAGTGCAGGAATCGATAGCCCACTCCGGTGCGTCGGTAGAGCGGAACGCCCGCGCCGAACGTCAGGGCGAACTGAAGCGGCCCGCCGAAATCCTGCTGCTCGTAGCGATGTTCGCTGACCAGCGCCAACCCGGCGCCCATGTCGAGCGTGAAGCGCCCGTCCCGGCTGCCGAAGGCGACTACCGGGATGCCAGACACCACCAGCGCGGTCTTGTCGGCCCCCTGGAGAATTCCGGCACTCGCCAGCAGGCGCGTACCTGCTCCCCAGCCCGAAGCTGCATAGCGCTGCCAGGGCAACCGAAAGCCGGCGACGATGTCGTACTCGCGGAAGGATTCCAACTGCTCCTTGCCGAGCACTCGTTTCTCGCCGACCCGTGCCCGGACCCCAACGCTCAGGAGTTCCACATCCCAGGCGAGGGCCGGCAGGGGTACGAGAACGCACAGGACGAAGATCGCCCGGATGAGGCCTGCTGCGTCCCGATCAGAACCCATGTGCTTGGCCCGATCCACGTGGTTCGCGAGTGTGGGGATAGTCTCGCAATTTCCCGGGCGCGGCGATAGCCCCGAGGGTGTGGTGCGCGCGCCGGGCCTGGTTACGGCCCCGGGCAGGCAGCGGTTCCTAGCGTTCCCGTAAGCGGCTGAACGCGTCCACCGGCGTCACCCAGACGATGCCGTCGCCACGCTGCCCGGTGTGGCAGAGCTCATGGATGATGCGGACCATTTCCTCGACGTGTTCGTCCGGCGAGATGATCTCGATGCGCACCTTGCGGCTGAATTCCACCAGTTCCTCGGTGTCGCGCTTTTGCAGGCTCAAGTCGGCGACGTCGCTGCAGCCCTCGGCAGCCGTGATCGTCATGCCCGGGAAGCCGCGCACCTTGCGCAAGGCTTCGCGCACGCGCGACAGGCGGGAGGGTTGGATGACCGCTTTGATTTCTTTCATGACGTTACCTCAGGCTTCCACCCGACGCTCTTCGAACCAGCGGTACAGCGTCGGTACCACCACGAGAGTCAGCAGCGTGGACGAGATGAGACCCCCGATCACGACGATGGCGAGGGGGCGTTGCACTTCGGATCCGGGGCCGGTGGCGAACAGGAACGGGATCAGGCCGAGCATCGCCACGGTCGCCGTCATCAGCACCGGCCGGAACCGCTGTTCGCAGCCGTGGACGATCGCCTCGTGCTGCGGCATGCCTTCCTCGCGCATGCTGCGGATGTAGGACACCAGCACCACGCCGTTCAGCACGGCGATACCCCACAGCGTGATGAACCCGACCGATGCCGGCACCGACAGGTACTCGCCGGTCAGGAAGAGTGAGAACACGCCGCCGATGGAGGCGAACGGCAGCACAGTGATGATGAGGGCCGCGAAGCGCACCGAATTGAACATGACGAACAGCAGAAAGAAGATGGCCGCGATGGTGATCGGCACGATGATCATGAGGCGGGCCATGGCCCGCTGCATGTTCTCGAACTGACCGCCCCAGACCAGGTAGTACCCTTCGGGCAGTTTCACCTCCTGGTCGATGCGGGCCTGCGCTTCCGCGACGTAACCGCCGATATCGCGGCCCGACACATTGGACCCGACCACGATGCGGCGCTTGCCGGTCTCGCGGCTGATCTGGGCCGGACCGTCCAGCACGTTCACGTCGGCGAGGTCGCGCATGGGTACGAGGGCCCCCGCAGGGCCGGTCAGCAGCGTATCGGAGATGACCGCCACCTTGTCGCGGAACTCCTCGGGGAAACGCACCACCGCGGGGAAGCGCCGTTCGCCCTCGTAGATCTCGGTGGCCGTCTTGCCGCCGATCGCGGTTTCGATGACGTCGTGCACGTCGGATGCATTCAGGCCGTAGCGCGCCATGGTGCGGCGCTTGATGTCCACCGTCAGGTATTGCTGGCCCGTCAGGCGTTCGATGCGCAGGTCCTGCGTGCCCTGGATCTTGCCCAGTACGCGCGCGATGTCGTCGCCCAGCGTTTTCAGGGTCTCGAGGTCGTCGCCGAAGATCTTGATCGCGATCTGCGAGCGCACCCCCGTCACCATCTCGTCGACGCGCTGGGCGATCGGCTGGTGCATGATCAGGCTGATGCCGGGCAGATCCTTCAGCTTGTCGCGGATCACGTTCTCGAAGTCCTCCTGCGACTTGAAGCCCTCCGGCCATTTGGCGCGGTCCTCGAGCGACACCACCGGATCGGAATCGGTGTGGGGTTGGGGGTCGGCGGGGCTCTCGCCGCGACCGACCTTGTTGACGACCATGCGCACACCCGGCACGGAGGCAATGCGCCTGGAGGCCTCGAATTCCAGCTTCATCACCTCGTCGAAGGACATGTTGGGCATGCGCGAGATCGCAGGGGTGATCGAGTTCTCCTTCAGGGTCGGAATGAACGACGTGCCGAGGAAGGGGAACAATCCGATGCTCGTGAACAGCAGTGCGACGGCGGCGCCGACGGTCAACTTCGGCTTTGCCAGAGCCCCGTTCAACAGCTTGAGGTAGTGCTTCTTCAGGAACTTGATGGGCTTCGTGTCCTCTTCGTTGCCGGCCTTGAGGAAGTACGAGCACAACGCGGGGGTCAACGTGAGCGCCAGGACCAGCGACACGGTGAGCGCGATCGCGATGGTGTAGGCGAGCGGCGCGAACATCTTGCCTTCCATGCCCTCCAGGGTCATGAGCGGCAGGAACACGAGGATGATGATGCCCACGCCGAAGATGACCGGTTTGCTCACCTGGCCCACGGCTTCGAGCACGATGCGCATCTTCGACTCGCCCTTGCGGTGCGACAGATGGGCGAAGGTGTTCTCGACCACCACCACCGAGCCGTCGACGATGAGACCGATGGCGATCGCGAGACCGCCCAGCGACATCAGGTTGGCGGAGATGCCGTAGCGGTTCATCACCATGAAGGTGACCAGCGGCGCCAGCACCAGCGATGCCACCACGATCAAGCTGGAGCGCAGGTCGCCCAGGAACACGAACAGCACGATGATCACGAGGATGATGCCTTCGATCAGCACCTTGGTGACGGTCCACAGCGCCGAGTCGACCAGTTCGGTGCGGTCGTAGAAAGGCACGATCTGCAGCCCGCCGGGCAGCATGTTCTTCTGGTTGATCTCGGCGACGCGTGCCTTGACCCGCGTGACGACCTCCTTCGCGTTGCCGCCGCGCAGCATCATGACGATGCCGCCGACCGCCTCCGTGGTGCCGTTCTTGATCAGGGCGCCGACGCGCACTGCAGGACCGATCTTCACCTCGGCCACGTCCCGCACGAAGACCGGAGTGCCGCCTTCTTCCTTCAACACGATAAAGGCGACGTCCTCGAGCGAACGGATGAGACCGACCCCGCGCACCAGGAGCTGCTCGTCGCCGATGGGCAGCACGTTGCCGCCCGAGTTAGCGTTGTTGCGGGCGAGCGCCTCGTACACGTCGTTGAGCGAGATCTTGTAGTGGCGCATGCGCTCGGGGTTCACCAGCACGTGGTACTGGCGCTCGAAGCCGCCCTGCGAGTTGATCTCCGCGACCCCGGGGATCGAGCGCAGCATGGGCCGCACCACCCAGTCCTGGGTCACGCGCCGCGCCATCAGCTCCTCTTCGGAGAGCTGCTTGCCCTTGTCGCCGGGCAGGTCGAGCGTGTACTGATAGACCTCGCCCAGGCCGGTGGACACCGGACCCAGCACGGGCGCCACGTCGACGGGCAGGCGCGGGCGGTATTCGATGATGCGCTCGGTGACCATCTGGCGCGCGAAGAACACGTCGAGGTCGTCGCGGAACACCAGCGTGATGAGCGACAACCCGTTGCGGTTGATCGAGCGCATCTCGGTGAGTCCCGGCAGGCCGGTCATGCCGATCTCGAGCGGGATCGTGATGAAGCGCTCCACCTCCTCGGGCGAGCGGCCCGGCGCTTCGGTGGCGATCTGCACCTGCACGTTGGTCACGTCGGGGAAGGCGTCCACCGACAGGCTCTGCACTGCGCGCAGGCCGAAGGCCGCCAGCGCCAATGCCACGACGACGAGAATGATTCTCTGCTGGAGGCAGAACCGGACGATGCGTTCCATGCTGACTACTGGAGGTTCTGCTTGCGCTCGTTGTTCAGATGGAAGGCACCGTCGGCGACGATGGACTCACCGTCCTTGAGGCCGTCGACCACCGGCCGCACGCCGTTCGACTCCGGTCCGAGCGCCACGGTGACCAGCTTGTAGCGGTTGTCCGCGACCCGGGTGAAGACGTAGTCCTTGTTGTTCTCGCGGACCACGGCGTCCACGGGCACGACCGGGCGCATCGTGGGGCGGTCCTCGATCATCATCACCGCCAGCATCGCGGGGCGGATGCTGCGGTCGGTATTGGCCACTTCGGTGCGCACGGTCACCGTGCGGGTCTCCGGATTCACCGTGGAACTCACGAAGACCAGACGCCCTTCGATGGTCCGGTTCTCCAGTGCCGGAATGGCGACCTTGACCACGTCGCCCACCTTCACCAGGTCCGACTGTTTCTCGGGCACCTCGGCCTGTACCCAAAGGCGCGACAGATCGGCGACGGTGAACACCGCGGCACCCGGCTGCACGACCTGACCCTGCGCGACGATCCGGTCGATGACGGTGCCGGAGATGGACGAGACCACGAAGGACTGCGAGTTCACCGTGCGGGTTGCCTCCAGCTTTTCGATGCTCGCCTCGGCCATGCCGAGCACTTTCAACTGGTCGTGGGAGGCACTCATGTCGGCTTCGGCCTGGGCGAGCTCGGTCTGGCGCCGCTGCAGCTCCGCGAGACCGATCACGTCGGCATCGAACAGTTGCTGGGCGCGCTCCGCCGCCCGTTGTGCGAGCATCTTGGCCGAGTAGGCCTTGAGGAAGGCGAGCTGGGCATTGGAGAGTTCGGTGGAGTTGAGCGCCGCGAGCACCTGCCCGCGAGTGACGTTCTGGCCGACGATCGCCCTCAGTTCGGTGATGCGACCCGTCACCGATGCCCCGATGCGAGCGACGCGCGTTTCGTCGACGCTGGCGGAGGCCGGCACCCGGATGGTCTCGCGATACTCGACGGTCTGAACCGGGGCGACCTTGAGCCACTTGGCGACTTCGGCGTCGGCGACGATGCTCATGGGATCGTTCACGGGCGCCGGTGCGGCCTGGGCGGATGGGGCTGCCTTGGTGGCTTCGTCCTTGCTGCTGCACGCCCCCAGGGCGAGGCATCCGAGCAGGAGCAGGGGTAGGGCGGTGAGAAGGCGGTTCACTTCGTGTCTCCGGACAAGTCCTTGGCGGTGAGGCGATCGATCTCGATCGCCGCAGCCTGTTTTTCGAAACGGGCGTTGAGGAAGTCGTTGCGCACGGTACGCAGCACGCGCTGCGCATCGAGCACCTCGATGAAGCCGCGCTCGCCGAAGCGGAACGCCGCCTCTGCCACGCGCAAGGCGCTCTCCGCCTGCTTGAGCAGACCGCCCTCGAAGGCCGCGATCTGCTGCGCGGAGACCTTGAGTCGGTTGTAGTTCACCTCGAGGTCTCCGGTCACTTCGAGGCGGGTCAGCTCGGCCTGCGACGTGGCCTGCTGGAACAGGGCGACCGATTCACCGATGGGGCCTTGGCGCTGGTCCCAGAGCGGAATCGGGACCGACACGCCGAAGATGCCCTGACGTTGCTCGGGATCCTGGTCGACGCCGGCGAACAGCGTGGGCCGTGGAGTGCGCAAGGCGCGCTCGGCCTCGAGCCGCGATTCGGCCTGTTTCACGTTCATCTGCGCCTGCAGGACAGCCGGATAGCGCTCCATCACGCGCTTGCGCAGCGTCTCCAGTTCTTCCGTGGTCGTCACGACCTCGAGATCGCCGGTCACGTCGGTGTCTGCCGGCAGCGGGGCGCCGATCAGCACCCGCAACTGGGCCAGCGCCTGGGTCACGCGCAGTTTCGCGCTGTTCGACTGGTTGACCGCGCTCGAAAGCTCGGCCTCGGCGCGCACCAGTTCGAAGCGCGCCCCTTCCCCCACCTTGACGCGCAGCTCGATCCGATTCTTGATCTGCTCGAGCAGCTTCTGATTGTCGAGCGCAAGGTCGTACTCGGCGCGCCGTCGCAGCACGGTGTAGAACGCCTGCTTCACATCGGCCCGCAGCAGCAGGCGCGCTTCCTGGAGCGCGTAGCGGCTGCCCTCGAGGCCGGCCTCGGCTGCGTTGATGCGCGGCGCGCGCTGGTTGGGCAGGTCGATGGTCTGGCCGACGCTGATGCTGGTGCCCTGTCCGGACCGCAAGCCCGGCACACGGGCACGGACTTGGCCGGTCAGGATCTCGAACTCCGGGTTGGGATAGGCGCGGGCCGTGCGGATGCCGCTGCGCGCGCGCTCGACCTGGGCCAGGGCGATCTGCAGGCGCGGACTGTAGCGCTCGGCGAGTTCGAGGGCACGGTCGAGCCCGAGCGACTCGGCGTGCGACGCGCCGGCGCACGAGGCCAGCATCAGTGCCGCGGCCAGGCGCATGCCGGTCGAACTACGAAAGGATGTCATTGCGATCAGGGTCGGGGAACTGCGGAAAGATGTCGCGCCGTATGCAAGATGCGGTCCGGCACGGATCGGCGGGTTGTGTGCGATCGCTGCAGCCAATGCGGCGATCGATATGATCCTCGCGGATCCGACGCAACCGGCGGCCTCGCTGTGGGCCGCCGCCGTTCAGGACGCGGACGGCGGCCGGTCTGGCGGGGCGGGCACGCGTGTCACGATCTTCACGGATACCGAAGTGTCGTGGCAATCCGCCTTGCGGGCGGTGCGGTCCGTCGGGTCGGCGCAATTCAGGCCGAGGGATTCCTGATCGATGTCGTTGATCTCTATGTCCACCACGGTGGATATGTTCGACGACGGTGCGTCGTCTCCCATCTCCTGCGGCCCCAGCACCACGACGCAGAACATCAATGTCGCGAGGCAGGCGAGACACCAGTTCAGGGCGTTGCGAGGACGGATGCGGGCGGGGAGGGTCGAGATCAAGGAAATGGTGTGGCGGCCGCGGGCGCAGATCGCCTGCGCTGCAGTGCCGCAGAGGGCAACCGGGCGCATTGGGCCATCGGGCCTGGCCGAAGTTCCGTAATGCCCAAGCATACTTGCATCACCCCTCTGGATGGAATACCCGAACTGTCGTCGTTCGACTACACCGCAGTGCGCAAAGTGCCGCTCAACGGTCATCGAGACAGCCTGGAGTGAGCCCAATCGAGCACCCGCCGGACGCGCGGCACGAGCAACTTGCGCGCAGCACGATCCGAGAGCCAGCGGAACTCTTCGTGCTCGGGTCGCCCCAGCATCGGCGATGGATGCAGCACCACGTCGCCGGCTGCGCTTTCCGCCAGGTAGTAGCGGGCAACCTTGCCGCGGCTGTACGGCTCGGTCTCGATGAAGTCTTCGCCCCAATGGAACGCCAGGCCGGACAGGCCGGCTTCCTCGAGGGTTTCGCGGACCGCAGCGGCCAGCGGGGCTTCTCCCGGTTCCACGCCCCCCTTGGGAAAATCCCAGTACTGGAACGAGCGCAACAGCAGGTAGCGCCAGGCCCCGTCGAAGCGCCGCACCACCACCACGCCGGCGGAGAACGGCCGGCCCGCTTTCGGCGCAGAGGCAACGTTCGTCATGGGCGGGGGACCATGCGTTGCGGCACCGCGCCGCGTCCGATCAGGCGGCAGCTCGGAAGACCGGTACCACGTAGGGTCCTTCGGGAATGACGGCCACGTCCGGGTCGCCGGTACTGCGCACGCTCGCCTCGATCGCGGCTTCCACGGACGCCACATTGTTCACGCCGGTGAGCAGGCGATCTTCGGGCTTGAGCCCGCCTGCGTAGAGGTGGACGGCACCGACTTGCATGGGCTTCACCTGCATCTGGGTCTGCCATTCGTCGATGTCGGCGTAGCGCTTCGCCTCGATGTCGCGCAGGAAGCCGTCGGCGCCCAACGCGATCAGCCGCCGCTGCGCCTCGACGAATTCCTCCGAGCCCATCCCCTCCGAGCATTCGGATGCGATCACGAGGTTCCCGCCGGGCTCGAGGATGTCCATCGGGGCCACCATGCCCTTCACCGTCTGGTAGTACGTCTTGTCGAGCGGATAGCCGGCAGCACTCGTCACCACGGTCTTGAACCGGCGCGGCACCGCGACCTGCGCGTAACCGCGGATGAATTCGACCGCGGCGAGGTGGCTTTCGACCACGCCGCCGAAGTTCACGAAGGAGAGCCGGCGATGCTCGTCGATGACGGTGTTCACGGCGAGCACCGGCCCCAGCATGCGCACGATCGCGAGTTGTTCGCGATGCAGCGGATTGCCCTCGAGGATGCAGTTCTCCGCCTTCGGGTCCGCCATGAAGCGGTGGCTGTGGAATGTCGTGATGGTTTCCTGGTGCGCGATGCCTGGGGCTATGACCTTGCGTCCGCCGGAGTACCCGGCCATGAAGTGCGGTTCGACCAGGCCCGTGACGATCTTCACGTCGGCCGCCACGAAGCGCCGGTCGAGCTTCACCGCAGTGCCGTGGGGCGTGCGGCCGAGATCGACATGATCGTCGTCGTTGCGGGCGTAGTGGTTCTCGACGCGCACCGTCGAGAGCACCCACGGGTCGCCGACCAGTTCTTCCAACTCGGCGCCCAGGTTGGGGCGGTGCAGGCCGGTGGCCACCAGCACCGTGATCTTCGAGGGTTCGATGCCGGCGGCGAGCAGCTGTCGTACGAGCGGTCCCAGCAGCAGGCCATTGGGGACGGGGCGCGTGATGTCGCAGATCAGGATGCAGGCGCTGCGTTTGCCGCGGGCTTCTTCGAGCAAGGATCGCGAGTGCACGGGTGCAGCAAGCGCTCGTTCGACGGCGTCGACCGGGGCAGGGAGGACCGGCATCTCGGGTTTTCGGATGACACTCGCCCGGACCCCTTCCGGGAGTCCGACGCTCAGGGTGCCGCGGCCATAATTCAGTTCTATTTTCATGGGGTTGCCTGCTATCAGCCAAGCTGTCTCGCGGGACTATAGCACTGCTGCCCAAGCCCGGAATGCCCTCGACGACACTGGTTGCATCGCCGCCTCGCGGGAGATTTCACTTAAACTACTTGCAATAAGCCGCGGAATACATTGAAATCGCCTACGTGCATCCTATCTGCGCCACAAAAGAACAACGTTGAAGCCGCTCGCGTTGTACGGAGGCTCGCCGCGGGCTGAGCAAGAGCTGCTGTCGCCTGCGGGCGGGAGCGACGTTGCGCCCGCGGGCACCGAAACCGTTCCGGAGTTCGGGCGCGAGACCCATCGGGAAGCGCCGCCATGGCGCCGCGGATTGCCGTCCGACCTGCCTGATCGCCTGGTCACGCTCGACCGTGTCGGCGAGACTCTCGCGAGTGCGCATCGGGCCCGCCACGATGTGGTGCTGCTGCTGATCGGCATCGACGACTACGCCGCCGGCAGCGGACGGCTCCGGCGCAGCGATGCCGATGCGCTCGGCCTGCAACTGGAAGACCGCCTGCTGGGTGCGGCCGTCGGTGCGGGCAGCGTCGCACGCGTGTCGGCGCATTCCTACGCGGTGATGGTGGCCGGCATCGCAGCTTCCAGCGCTGCCCGGCGCTGTGCCAACCGCGTGCTCAACGTGCTGTCGCGTCCGTTCTACCTGGGCAACGCGGCCGTGCACGTGAGCGCCGCGATCGGTGCCAGCACGTTTCCGCGCGATGCGACGCGGCCCGACGAGCTGCTGCGGCGCGCCGAACAGGCGTTGAGCGCGGCGCGGCGCGCAGGCCCGAACGCGTTCCGGTCGGTGCAGACGCGGACCCGCAGCGGCACCGATGCCCAGACGTTGCTGCGCGCCGGCTTGCGCGCCGCCATCGCGCGGAACGAACTGGAACTTCACTACCAGGCCAAGTTCGACCTGGCCGACGGGCGCATCACGGGTGCGGAGGCACTGCTGCGCTGGCGGCACCCGGAACTGGGCCTCGTGGAACCGGCGCGATTCATTCCGCTGGCCGAGGCTGACGGCTGCATCGTGCCGATCGGCGAGTGGGTGCTGCGTGCGGCCTGCGAGCAGGTGCGCCGCTGGCGCGACCGCGGGCTCGAGATGCAGGTGGGCGTCAACGTGTCGGCGCGGCAGTTCCGTGAACCCGACCTGGCGCAGCGCATCCTCGACATCCTCCACGCGCACCGGGTGGATCCGTCGTGGATCGAGCTCGAGCTTACCGAGAGTGCCGTGATGGACGATACCGACGGCGTGGTGGCGGCGCTCGAGCGGTTGAAGGCGAGCGGTGTGCGCCTGGCGATCGATGATTTCGGTACCGGCTATGCGAGCTTGAGCTACCTCACGCGGCTGCCGGTGCACGTCGTGAAGATCGATCAGTCCTTCGTCCGCGGCCTCGCGAATCGCTCGGACAACGGTGCGATCGTGCTCGCCATCGTGCGGCTCGCGCGGAACCTCGGCATGGACGTCATCGCCGAGGGGGTCGAGACCGGGCGTGACCTCGCGGCGCTGCGCGCCTGGGGTTGCGACCGCGCGCAAGGCTATTTCTTCGGCAAGCCGGTGCGGGCCGAAGAGTTCACGACGCGCTTCGGGATCTAGGCGCCGGCAGCACGCACCAAACCAGCGCGGGCTGGCGGCGTCACGCACGACAGCGAGGCGTGACCCACCCGATCCGGTGCGGGTCGCACCCGTTGCACATCCAGTATCCGCGCGGTTCTCCCGGCCATTCTCCAGGGCTGGGCACGTGGCTTGCGCTCAGGCGGGCGGAATGCGCGCTGCGGCCCCAAGGTCAGGCGGTCGGCGCCGCGTTTCGCTGTGGCCAGCGCGCCGATGAGTCGCGTTTCCTCGTTTCCATCCTGATCCAGGAGTCGACACCATGCTGCACACCGTCGCCGCCCGTCCGTTCGCCTACCGGTTCGATCCCGCCCTGACCGCCCTCGTGGTGATCGACATGCAGCGCGACTTCATCGAGCGCGGCGGATTCGGCGATGCGCTCGGCAACGATGTCAGCCTGCTCGAGGGCATCGTGCCGACCGTGCGACGGTTGCTCGACGTCTGCCGCGCATCGGGTATGCTCATCGTCCACACCCGCGAAGCGCACCGTGCCGACCTGTCCGACTGTCCCCCTTCCAAACGCAACCGCGGCGACGCGAAGTTGCGCATCGGCGATGTCGGTCCCATGGGGCGCATCCTCGTCGCCGGCGAGCCCGGCAACGACATTCTGCCCACGGTGGCACCGCTTGCGGGAGAGATCGTGATCGACAAGCCCGGCAAGGGTGCCTTCTACGCCACGGCGCTCGGCGACATCCTGCGGCTGAAGGGCATCACGCATCTGCTGTTCGCCGGGGTGACCACGGAGGTCTGCGTGCAGACGAGCATGCGCGAGGCGAACGACCGGGGCTACGAATGCCTGGTGGTGGAAGACGCCACCGAGAGCTATTTTCCGGAATTCAAGCGCGCGGCCCTGGACATGATCCGCGCCCAGGGGGCCATCGTCGGGTGGAGTGCCACCTGCGACGAACTGGCCGCGGCAATGAACGGCGTTCACCGATGACGGCAGATGCAACCACCGCCTATGTGGAGGTCGTTGCCTGTGCCCAGGGATTCGAGCTGAGCGCCGAACAGGTTGCCCGAATCGCTGCCATATTCGCGCGCACTGCGGAGATGGCCGAACTGCTGATGGAATTCGATCTGCCCGAATCCGCCGAGCCGGCCCCGCTGTTCCGGCCATGAAGGCGCTCGAGATCGTGAGTGCGATCCGCTCCGGCGGCGCGACGGCGACGTCGGTGCTGGAGGCCACGCTGGCACGCATCCATGCGCACGACGGTGCAATCAACGCGTTCACCGCAGTCACGGCCGAGCGGGCGCAACGCGAAGCGGCTGCCATCGACGCCTTGAAGGCGCAGGGCCGGCCGCTGCCACCGCTCGCGGGCGTTCCCTATGCGGTGAAGAATCTGTTCGACGTCGAAGGATTGCCCACACTGGCAGGGTCGCGGTTGCACGAGAAGCGGTCCCCCGCGGCGCGCGACGCGACGTTGGTGGCGCGAATGCGCGACGCCGGTGCGATCCTGGTGGGGGCCCTCAACATGGATGCGTACGCGTACGGCTTCACCACCGAGAACACCGCGTACGGTCCGACCCGCAATCCGCACGACCCGGAACGTAGTGCCGGCGGTTCGTCGGGCGGTTCCGCCGCAGCGGTTGCAGCAGGCATGGTGCCGCTCGCACTCGGATCGGATACCAACGGTTCGATCCGGGTCCCGTCGTCACTGTGCGGCGTGTTCGGATTGAAGCCGACCTATGGTCGCCTGCCTCGGACCGGCAGCTTTCCGTTCGTCCACAGCCTCGATCATCTCGGCGCCTTCGGCATGGGGAGCGAGGACGTGGCTGCATGCTATGACGCGATGCAGGGCCCGGATGCGAACGACCACGCCTGTGCCCAGCGCCCCGTCGCGCCCGTGCTGCCGGAGTTGGCGCGCGGTGCCGGCGGCCTGCGTATCGCCCGCCTCGGCGGCTATTTCGATGCCCATGCGGGTGACGAAGCCCGGGCCGCGAGCCGCTGCGCAGCCGAGGTGTTCGAACTCGCGGCAGAGATCGAACTGCCGGAAGTCGAACGGGCGCGGGCCGCTGCGTTCGTGATTTCCGCTGCCGAAGGGGGCAGCCTGCACCGGGAGACCTTGCAGCGCGACTACGGCGGATTCGAACCGCACAACCGCGACCGCTTTCTCGCCGGTGCGCTGACGCCGGCCGCCTGGTATGTGAAGGCACAGAAGTTCCGCGCGTGGTTTGCGGAGCGCTGCCGCGAATTGTTCACGCGCTTTGACGTGCTGATCGCGCCGGCCACGCCGGTGGTCGCTCAGCCGCTCGGCACGGAGTGGCTGGAGCTCCAGGGCAGGCGGTTGCCGCTGCGGCCGAGCCTGGGCCTGCTCACACAGCCGATCTCCTGCGTCGGTCTGCCCGTGATGACGGTGCCGATCGCCGGCGTGAGCGCGTTGCCGATCGGCGTGCAGCTCATTGCAGCGCCGTGGCGGGAGGACCTTTGCCTGCGTGCCGCCCACCAGCTGGAGCAAGCGGGCGTCGCCCGATGGGAACCCGCATGAACTCGACCGACGTGAATCGTCCCGACGTCCTGGCCGAAGTCCGCGCCGCCTTCGAACGCTACGAAGCGGCATTGGTGGGCAACGACGTCGAGACTCTCGACGCATTGTTCTGGGCGAGTCCGCTCACGGTGCGCTATGGCGCCACCGAGAATCTGTATGGCCGCGACGCGATCGTCGCGTTCCGCAAGGCGCGCTCGCCGCTCAACCTCGCCCGCACGCTGCAGAACACGGTCATCACGACCTTCGGCAGCGATTTCGCGACCGCTTGCACGGAGTTCCTGCGCCCGCCAGGAACCAAGATCGGCCGCCAGACCCAGACCTGGGTGCGAACCGAAGAGGGATGGCGCGTGGTCGCGGCACACGTGAGCCTGCTGCAGCAAGGCTGAAGGGACTTCCCCCCCGATGGGCCTGCGGCCAGGGCTGCGCCTTGGCGGCGAGGGCTATCATCCACGCCGTTCTTGGAATCTCTCGCCCGCCAGATGACCACACCCCGTCTCGTCGCGTTCGCCGGCAGCCTGCGTGCCGCCTCGTTCAATCGCAAGCTGCTCGCCGTTGCCGTCGCCGGTGCGCGCGCTGCCGGTGCCGAGGTCACCCCGATCGACCTCAACGATTTCGCCATGCCGTTGTACAACGGCGACCTCGAAGCGGCCCAGGGAATTCCGGCCGCGGCGCGGGAGCTGAAGGCGCTGTTCAAGGCCCACCACGGGTTCCTGGTCGCCTGTCCGGAGTACAACACGTCCGTCACCGCGGTCCTGAAGAACACGATCGACTGGGTCTCGCGTCAGGATGGCCCGGAATCGGGGCGCGTTCCCTACGAGGGCAAGGTGGTGGGCCTGTTCTCCGCCTCGCCGGGACCATTCGGTGCGGTGCGCTCGCTCGAGGCGGTCCGGGGTATCCTGATGTCGCTGGGCTGCCTGGTGATTCCGCAACGCGGGGCCATTCCGCGTGCGGGGGAAGCGTTCGGGGCGGACGGTTCCTTGAAGGATCCGAAGCAGGTCGAAATGGTTCACGGTGTCGCAGCGGAAGTCGTACGCTTGATCGGCAAGTTGCAGTGACGAAGCCGGCTGCGTCGCGACGGTGCGCACCGCAGGGGCGGCGCTCGATGGTGGTGCGCCCCCCGCACGGGGCACTTGGGGCTATGCCATGGTCTCGACGCAAGCGCATGATTGGCATGGAAAACTCCAAATGTTCCGGGCGTGGCACAGCGGTTGCACCAGGACGGGGCGAACAATGATGAGAAGTCGCAGCTAGAGACCCATGTCCTTCGATTCCTACTACAACGAGATGTACCTGGCGGACGGCACCGTTCGGTCCCACTACCAGGCCCTCGCGGACTGGATCGCCACCACACCGCTCGATCGCATCAAGCAGATGCGCGAGGCGGCCAACATGCTCTTTCACCGCGTCGGGATCACGTTCGCGGTCTACGGCGAGGATGCCGGCGCCGAACGGCTGATTCCGTTCGACATGCTGCCGCACATCATTCCTGCCGCCGAGTGGCGATTGCTCGAGCGCGGTCTCAAGCAGCGCGTGCGGGCACTCAACATGTACCTGCATGACGTCTACCACGACCAGGACATCCTGCGCGCCGGCAAGATCCCGGCCGAGCGGATCAACGGCAACAAGCTCTTCAAGCAGGAGATGGTGGGGGTCGACGTGCCGGGGGGCATCTACGCCCACGTGGCCGGCATCGACCTGGTGCGTGCCGGCGCCGGCGAGTACTACGTGCTGGAGGACAACCTGCGCACACCGTCGGGCGTGTCGTACATGCTGGAGAACCGCAAGATGATGATGCGGCTGGTGCCGGAGCTCTTCGCGCGCCAGTCGATCGCGCCGGTCGAGCACTACCCCGATCTGCTGCTCGATACGCTGCGGGCCGTGGCGCCGGCGAACATCGAGAATCCCGTCGTGGTGCTGCTTACGCCGGGTCAGTTCAACAGCGCCTATTTCGAGCACGCGTTCCTCGCGCAGCAGATGGGCATCGAACTGGTCGAGGGCGCCGACCTCTTCGTCGCCGACGACACCGTCTACATGCGCACGACCGCCGGTCCGCAGCGCGTGGACGTGGTCTATCGCCGGATCGACGACGAGTTCCTCGACCCGCAGGTATTCCGGCCCGATTCCATGCTGGGTGTCCCGGGTCTGGTGAGCGCCTATCGCCGCGGCCGCGTCACGCTGTGCAATGCGGTAGGCACCGGCGTGGCCGACGACAAGTCCATCTATCCGTTCGTGCCGGAGATGATCCGGTTCTACCTCGGCGAGGAGCCGCTGCTGAACAACGTGCCCACCTGGCAGCTGCGCAACCGGGAGGACCTCGAGTACACCCTGGCGCATCTCGAGGAACTGGTGGTGAAGGAAGTGCATGGCTCCGGCGGCTACGGCATGCTGATCGGCCCCACCAGCACCGAGCGCGAGCGCGAAGCCTACCGCCAGCGCATCCTCGACGGCCCGGAGAACTTCATCAGCCAGCCGACCTTGTCCTTGTCCACCTGTCCCATCTTCGTCGACCAGGGTGTCGCGCCGCGCCACATCGACTTGCGGCCCTTCGTGCTGTCGGGCAAGGACGTCGTGATGTGTCCCGGCGGACTGACGCGCGTCGCGTTGCGCGAAGGCTCGCTGGTGGTGAATTCGTCCCAGGGCGGCGGGACGAAGGACACGTGGATTCTGAATTCGTGACCCCGGAATCCGTGACTCGTGACGGGTGGCTCGTGACTCGCAACTGCCCCTTCGATGACGTTTCCCGCGACTCGGCCCTCCAGCCACGAGTCGCGAGTCACCAGTCACGGTCTTCGACATGATGCTGAGCCGCACCGCCTCGAATCTCTACTGGATGGCGCGGTACGTCGAGCGCATGGAGAACACCGCACGCATTCTCGACGTGACCTATCGCATGTCGCTGGTCCCGAAGGACCCGCGCCTCGCCGATCAGGAATGGTACGCACCGCTCAACATCACCGGCACGTTGTATCCCTTCACCGGCCGCTACGACGAAGTCAACGCCCGCGGCGTGCTGCATTTCATGACGCTCGATCCGGACAGCCCGACCAGCATCGTGTCGTGTGCACGGGCGGCGCGTGAGAATGCACGGGCAGTGCGCGGCCGCATCACCTCCGAAATGTGGGAGATGATCAATGCCACCTGGCTCGAGATCCAGAAGGTGACCGACGCGGAGCTCACCTCCGATCGGCTGCTGACCCTGTTCGAATGGGTCAAGGAGCGTTCGCACCTGTTCCGCGGTGTCACGGTCGGGACCATGCTGCAGGACGAGGCGTTCCAGTTCAATCGCCTGGGCACCTTCATGGAGCGGGTCGACAACACGGCGCGCATCCTGGACGTGAAATACCACGTGCTGCTGCCGAGCCTGCAGGACGTCGGCGGGGCGGTCGACTATTACCAGTGGGCGGCGGTGCTGCGTTCAGTGTCGTCCTTCGAGTCCTACCGCAAGGTGTACCGCGACGTGATCACGCCGCTGCGTGTGGCCGAGCTGCTCATCCTGCGGGCCGACATGCCGCGCAGCCTGCACCACTGCATGCGCGAATCCTACGAGATCCTGCGCGCGATTTCGCGGGGTCAGCCGAACGAAGCCACGCGGCTGGCCGGCGAGATGCATGCGGGGCTGCAGTTCGGCCGGGTCGATACGATCTTCTCCGCCGGCCTGCACGAATACCTGACGGAGTTCCTGCGCCGGACCGACGTGTTGAGCGACGAGGTGGCCCGGGCATTCTTCGGCGCGGGGCAGCGCCAGGTCCAGCAACAGGTGCTGGCGGCATGATCCGCGGGGGCACCTACCCGGTTGCGCCGAGGGCAGGGACCTGCCGAGTGCGCGCCGTTGGCGCAGGTCAGGGCGGTTGGCTATAGTGCCGTCCCAGACCGAGAACAAGAGGGCGGGGAACAGCCGTGACGTACTGCGTAGCCATATCGCTCGATTCGGGGATGCTGTTCGCATCCGACTCGCGCACCAATGCCGGTGTCGACCACGTCGCCACCTTCAGCAAGATGAAGGTGTTCGAGCGCAAGGACGAGCGCGTCCTGGTGCTGCTGTCGTCCGGCAACCTGGCGATCACCCAGGGGGTCATCAACATCCTGGACCGCCATGCCCATGCCGAGCCGGGCAGCGAAACGATATGGAGCTCGAGCAGCCTGTACGACGTGGCCAGCATGGTGGGCGACGCGCTGCGCGAGATGCAGCGGCGCGACGGGCCGTACCTCATGCAGGGCAACATCGATTTCAACGCGACCCTGTTGCTCGGCGGCCAGATCAAGGGGGAGCAACCGCGTCTGTTCAACATCTATTCGCAGGGCAACTTCATCGAGGCCACCCCGGATTCCATCTATTTCCAGGTGGGCGAGAGCAAGTACGGCAAGCCGGTGCTGGATCGAGTGATCTCCGCCGGGACTTCGGTGGCGGAAGCCGCCAAGTGCGTGCTGATCTCCTTCGACTCCACCATCCGCTCGAACATCTCGGTGGGCCTGCCGGTCGAGATGCTGTGGCTGCCGAAGGATTCGCTGCGGGTCGGCATCCACAAGCGCATCGCCGAGGGCGATCCGTATTTCACCATGCTGCGCCAGGGCTGGGGCGGAGGCTTGCGGAGGGTGTTCGGCGAGTTGCCGAATCCGGACTGGCTGTCCTGATCAGGGTTCAGGAGTCAGGTATCTGGTATCAGTCATATCGACTTCGCGCAGTTCATCTGATCCCTGATTCCAGATGCCTGACCCCTGATGCCTGACGCCTGACGATGACGATCCGCGTCGCCCTCTACCACGAGACCCACTACCGGTTCGACCGGGCGGTGAACCTGTCGCCGCACGAAATACGCCTGCGGCCCGCGGCCCATTGCCGCACGCCCATCGAGAGTTATTCGCTGAAGATCCTGCCCGCCAAGCACTTCGTCAACTGGCAGCAGGATCCGTACGGCAACTTCGTCGCCCGGCTCGTGTTCCCGGAGAAATCGCGCGAGCTGAAGGTGGTGGTGGATCTGGTGGCCGACATGACGGTCATCAATCCCTTCGACTTCTTCCTCGATCGCAGCGCGGAGCGCATTCCGTTCGAGTATGCGGACATCACCCGGCGCGAACTGGCCCCGTTTCTCGAGACCGATCCGCTCACGCCGAAACTCGAGGCGTGGGTCGAGTCCTTCCGGCGCGATCACCTCGCCGAACCGATGCCGGCGGTGGACATGCTGGTCGCGCTCAACCAGCGGCTCCAGAGCGACATTCGCTACATCGTGCGCATGGAACCCGGCGTGCAGGCACCGGAAGAGACGCTCACGAAGGCTTCCGGGTCCTGCCGCGATTCGGCCTGGCTGCTCGTCCAGATCCTGCGGCACCTCAACCTCGCGGCGCGCTTCGTCTCGGGGTATCTCATTCAGCTGACCCCGGACGTGAAGGCCCTCGACGGTCCGGCGGGGCCGGAGCGGGATTTCACCGACCTGCACGCATGGGCCGAGGTGTACCTGCCCGGCGCCGGCTGGGTGGGGCTCGACGCCACCTCCGGTCTCATGGCGGGCGAAGGGCACATTCCGTTGGCGGCCACGGCGCAACCGTCCAGCGCGGCTGCGGTGACCGGGTTCACCGATCCGTGCGAGGTCGAGTTCAGCTTCGAGATGAAAGTCACGCGCGTTCACGAGGATCCGCGCGTGACCAAACCCTACACGGAAGAGCAATGGCAGCGCATCGATCGCATCGGCGAGCAGGTGGACACGCAACTGCGCGCCTGGGACGTACGCCTCACCATGGGCGGCGAGCCCACGTTCGTGTCGGTGGACGACATGGACGGCCTCGAGTGGAACTACGCGGCCTTCGGTGAACGCAAGCGCGAACTGGCCGGCGAACTGCTGCTGCGGTTGAAGGATCGCTTCGCCCCCGGCGGCATGCTGTATCACGGGCAGGGCAAGTGGTATCCGGGCGAGCCGTTGCCACGCTGGGCGCTGGGTGTGCTCTGGCGCAATGACGGCACGGCGCTCTGGAAGGAGCCGCGCTGGCTCGCGGGCGATGCCGAGGGCAGTGCGGGTCATGCGGATGCGCTGCGTTTCACGCAGACCCTGGCCGGCCTGCTGGGTCTGCATCGCGACTACGTCATTGCCGCTTACGAGGACGTGTGGAACGTAGCGCACGAAGAACGCCAGCAGCCGCTCAACGTCGATCCGCTCGAGCGGGACCTCAAGGAACCCACGGAGCGCACCAAGCTCGCCCGG
>LNDQ01000049.1 GCA_001464695.1 Betaproteobacteria bacterium Ga0077523 | reverse complement strand
ATCGCATTGCCCGCCGAGAGGACGTCATCATCTTCAAAGGTGGTCAGGATCACGAAGACACGGAACCTACGCCATCCAGGTCGATCGGGAAGGGCGGCCTGGTCGGCTCCGCGAAAACAATCATCCCCGTGATAAGCACTCGAACTCCCAATGATTTGGTTGAGGCCCTGTTCGTCGGTGTCTCGGATGCTATCGCGGAGCTTGAGAAGCAGCACCACCTCGGACCCTTCGCATGCCTGTTGGGGCACGAGTACTTTCGCGGTGTGCAAACACCGACTCCGTCCATGGTCCTGCCTCAAGACCGCCTTCTACCGTTCCTGGGAGGTGGTGCACTCGTACGCACGTCGGTTTTGGACAACAACGAAGGGTTGGTCGTTGCCCTCGGTGGTGCGCCCATCGATCTGGTCGCCGACGCTAAGTACGTCTTTCGCGTTTATGAAAAGATCGTGCTGCGCGTGAAGCAACCGACGGCGATCGCACATCTGACTTTTCGCTGATGGGCAACCCACCGCATCATCTACATCTGGCTCAGTACCCAGAGGGCGGACCGAGAAGGGGATGGCCGGCGCCTCAACCAAGACGTTTCCGAACGCGTACAAACAAGCGAAGGTTGTCGCGAAGAAGTAGGCCAGGACTATCCTCGTCGATGTTTGAAAGCACGAAACGGCGAGAGAAGGCCGATTCAAGTATTCAATAGCTGCCCTGCGCGCCAGCGCCGCCGTTCAGCCGGACATGCAACTCGCAGTTGCAGCTTTGGGCGATGACCAAGGTCAACGATTCCTTCCAGCACCAACTCACCGCTTGGCGAGACCTCACTAGCGCGGAGATCGATCGATCGCTGCCGTCCCAAGAGCCACGCCGCCACCTCTACGACCTGATCCGAGCACACCTGTCGCGCTCGGGTAAAGGCCTTCGTCCTGCCCTCTGCATTGCCACCGCCAAGGCCTACGGTGGAACCGAGTCAAACGCAATTCCCTCTGCTGCTGCACTGGAGATGCTGCACAACGCCTTCCTGGTTCACGCACCCGACGATGGTGGCCGAGCACGGCGTGCCGCTGGCGGTGAACACGGGTGACGCGATGAATGCGCTGACATTCCGCCTGTTGCGTCGGAACCTGCCGCTCCTGGGCCCCACCACCGCGATCCGCATCTACGAGGAAATCGACACGCTCCTGGTGGAATCCCTCGAGGGCCAGGCGATGGAACTCGGCTGGATCCGTGACAACGACATCCGGGTGAACGCTTCGGACTACCTGCGGATGACGCTGAAGAAGACCTGTCGCTACAGCTTTATCCACCCGATGCGCATCGGCGCGCTGGTGGCCGACGGGGAGCGCACCGACCTCGATCGCTTCGACAAGCTCGGATTCTTCATGGGTGCTGCATTCCAGATCCAGGACGACGTACTCAACCTGATCGGCGACCGGCGCTACGGCAAGGAGATCGGCGGCGACCTCATGGAGGGCAAGCGCTCCCTGATCCTGGCGCACCTCTTCGAGCGTGTCACGGGACGGGAGGCGGACATGCTGAGGGACTTCCTGGGCCGCCCACGGGAGCGACGCCTGCAGCGGGAGCTTGGATGGATCTACGATCTGTTGGGGCGTCACGGCAGCATCGAATACGCCCAGCAGGCATCGCGCGAACTTGCGACCGCCGCGGTCGACGAGTTCGAGACCGCCTTCGCCGGGGCAAAGGACGACCAAGCGAAGCAGTTCGTCCGCCAGATTCTCGACTACGTGGTCGAGCGCGAATCCTGAGCGCCGGGAGACCGAGATGCCGCTGGCGATTCGCAATAACAGTTTGATGCAGGAGGCTATCCGATTGGCCGCCGACGGCGAGATCGGAAACTCGGATGCCATTGCCCTTCTGCAGATTCCTCACCGCCCGGAGGAGATCAAGGAGGTGCTCTCCAGGTTCGGGAAGCAACTGACGCGGGAAGCGAGAAGCAAGCTCACGCTGGCCGCATTTGTGCCGTTGCCGGAGGACGTTGACAACCAACGCTATGAACCGATCTTCGACCGATACCCGATAACCGGGAAGACCTACACGACCGCCACCGGCACGACGGTCCTGAACGAAGTCCAGTACTACAACGGGCAGATGGTGCAGCTCTACGGCGGATGCAGCAACGTCGCGCTGGTGAGCAAGACACTGGGCGGAAGCGGCTACAAACCGTTGACCATGACGCAGGCCGATGGCCACGAGGACGCCATCGTCCAGTTCTGGTCGCACCAGCTCACCGACACTTCGCTGCGGCCGTACAACGCGATGTTCATCATCGTCGCCGCTGTTCCGGACGATGCGCCGGCACGCGAGTCGTCCTTCAAGGCCGACGCAAACGGGGCCTCGAGCGTGCTATCGATGTTCGACGGCTGCATCGACCCGGCCACCGGCGCGTACGAGAACCGGGCCAGGCTCTGGTACGTTCGACTCCTCGATTCGACGCAGGTCGCGATCGACGTGGGACGCGAACGGATGGGAACCGACAAGCGGCCCGGAACCATCGAGCTGGCGCATGAGGGCGATCGGCTGCGGTTCTCGATCAAGAATGGTGATCGACGTGCCGTCGCGACGATCAAGCTGATCCCCACCGGCGATCCAGCGGCATTCTTGCCAGAATTGGCGCAGGCGGCAGCGACCGCCGGGATCGCGTTCCGCACGCTTCCACCCGGCACTGAATACGTCTACCCGGGCGTCGCCCGCATCGGCATGGGCCCTGTCGCAACCTGGCAATGGCGGACCGACGTCGTCCCCCGATTCCAATCGGTGAGACCCGATACGGTCGTCTTCGATCCGAGTTCAGAGGAAGGGCGGATGCTGATCGACTGGGGGTTCAGACCGGCGGTGCTCGGCTACATTCCCAACGTTCGCGGCGTGGTCACCGGCGTCCCCGAGGACGCGGCGCCACGGCCACGGCGAGTCCGCATCGAAGCGCCGAGGGCAACCGTGCTGTTTCGCCCAGCACATCGGTAGAAGGCCGGCGCGAGTCCCAACGGATCAAGGTGTGGGACGATGCGGGAGCCTCTGCGTATCGGAGTCAGGCTTCGCCGATGACTTTCCATGCAAGGACTCCAGGAGCGCACGAGCCGCCGTGAGATCGTGCGTGTCGAGGCCTTCGGTGAACCAGTCGTAGATCGGGGCGAGCACCTCGTACGCGGCTTCGTGCTGACCGCGTTCGACCAGCAGTTGCGCGAGAGTCGTGGCGCTACGCAGTTCCCAGGACTTTGCCTGCTGACGACGCGCCCAATCGATGGAGGCGTTCAGGACGCCTTCCGCCTCGCTGTGCTTGCCTTGCTTCATCAGCATCCATCCCTTCAGTCGCAGTACCTCGGCGAAGTGCGAGCGTTCCTGCCACCCGGGACATTCGATCTGGTCCAGGGACTCGCCGATCGTCTTCAGCGCCGTGTCCAGGTCGCCCTGCAGCGCGAGAGCCTCCGCGAGTGCCGACTTCAGGTAGGGAACGCGGGTGTGTCCGCCTCCCTTGTTCCAGTTCTCGATGCCCTGTCGCAGCTGCACGACCGCTTCCGACAAGCGACGGCTGCGCAAGTGCACCAGACCTTCGACTTGCGGCACCATCACCTCATAGATGATGCGAATGTCTTGCTCGCGTGCCAGCGCATCGGCTTCGCGGACCCGCTCCCACAACTGCTCGGGCTCGCAGCGGTAGTCGAACAGGTAGGCGCCGACAGTCAACGCATATCCCAGGTCGAGTGCATGGCCATGGCCCAGCCCGCGCGCGTGGGCGTCTTTCTTGTCGCTGATCTGCACGGCCTGGTCCGGATAACCCATCATCCAGGTCCAATGTGCCGACCAGCCAAGAAAGACGGTTCTCGTGTCGTGGCCGGTGAGCTGTGTCCACCGCTCGGCCCGCTGCGTATCGTAAAGGGCATCGCCTCGGCGTCCATGCTCGCGCGCTTCGGTCAATCGGCCGAGATAGAAGTTGGAAATCATCGCCGCGGTATGGCCGAGGACCCGCAGATCGATCTGGCCGGTCTTGTCGCCCTCTGCCAGCAACCTTTCGGCCGAAACGAGAGATGCCGCGACACGCCCCTGGGTGAGCGTGTTGATCCACATCCCGTATAGCCCGATCAGCAGACTCTCGGGGGTACCCAGCCTGTTCGCCAGCTCCTGGATAGCCTGGGCGTTGGCATCCACCTCGGGTGCCGCCCACCCCCGCCACCCGATCAAGGCTCCGTTGTACGGTTCCCGGATCGACAGCTCGAGCGCGTCGCGCTCCAGCGACCAAGGCTGCTTCTGGATCAGCTCCACGGCCGTCTGGAAGTGGCCGACCGCCTCCTGTATCGCCTCTTGCTTGACTGCAAGATTGCCGGCCTTGATCCACTCTGGAATGGCTGCATCCAGATTCCCGGCCCCCGTATGGTGATGAGCCAGCAGTTCCGGCTTCTTGTCGACCTGGTCTGAATAATCCTGCCGTAGCACCTGCGCGAGCTGGGCGTGCAGCTCCTGCCGCTTGCTCAAGAGCAACGACTCGTACGCGGCGTCCTGCACCAGCGCGTGCTTGAACACGTAGGTGCCATCCGGTCCCGTGCCACGTCTGTATACCAATCCCGCTTCGGTCAGCGTGTGCAGGGCCTCCTCGATCGGCACACCGCGCAGCACCGGGATTCGCGCGAGCAGGCCCTGGGAGAATTCCCGACCGATGCAGGCGCCGACCTGGATGACGGACTTTACCGGCGAAAGCCGGTCGAGGCGTGCCAACAGCGAATCGCGCAGCGAGGCGGGGATCAACAGTCCAGGGGACAGGGGTCGTAGTGCCGACTGATCATCCGACTCCCGCGGCAGCCCGGCCTCCAGTACCGACTTGGTCAGTTCCTCGACGAACAGCGGAACGCCATCGGTACGGGCGACGATCTGCTGCAGCACCTCCGGCGGCAATCCCTTGCCCCGGGCCACATTGGATGCCAACTCGGCCCCTTCCTCGGGACCGAGGCGGTCCAGCGAAATCAGACTGGCATGCGGAAGACCGCTCCACGGCGGCGCGAACTCACCAGTGCGAAAAGTGACCACCAGCAGGATGGGCAGACGCCGCACACGGGCGATCAGCACCTCAAGCGCTTTGAGGCTGGTGTTGTCGATCCAGTGTGCATCCTCGAACACGACAAGCACCGGATTGCGCCTGGAAAGCGCTTCTACCTGGTCCGCCAGTGCCTCGAGTGTCTTTTCCTTGCGCTTGAGCGCGGAGAGTTTGAGCTCCGGGTATCGATCCGTAGGCAGCGCCAGCAATGCTGCGATCAGAGGTGCCGCGGCGGCGCGCTGCCTCGGGGTACCCACGAGTATGGCCTCAAGCTTGTCGAGTTTCTGGTCGGGGGTATCGTCCTGGACGAAGCCCGACACGAATTCGATCTGTTCGGTGATCGGATAGAGCGACGAGTTCTTGTGATAGGGCGAGCACTGGTAGCGCAACGTGCCGTGTTCCTGGTCCCCGATCTGCTCCCGCAGAGCCCGCGTCAAGCGCGACTTGCCGAATCCGGCTTCTGCGCTGATCGACACGACCTGCCCGTTGCCTTCGCAAGCCTGCTGCCAGCGCCGCAGCAGCAGCGAGCGTTCGTGGTGGCGCCCTACCAGTGGCGTCAGTGTCACCGTGCCGCGAGCAGCCTCGAACCTTCCCTTCGGCTTTGCGACTGCGTGCAACCGCCATACCTCCACCCGACCCGGGAAGCCCTTCACTTCCTCAGTGCCCGGGCCGCTTAACTCGAACGCTGAACCGACCAATTCCTTGGTCGCCTTTGCCATGACGATTGCATTGGGTTGAGCCAACTCCTGCAGTCGCCTCGCAAGGCTGAGGGTGTCCCCGACGGCGAGCCAGCCCTCGGCCGGATCACCAGGGATGACCTCGCCGACCACCACGGTTCCGGTCGCCACCCCGATGCGAACCTTCAGCGGTGGCGTTGCCGCCACCTGCCCGATCGCGTGGACGATCTCGAGAGCGGCTCGCAGGCTGCGTTCGGCGTCGTCCTCATGCGCAGTGGGCCAGCCGAAATAAACCATCAATCCATCGCCCAGTTGCTGTGCCACGTACCCGTCGTACCGCGCCACCGCGCGCTTGCATGCCTTGAAGAAGTCATGAAACAGCAACCTCAAATTTTCGGGATCGAGCTGCTTTGCCAGTTTGGTAGAGTCCACGAGATCGCAGAACATCACCGTGAGTTGCCGCCGCTCGGCGTCGCGAGCGACACCGAGGTCCGGAAACCGCCCTGACGATGGAACGGGCACCGTATCGCGAAGCTTCTCGACGGCGCGCAGTATCGTGCGCCGCGGGCCGGTTGGCAGATCCAGACGGTCGATGTCCGATTCCGTGAGTTCGGGCAAGATCTTGAACGTGATCTCATGACGGGCGAACACGCCGATGTACTTCTCGAGGCCGAGTGCCTGCAGCCACTCCTCGACGACCATCACAGGCCTCCTGGACAGTTTCGATCGGCGGCCCGCATTGTCCCGCCCCGACGTGCATTCTGGCTCGCTGCGACCACCATCGAACGCACGCGGTTGACACTGCCTACAGGGGCAAGGTCAGCCATGGTGTTCTTGCTCACGTTGATGTGGACGTCGTCGCATGCTTCCGGCCCCAGTTGCGACCGGGGAAGCAGCGTGAGCCGGGCCACTGTGTGGAACGGGGCCTCGCCTTCCGGCCACTCTACTGCGGCATTCTCGATCCAGAAGTCGGCGTCACGGTGTCTGCCCTGGTGCGTCATACGCTGGACATCCAGGAGCTGGAGCCCGAAGTCGAACGAACTCATAGCGGCGTCTTCGTTCAGGTGCCGGATCAACTCGTCTCGCAGCGCGTTCGGATTGCGTCGTTCGAGAGTGCAGTCGCTACTTGCGGCAGCAGGCCAGGCCGAGTATTTGACGATCTCCTGTGGTCCGTTGCGAAAGGGCGTGCCGCTCCAATAGCGCAGTTGCTGATAGGGTCGCACCGGCTGGCGCGATTGCCGCATCACACCCACCATGGTCTGCGCGAAAATCAACTGGTCCCGGAACGGCAGCGACTGCAGGGCCATGGCATGGTTGTCTGCCCCGAAGACCTTTGCGTACAAGGTCAGAGCGCGCACGTCGTTGAACGGGAGTGCCGGAGCACTTTGCATCGAGTAGTCCTGTCGTGCGGCCTCGGCGGCAAGACCGTTCGGCGGGAGCTCGACACGGAATGCCATGCCACGAATGTCCTGTCGCGAATCGCTGTTTACGTTCGGATCGGAGTTCGAGAACCGTACCGTCGCAGGATAGGTTCCGGGGCACGCGTAGATGCCCCTGGCGAGCCGGGCAGCGAGCGCAGGTTCCCGCCCCTGCGCGACGTCGAGCACTTCGAATACGGCTCCGGCACAGACACCCTTCGCGTGGACGCCGCGACACAACGGCCGATTTTCCTCGGCCGCAGTACGCGCCTGTAGTGCGAGGAACCCGCGGACCATTTCCGCGATCTCGGCCTCGTCGGCAGCAGGGTTGCCCTCCATCGTGTCGTGCCCTCAGCACCCACTCTCTCGGACCGGAACCGGCTCAATCACGGCGGCTGCGCCTGACTAGGCCGCGGCCGCCGCCTGGTGAAACGGCATCCCCCAGGCAACATCCTGAATCAGGTCGTCGCGCTCGAATGCCATCGTCAATGGGGAATTTTGACCATAGCACGCTTGCCAGGGCGGCTCAAGGCGAGCCATCGGGTCGGGCCGCAGGTGCGCGGACCCGTGGTCGGGTCATCGTATACTTCAACGATTGAATCAACGAGTGATCACCGGGTAGGGCACGACCCTCCTGCGAATCAACGCTACCCGGCATGAAGGCCTGAACCAGAATGCGCTTTCTCATCGCCCAAATGCAGCACGAGACCAACACGTTCTCGCCCGTCCCCACGCCGTGGGAGGCCTTCGGCAAGAACGGTCCGTATCTCGGCGCCGAGGCACTGGAGGCCATGCGCAGCACGCGCATGGCGATCGGCGCCTTCATCGACATCGCCGAGGCCGCGGGTGCCGAGATCGTGCTGCCGGTGGCCGGCTACGCCTCGCCCAGCGGACCGGTGGACGGCGCGGCCTACGACCGCTTCTGCCAACTGATCTGCGATGCGGCCGCCAAGGGGTGCGATGCCATCATGCTCGATCTGCACGGGGCCATGGTCGTGGCCGATCGCACCGACGACGGGGAAGGCACGCTGCTCGAGAAGGTCCGCGCCGTGGCGCCGAAGACGCCGATCGCCGTTTCGCTCGACCTGCACGCGAACGTGACGCCGGCGATGGTGCGCAACTGCGACATCCTGACCGGCTACAAGACCTACCCGCACGTGGACATGTACGAGTCCGGCGAGCTCGCGGGCAGGATCCTCATGCGCATGCTCGCCGGCGAAGTGAAGCCGGTCATCGCCTTCGGCCAGCGCCCGCTGCTCGCGCAGACGCTGTGCATGAACACCGACGAGCAGCCGATGCAGTCCTTCGTCGGCGCCGCCCGCGAGGCAGAGAAGCAGAAAGGCATTCTCGCCGCCACCGCGTTCGGCGGTTTTCCCGCCGCCGACATCCACGATGCCGGGCTGAGTGCCGTGGTGGTAGCCGATGGCGATGCGGAGCAGGCCTTGCTCGCCTGCGACCGCATGCTGGGCATCGCCTGGTCGCGCAAGGAAGACTATGTCTACCACGGCGAACCGCTCGATCGCGCCGTGGCACGTGCAAGGCAGCTCGAAGCCGAAACCGGCGGCCCCATCCTGCTGCTGGACCATGCGGACAACTGCGCCTCGGGCGCGACGCAGGACACGATGCACGTCCTCAAGGCCGCACTCGATCAGGGTCTGACCGGCATCGCCGTGGGTCCGATCCGCGATCCGGAGACCGTGGACGCCTGCGTGCGCGCCGGCGTCGGCGCTTCGGTCAAGGTCAAGGTCGGCGGCAAGATGGACATGCCGCAGATCCACGTGACAGGCGAACCGCTGCCGCTCGAAGGCGTGGTCCGGTCCATCACCGACGGCGAGTACACCATCACCGGCCCGCAGCTCACGGGCGTGCGCTGCTATATGGGGCGCACCGTGGTGCTCGACACCGGTGCCGCGGAAATCGTGATCACCGAACGCAACCAGGAGCCGTGGGATCGCGGCGTCTTCACCAGCGTGGGTATCGACCCGACGCGGAAGAGGTTCCTGCTGCTCAAGTCGCGCATGTACTACCGTCCCGTGTTCCTGCCGATCGCCAAGGGTGCCGTGCTGTGCGACGGCGTCGGTGTCGGCTCTTCCGATAATTCCATCTTTCGCTTCGAGAAGGTGCGGCGGCCGATGTATCCGCTCGACACCGGTTTCGCCTGAAGCGCGCAACCGCATTTCGTCAGGAGATCTCCATGAACAAGCCCCTCGACATCGCCACGCAGGTCAAGGACATTCCCCATTTCGTCAACGGCAAGGAAGTGGCCGGCACCAGCGGACGGACCGCCGACGTCTTCAACCCGGCGTTCGGCCGCGTGACCGGCAAGGTCGGGCTGGCCTCCCCGGCGGAAGTGGACGCCGTGGTGCAGGTCGCGAAGAAAGCGTTCTCGGGCTGGGCCGCGACGCCGCCCATCAAGCGAGCGCGCGTGCTGTTCCGATTCAAGGAACTGGCCGAGCAGCATCAGGACGCCGTTGCCGCCGCGATCACGGCGGAGCATGGCAAGGTGTTCTCCGATGCGAAGGGCGAAATGACGCGCGGGCTCGAAGTCGTCGAGTTCGCGTGCGGCATTCCGCAACTGCTGAAGGGCGAGTACACGGAACAGATCGGCTCCGGCATCGACTCGTGGTCGGTGCGCCAGCCGCTCGGCGTCTGCGCGGGCATCACGCCGTTCAATTTCCCCGCGATGGTGCCCATGTGGATGTTCCCGGTGGCACTGGCGTGCGGGAACGCGTTCATCCTGAAGCCCTCGGAACGCGATCCTTCGGCCAGCCTGCTGCTCGCGAAGCTCTTGAAGGAAGCCGGCCTGCCCGACGGCGTATTCAACGTCCTGCAAGGCGACAAGGTCGCGGTCGACGGCCTGCTCACCCATCCCGACGTGGCCGCGGTGAGCTTCGTCGGTTCGACGCCGATCGCGAAGTACATCTACGAGACGGGTGCCAGGCACGGCAAGCGCGTGCAGGCGCTCGGTGGTGCCAAGAATCATCTCGTCGTCATGCCGGATGCCGATCTGGACCAGGCTGTCGACGCACTCATCGGCGCAGCCTACGGTTCTGCCGGCGAGCGCTGCATGGCGATCTCGGTCGGCGTGGCCGTGGGTGACGTGGCTGACCGGCTGGTGCAGCGGCTGCAGCAGCGCGTGAGGGCGCTCAAGATCGGCGCCGGGACCGACGACAGCTCCGAAATGGGGCCGCTCGTCACCGGCCAGCATCTCGCCAAGGTGAAAGGCTACGTGGATCAGGGTGTCAGCGAAGGGGCGAAGCTCGTGGTGGACGGTCGCGGCTTCAAGGCGGCCGGCAACGAGGACGGTTTCTTCCTGGGCGGCTGCCTCTTCGACGACGTGAGGCCCGGCATGACCATCTACCGCGAAGAGATCTTCGGACCGGTGTTGTCGATCGTGCGTGTGCCCGATTTCGATTCGGCGATGCAGCTGGTGAATGGCCATGAATACGGCAACGGCACGTCCATCTTCACCCGCGACGGCGACGCGGCCCGCGAGTTCACCATGCGGGCGCAAATCGGGATGATCGGCGTCAACGTGCCGATCCCGGTGCCGGCAGCGTTCCACAGCTTCGGCGGCTGGAAGGCCTCCCTCTTCGGCGATCACCACATGTACGGTCCTGAAGGCGTGCGGTTCTTCACGCGCATGAAGACCATCACGCAACGCTGGCCCACCGGCATCCGTGCCGGGGCCGAGTTCATGATGCCGACGACGAAGTGAAGATGGCGGCGTAGTTCGCTGCGGTCGTGGGCATGCGCCAGACCTCCCTCGCCCCAACCCCTCTCCCGGAGGCAGAGGGGCTAGTCCCTCCGGGGTTCTTCCCTCTCCCCCGGGAGAGGGACCGAGGGTGAGGGAAAGCAGTGGACACTGAAAAGGACCACCCCATGAGCCGACATATTTCCGCGCTGTTCCTGCTGTTCCTGGTTTCAATTCCAGCTTGCAGCCGGGAGGAACCGGCCGCGCCGTCCGCCGCCTCATCGGACGATCGGGTGAAGAACGCCGACAAGCTCATGCTGCCGGCGCGGGAAGGCGCCAAGACCATGAACGCCGCCGACAAGGTCGACGACGTCTACAAGGCGCAGAAGGAAGCGACCGACAAGCAGGTCGAAGAGTCGACCAAATAGTCATGGCTCGCATCGCCGACGTCGAGCACCTGCGCCGTCTGATCGGCGAACCGAGCCCGCAGGTCGCCCACAAGATGCATCGCCGACTGACGGCGACTGCGCGTGAATACCTCGCGCGCGCGCCGCTGTTCCTGCTCGGCACCGTGGATGCGAGCGGTCAGCCGATGGTCTCGCCGAAGGGCGATCCGGCAGGCTTCGTTCACATCGAAGACGCGTCGACGCTGCTGATCCCGGAGCGCAAGGGCAACAAGCTCGTGTTCACGCTCACCAATGTGCTCGGCAATCCGCGGGTGGCATTGATCTTCCTTGTGCCCGGCACCGACGAGACCTTGCGGGTCGAAGGCGAAGCGGAACTGCTCGACGATGACGTCCTGTGCAACCGCTTCGTGGAGCGCGGCCGCCCTGCCCTGCTCGTGGTGCGCGTGCGGATCACCAATTGCTATTTCCACTGCGCGAAGGCGTTCCTGCGCAGTGCACTGTGGAAACCGGAAACCTGGGGCGAACGCGTCCGAGTGAGTTTCGGCGAAGAGATCGCGGCGAACGGGGGAATGCAGGAAGCGGAGATCGCCGCGTTCGATGCGGCGGTCAAGGGAAGGTACCAGACGGATCTTTGACGGGCGTGTCCTTCGCTCGCTAGCGCCCCCATCCCAACCTTGTATCTTGGAAATGTGTCGGGGTAGCTTCCGACACTGGAGCGGAGACCGCGATTCCCGGCCTAGACCTCGAGTCCGTGGG
>LNDQ01000048.1 GCA_001464695.1 Betaproteobacteria bacterium Ga0077523 | reverse complement strand
TGTGGAACGTAGCGCACGAAGAACGCCAGCAGCCGCTCAACGTCGATCCGCTCGAGCGGGACCTCAAGGAACCCACGGAGCGCACCAAGCTCGCCCGGCTGCTCGACGGCAAGCTCGGCGATCCGGTCGGCTTCGTGCTGCCGCTCAAGGTGGTGGCCGGCGCCGCCGGCAAGCGTACGTGGGCGAGTTCGACGTGGCCATTGCCGCGGGAGCATCTGTACCTGATCGCCGGGGATTCGCCCCTGGGTTATCGCCTGCCGCTCGCGTCCTTGCCGGTAGTGGCCGCGGAGGACGTGGAAGCGCTGCACGAGCCCGATCCGTTCGAAGTGAAGGGTGCGCTCGGCAGCGCTGCCCAACAGCAGGGCGAAGACCCGGAGAAACCGAAACCGCTCAAGCTGGAACAAGGCCGATCGGCTCGCGAAGTGGTCCGGACGGCGCTGTGCGTGGAGCCGCGCCAAGGGCGGTTGCACGTGTTCCTGCCGCCCGTGGCATCGGGTGACGAGTACGTCGAACTGATCGCCCGTGTCGAGGATGCCGCCGTACGGTGTCGCACTCCGGTGCGCATCGAGGGCTACCTGCCGCCATACGATCCGCGGCTGAAGCGGCTGTTCGTGACACCCGATCCGGGTGTCATCGAAGTGAACGTGCATCCGGTCACCTCGTGGAGCGAGCTGACGGCCAACACGCGGGCGTTGTACGAAGACGCTCGCCTCACACGACTCTCCACCGAGAAGTTCATGCTCGATGGCCGCCATACCGGCACTGGCGGCGGCAACCACGTGACCGTCGGGGGCGCCACGCCCGTGGACAGTCCGTTGCTGCGCCGGCCCGATCTGCTGCGCAGCCTCATCACCTATTGGCAGAACCACCCGGCGCTGTCTTACCTGTTTTCCGGCATGTTCATCGGCCCCACCAGCCAGGCACCGCGGGTGGACGAGGCGCGCGACGACAGCCTGTACGAACTGGAGATCGCGTTCCAGGAAATGGCGCGGGCCGCGAAATCCGGCGAAGAAACGCCGGCACCGTGGCTGGTCGACCGGTTGTTGCGCAACCTGCTGATCGACGTCACCGGCAACACACATCGCGCTGAATTCTCCATCGACAAGCTCTATTCGCCCGATGGCCCAACCGGACGCCTGGGCCTGCTCGAGTTCCGGGCCTTCGAGATGCCGCCGCACTGGCAGATGAGCTCGGTGCAGCTCCTGCTGTTGCGGGCATTGATCGCGCGCTTCTGGAAGACTCCGTACGAGAACCGCCTGATCGAATGGGGCACGAGCCTGCACGACCGCTTCCTCCTGCCGCATTTCGTCGCGCACGACATGGAGGAAGTCATCGAGGATCTGAATCGCGCCGGCTACGCGTTCGATGCCCACTGGTTCGCGCCGTTCTTCGAGTTCCGCTTCCCGCGCTTCGGTACCGTGGTGCATCAAGGCATCGAGCTGGAACTGCGCCAGGCCCTCGAGCCCTGGCACGTGCTGGGCGAGGAGGTGGCGGGCAGCGGCACGACGCGGTACGTGGATTCGTCGGTGGAACGCATGCAGGTCAAGGTGCGGCACTTGAGCGGTCACCGCTTCGTCGTGCTGTGCAACGGGCGTCCGCTGCCGCTCACGGCGACCGGCACGCGCGGCGAGTATGTGGCCGCGGTGCGCTTCCGCGCGTGGCAACCGCCCTCGGCCCTGCATCCCACCATCAAGGTACACGCGCCGCTCGTGTTCGACCTGTACGACACCGGCAGCGGCCGGGCACTCGGCGGGTGCACGTACCACGTCATGCATCCGGGCGGACGCAACTACGAGCGCTTTCCGGTGAATGCTAACGAGGCGGAGGCACGCCGGGTGGCACGATTCCAGGCCATTGGCCACACGCCGGGGCCCATGCCGTTCCGTCCGGAGCAGCCGAATCGGCGATTTCCGATGACCCTCGATCTCAGGCGCGCACCCGACTACGGCGTGTCCGGATCTTCGGTCGCGAGCCAGGCGACGCAGGCGCAGCAGTAGCCGTCGGGCTCCGTTTCCCGGCTGCCGCTGGCGCGGCGCTATCAAGATTGGACTCTCGGTAGCCGTAGAATGCGGCACCCTCACGCCGTTTCGCGTTCATGGCCGACAGCTATCCCGCGCCGCGCCCGGTCTCAGCCAGCGTCATCCTGCTTCGCAGTCACGAGTTCGCGCGCAAGGCCGTTGCCGAGCAGGCTCGCGTCAAGGCCCAGCTCGAAGCCCTGGTGGCGTTCGCGGCCATGCCCTTGGCGGTCGGCCGCTGGCTCGTGCTCGAGGCGCCCGAAGGCCTCGCCATCGTGGTGCTCGGCGGGCCCGAGGCGGCTTTCGACACGGCGCGGCGCGCGCTGACGGCCGCAGCCGACCTGCCCCTGGCGGTCGGCGTCAACGTCGGCCCGGTCCTGGCGGAACTGAACGATCGCGGCGACGCCGTGCTCGCCGGCGACGGCATCGAGACGGCGATGGTCATTGCCGGGTTCGCGGCTCCGGGCCAGTTGCTGGTCTCGCGCAGCGTGCGCGACGCGGTGCTGGAGCAGGCGCCCGAGCGCGGCGAGGATCTGCGCTCCATGGGCACCTTCACCGATGCACGGGTGCGCACCCACGAGCTGTTCGCACCCGACGAGCACGCTGCCTTGCGGCGCCGGCGGCGTCTGTTCACGCTCGGTGCCGCGAGCTTCTGCGGCATTCTCGCGATCGGCTTCGCGGCACGCCAGTCGCGCGAACGGCGCATGGTCGCCGGGGCGCGTGCATCGGTGGAGTTCGCCATCTCGCCGCGCGGCGACGTGTACATCGACGGCGCACCCAAGGGCCGCAGCCCGCCGCTCGAGCGCATCGCTATCTCCCCCGGGGCCCACACGATCGAAGTGCGCAACGGCCAGAATGCGCCGCTGCAGCTCAGGGTGAACCTGCAGCCGGGCGAGACCATGGCGATCCGCCACAGTTTCAACGCTCCTGCGCCGGCGAGTCCCGGTGTCATGCAGGACCTGAAGCGCAAGCTGGGGATGTGATGATCGACGAGACGCCGGATCGGTTCGGGCGGTACGTGATCGATTCCGAGCTCGGGCGGGGCGCCATGGGGGTCGTCTACCGGGCACTCGATCCGGTGCTGGATCGCACCGTCGCGGTGAAGACCATCGCCCTGTCCGCCGACCCCGAAGAGCGCGAGCGGTCCGAGGCGCGCTTCTACCAGGAAGCGAAGGCGGCGGGGGGGCTCAACCATCCCGCCATCATCACCATCCACGACGTCGGCCGCGAGGGCGGCATGGTCTGGATGGCCATGGAACTGCTGGAGGGCACCGAACTGCGTCATCTGCTCGCCACCGAGAGCATGAGCGTGGAACGGGCGCTGGACGTCGTCGGTCAGGTTGCCGACGCGTTGGCCTACGCGCACGAACGCGGCGTGGTGCATCGCGACATCAAGCCGGCGAACATCATGATCCTGCGCGGCGGCCAGGTGAAGATCATGGATTTCGGCATCGCGCGCCTGTGGATCTCCGATGTGAAGACCCAGACCGGCATGCTGCTCGGATCGCCGAAGTACATGTCGCCCGAGCAGGCGATGGGTGGCGTCGTCGATCGGCGCTCCGACATCTTCTCGCTCGGGATCGTGCTCTACGAGATGCTGACCGGTGCGCCGCCATTCGCGGGCAAGGACGTGACCCAGCTCCTGTACAACGTCTCCACCGTGGTGCCGCCGCCCCCGAGCGTCACCAACCGGGCAGTGCCGGAGATGGTCGACCTGGTGCTCGCCAAGGCGCTCGCGAAGGATCCGGCGGACCGCTATCAGAGCGCCGGTGAATTGCAGGCCGATCTGCTCGCCTGCCGCTACGAGGTTTCGCAACTGGCGGTGGTGGCATCCAACGACGCCACGATCCGGCTCGATCCCCAAGGCCCGGCCGGGGACGGCGGTCGCACGATTTCCGGCGGCAACACTCTCGCAGGCACCGATGCGGCGGTCCGGTTGCCGGTATCGCGCCGGTTCGACGCGGCCGTGGCACTTGCCTATCTCGAGCACCTGGCCGAGCGCACCGGTGTCGACGACGGCAGTGCGACGCTGGCGGCGCGCGCCGCGACGCTCGCCCGGACCACGCGCAAGCGCATCGACCGGGTGCAGCGCAAGACCGACGCGCTGCTGCTGTCCGGAGTGGTGGCGGTCGCCGGGGTGATCGCGTTCCTGATCGTGTATCTGTGACCGGTATCGCGGCGGGCCGGCCTCGGGTATCTTCGCGGCCGGAACGAGCAGCGGGAGGGCAGCCCTTGAAACGGATGGCGATCGCAGCAGCCACGATGTGCATGTTCGTGAGCGGACCGGTCGTGGCGGAGAACTGGGTTCGCGTCGGCGGGGATGACGACGCCGAGCACTTCGTCGACGATGCCACGCTGTCACGCCACGGCGAGGTCGTGCGTGCGACCAAGCGCGCGGTCTACCGCAATCCGCAGCCGATCGGCGGGACCGCCGGCATGCCGCTCATTCTGGAGTCCGTGGGCGTGGTCGAAGACGATTGCGACCGCATCCAGCACCGCGCGATTTCGATCACGCTGCTCGGCGAAGGGCGCAAGGTGATCTGGGCTTCGGGCGAGATGAAACGGATCTGGGAGAGCATCGACCCCGGTTCGCCGGGGCTTGCCACCCTGGAGTTCGTCTGCGCGCGCACCGCGCAGCGCTAGCGACGATGCGCGCGGGCGTCGCGGGTCTGCTTGGCATGCTCGTCGTGCTCGTTGCGGCGGGCGCGGCGGCGCATGCGGCGCATGCGGCCGAAGACCCCGGCGTCGAAGTGTTCGCGCCCCAGGGCGAGGTCAAGGAAGTGCGGCAGGTCACCGCACGCTTCACGACGCCGATGGTGCCGTTCGGCGATCCGCGGCTGGTGGAGCCCTTCGACGTCGATTGCGCCGAAAAGGGCAGCGGCCGCTGGGCCGACGCGCGCCACTGGGTGTTCGACTTCGAACGCGATCTGCCGGCCGGCGTGCTCTGCCGGTTCACGCTGAAGGCGGATGCGAAGGACCTCGCCGGCAACGCGATCGCGCCGGCAGCGTTTTCGTTCACGACCGGCGGGCCCGCGATCCGCGAGACCATGCCGTGGGAAGGTTACGAGGCCGTGGACGAGAACCAGGTCTTCATCCTCGGCCTCGATGCGCCCGCCACCGAGGAGACGGTGCTGCGCAACGCCTATTGCGACGTGTCGGGTCGCGCCGAGCGCATTCCAGTGCGGGTCGTGAGTGGCGCGGAGCGCAAGGCGATCCTCGACCGTCGGCAGGATTTCCTCGATCGCATGGCGCGCCTGTTGGTCAAGCGCGGAACTTCGGGCGGACGCAGCGTGATCGATGTCTACGAGGTCGCACTGCGCAATCGAGACTACGACAAGCTGCCCCTGGTGCTGCTCGCATGCCGCGGCCGCCTGCCGGCCGAGGCGGAGATGCATCTGGTGTGGGGCAAGGGCATCGCCACACCGTCCGGGGTGACGACGAGCGAGGCGCAGACCCTGGCATTCAAGGTGCGGCCCGCGTTCACCGCGAAGTTCACCTGCGAGCGGGTGAATGCGAACGCGCAATGCATTCCGGTGCTGCCCATGAACCTGTCGTTCACGGCACCGATCGAGCTGGCGGCAGCCGAGCGCATTCAACTGAAGAACGACGCCGGCGCCGTGTGGAAACCGAAGATCGGCGACGACGCGCGCCGCTCCGGGTTCGTGGACTACGTCGTCTTTCCCGCGCCGCTGCCGGAACGGGCGACGTTCCAGGTAGTGCTGCCCGACGGGCTCAAGGACGACGCCGGGCGCGCACTCGCCAATGCCCGGCGTTTTCCGCTGACGGTCAAGACCGACGCCGCGCCGCCGCTCGCGAAGTTCGCCGCACGCTTCGGCATCATCGAGTCGAATGCCGAACCGGCGCTGCCGATCACGTTGCGCAACGTCGAGAAATCTCTCGACGGCAAGCAGGCCGGCGTGACAGGCGCAGTGGCGAAGCAGCCGCCGGGTGTGCCGGGACGGATGCTGCGGGTCCAGTCACCCGCGGAGATTCTCGCGTGGTTGCGCAAGCTCGACGCGGGCGAAGCCCGTTGGGAAGAGGATGGCTACGTGTCGCGCAGCGTGTTCGACGCGGCCGATCGCACGCGGCCGTTCACACTGCCCAAGCCGGGTGGCGAGCGTGAGTTCGAAGTGGTCGGCATCCCGCTGTCGGGGTCGGGCCTGCACGTGGTCGAGGTGGTCAGTCCCAGGCTCGGCAAGGCCCTGCTCAAGGACGGCGCGCCGTACTACGTGGCGGCGGCAGCGCTCGTGACCAATCTCGCCGTGCACTTCAAATGGGGGCGCGAGTCGTCGCTCGTCTGGGTGACCACGCTTGACAGCGGCGAGCCGGCGGGCAACGCCGAGGTGCTGGTGCAGGATTGCGGTGGTCGCGTCCTGTATCAGGGCCGCACCGACGCGTCAGGTATCGCCCGGGTGAAGAAGGCATTGCCGGCGCGGGCAACGCTGCCGTCCTGCCGCCACGACTGGGACCGGGAGCTGTTCGTCACCGCGCGTCTTGGCAACGACGTGAGCTTCGCTTTTTCCGACTGGAACGAGGGCATCGCACCCTGGCGCTTCAACCTGCGCACGCATGGTGCGGCGGGCCCGCAGCTCATGACCACCGTGATGGATCGCACCCTGGTGCGGGCCGGCGACGCGGTGGGGATGAAGCACTTCGCCCGGCTGCACACGGGCGGTGGATTCGCGCTGCCGGCGGCCCGGGAACTGCCGGTCCGGGCGGTGATCACCCATCAGGGCACGGACGAGCGGTGGGACCTCCCGCTCAAGTGGGACGCCGGTGCCGGCATCGCCGAATCGTCCTTCACCGTGCCGAAGGATGCGAAGACCGGCACCTATGCCATCACGCTGGCCGGCCCGAAGCCGACGGGCGACAGCGAGCACTACGTGCGTGGCGTCACGTCGGGTTCGTTCCGGGTGGAGGAGTTCCGCGTGCCCGTGCTGCGGGCGACGGTGCAGCCGCCTGCCATGCCGCTGGTCAACGCGCGCGAGGCGACGATCGGGCTGCAACTCGCCTATCTGTCGGGTGGCGGTGCCGGCTATCAGCGGGTCAAGCTGCGCTCGGTGCTGCAGCCGAAGAGCGTGACCTTCGCCGAGTACGACGGTGTCGTGTTCGCCAACGGCGACGTGAAGGAAGGGCGGGTGGACGATACCCCGCGCTGGAATCTCGGCGGCTATGAAGTCGAGGAGGACGAAGACGCGCCGACGTCGCCCGATCCCAACGTGCGGCCACTCAAGACCCAGGTCCTGGCGCTCGACGGTGGCGGTGCAGCCGCGGCGCGGATCGAGGGGCTCCCCAAGTCGGACCTGCCGCAGGACCTGGTCGCCGAGATGGAGTACACCGATCCCAACGGCGAGATCCTGACGCGCGCGACGCGCGTGCCGTTGTGGCCGTCCGGCGTGCTGCTGGGCGTCAAGCCCGATGGCTGGGCGCTGTCGAAGGACAAGGTGAAGATCAAGGTGATTGCGGTGGATACCGCGGGCCGGCCGCTCACCGGTGTCGCGGTGAGTGTGGATCTGTTCGAGCGCGAACAGTTCTCCCATCGCAAGCGGTTGATCGGCGGGTTCTACGCCTACGAATACGGCGCCGAGGTGAAGCAGGTCGGCGACTTCTGCCAGGGACGCACCGACGACAAGGGGCTAATGTTCTGCGAGGCGCCGGTGGCGAAGTCGGGCAACATGATCCTGCGCGCCCGGGCCCAGGATGCTGCCGGCAATGCAGCGTCGGCGAAGGCGGAAGCGTGGGTTGCCGGCGATGGCGAATGGTGGTTCGACGTCGCCAACGACGATCGCATGGACGTGATCCCCGAGAAGAAGCGCTACGAGCCGGGCGAAACCGCGGTGTTCCAGGTGCGTGCGCCGTTCCGGACCGCCAAGGCTCTGGTGACGGTGGAGCGCGAGGGCATCATCGATGGCTTCGTGCAATCGCTGAGCGGCAAGGAGCCGGTGGTGGCGGTGCCCCTCAGGGGTCACTACGCACCGAACGTGTTCGTCTCCGTGCTCGCGGTACGCGGGCGTGCGGCGGACGTGCAGCCTACGGCGCTGGTGGACCTCGGCAAGCCGGCCTACCGGATGGGTGTGGCGGAGATCAATGTCGGCTGGCGCGCGCATGAACTGCGCGTGAAAGTGACCCCGGAGCGCGACGGATTCCGGGTGCGGGAGAAGGCGAAGGTCGCCATCGAAGTGGTGCGAGCCGAGGACGGCAGACCGGTGAAGGGCGGCGAAGTGGCGGTGGCGGCGGTCGACGAAGCCTTGCTCGAACTGCTGCCCAACGACTCCTGGCGGCTGCTCGACACGATGATGCAGGCGCGGCCCATCGAAGTGACCACGGCCACCGGCGCGATGCAGGTGGTGGGTCGCCGGCACTACGGTCGCAAGGCGCTGCTCGCCGGCGGCGGCGGCGGGCGCCAGACGTCGCGTGAACTGTTCGACACGTTGCTGCTGTGGAAGGCGCGCGTGAAACTGGACGAGCGCGGGCGCGCCGAAGTGGAAGTGCCGCTCAACGATTCGTTGTCGGCGTTCCGCATCGTCGCGGTGGCGAGTCGCGGCAGCGCCTGGTTCGGGACCGGCCAGGCGACGATCCGCACCAGCCAGGACGTCATTCTTCTGTCGGGGCTGCCACCGCTCGTGCGCGAGCAGGATCGTTACGGTGCGACGTTCACGGTGCGCAACGCCTCGACCCGTCCGCTCGACCTCGAACTCAATGGCACGGTGTCCGTGGTGGGAGCCAAGGCTGAGCCGCAGGTCCTGCCGACCAGGAGCGTGCAGCTGGCCGCCGGCGAAGCGCGGGCCGTGACCTGGGAGGCCGTGGCACCCACCAACGCCGAGTCGTTGCAATGGTCGGTTGCAGCGCGCGACGCGGGTGGTGCGGGCGACGCCCTCAAGGTCTCGCAGAGGGTGGTGGCCGCCGTGCCGGTGCGCACGTTCCAGGCCACGCTGATGCAACTCGACGGCACCATCACCATGCCGATCGCGCGTCCCGAGGATGCATTGCCGGGCCGCGGCGGTGTGTCAGTGCAGTTGCGCAGCCGCCTGGCCGACGAGCTCGCGGGTGTGCACGAGTACATGACCCGCTACCCGTACACCTGTCTCGAGCAGCGCGCGTCGGTTGCGGTCGCGCTGCGCGACGCGGGCCGGTGGCGGGCGCTGATGGCGGCGCTGCCCGCATATCTCGATCGCGACGGCCTCGCGAAATACTTCCCGGCGATGCGCGAGGGCAGCGACACGCTCACAAGCTATCTGCTCGCGCTGGGCCACGAAGCGGGCTGGGAGATTCCCGAGGCCGCCCGCACCCGCATGATCGGCGGCCTCACCGGCTTCGTCGGCGGTTCGGTGGTCCGCTATTCGGTGCTGCCGACCGCGGACCTGGCGCTGCGCAAGGTGGCTGCGCTGGATGCGGTCACGCGCTACCTCCCGGAGGCGGAAGCGACGCTGGCCAGCACGTTCAGCGTCGAGCCGAATCTCTGGCCCACCTCGGGGGTGATCGACTGGCTGAACGTGACCAGGCGCTGGGTGAGCTTGCCTGAGCGCGAGGCGCACGCGGCGCGGGCCGAGCAGATCCTGCGCTCGCGCCTGAACTTCCAGGGCACGACCATGGGGTTCTCCACGGAACGCTCCGACTTCCTGTGGTGGCTGATGGTGTCGGGCGACGTGAATGCCAATCGCGCACTGCTCGCGCTGATGGACGAACCGAAGTGGCGCGAAGACCTGCCGCGGATGGTGCGCGGCAGCCTCGGGCGGCAACAGCGTGGCCATTGGAACACGACCGTGGCGAACGCCTGGGGCACGCTCGCGATGGAAAAATTCTCTGCCGCTTTCGAAGCGGAACCGGTGAGCGGGACCACGAGTGCCACGCTCGCGTCGGCAGTCAGGGCCTTCGACTGGAAGCAGTCCGACCAGGGCGGGGCGCTGGCATTCGACTGGCCGCGCGAACCGGCGGAACTGGCACTTGCTCAGGCCGGCAGCGGCAAGCCCTGGGTCACCGTGCAAAGCCGCGCGGCCATTCCGCTCAAGGCGGCGTTCTCGAGCGGCTATGCAATCGTGAAGTCGGTGTCGCGCACGGAAAGTCCGGGCAGCGACTGGCGGCGTGGCGACGTACTGCGGGTACGCCTGGAGCTGGAAGCGCAGAGCGACATGACCTGGGTGGTGGTGAGCGATCCGATTCCGGCGGGCGCCAGCATCCTCGGCAGCGGGCTCACCGGCGACACGCAGATCCTCACCGCCGGCGAACAGCGCCAGGGATGGGTCTGGCCGGCCTTCGAAGAGCGCACGTTCGAGGCGTTCCGCGCCTACTATCGCCTGGTTCCGAAGGGCAAATGGACCGTCGAATACACGCTGCGCCTCAACAATCCCGGCACGTTCTCGCTGCCACCGACGCGGGTGGAGGCGATGTATGCGCCCGAGATGTTCGCGGAACAGCCCAACGGGACCATGAACGTCGCGCCGTGATGGGGCGGGCCGCGGTCGCGGCGTCCTTCCTGTTCGCGGCGTCGAGTGCCGCGGCGCCGATCCCGCCGTTCGAAGAGGTCCAGCGCGCGTATCTGCCGAGCGAAGCGGTGCTGCTGGACCGGCATGGCGAAGTGATCCACGAGCTGCGGGTGGACGAGCGTGTCCGGCGTCTGCCCTGGGTGCCGCTCGCCAAGGTGTCACCAGCGCTGGTGGAAGCGGTGCTGCGGGCGGAGGACAAGCGGTTCTTCGAACATTCGGGTGTGGATTGGCGCGCCCTGGGTGACGCGGCACTGGATACCGTGGTGCGCGGTGTGCCCCGAGGTGCCAGCACGCTGTCGATGCAGGTTGCGGCGATGCTCGAGCCGCAACTGAAGGCCACCGGGCAGCGCCGCACCGTCACGCAGAAATGGGACCAGATCCGCGCCGCCGGCGAACTCGAGAAGGCCTGGACCAAGCGCCGCATCCTCGAGGCCTATCTCAATCTCGCGACCTTCCGCGGTGAACTGGTGGGCATCGGTGCCGCCGCGCGTGGCCTCTTCGGCAAGGATCCGTCCGGCCTGGACGAGCGCGAAGCCGCACTCCTCGCGGCGCTGCTGCGCGGGCCGAATGCGAAGCCACCGGTCGTGGCCAAGCGCGCTTGCCAGCTTGCCGGGGCGCAACCGTGCGGCGCGTTCGAGGCGCTGGCAACGGCGCGTCTCAGCGAGCCGCCAAAGCTGGAAGGGCGACCGGCGCTTGCGCCGCAGCTTGCGCGCGAGTTGCTGACGCGCGACGCGCGGCGCGTGCAGACCACTCTCGATGCGCATCTGCAGGTGCTCACCCTCGAGACGCTGCAGCGCCAGCTAGCCCAGCTGGCGAACCGCGGGGTGCGCGACGCTGCCGCGCTGATCCTCGATAACGTGACCGGCGAGGTGCTGGCCTACGTCGGCAACACCGGGGCAGGATCCAGTGCACCGTTCGTCGACGGCGTGCGCGCGCCGCGCCAGGCGGGCTCGACACTGAAACCGTTCCTGTACGCCACGGCGATCGAGGAACGGGTGCTCACTGCCGCCTCGCTGCTCGACGATGCACCGGCGAACCTGGTCACGCCGTCCGGTCTTTATGTGCCGCAGAACTACGACCGTGAATTCCGCGGTCTGGCGAGCGTGCGCACGAGCCTCGCCGGCTCGCTCAATGTGCCCGCGGTGCGCACGCTGATGCTGGTCGGGACCGAGCGCTTTGCCGACCGGCTGCGCGAAGCCGGCTTCGAAGGGGTGGTGGAATCGGGCGACTACTACGGCTTTTCGCTGGCGCTCGGTTCCGCCGACGTGACCCTCTGGCAGCTCGCCAACGCGTATCGCGCGCTCGCCAACGGCGGGCAGTGGAGCCGGCCGCGCGTGCTGCCGGCGCCGCCGGGCAAGAGTGTCGCGATCATGGACGCCGGGGCGGCCTACATCGTGAGCGACATCCTGTCCGACCGGAATGCCCGCAGCGTCACCTTCGGGCTCGACAATCCGCTTGCCACGCGCTTCTGGACCGCGGTCAAGACCGGCACCAGCAAGGACATGCGCGACAACTGGTGCATCGGGTTCTCGCGCCGCTACACCGTGGGGGTATGGGTCGGCAATTTCGATGGTGCGCCGATGCGCGATGTCTCCGGCGTCTCCGGAGCAGCGCCGGCGTGGCTCGATCTCATGAATGCACTGCACCGGTCCGACGCGCGGACTCCGGCGCCAGCGCGGCCTGCCGACGTCGTGGTGCAGCGGGTGCGGTTCGTCCCCGAGATCGAGGCCGAACGCGACGAGCTGTTCCTCTCCGGCACCGAAGCGGCCGAGGTGGAGGTCAAGCCCGCGTTGCCGGCGGCGGCGCGCATCGTCTATCCCGGCGAGGGCACCATCATCGCTCTCGATCCCGTCCGTGCCGGACGCGGGCCTGCAGTGGCGCATAGTCGGCGCGGCGCTGGAGGCGGTGCCCGATGCCCTATGGCAGCCGCACCCGGGGCGCTTCGAATTGGCGCTGATCGACGCGCAAGGCCGTGAACTCGATCGGGTCCGGTTCGAAGTCCGCGGGACTTCCGGGCGCTGAGGCAACGTCCCCCCTATGGGCCTGTAGTTCTACCCAAGGGGCCATCGGCCTGCGGTCGATGGCAGGCCCGGCGAGGGCTGAGCCGGCGACTTCAGACGGTGCCGGCTGCGACTTCGCCCACGGCCCTGGCCGGCGGCGCCAACAGTTCCGGCATGCCCCGCGACTGGCAGAGTGCGATCGCGTGCGGCTTCTGGAGCCGCCCGCGCAACAAGGTGAACGAATTCTCGGGCAGCTCGAGGCGGATGCGGGCGGTCGACGCGAACGCGCGCGC
>LNDQ01000047.1 GCA_001464695.1 Betaproteobacteria bacterium Ga0077523 | reverse complement strand
CGCGCGAGCCGGTCGAGGGTTTCTTCCAGCAAGGCGGGTTGGCCGTAGAAAACGTCCTCGCGGGTCACGGCGTAGGCATCCTGCGGGCCTTCATCGGCGTCGGCATCGGCCTGCCACAGCGGCTGGTACGGCACCCACCAGAACGGCAGCACCAGAACCACGACGGCCCAGCCGAAATCGGCGATCCGGCCCGGCGTGCGCGCCTCCCCCAGGCGCGCTGCGCACAGCCCCGCTGCCAGTGCCCACCAGGCAAACAGCCCGTAGACCACCACGTCGCCGTGTTCCACGACCGGGCCCCACTCGCGCGCCTGCAGATAGCCCAATACGCTCCAGGCGCCGTCGAACCAGGCAGTCACCGCGATGAGCCCGGTGGCCACGGGCAACAACAATGCCGATCGGCGCGCACGCCACGAGACGAGCCACGCCGCCCCCAGCGCCAGCGGCACCACCAGCAGCACGCGCGGCAGGCCGCTCCAGTTGAACATGCCCGACGTCTCGCCTTCGAGGACATCGAAGACGAGCGTCACCCCCACTTCGATCAGCGTGAGCAGGACCAGTTGCTCGGCAAAGGGACGCCAGTGGCGCGGCGCCGGCGGCCACAGGAACACCGCCTGCAAGCCGCAGATCAGGTTCCGGGCAAGGTCGGCGAGCGCACCGCGGGTCACCGGGGCACCGTACTGCGGCAGGAGGGAGGACATGCGGATGCGGGCGAAGGAGCGGGCCCCGTGACGGGAATGCCGCGCCATCCCTACAATGCGCGTCCCCGCGAAGCCGCCGCGTATTCTACGCGCCGCCCTGCCCCTGCGATCGAGAGGACGTTCGATGAGATTCACCGCTGCCGCACTGCTATATGCCTTCGCCCTGACGTCGACGGCGGCCGACTACCCGCTCGGCACCATGACCTGCACCGACATCGGCGCGTTCGCTTCCGAAGTCATGGCGGCCAAGAAAGCCGGCCGCTCCAAGGACGATGCCCTGGCGGCACTCGAAACCCGCACCTACGGCGACCCGGTCGAGAAGCGCAACCTGACCGACGTGGTGGAGATCCTGTACGGCAACCTCGGCCGCAACCTCGGCGTGCAAAGCGCCGGTGCGGTGCTCAAGACCGACTGCGAGACCGGGCGCCAGCCGAAGTAGATCCCCCGTCCAACCCTGCACCGACAACCCCATGACCCTACCGCCCCCCGCCCGTGCCGGCATGCCCCTCGACGAGGTCGACACGCCAGCGCTGCTGCTCGACCTCGACGCATTCGAGCACAACCTCGAGACCCTCGAGCGCACTCTCGCCGGACGCGAGGTGCGCATCCGCCCGCACGCGAAGAGCCACAAATGCCCGCGGATCGCGTTGATCCAGATGCAGCGCGGCGCCGTCGGCGTGTGCTGCCAGAAAGTGTCTGAGGCCGAAGCACTGGTGGACGGCGGCGTGACCGACGTCATGGTGAGCAACGAGATCGTCGGCGCCGGCAAGCTCGCCCGACTTGCCGCACTCGCGAAGCGTGCCCGCCTGAGCGTGCTCGCCGATCATCCGGACGCCGTCGATGCGCTGGCCACGGCAGTGCGGGGCACGGGAGCTTCCATCGAAGTCCTGGTGGAAGTGGATGTGGGTGCGGGCCGCTGCGGCACCTTGCCGGGTGAACCGGCCGCGGTGCTCGCCGCGCACATCGCCGGCAAGCCGGGGCTGCGCTTTCGCGGCATCCATGCGTACCACGGCGGTGCACAGCATCTGCGCACGCCCGCCGAGCGCGAGCGCGCGATCATCAGCGCCGTCGATCAGGTGAAGGACACGCTCGCGGCACTCAAGCGCCATGGCCTGGAAGCCGAGATCGTCACCGGCGCCGGCACCGGCACCTACCTGCTGGAAGCCGCGAGCGGCGTCTACAACGAGATCCAGCCGGGGTCCTACATCTTCATGGATGCCGACTACGGTCGTAACCTCGAGGCCGACGGCACTCCGGTGCATACATTCCGGCACAGCCTGTTCGTGCTCGCCACCGTGATGAGCCGGCCGACACCGAACCGCGCCGTGGTCGATGCCGGGCTCAAGGCGCATTCGGTGGATTCCGGCAATCCATCCATCGCCGGCGTGCCGGGCGCCACGTTCCTGCGCGCCTCGGACGAACATGGCGCCATCGAGGTGGCCTCGCCGTTCGATCTGCCGCTCGCGTCGAAAGTGAAGCTGATTCCCGGGCACTGCGACCCGACGGTCAACCTGTACGACTGGCTGGTGTGCTATCGCGGCGACCGGGTGGAGGATGTGTGGCCGATTGCGGCGCGAGGGGCGTTCTACTGACGAAGGCAAGCGCCAATCGCGGCGGACGCGGCGGACGCGGGGTAAACCTGAAGACCTGCGTATTGCGGCTCCGCTTTTCCGTCGCGTCCGCCGCGATGCGCGCCTTGGGTCATCTCACCGCAGCACCGCCCGGTGGACAAATAGCAACCGCTTGATGCCCTCGGTCAAGTGGCGCGCCGACAAGGTGGCACCGCTGATGTTGTCGATGTCGCTGTCGAGGCGCAGCAGGCTGTCGGCGGTCTTGCCGACGAACTGGTTGCGCCAGTTCGGATAGCGCACCTGCGAACCGTAGTTCTCGAGATACTCGATGATCTCGACCTGGCGGACCGTGCCGTCGGCGTTGATGCCCAGCGCGTAGGTGATCAGCTCGTGCTTTCCGATCACCTGGTCGACGATGAACCATCCGACCGGCTTGCCCTTCGAGAGCACCCGCCACACCGGCTGCTGCGCCGTGCGCCCCGGAACACCGGACGCCTTGTCGATCTCACGCATCTGCTCCGGCGTGAGCTGCACCGCCTTGGCCACATACTCGTCGGCGGCGGGAAAGATGAGCGCCCGCGCCTGCTCCGCGCTCATGTACCGCGCGGCCACGCACGGCTGCGCGACCGCGACCATCACTGCCGGCACCAGCCAGCGCACATCCATACTCATTCTTCGCTTCTCCATTCGTATGACCGGTCCAGGCCGGGCAAGGCACAATCACGCCGTTTGCGCGCACCGCCCCGCCGCCCGCACCCCAACCGAGGACTCCTGCCATGGCCGCCCCCCGCTACTACAACTTCGACACGCTGAGTCTGCATGCCGGCCAGCAACCCGATCCGCACACCGGTGCCCGCGCGACGCCAATCTATCAGACCACCTCGTATGTGTTCCGTGACACAGATCAAGCGGCCGCGCTGTTCAACATGGAACGCGCCGGTCACGTGTATTCACGCATCTCCAACCCGACCAACGCGGTCCTCGAGGAACGCATCGCCGCGCTCGAAGGCGGAGTCGCTGGGCTTGCCACCGCCAGTGGCCAGGCAGCGCTGCATCTCGGGCTCGCGACCATCGCGGGTGCAGGCTCGCACGTCGTGGCGAGCCGGTCCCTGTACGGCGGCTCGCACAACCTGTTGCACTACACGTTGCCACGATTCGGCATCGAGACCACGTTCGTGGATCCGCGCGATCTGGGCGCGTGGAAGAACGCGATACGCCCGAACACCAAGGTGCTGTATGCCGAGACTCTCGGCAATCCGGGCCTAGACGTGCTGAACATTCCCGAAGTCGCCGCCATCGCCCACGCGGCGAAGCTCCCGCTGTTCGTGGACTCCACGTTCACCACACCCTACCTGCTGCGCCCGTTCGAACACGGCGCCGACCTGATCTACCACTCGGCCACCAAGTTCCTCGGCGGCCATGGCATCGCCATCGGCGGCCTGCTGGTGGACGGCGGCATCTTCGATTGGGAAGCATCGGGCAAGTTTCCCGAGTTGACCGAACCGTACGACGGCTTTCACGGCATGGATTTCCAGGAGGAGTCCACCGTCGGAGCATTCTCGTTGCGGGCACGGCGCGAAGGCCTGCGCGACTTCGGCGCCTGCATGGCCCCGACGACCGCGTTCCACATCCTGCAAGGTCTCGAGACCTTGCCCATCCGGATGGACCGGCACGTGGCCAATACGCGCAAGGTCGTCGAGTTCCTGACGCGGCATCCCGCCGTGGAATCGGTGAGCTATCCCGAACTCGAATCGCATCCGGACTACGCGCTCGCGAAGAAGCTGCTCCCCAAGGGTGCCAGTGCCGTGTTCACCTTCGTGATCAAGGGCGGGCGTCCCGCCGGCCGCAAGCTCATCGAGACCGTGAAGATCTTCTCGCACCTCGCGAACGTGGGCGATGCGAAATCGCTGGTGATCCATCCGGCGAGCACGACGCACTTTCGCATGGACGATGCGGCGCTGCTCGCTGCGGGGATCGGCCCGGGGACGATCCGGTTGTCGATCGGGCTGGAGGATCCGCAGGATTTGATGGACGATCTGGGTGCAGCCTTGCGCATGTCGCAGAAAATTTGAAACACCGATCAACGCGGCGGACACGGCGGACGCGGCGGAACGACGTCAACAAGAAGCTCAGGATCAACTTGCGGATCGGAGCCCGGTGTGGAATCGGAGCATGATGGAACCGTTACCAAGTCAGACCTCGACCACCTGGCGACCCGCATCATCGATGGAGCGTTTGAAGTTCATTCAGCTCTGGGACCAGGCCTTCTCGAGAGCATCTATGAAGTCTGCCTGGCGCACGAACTCGCGAAGCTGGGATTGCCTGTACGCCGGCAAGTGCCATTGCCCGTACGATACGATGGACTGGAACTGGAGGGCGGGTTCCGCATCGACCTGCTGGTTGCCGACCTCGTTGTCGTCGAAATCAAGTCGATCGAGAGAGTCCTCCCAATCCATGGAACCCAGGTGCTGACATACTTGAAGCTGAGTGGTTTGCGCCTGGGGATGCTACTGAACTTCAATGTCGTCCACATGCGCGATGGAGTAAAGCGTGTGGCCCATCGCCTTTGACTTTCCGCCGCGCCCGCCGCGTCCGCCGCGTTGAGCGCTCTGGATAGAGACCCCAATGGAACTCACCGTCCACAAGCATGCCACCTACGCCTACACCGGCGGCAAGCCCTTCGACCCTGCCCTCCCGACCGTCGTCTTCATCCACGGCGCCGAGCACGACCACAGCGTCTGGGCACTCCAGAGCCGCTATCTCGCCCACCACGGGCGCGGTGTCCTGGCCGTGGACTTGCCGGGGCACGGCCGCTCCGAGGGGCCGCCGCTCGAAAGTGTCGAGGCCATCGCCGACTGGGTGATCGCCCTGCTCGACGCCGCCGGCGTGCAACGCGCTACGTTGATCGGCCACAGCATGGGATCGCTCGTTTCCATCGAATGCGCTGCCCGCCATCCGGAGCGGATTGCCAAGATCGTCCTCGTCGGCACCGCCGTCCCCATGAAGGTCTCCGAGGAGTTGCTCAACGCCACCCGCGACGACGAACCGCTCGCCCAGGACATGGTGAACATCTGGTCGCACGCCGCCTATGCGCAATACCCGAGCAATCCCGGACCGGGCTTCTGGGTGATGGGCGGCAACCTGCGGGTCATGCAGCGCCAGAAGCCCGGCGTCATGCACGTCGACTTCAAGGCCTGCAACGACTATGTGAACGGCATCACCGCCGCCGGCAAGGTCGCCGCTCCCGCCATGCTGATCGTCGGCAAGCGCGACGTGATGACGCCACCGCGCGCCACGAAGGAGATCGCAGCGGCCCTCGCCGACAAGCGCATCGTCGAGATCGCCGGCACCGGACACGCCCTGATGGCCGAGAAGCCCGACGAGGTGCTCGATGCGCTCCGGGACTTCGTCTGACCGCAACGACACTCGAGCAACGGCGATGAAGGTCACGCGTCACGACGACTTCGTCGAGCACGTGTGCGAGTTGCTGGCGCCACTGGGGGCTGTTCGCTCCAAGCGGATGTTCGGCGGCTGGTGCGTCTATGTCGACGACATCCCCACGGCACTGGTGGCGGACGACACGCTCTGGTTCAAGGTCGGTGACGCGAACCGCGCCGACTACGAAGCGGCCGGCGTCGGACCGTTCAAGCCTTTCCCCGACAAGGACACGGTGATGTCGTACTGGCAGGTGCCGGAATCGGTGATGGATGACCGGCACGCCATCGTGGCATGGGGGCGGAAAGCGCTCGAGGCTGCGGTGCGTAGCGCGGTGAAACCGAAACGACGGCGGCGAGGCCTGTAGTACCGCTGCGCCCTCCCTCCGCCCTCCCCCGGCCAAGCCCCCTCCCTCCGCCCTCCCCCGGCCAAGCCGGGGGAGGGGACGTACACTCCTTCCGCCACCTTTCGTGGGGGAAGGTCGGGATGGGGGCAAGTACCCAGCGCACCGCCGGGACGGTGGGGATCGGGCCCGTCTGCGGTATCGTTCACGCCAACGCCAGCCCGAACCCGCAATCGTGCCCCCATACCTCATCCTCGTCGCCGGCCCCTACCGCTCCGGCACCAACGACGACCCGGTCCTGATCGCGCACAATGTCGAGGCAATGACCGCGACGTCGCTCGCACTGTTCCGCGCCGGTCACCTCCCGGTCATGGGCGAATGGTTTGCCCTGCCGCTCATCGAGCACGCCGGTTCCACGGGCATCGGCGACGCCGTGTTCAACGAGATCTTTCATCCGATTTCGCGCCGGTTGGTTGCGAAATGCGACGGCTGCCTGCGCATCGGCGGCCCATCCACCGGGGCCGACGAAATGGTGGCGCTCGCGCGCCAGCACGGCAAGCGCGTCTATTTCTCGCTGGCGGAGATACCCGCCGCCACTTGACGAACCGGACCACACGAGGGAGGAGACCGACCATGCACCGCTACGCAGCACGCACCGTCTGGAGCCGCAACGGCGCCACCTTCTCGGACAACCGCTACAGCCGCGGCCACGAATGGTCGTTCGATGGCGGCGTGACCGTCCCCGCTTCGGCTTCGCCTTCGATCGTGCCCGCGCCGTGGTCCGTTGCCGAGGCCGTCGATCCGGAGGAGGCGCTGGTGGCGTCCGCCTCGAGTTGCCACATGCTCTGGTTCCTGTCGCTCGCCGCGAAGCGCGGCTTCATCGTGGACAGCTACATCGACGACGCTTTCGGCGTCATGGAGAAGAATGCGGACGGCAAACTCGCCTTCAGCCGCATCACGCTGCAGCCCGACGTGAGTTTCGGCGGCACCGCGCAACCGACGGAAGACGAGATCGCATTCCTGCACCACGATGCCCATGCCGAGTGCTTCATCGCCAACTCGCTCAAGTGCGACATCGTGGTGGAGGCCGAATAGCGCCTGGTGCCTACCCGCCTCGACGCACCGCATTGCTGGAGAGCCCCATGATCCACACTGCCACCTGCCACTGCGGCGCGGTCGCGGCCGAAGTGGAAGCGCCACCCGACCTGGAAGTCGTCGAGTGCAACTGCTCGATGTGCGAACGCGTCGGTTTCCTGCACCTCATCGTCCCGAAGACACGCTTTCGCATCATCCGTGGCGCCGACATGATCACCACCTATACGTTCAACACCGGTGTCGCCAAGCACATGTTCTGCAAGGTGTGCGGCGTGAAGCCCTTCTATGTGCCGCGATCCAACCCGGATGGCTTCAGCGTCAACGCGCGCTGCCTCGACCGCGCCACGGTGCGCTCCGTGACAGTCAAACCTTTCGATGGTCGCAACTGGGAGCAGGCCGCCGACGCGGTGACGCACCTCTCGAAGGAATGACGGCGCAGTTCGATGTCGTCGTGATCGGCGCCGGCGCCGCCGGCATGATGTGCGCCGCGACGGCAGGGCAACGCGGCCGCCGCGTGCTGCTGATCGATCACGCGGCAAAGCTGGGCGAGAAGATCCGCATCTCCGGCGGCGGGCGATGCAATTTCACCAACATCCGCTGCACCCCCGAGAATTTTCTCTCGCGCAACCCGCATTTCTGCCGATCGGCTCTGGCCCGCTACCAGGCGAAGGACTTCATCGCCTTGGTGGAGAAGCACGGCATCCGCTACCACGAGAAGAAGCTCGGGCAACTCTTCTGCGATGAGAGCGCGACCCGGATCATCGACATGCTGAAGGCGGAGTGCGAAGCAGCCGGAGTCGCATGGCGCGCGCCATGCACCGTGACCCGGATCGAGCGGCTCGAAACCGCGTTCATCCTGGAGACCTCGGCCGGCCCGGTCGAAGCCGCAGCGCTCGTCGTTGCCACCGGCGGACTGTCGATACCGAAGATCGGTGCGACGCCGTTCGGCTACAAGGTTGCCGAGCAGTTCGGAATCGGTGTCGTGCCGCCGCGACCGGCGCTGGTTCCGCTCACGTTCGACGCACAGGAGCTCGCGCGCTTCGGCGACCTGGCCGGAGTCTCGGTCGACGCCGAAGTCCGTGCCGGCAACGGCCGGTTTCGCGAGAACCTGCTCTTCACCCATCGCGGCCTGTCGGGCCCGGCAATCCTGCAGATCTCGTCGTACTGGACGCCAGGCGAGCCGCTGCACATCGACCTGCTGCCCGCCGTCTCCGCCGAACAGCTGCTTGCGGAGCACCGTCGGAGTCGTGCGCTGCCGGCGACGGTGCTGGGCGAAGTGCTGCCCAAACGCCTGGCCCAGCACTGGTGCGAAGGCGCCGACGCGACACGCCCCATGGTCGAGATGTCGGACAAGGCGCTGGCCGCCCTCGCGAACGGACTCCACGACTGGGAGGTCAGACCCAGCGGCACGGTGGGCTACCAGAAGGCCGAAGTCACTCTGGGCGGCGTCGACACCGACGCGTTGTCGTCGAAGACCATGGAGGCGCGCGACGTGCCGGGACTCTATTTCATCGGCGAAGTGGTCGACGTCACGGGGCACCTCGGGGGCTACAATTTCCAGTGGGCCTGGGCATCGGGCTTCGCCGCCGGCTCGGTTGCCTGAGTAAAGCCGCGCGGATGCCGTAAGCTCGCATCTACCCGAACCAGGAAATCCGCATGCTGATCGATATCGCCATTCCCATCCTGCCTGCGCGCGACCTCGATCAGTCCGTCGAGTTCTACGTGCGCCTGGGCTTCCAACTGGTCGGCCGTGCGCCCGCTCCGGAAGACTACGCCCTGCTACGCCGCGAGGGCATGGAACTCCATCTGTACGGCGCGCCGGAGCTCGACCCGGCCACCTGCTATGCCGCCTGCTACCTCCGCGTCACGGATGCGAAACAGCTGCATGGCGAGTACGCGAAGCTCGGCCTGCCCGGCGCCGGCATGCCGCGCTTGTCGGCGCTGGAAGAGAAGCCCTGGGGCATGCGCGAGTTCCACGTGATCGATCCGAGCGGCGTTCTGCTGCGCATAGGTGACTTCAACACCGACGCCGGATGATGACCGGCGACCGGGCCATCGAGAGCTGAGACGGTGAAGGAACCGATGGTGCCGGGCGACTTCGTCGTCCCCGAGCGTCTCGAATCGGGCCGGTTCGTGCTGCGGCCGATCACCATCCACGACACAGTCAAGGACTACGACGCGGTGATGACCAGCATCGCCGACATCGCGGGCGTCTTCGGTCCCGAGTCGCACTGGCCCACGCCCGAACTCACGCTGGAGCAGGACCTGATCGACCTCGCCTGGCACCAGAAGGAATTCCAGCTTCGCAGTTCGTTCACCTACACGGTGGTGCGGCCGGACGAGTCCCAGGTGCTGGGTTGCGTGTACCTGCTGCCGGCGCAGAAGCGCGACACCGACTGCACAGTCTATTTCTGGGCGCGCAGCAGCGAACGCGCGAGCGGTCTCGAAGCGAGTCTCGAGCAGGCGCTGCGCAAATGGCTGCACGAACGCTGGCCGTTTCGCAATCCCGCGTTCCCCGGGCGCGACATCGCGTGGGACATCTGGTCCGGCATGGAATGACGTCCCCCATGCTCCCGCATTGTTGCTTCCCACCGACAGGAACTCTCAACGCGGCGGACGCGGCGGACGCGGAGGAAAACCGAACCCTTCGTCATCGGGCCTTGTCTTCCCGCCGCGTCCGCCGCGTTGAGCGCCTTGGGCAATCAGTGTCCCGAACATGATCCTCCGCCTCATTCTCATCCTGGGTGTCATCGCGCTGGTGCTCATTGCCCTGACGCCGCGCCCCGATCCTGCCCAGGTTCGGAGTCGCGGCCGTGCGTTCGCCATCGCGCTGCGCAAGACGCTGTTCACAGTCGCGGCGTGCGGCTTCGCGTTGGTCAGCTGCTTCGGTCTATGGCACGCATGGCGGCAAGGTGACCGCACGGCGCTGATCCTCGCGGGGACCGCCGCGCTGCTGGCGGCGGGCTTCGCCTGGCTCGCGTACCGCGCCGATCGACGGCCGGCGCGCGGCTGAACCGGCTATGATGACGCCACAAGAAATCGAATTACCTTCCCATGGACGACGCGAAGAACGTCTTCGGCGAACCGCTGGCGCCCTGCTGCCTGGACCTCATGACGGGTTTCTACCGGACCGGGAGCTGCGTCACCGGGCCTGAGGATCGTGGCACGCACGTGGTCTGTGCGCGTGTCACCCGCGAATTCCTCGAGTACTCGCTGGCGCAGGGCAACGACCTCATCACCCCGGTGCCCGAGGCGTCGTTTCCGGGCCTCGAGCCAGGCGACCAGTGGTGCCTGTGCGCAGCCCGCTGGGGTGAAGCGTTCGCCGCGGGTGTCGCGCCGCCGGTCATCCTGACGGCCACTCACGCGAAAGCGCTGGAGTTCGTGCCGCTGGAAGCGCTCAAGCGCCACGCCCTGGATCTCGTCTGATGCCGCCACGCGCCGGACAGGATGTCATCCCGGCGGTGATCGACGTCGAGGCCTCGGGTTTCGGCGCCGGCAGCTATCCCATCGAGGTGGGCGTGGTGTTGCCGAACGGCCGATCGCATTGCTACCTCATCCGGCCGGCCGAGTCCTGGTCCCACTGGGATCCGGAGGCGGAAGCGGTCCACGGCATCCGGCGTGAGATCCTCGAGAGCCGCGGGGCGGCGATCGATGAGGTCGCGCGTACGCTCAACCGGATCCTCCAGGGCCAGACGGTCTACAGCGATGCGTGGGGCCATGACCGATCCTGGCTCGCGCGCCTGTTCGAAGAAGCCGAAATCTCGCAGCATTTCCGCCTGGACTCCCTGCGCTCGCTGCTGACCGACCACCAGCTCGAACGCTGGCAGAGCACCCGCGAGCAGGTGATCCGGGAGGTCGGACAAGTCCGCCACCGCGCCAGCGTGGATGCGCTGATCGTGCAGCAGACGTTCCTGAAGTCGCTTCCGGACAGCGCAGCCGCGGCCTGAGGTATCACCCGCCGTGATCGGCCAGCGCCCGGCGCCGATGGGTGAAAAACCGGCCGAGTGGAAAAACTTTCGACACTTCCGAAAAATTCCTGTGTCGAAATCGATTCGTTTGTCAGGTTTGGGGTTGAGCCGGGGGGAATGACCCCCTAAGATTCCGTCAACGGCCGAGGGTGATCGGGGGCAAAAGGCCGGCATACCACTATCGCGCCATCACACCCAAGAGCGCGTTCGAGACCACGCCTGTATTCAATACCAAACCATGGAAGATCCCCGGGCACTCGAAGCTCTGGAGAGTTTCGATTGGCTGCGGGGCCAGCGTTGCACGCGCGTGTACCGGCGTGCCGACAACGGGTTCGTCTTCGAATTCGCGCACTACCGCCTCGCGGTGTTGTGCGCATGGCGCATTTCCAGCAGCAGCGGCGAGTTGCTGCTCGGGCGTACCGACTACGAGCAGCTGTTCGCGGCGCGCAGCCCGGTGGAGCCGGCCGAAGTGGTGGCCACGCTCATGATCCAGGCGCAGGTGCTCTCCGTGGTGGCGGCCCGCAACACGGGCGATCTCGCGATCGCCTTCACCGGTGGCCATGTGCTCGAGATCTGGAACGACAGCGCGAGCGGCGAAGCCTGGCGCCTGTCCGGGCCCGGCGGACGCACCTGGATGGCAACGCCGGGCGCACTGACGTTGCTCGACCTGTCCGCCTCGTCGTGAGCAGCTGACCGTGCCCAACGATCGCACCACCGTGAGTTCCGGACCCTCGCTGCCACCGCCGCGCCCGGCCCCGGCGAGCGTGCTGAGCCTCGAAGCGCGCCAGGTCGGTTCGCGCCTGCTCGGGGTGCGCGGCGCAACCGAAGCGCTGGTGTCCGGCCTGACGCCCGAGGATTGCTCGGCGCAGTCGATGCCCGACGCAAGCCCGGTCAAGTGGCACCTCGCACACACCACCTGGTTCTTCGAGAACTTCCTGCTGGTGCCCGGCGTGCCCGACTACCGCGTGTTCCGCGAAGAGTTCGGATACCTGTTCAACTCCTACTACGATTCGGTGGGTCCGCGCCACCCGCGTCCGGAACGCGGCCTGCTCACCCGCCCGCCGCTCGAGGAGGTCATCGCGTACCGGCGCCACGTCAACGACGCGCTGGTGCGCATGCTCTCGGACCAGTGGCCGCTGTCGCCGGCCGCGCAGGAGGTCCTCGAACTCGGCCTGCAGCACGAGCAGCAGCACCAGGAACTGATCCTCACCGATCTCAAGAATCTGCTCTCGCGCAGCCCGCTCGAACCGGCCTATCGCCCGCTGGCGTTCGCGAGCCCGGTCAAGCTGAAAGCGATCCAGTGGTTCTCCTACTCAGAGGGCGTGCGCCGCATCGGCCATGTCGGTGACGGCTTCCATTTCGACAACGAAGCGCCGGCGCACCGGCAGTTCCTCGAACCGTTCCAGATCGCCTCGCGCCTGGTCACGGCCGGCGAGTATCTCGAGTTCATGGAAGACCGCGGCTACGAGCGCCCGGAGCTCTGGATGTCGGATGGCTGGGCGGCGCTGCAGGCCGGCGGCTGGACCATGCCGCTCTACTGGCGGCGCGAAGGCCGGCGCTGGATGCTCTTCACCCTCTCGGGTACGCGCGAGCTCGACCTCGACGAACCGGTGTGCCACGTGAGCTGGTACGAGGCCGACGCCTACGCGCGCTGGCACCAGTCACGCCTGCCCACGGAAGCCGAGTGGGAAGTGGCAGCACTCGACGCAGCGCAGGGCGGCAACTTCGCGGAAAGCGCCCGCCTGCATCCGTCCGCCGTCGTCTCGGCGCTGCGGGCGGACTGGGGGCCGGCCCAGTTGTTCGGCGACGTGTGGGAATGGACCAACAGCGCCTACCTCCCCTACCCCGGCTTCAAGCCCTCCGCCGGCGCGCTCGGCGAGTACAACGGCAAGTTCATGGTGAACCAGTTCGTGCTGCGCGGCGGCTCGTGCGCGACGCCGCAGTCGCACATCCGGGCGACCTACCGTAATTTCTTCCCGCCATCGGCGCGCTGGCAGTTCTCGGGTATTCGCCTCGCTCGCGATCAGCGGTAACGGTCACGCGTTTGGCAGCCCTGTTGGAGATCGCAGGGTGTTTCGCGTTCTGGGCGTGGCTGCGCATGGGGCGCAGCGCCTGGCTGGCGGCAGCCGGCGCCGCCAGCCTCGTCCTGTTCGCGCTCGTGCTGACGCGCATCGACACCGCCTTTGCCGGCCGTGCCTATGCGGCGTACGGTGGCATCTACATCGCCGCGTCGCTCGCCTGGCTGTGGGCCGTCGAGGGCACGAGACCGGATCGCTGGGATGCCATCGGGGCCTGCATCTGCATTGCGGGCGGTGCGCTGATCCTGCTCGGACCGCGCGCATGACGTTCGAGAGGAAACCAGCATGATCACCATCGACCGCCTCGATCACGTCGTACTGACGGTGCGCAGCATCGCCGCCACCTGCGACTTCTACCAACGCGTGCTGGGCATGGAGGTGGTGACATTCGCCGGCGGGCGCACCGCTTTGAGCTTCGGACGGCAGAAATTCAACCTGCACGAGGCCGGTCACGAATTCGAACCGAAGGCAGACCGGCCGGCGCCCGGCTCCGCCGATTTCTGCCTGATCACCACCGTGCGCCTCGCCGACGTGGTCGCGCATCTCGAGCACGAGCACGTGACCATCATCGAGGGTCCGGTCGAGCGCACCGGCGCGATCGGGCGCCTGCTGTCGGTGTATTTCCGCGACCCCGATCTGAATCTGGTCGAAGTCTCCAACTATCTCGACTGACCGACGGATGACGACGCGCGAACCGGTGCGCTGCGGTTGGTCGCTCTCGGGTGGGCCGCTCGACATCGAGTATCACGACACCGAATGGGGCGTGCCGGTCCATGACGATGCCGTCCTGTTCGAGTTCCTGACTCTCGAAGGCGCCCAGGCCGGGCTGTCGTGGTCGACCATCCTCAAGAAGCGCGAGGGCTATCGCGCCGCGTTCGCGCAGTTCGACGTGGCCAAGATTGCCCGCTTCACACCGACACGCATCGAGAAGTTGCTCGCCAATCCGGCCATCGTGCGCAACCGCCTGAAGGTCGAGTCCACCGTGTCGAACGCCCGGGCCTTCATCGACGTGCAGAGCGCGTTCGGCTCTTTCGATGCCTACCTCTGGCGCTTCGTGGACGGGGCGCCGGTGCGCAATCGCCGCAAGTCCATGCGCCAGGTGCCCGCCAGCACTCCGGTCTCGGACGCGCTGTCGAAGGACCTTCGCAAGCGCGGCTTCCGCTTCGTCGGCACCACCATCATGTACGCCTTCATGCAGGCCACCGGCATGGTCAATGACCACACCGTGGACTGCTTCCGCTGGGCGGAACTCGACGGCAAGCGCTGAAGGCCGCCAATCGACATCGGGGGGCCGATGGGCTACCCTCATCCGGCCGCCTCGCCGGCCCGAACCGGAAATCGCCCATGGCAGCCGAACGCAATCACATCGCCGACGCTCATCCGCGCCACATGTCGCTCACGGCAGCGCAGGCGCTGCAACCGCCCGCGGGCGCGCTCTCGTCGCCGGTGTTCGAACACGGTTCCCTGCTCGTCAAGCTGTACGCCCCCAAGGGCACGGACGCCCAGGTGCCGCACACCCGGGACGAACTGTACGTGGTAGCCCAGGGCAGCGGCACGTTCGTCAATGGCGACACGCAACATGCGTTCGTCACCGGCGATGTGCTGTTCGTGCCGGCCGGCGTGCCGCATCGGTTCGCAGCGTTCTCCGACGACTTCGCCGTGTGGGTGATGTTCTACGGCCCCGAAGGCGGAGAGGCGGCGTGAGCGATTCCGTACCGATGGCGCGCGACGCTCTCGCCCCGGCAGTGACCGCGCCCCAGGTCTCGGTCGTCATCCCCATCTACAACGAGGCCGAGAACCTCGGCGACCTGGTCACGCGCGTGCACGACGCGATCGCACCGACCGGCCGCACCTTCGAACTGATCTGCATCGACGATGGCTCGCGCGACGGCTCGGCACGGATGCTCGAAACCCTCGCCGCCGAGCGCCCCTGGCTGAAGGCGGTCTATCTCATCCGCAACTACGGCCAGTCCACCGCGTTGCAGGCGGGCTTCGACGTGGCCGAGGGCGACTACATCGTGACTCTCGACGGCGACCTGCAGAACGATCCGACCGACATCCCGCGCCTGCTCGATCATCTTGAAGCCAATCCCGACGTCGACGTGATCTCCGGCTGGCGCAAGGACCGGCAGGACGCAGCGATCTCGCGCAAGGTGCCCTCGATGATCGCCAACGGCCTCATCTCGAAGGTCACGGGGGTCAGGCTGCATGACTATGGTTGCGCGCTCAAGCTCTACCGCGGTCGGGTGATTCGCGACCTGCGTCTCTACGGTGAACTGCATCGTTTCATTCCCGCACTCGCCGCGGAAGTGGGTGCCAAGATCATCGAGGTGCCGGTGCGCCACCACGCGCGCACGCGCGGCGTGTCGAAGTACGGCATCGATCGCACCTTCCGCGTGCTGCTCGATCTGCTCTGGATCAAGTTCCTGCTGCGTTTCCTGCACCGACCGATCCACGCTTTCGGCGGCATCGGCCTCACCTTCGGTTCGATCGGCATCCTGATCCTCGCGTGGCTCACGTTCGACAAGCTGGCACTCGGCCACGACATCGGCGGCCGGCCGCTGCTGCTGCTCGGCGTGATGATGGTGCTGATCGGCCTGCAGCTCGTGGCCACCGGCGTGCTGGGCGAGATGCTCACGCGGATCTACCACGAGCCCGAGGGGCGCGCGCAGTACATGACACGCAGCGCCCCGCGGCCGGCCGCGCGCGCCGACCGCGCGCGCTGACCCCGTGCGCCTGCTCTCGCTCGCGGCCCGCGTCGCCGGCGGCGTCGCGCTGCTTGCGCTGGTCTTCTGGTTCGTCGGCGCCGAACGCCTCCTCGCAAGCCTGGCGCGTACCGACCCCCGGTGGTTCGCCATGGCGCTCGTCATCGCGATCGCCTCCAACATCGTGTCGGCGCTGCGCTGGGCCTACATCGCCCGGGCCCTGTCGCTCGTCGCGCCGACCGGACGACTCATCCCGATGTACGCGCGCGCCATGACGAGCAACATGCTGCTCCCGGGCGCCACGGTGTCCGGCGATCTGCTGCGCAGCTACGAACTGTCGCGGCTCGGCAATCCGCTGCTCGAATCGACCGCCTCGGTGGCCTTCGATCGGTTCAGCGGCCTGTGGACGCTGTGCGTGCTGTCGTTCGTCTGCGCCGGCGGGGCGCTGGCGGCCGGCTTGACGCTGTCCGGCGCCGCAGCCGGCCGCCACGTGCTGCTCGCGTACGGGACGCTCCTCGCGGTGATCGTGGTGCTGCCTTTCATTCCGTGGCCGGTCGAGTGGTTGCGGCGCCTGCCATTCAAGGCCGCCGAGCGGGTCGCGGACCTGTGGCAGCGCCTCAACGATCCGGCCACCGGACTCAAGCGACGCCTGGTGCAATCGCTCGCGCTGTCCATCCTCGTGCAATTCCTCTCCGCCTCGGCCCTGGTGGCGTGTGCGGCGTCGCTCGGTGCCGAGGTGCCGTTCGTCATCATGCTCGCTGCGGCCGCGCCGATCTTCGTCATGGCCGCGCTGCCGCTCGGCGTCGCCGGCTTCGGCACGCGCGAACTGGCGGCGGTGGCGGTGCTCGGCCTCGCCGGCGTCCCGCCTGACATCGCCGCCGGTACCGGCCTCCTGTACGGCATCTGCGCCGTCATCCAGGGCCTCATGGCCGCACCGCTCTTCCTGCTACCATCGCGCCGGCCATGATTGCCGCCTCGCTCTCCGAAGACATCCGCACCCATCGCGGCTTCGTGCTGCTGCTGGTTGCAGCCGTCGCGATGAGCTTCTTCGTCGGCCTGGGAGCCGTACCGCTGTTCGACCTCGACGAAGGTGCCTTCAGCGAAGCCACGCGCGAAATGCTGGAGCGCGGTGATTACATCTCCACGTATCTCAACGGCGTGCCGCGCTACGACAAGCCGGTGCTGATCTACTGGTTGCAGGCGGTCTCGGTCCTCGCTTTCGGCGTGAACGAGTTCGCGTTCCGCCTGCCATCGGCACTCTGCGCCACGTTGTGGGCGGCCTTCGTCTTCCTCTTCGTGCGTCGGTTGCGTGGACCACGGCTTGCCTTCATCGCGGCCGGCTTCACCGCCGCAGCGGCCGGCATCACTGTCATCGGCCGCGCCGCCATCGCCGACGCGTTGCTCAACATGCTCATCGTGGCGGCCCTCACGAGCGCGTATCTCTACTTTCGCGAGGGCAACAAGGCATGGCTGCGCGCCGCGTTCGTCGCGATCGGCTTCGGCTTGCTGGCCAAGGGTCCGGTCGCCATCCTGGTGCCGGGGGCCGTGACGTTTCTCTACTGCCTGTCGAAGCGCGACCTGCGCAGCTGGCTGCGCGCCATGCTCGATCCGGGCGGCATCGCGCTCCTGATCGCCATCGCAGCGCCCTGGTACGTCGCGCAGTACCTGAAGGAAGGCGATGCCTTCGTGCAGGGCTTCTTCATGAAGCACAACGTGCAGCGCTTCAGCGCCCCGATGCACGGCTTCGACGGCAGCCTGTTCTTCTACGTGCCATGGCTGTTCGTCGCCACCCTGCCCTTCACCACGCCGCTCCTCAACATCGTCCGCCATCCGCGGGCGATCTGGGCCGATGACCTGCAGCGTTTCTGCCTGATCTGGTTCGCATTCGTGTTCGTGTTCTTCTCGCTCTCCGGCACCAAGCTGCCGCACTATGCGTTCTACGGCTACACCGGCGTGTTCATCATGATGGCGCTCAATGTCGACCGCCTGCGCTCGTCGTACTTCGCGTTGCTGCCGCCGTTGCTGTTGTTCGCCGCCCTGGCGGCGGTGCCCTGGGCGCTCGAGCATGCGGCGCCCAACGTCAAGGATCCGTACTACCGCGAGGTGGTCGGCAACGTCCGCGAGTTCTTCGGGCCCGGGTTCTACACGTTCGCGGCCGCTGCGGTGGCGGTCACCGTCGCGCTCATCGCCGCCAAACGCATTCCGCTGCCGGCGAAGCTGATGGCTGCCGGCGTGCTGAATGCGACCGCGCTCGCGCTGTTCATCCTGCCGGCCGTCGGCACGGTCCAGCAGGGGCCGATCAAGGAGGCCGCCCTGCTCGCACGGGAGCGCGGCTATGAAGTCATCCTGTGGAGCGTCAGCACGCCGAGCTTCCTCGTGTACTCCGGCCGGCTCACACCGCGGCGGGATCCGGTACCCGGCGACATCGTGCTGTCGAAAGTGAAACGCCTCGGTGAATTGCCCGGTTACGAGACCCTCTACCGCAAGAACGGCATCGCGTTGGTGAAGGTGACGGAAGGGCCGCAATGACCCCGGTTCCGTGGCGCTCGCCCGTCGTCTGGGGTGTGCCGCTGATCGCACTGGCCCTGCTGGCGCTGCTCGTCGCCACGGGTACCAATCGCGCAATGTTCACGGCCCTCAACGGCTGGAGCCACGTCACCGGCCCCGGACCCTGGCCGTTCATCACCGTCCTCGGCGATACGGCGGTCGCGCTCGCCCTGTTCCTGCCCTTCGCGCTGCGGCGCCCTGACGTCCTGTGGGCGCTCGCGGTCAGTGCACTGCTGGCGACGCTGTTCGTCCACGGCTTCAAGCCGATCTTCGACG
>LNDQ01000046.1 GCA_001464695.1 Betaproteobacteria bacterium Ga0077523 | reverse complement strand
CGGTTTCTCGACGCCGACCCGGTGCCGATCAAGGTCTGGCTGCCCGAGACCGTGGAGGCGATGGTGGAGGAGCTGGCTCGCCAGCAGGACGTCTCCAAGGCCGGGCTGCTCGCGCGCGTGCTCTTCAGTCATCTGTACGGCTGGCACGACCTGCAGGTGCTGCTGGCACGCACGGGAGGGCGGTTGGTGCACGCGCCGCCGGAAGCCGAATCGCGCTCGCCGGCCTATCGGACCGAACTGGGCAAGAGCATCGCCGACATCCGCGTGTTCGTTGCGCCGCGCATGAAGGACGACCTCGAGCAGCTTGCCGTTGCACAGGGATTGAAGCTGTCGGCCTATGCCCGGCGGGTGGTGCTGGATCAGGTGCTGGGGCGGACACCGCATCCGCTCGAGTTCGCGCCGGGCGAGGATCCGACCTGACCCACGGCGCCCCCATCCCAACCTTCCCCCGGCATAGCCGGGGGAAGGGGTGTACATCCCCTCCCCCATCGAAGATGGGGGAGGGTTAGGGTGGGGGCGCGCGAACGTTCGGGTCGCTACGGCCGCTCACCCAAACCTAGAATGGCTTCAGCACCACCAGCAGGACCACCGCTAACAGCACGAGCACCGGCACCTCGTTGAACCACCGGTACCAGCGATGGGAGCGGGCGTTGTGTCCAGCCTCGAACTTGCGCAGCAGGCTGCCGCAGACGTGGTGATAACCGATCAGCACGACCACCAGCGCCAGCTTCGCATGCATCCACCCGCCACCGATCCCGTAGCCGAGCCACAACCACAGACCGAATGCGAGTGCGGGGACCGCGAGGATGGTCATGAAGCGATAGAGCTTGCGCGCCATCACGAGCAGGCGCTGGCGCGCCGCGTCGTTCTCCTCCATCGCCAGGTTGACGAAGATGCGCGGCAGATAGAACAGGCCCGCGAACCACGAGGTCACGAAGACGATGTGCAGCGACTTCACCAGTAACATGGCCGTTAGAACCCCGCCACGCCATAGGCGATCAGCACGGCCGCATGCAGCAGCGGCGCTCCCGGAATCGTTCCCGCCACCAGTGGCCGTACCAGTGCGATCGCGTGGTACAGGGGCAACGCCACGGACACCGCCTGCAGGGTCGCGGGCAACTGTTCCACCGGGAAGAAGACGCCGCAGAGGAGCGTCATCGGTGTCATCACCAGCGTGAAGTAGTAGAGGAAGAAGTCGTAGCTCGGCGAGATCGCGTTCATCACCAGCGCGAGACACGCGAAAGTCAATCCCGCCAGGAAGGCGATCGGGATGATCCACAACGTGAGCGCGGAGTACGACAGCCCCAGTACCCAGATGATGACGAGAATCGCGCAACCGGAAAGCGTGGCCTTGGTCGCCGCCCAGAGGGCCTCCGCCAGGACGATGTCGTCCAGGTCGAGCGGCGCGATCATGATCGCCTCCCAGGTCTTCTGGATCTGCATGCGCGAGAACGCGGAATACAGCGCCTCGAAGGTGGCACTGTTCATGGTGCTGTAGGCGACGGTACCGGCCGCGAGGAACACGATGTAGCGTGTGCCGTTCACTTCCGGCATCAGGGCACCGAGACCGAAACCCAGCCCCAGCATGTACATCATCGGGTCGGCAAGATTGCCGAGCACCGACGTGAACGCGAGCTTGCGCCACACGAGGAAATTGCGGCGCCACACGTGCACGAACCGGATCGAAACCCGCGGCAGCCGCCAGTCCTTGCGACGGGGTATGCGCATCAGTCGCGCAGATCGCGGCCGGTCAGCTTGAGGAACACGTCCTCCAGGTTCGCCGGGCGATGCAGGTACTTGAGATCACCGCGGGACTCGAGGTCCTGCATGAGCGGCCGCGCGCCGCGCGTGTAGCAGAACACGGTCTCGCCGGCGCGCTCGCAGCGCTCCGACAACCGCCGGCCCACCGCCTCGCCCCATTCGGCTGCGCCGTCGCCGTAGACCTCGACCACTTCGGGCTCGATGTGGTCGTCGATCAGTTCACGCGGGCTGCCGGAGGCGACGATGCGGCCGGCGTCCATCACAGACAGGCGATCGCACAGCCGTTCGGCCTCGTCCATGAAGTGCGTCGTGAGCAGCAGCGTCTTGCCCTGCCCCAGCAACTGCTTCAAGCGCTCCCAGATGAGGTGGCGCGCCTGCGGGTCGAGGCCGGTGGTCGGTTCGTCCAGGAACACGATGTCCGGGTCGTTCACCAATGCCCGCGCGAGCGAGAGGCGGCGTTTCATGCCGCCGGACAGCGACTGGATCGGCGCCTGAGCCTTGCTGCCGAGGCCGGCAAACTCGAGCAGTTCCGGCACGCGCGCGCGGACCGTGCGATCAGCCAGTCCGAAATAGCGGCCGTAGACCACCAGATTCTCGGTGACGGTGAAGTCGGGATCGAGGCTGTCCATCTGCGGCACCACCCCAAGACGCAATCGTGCCTCGCGCGCTGCCCGTGGCACCGGTAATCCTGCCAGCGTGATCGTGCCCCCATCGGGATCGGTAAGACCCAGACACAGCCGCAGGGTCGTGGTCTTGCCGGCACCGTTCGGGCCGAGCAATCCATAGCATTCGCCACGCGCCAATGCGAGCGAGATGCCGCGTATCACTTCCGTCGACCCGTAGGACTTGCGCAGATCGCGGATGTCGAGCAGCGCGTTCAACTCGCCGAGCAGGCACAGGAGTTGGTCACGATCTGCTGCAGCTTGATCAAGTCCCCATGAAAGAAATGGCCGGC
>LNDQ01000045.1 GCA_001464695.1 Betaproteobacteria bacterium Ga0077523 | reverse complement strand
ACCAGCTTGACCGGCTGCAGTTCCTTCGCGAGATGCGACACCACGTAGCCACCGAACGAGAAGCCAGCCAGCGTGAGCGGCAGTCCCGGTCGCTCGGCCGCCGCGTGCCGCGCGAGCGCGCGGAAATCGTCCAGCTCGCCGCGACCGTCGTCGAACACGCCTTCGCTCGCACCGACACCACGGAAGTTCATGCGCCACACGACGTTGCCCATCGCGCCGAAGCTCCGCGCGAGCGTCTGCACCACCTTGTTGTCCATGGTGCCGCCGTACAGCGGGTGCGGGTGTGCGATCAGCGCCACGCCACGGACCTCGCCGCGCGGCTGGCTGACGGCGATCTCGAGCTCGCCCGCAGGCCCGGCGATGGTGAGCTTCGCTGCTGTCGCCATCAGATGCGCAGCCGCTCGACCACGCGGCCATGCTTGAGATGCTCCTCGATGATCTCGTCGACGTCGGCGCGATCGACGTAGGTGTACCAGACCTCTTCCGGGTACACGACCACGACGGGACCTTCCTCGCAGCGGTCGAGGCAGCCGGCCATGTTGACCCGCACCTTGCCAGGGCCGGCAAGACCGAGCGCCTTCACCTTCGCCTTCGCATAGTCGCGGATCTCGGTGGCGCCGCGGTTGTTGCAGCACGAACGATTGGGGTCGTCGCGCTGGTTGCAGCAGAAGAAGATGTGGTGCTCGTAGTAGCTCATGCAACCGCCTCGAGAAGATTCGCTGTACGCCCCTCCGTCGAAACCGAAGGAGGGTCAGGTAGGGGAAAACGTTCGATTATACGGAGCGCACCTCACCCGGGCGCCGGGTACTTGACGGCGTTCTTCACCATCTTCGCTCGGGCCGCTTCGATGGGATCGATACCGAGGACATCCGCGAGACGAACGAGGTACAGCAGCACGTCGGCGACTTCGTCACCGACCGCCGCACGTCGCGCCCCATCCAGTTCCGCGGACTGCTCGGGCGTCAACCACTGAAAATGCTCCACCAGTTCCGCCGCTTCGACGATGAGCGCCATCGCGAGGTTCTTGGGCAGGTGGTATTGCTCCCAGTCGCGCGCGGCGGCGAACTCGCGCAGCGCGTCGCGCAGACCGACCAGGGAGTCGCTGAATGATGGCGGATTGGCGTTCACGAGGTTCGCTCCTGCGACAAGCGTGACAGGGACCACAGCAGGAAGATCACCGCGGCGACGGGCCACAGCATCGACACGACGGCCGTCGTGCCGGTGAAGCTCCAGAAATGCCCATGACGCCATACCTGCAACGTCTCGCCGAGATACGGATTCTCCGGTGCGGCGTTGAGGAGCAGCACGCCGACAACCAGAGCGAACAGCCCGACGAATGCGCGCTGCCGCGCGCCGCTGCGGAGGACCAGGATCGCCGCCGCGGTGCCGACCGCCAGGCCGATGCCCGCGCCCGGTGTGGCCCAGAGGAACGGCTGGGCGGGGTTGAAGAGGAAGGTGCCGGCCGCCGACTTGAGGATCAAGGCGGCCACCAGCACCGGGGCTAGCAGCGACGCCACGCGGTCGCGCACGATGCTGCCTGCCAGGCCGGCGACGGCGAGCAACCCGGCGGCCGTGCGGGCCCGATGTCGAACAGCCCTTGCAAGTCGCCGGTGCCGAACAACCATGGAGCCGCGTTCAGTTGCGTGAACAACCAGAGTCCCAGCAGGGTCAAGCCGACGTCGGCGCGGCCGCCGGATACGAGGCGTGCCTGGCGCCAGCGTGACAACGCACCGTCCTCGACGATGGGCTCGGCGACGGCAAGCCCGATCCAGGCACCGATAAGCGCGCCCACGCCGTTGCAGAAGAGGTCCAGGGCCGAGGGCACGCGCGCCGGCACCCACGCCTGCAGGATCTCCATGCAGAAGCTCACGGCAAGCCCCAGCAGCACGGCAAGTGTCGCCGCACGCATGGCCGGGAGCCGCGTACGCAGCATGAGCGTCAGCAGCAGGCCGAGCGGCGCGTACGCGAGAACGTTGAGGAACACGTCGCCATACGTGTAGTAGCGCGGCCATTCGCCGAGGCGCACCCACAGCAGTTCGTGACTGGGTGTGCGCCACCCGGTCAGTGGGTAGAGGCTGGCATACAGCACGACCGCCACGTAAGCTACGGACGCGTATCGCACGAATGCCGAGCGGCGCGCGAAACGGGGAGTGGGGCGCATCGGGAGCCTGCTCGGGCGGCGTCGACAACCGCGAGACGCCACGGCACGAGGATGGGAATGCTTGCGATTCTATGACATCTTCAACGGCGACGCGGACGGCCTTTGCGCGTTGCAGCAGCTGAGGCTCGCGGAACCGCGCGAGACCTCGCTCGTCACGGGGACGAAACGTGACATCGCGTTGCTCGACCGGGTCGAGGCCGAACCCGGCGACCAGCTCACCGTGCTCGACGTGTCCATGCATGCCAACGCCACCGGTTTGCGGCGAGCGCTGAGCGCCGGAGCCCGCGTGCAATGGTTCGACCATCACCAGGCCGGCGCGGTCCCGGATGACGCCGGCCTCGATGCGCATCTCGATTTCGCGCCGGGCATCTGCACATCGCTGATCGTCGATCGCCACCTGGCAGGCCGGTTTCGCACCTGGGCAGTGGTTGGAGCCTACGGCGACAACCTGTCTGACAGTGCCCGCAGCGCCGCGCAAGCTCTGGGACTGTCGCACGCAGCGACCCAGAAGTTGAAGCGTCTGGGCGAGTGCCTGAACTACAACGCCTATGGCACGACAGTGGCGGAACTGCTGTTCCACCCCGAGGACCTGCACCGGCGCATGCTGCCTTACCAAGATCCGCTCGCGTTCGCAGATCGCGACGCCGCCTTTCCGGCGCTCGATCGCGCGCGGACGGAGGACCTGATGCGCGCTCTGGCGATAGTGCCCGTGCTGGACACCCCTGGCGTCGCCGCCGTGATGCTGCCCGACGAGCCGTGGAGCCGCAGAGTCTCCGGCACGCTCGCGAATCGCCTGACGGCGGATCATCCGGCACGCGCCCATGCGGTATTCGTCCCGGACGGAGGACGTTACACGGTGAGCCTGCGCGCGCCGCGCAGCCACCCGGTAGGCGCCGAGCGCGTCGCGTCGCTCTTCTCCAGCGGCGGGGGCCGCGCCGCCGCAGCGGGGATCAACGGCCTGCCGGAATCAGACGTCGGACGTGTGTTGGAGGCGTTGAGGGCGGCGTATCCGTAGGTAGGCTTTGCCCCCACCCTGACCCTCCCCCACGCTCGCGCGTGGGGGAGGGGATGTACTGCCTCGCCGTGGACTCCCTCCCCCGGCTTTGCCGGGGGAGGGCTGGGGAGGGGGCCCTCCGATTGCACTCGCGTCGTGCGACCCAGCTTCGCTGGCCGCTGGCCAGTCGTGGCTACTTAAGCTTCACCTCCGTCCAAAGCCTCGAAAGCGTCCGCAGTTCCTTGGCGTTCAGGTCGCGCAGCATTTCGAGCCGCTTGGCTGCGTCCGTATCCGGGAACACTGCCTTGTTGGCCTTGATCTCGGCCTTGATGTACTTCATCGCGTCGTTGTTCGGATTGCCCGAACCGATCAGGTTGGTGAGGTCGGCGGAGTTCTTGCCGTCGAGCATGAAGTCGATGAACTGGTGGGCCAGGTCGGGACGCGGCGCATTCTTCAGGATGCACATGGCGTCGAGGGACAGCGACGCGCCTTCCTTCGGCAGCAGGTGGACGATGTTGAAGCCGCGCTTGGCCGCCTGGGCATCCTGGTTGGCGGTGAAGATATCGTTCGAATAGCCGTGTGCAACCCAGATGTTGCCGACAGTCAGCTCCTTGATGTAGCTCTGCAGGTTGAACGCAGCCCAGTAGGGCTTGGCCTTGCGGATGACTTCCTTCGCCTCCTTCAACTTGGCCTCGTCGCTCTCGTTCGCCGAATAGCCGAGGTACTTGAGCGCCGCGACGAACACCTCGCGCTGGTCGTCCAGCACGGTCACCTTGCCCTTGATCTTCTCCAGCAGCTTGGGATCGAAGATCAGCGCCCACGAGTCGGTCGGCAGACCGAGCTCTTTGATCTTCTTGTCGTTGTACCCGATCATCGTGATCGACATCGCGTACGGCGCGGAGAACTTGTTCTCCGGATCGAACGTCGTGTTGAGGTACTGCGGCATGACATTCTTGAGGTTCGGCAGCTTCGACTTGTCGAGTTCGAGCAGCGCCTTGCGCTTGATCAGCGCATCGACGGCGTTCATCGTCGGCACCACCACGTCGTAGCCCTTGGCACCGGCCTGGAGCTTGGCGAGGAGCTCGTCGTTCGACCCGTAGTAGGTCTGCTTCACCTTGCACTTGCACGAGGCCTCGAACCGCTGGAGGGTCCCCTCGTCCATGTAGTTGTTCCAGTTGTACAGGTGCAGCACGTCGTCCTTGGCCATGGCGGGCAGGACGAACAGGAGGGCGAGGACGGCGAAGAGTCTCTTCATGGCGGTTCCCTCTGGAGCGGTCAGCAGGACGGTCGGGAAGGTGCGGCGATCATTCGCCGCGGACCGCACCCGGTGCGAGCCGGGTCGCCGCGACGATAAGCACCAACGTGAGCAACATCAGCAGCGTTGACACCGCGTTCACCTCGGGCGTCACCGCGATCTT
>LNDQ01000044.1 GCA_001464695.1 Betaproteobacteria bacterium Ga0077523 | reverse complement strand
CGCTCGGCGGTGTCGCGATCGGCGGCGGGAATCCACGCGCACGGAGCATTGTTGGCCGGGTTCGCGACCGGTTTCGCATCGAACCCGCGCGCGCGCATCGCTACCGCGTCGTCGTTCACCATGACCCACCCGAGGTGCAGCTCGACCAGCGTCTCCGGCACGCCGTTGATCAACACGCGCGCCGCTGCGGCAGGGAGGTCTGGCGCAGTCCTGATGGCGAGATCCGGCATGGGCACACCCAGCTCGTAGAACAGCCCGTCGCGCATCATCGGGACCATCTCGGTCACGAAATGGTCGCGACACGCTGCCTCGAAAACCCTGGCGAGCTCAGCACCGAGTTCCAGCGCGATCGGCTCGATGCCCATCGCTTCCGGTGAACGATCGCGCGCAGCGACCTCCTCGTCGAGCGGCACGATCCGATCGTCGCCGGTCACCTCGCGCACCGTCGCCACCAGCCGGTTCAGCTCCATGCCGTAGCCCCGATTGCACAGGTCGGCAAAGCTGCGGTCGGCCAGGAAATCCGGGATCGCACAGAACTCGCCTCGGACGGGCAAGATGGGCACACCACGTGCACAGCATTCGCTGTACACCGCCGCGTGCCACTCTTCGCTGATCCAGGTCGGAGCACCGTCGGACGGTGTGAGGAGAACCATCAGTCCGGCGACGTCTGCGAGATCGCTGGGGACCGCCTGGAAAGCAGGAACGCCGCCACCGCCTTCCCATTGGTCGAAGACCACGTCGATGTTGGCACGACCGAGGTCGTCTCCGAGGCGCTTCGCCAGGCCCTTGAAGGCGCTGCTGAACGACAGCATGAGTCGCGTGCGGTCTACGCTCACGGCTCGCACCGCGCTGCGTCGAGATTGATCTCGTCGATGATCCGGATCTGCGTTGCGGGCAACAGATCGTGATCCGAAAGAACGTGCAGCCATGGAAACTCGAGCTCCACGAGCTTCCTCAGGTAGGGTCGAATCCCGGTGGTGGTCAGGATCGCCAAGTCGGCCGCCGCACCGTCGTGCGCTGCAACAGCGCGCCTGACAGCAGACAGGATGTCCTGTGTGAGCTGCGGTTCCAATGCAAGGTATGCGCTGGATCTGGTTGCCTTGAGGGCGCCCCGCACCTGGGCTTCGATATCGGGGGACAGCCTAAGGACCGAAAGTGCGCCGCGTCCTTGCGTGAAGCGCGCGGTGATCTGCGCCGCCAGAGCGTGGCGCGCCTGTTCCGCAAGATCGACCGTATCGCTGCTGAAGTGACCCACTCGCGCGAGCGCTGCGAGGATGCTGCCCATGTCCCCGATGCCTACGTTCTCCGCGACCAGGCGCCGCAGCACGTCGACCAGCCCGAACCAGCTCACCACCCGCGGCACCACCTGGCCGATCAGCGCGGGGGTCTCCTGCGCGACTTCATTCACCAGGTGCCGGGCGATATCCACATCGAGGAAGTCCGCGGCTTGCCTCCGGATCGTGTCGTACAGCGCAGCGATCATCTGTTCCGATGCACCGCGTTCGACATCGTTCCGATCGACGCTCAATAGTGACTCGGTCACTTCGTCGATCATGATCAGCGCGGTGCCGTCCGGCAGGTCGGTCTCGTTCCCCCGGACTCGCACGCCGGGGAAGCGGAACCCGATCTCCTTGGTGAGCTGCTCCTGCATCTTCGGCAGCAGCTCATCGAGAAACCGGTTGATGCCGGCATCGCGGTGTTCGAAGATGGGGATGAGATCGTGACTCACTTCCAGGGCGATCGGCACGACGATCGGCAGCGTCTGCATGTCCAGTTCCGCTTCCGCCAGCACCGGTTCGGGAATGGCGATGCCGGTGTCGCCGGCGTGATGCCGCAGGATCTCGAGCAGGCGCCGCAGCCCCATGGGGTAGCTGCCGCCGGAGATGTCGGCATGGCTGCGCTGCGCCAGGAAATCCGGAATCTCGCAGCGCTCCGCACGCACCGGAATCACGCCGACCTTCTGCTGGCGTGCTTCGTCGAGCACCTTGCGGCTCCATTCGCGCCGCACCCAGTCGGAGGCCACGCTCGCCTGCGTGAGGAGCACGATCACGAACGCCGCATCGTCCACGCCGTGCTCGATGCTCTGCTCGAAGGTCTCGCCGATCCTGAGCTCCCATTGGTCGAGCCAGACATCGACCTTGGCAGCGCGCAGATCCAGCGCAAGGCGCCGCGCAAGTGCGGCATCCAGGCTGCTGTAGGACAGAAAGACCTTGAATGTCGGTGGTGCGGCGGTGCTCGGACTTCCCATGGCGATCCCTCGCACCAGGGCCTTTGGCCGGCACACCGTAACGCCTCCCCCGTCCGGGCGCAAGGACGCGCAAGTTACGGTTCTGGAAGGTGCCGGAGCGACGTCCGATGGCGCGTCCGGATGCGCCGCCGCCCCTCTACAAACCCCTTGACTTCGACCTGCGAAAAGCGCCAACTAAAGCTGCTTCAGCGCACCGGATTGGGGTAGATCCTCAAGCACAAAGCATGACGATCCGGTTGCTGCCGAGACCTTCGTTGTTGCGCGCGCCCCATTGGTGAGGTGCGCCTGATACGAGCCGGTTGCGACCACCCTAACCCCGATGTTTGGGGGTTATCTCGATCGGAGCGCGGAAGCAACGCAAAGGGCGTGACGCGAGTCGCGCCCTTTGCATTTTGCCCGGCCGCTCGGCGTGCGCAGCCGCCGCAGACGCCGCCGAGCGATCGGTTCTATCATGCCGGCGGTCCTTCGCTGCCCATCTTCTCCTGCCACGCATGTTCGACCTGCTGATCCGCGCTGCCACGCTCGTCGATGGCAGCGGCGCCGCTCCCGTCACCGCCGACGTGGCCGTTCGCGCCGGACGCATCGTCGAAGTGGGCCGATCCACGGAGGGCGCCCACCGAGTTGTGGACGCCCACGGCCTCGCGTTGATGCCCGGCATCGTCGATGTCCACACCCACTACGACGCGCAGATCACGTGGGATCGCACGCTCTCGCCGTCGCCCGCGCTCGGCGTCACGACCGCCGTGATGGGCAATTGCGGTTTCGGCATCGCCCCCTGCCCGGCTTCCCAGCGTGAAGCCATGCTGAAGAACCTGTCGGTGGTCGAGGGCATGGACCTCGATGCGCTGCTCACCGGCACCCGCTGGGAGTTCGAATCGTTCGCTGACTACCTCGCGCAACTGCGGCGCGTCGCGCCCTACGCCAACGTTGCAGCGCTGGCAGGGCACTCCACCATCCGCACCGCGGTGATGGGCGACGACGCTTCGACCCGCGCCCAACCGACACCCGAAGAACTCACGCGCATGCAGACGCTGGTGCGCGAAGCGCTCGACGCCGGCGCGATCGGTCTCGCCTCGTCGTTTTCGCCCAACCATGCAGGGTTCGGTGGTCGTCCGATGCCTTCCACCATCGCCTCCGACGCGGAGTTGCTCGCCCTCGCCCGCCCCCTGGCCGAACGCCGGCGCGGCGTCTTCGTGATGGCGACCGGCCCGCGCGCCACGACGGAGTTCATGGAATCGCTGGCCGCCGACACCGGCCGCCCGGCCTTCATGGTGACCGTGCTCACCATGTACAACGACGCCGCGCCGGACGTGGCGATGGGCTACTTCGAGCGCTGCGCCGCCGCCCGCGCGCGCGGCCACGAGGTGTACATCCACGCCAACTGCCACCCGCTGTCGTTCGACTTCACGCTGCGCGACCCCTACCTCATGTTCTCGCACCCTGCCTTCGCACGGGTGAAGACCGCAAAGCCGGAGGAACTGCCCGGCATCTATGCCGACCCGGCGTTTCGCAGCCAGTTCCGGCACGACCTCGCCAATCCGCAGCCGGGCATCCTCTTCTACGGTGACTGGTCGAAGGTGGAAGTCGAGGAACGACCGGTCAGCGAACTGGCGCGCGCCGCAGGGCGCGATCCGCTCGACTGGTTCTTCGATCTGCCGGTCGATACACCACTCATCGCCAAGCTGTTCCAGAACAACGATACCGGCGTGGCGCCGTTGCTGAAGCACGAGTCCGGCGTGCTCGCACTCTCCGACGCAGGGGCGCATCTCATCTTCCTGTGCGATGCGGGGTTCGGCCTGCATTTCCTCAAGCACTGGGTGCGCGAGACCGAAACCTTTACGCTGCAGGAGGCCGTGCGCCGGCTGACGTCCGACCCGGCGGCGAAGTACCGGATTCCCGAGCGCGGCACGATCACGCCCGGCGCGTGGGCCGATCTGGTGCTGTTCGACCCCGCAACCGTAGGCCCGTCGCCGCTGGAGCGCTCACGCGATCTGCCGGCCGGCGGTGCCCGGATGATCCGGCGGGCCGAAGGTGTGCACGGTGTGTGGGTCAACGGCATCCAGGTTCACGACGGCAAGGACTACGTGCCGCTCGCGTCCGGCCCCGGACAGGTACTGACGACGTTTCTGCACTGAACTGCGGACGCGGGCGCACCGCGCGACCGGTATCCTTGGGGCGTGTGTACTTCATGGAGCCCCCCGATGAAGAGTCTCCGCGGTCTCGTACTCGGTCTGCTCGCGATCATCGGCGCCGTTGCGCCCGGCGCTGCCGCAGCCGCCGGCCCGCTCAGCGAACTGACGATCCACCACACGGCCATCCAGAAGATGCTGATGAACGAACTGTTCATCGACGAGGGCCGCTACCACCTGTTGCCCACGACCGCCTGCCAGTACGCGTATGTGGATTCCCCGGTCGTCACCTTGTCGCAGGGTCGGGTGCGCATCAAGGCGCGGGTGAGCGGCAAGATCTCCATGGAAGTCGGCGATCAATGCGTGGGCACCCGCAGCGACGTGGTGCAGGTGGCCGTGTCGGCCAAGCCCACGTTCTCGGGCGAAAAACTGGTGCTCGCCGACATCCGGGTGGACGAGATCTCGAACGAGGGCTACCGGGTGCTGCTGCAGCAGTTTCTCGCCAGCGCGATTCCTCGCGCCGTCGAGATCGACGTGCGCGATGGGTTGCAGCGCATCCTCGCCGATCGCCAGTCGACCTACGACGTGGTGGTCGACCGGTTGTCCGTCACCGACATCACCGCCGAGAACAATCGGCTGCACGCACGAATGACGTTCGGTCTTACGGCACGCTAGCGCCCAACCCTCCCTCACCCCCGGCCCCTCTCCCGAGGGGAGAGGGTTGGCTGGTGTCCAAGGACTCCCTCACCCCCAGCCCCTCTCCCGAGGGGAGAGGGGAGTAAGGCCGATCGGGTCCTGGACGTCGGGCGGCAGCGGACACACTGCATGGGTCTCTTCTGGAGGGGGAGGGGCTTGGTGGGAAGGTTTGCTTCCCTCTCCCGCCGGGAGAGGGACCGAGGGTGAGGGAAAATCTCCGCCATCGCCAGTCTGCATTTCCACAGCCATACCCCCGAGAGCGCCCCATGACACTCACGCATCACGCACTGAATCTCTTCCTCTTCTCAATTGCGGCAGCGGCATCCGCCGCTAGCGTGACACCCACCTACGGCCCGGAACTGGAAGGATTCGACTACCCCTACCCGGTCGAACGTTTCACGTTCCCATCCCAGGGCCGCGAAGTCTCCATGGCTTTCATGGACATCGCGCCCCGGCAACCCAATGGCCGAACCGTCGTGCTACTCCACGGCAAGAACTTCTGTGGTGCCACGTGGGAAGCCACCATCGCGACGCTGGCGGGCACCGGCTATCGCGTGATCGCGCCCGACCAGATCGGCTTCTGCAAGTCCACCAAGCCCGAGCGCTATCAGTTCACGTTCCACCAGCTCGCCGCCAACACACGCGCGCTGCTCGCCGCACGCGGCGTGGAACGCGCGACGATCGTCGGCCATTCCATGGGCGGCATGCTCGCGGCCCGCTACGCCCTCATGTTTCCCGAGGCCGTCGACAAGCTGGTGATGGTGAGTCCGCTGGGGCTGGAGGACTGGAAGGCCGAAGGCGTGCCCTACGCCACCATCGACCAGCTCTACCAGGGCGAACTCAAGACCACGTTCGACAGCATCAAGAACTACCAGCTCAAGTACTACTACAACGGACACTGGCTGCCGCAGTACGACCGCTGGGTCGCCATGGCCGCGGGACTCTATGCCGGCCCGGGGCGCGAATCGGTGGCGCGCAACCAGGCGCTCACGTCCGACATGGTCTTCACACAACCGGTGCTCTACGAATTCGGTGCGATGCGCGTGCCGACGTTCCTGATCATCGGTGGCCTGGACCGCACAGCCCCGGGTGCCGGTCGCGCGCCGGCCGAGGTCGCCAAGCGCCTCGGCAACTACCCCGAGCTGGGACGACGGGCGGCGGCCACCATCCCTGGCGCACAGTTGATCGAGTTCCCGGATCTGGGGCACTCGCCTCAGGTTGAAGCGCCGGAGCGCTTCCATGACGTGTTGCTGCGGGCGCTGGGCGCCCCTTGAGTCGCTTGCCATAGTCCCATTCTGGGACTACTCTGCGCCATGCGTGTCATCGCATTGAGAACCCTGAAGCGGTTCCTCGACAGCAAGCCCGAGTACGCGGACGCACGCGAGCCGACCTTGGCTTGGTACCGGCAGGTCCTGCTGGCCGACTGGGCAACCCCCGCGCAGGTGAAGCGCGACTTTGGCACCGCAAGCATTCTGACGGATGGTCGCGTAGTGTTCAACGTTGCCGGCAACAAGTACCGCATCGTCGCGTGGATCAACTACCCCTATCGCATTCTGTACGTCCGCTTCATCGGCACACACCAGCAATACGATCGCATCGACGCGCAAAGCATCTGAGGAGGTCTACACATTGAACGTCAAGCCAATCCGCAGCCGACGAGATTATGAAGCCGCACTCCGTTCCATCGAGGCGCTCATGACGGCGAAACGCGGAACCTCGGAAGGTGACACGCTGGACGTGCTTACCACCTTGGTTGAAGCTTACGAGGCCAAGCACTTCGCACTCGATTTGCCCGATCCGGTCGAGGCCATACGTTTCGTGATGGAGCAGCGCAACCTGACGGTGAAGGATCTCGTCCCCTATATCGGCCGAGCGAATCGCGTCTACGAGATACTCAACCACAAGCGCCCGCTCACCATGGACATGGTCTGGAAGCTACACAAGGGCCTGGGCATTCCCGCCGAGTCGCTCATCAAGCAAGCCGCTTGACGCACACACCCGATTGAACGAAGGCCTTACGACTTGAAGATCACCTCCATCCGCACCACGCCGGTCCTCGCCCCCATGCCGCGGCCGGTGCGCACGGCATCCGGCACCATCGACCGCTTTCCGCTCGTCCTGATCGACGTGACCACCGACGATGGCGTCGAAGGCCGCGCCTACGCACAGGTGTATCTGCCCGAGTTGCTGCCCGCACTGGATCGCACCGTGGCGGGCCTCGCCGGCATGATCACCGGCATGCCGCTCGCGCCGCGCGACCTGCATACCTTCCTGCTGCGGCGCTGCCGCCTTTTCGGTGCCAAGGGCCTCACCGGCGTGGCGCTGGGCGGCCTCGACATGGCGTTGTGGGATACGTGGGCGCGCGCCCGCAAGGAGCCCCTTGCGCGTGCCCTCGGCGCCGAATTGCGGCCGTTCAAGGCCTACAACAGTGTCGGTCTCTACGATGCGAAATCAGTGATCGAGATCGCGGAGGAAACACGCTCTGCCGGCTTTGCGGGCCTCAAGATCAAAGCCGGTTTTCCGACCCTGGCAGAAGACATCGCGGCCGTACGCGCCGCGCGCAAGGTGCTGGGGGACGGCATCGCCCTCATGATCGACTACAACCAGTCGCTCGACGTGGCCGAAGCCCTCATCCGCTGCAAGGCGCTGGACGGCGAAGGTCTCGCCTGGATCGAAGAGCCGGTGCTGGCCGACGACCTGGAAGGCTGCGCACGCATCGCCGACGCAATCACCACGCCACTCCAGATCGGCGAGAATTTCCACGGACCCTCCGAGATGCGCGCCGCCATCGCCGCTCGAGCCATGGACCTCGTCATGCCCGACGCCCAGTTCATCCACGGCGTCACGGGTTGGCTCGAAGCCGCGGCACTCGCGCGCACCGCCGGCCTGCCCATGTCGTCACACACGTTCCTCGAGGCCAGCGTGCATCTGCTGTGCGCCACACCGACCGCGCACTGGCTCGAAGTGATGGATGCCGCGGGCGGCCTGCGTCAAGCGCCGCTCACGGTGCGCAACGGCACGGTGACACCGTGGGATACGCCGGGCATCGGCATCGAGTGGGACACCGCCGCCGTGCAACGGTGTCGAATCTGAGGACGTAACTAGCAAGCTGAAGGCGGTGCCGCGGAACGATCCCCACCGTGCCACCCGCGCACAGGCCCCCACCCTGACCCTCCCCCACGCATTCGTGTGGGGGAGGGAAGGTACGTCACTGCATCGAGCAGCCCGCTCGGGCCATCTGCGCTTCGATCATCTGAATGTCGCTGTCGGCTTGATGCACGTCCGCTGAACGGTCGACGTTGGTCTGTCGGCTCATGCGATAGGCCCCGTTGCGCCGCCCGTAAGCCGCCGCTCGCCGATTGTTCAGGCTGGTGCAATCGGCATTGCTGGCGACCACGGTGTTCTGCACGCGTTGCTGGGTGCGTTCCTCTGCACGCTGCAAGATGCGCCGGTCGGCCGCCGACACTTGGGATCGGTCCGCGGCCGCGCGCTTCTTCGCCTCCTGGATATCACGCTCGCTCGGGCCACGAGACAGTTCGACGACCTTGCCTTGCCCTTCGCAGGGCGCGGCCTGGTAAACCGTCTTGCCGTCGACCGTGCACTTGAAGACCCCTTGCGCCCAGGCAGCGGGCCACGGGGCCAGTGCAAGAACGAGAATGGCCCCGGTGCGACGCCAGATCGTGCGGCCGCGCATGCGAAGTTACGCCGCGTGAGCGGGCTCGAGCTCGCGCTCGTCCGCGCCGGCATGCATGCCCGCACCGGTCAGGCTCGTCACAGCCAGCGGCCGCTTCAGCGCAGCCAAAGCCTTCATCGACGTGAGCATGCCGGGGCGACACAGGGCGGCTTCGATGGAAGCATCCAACGCTTCGAGACGCTTGCCTTGAAACAGTGCCCGCACCGACCGGATGGAAGGCTCGAGATCCGCGTCGATGAGCGGATGCCCGTGCACACCGCGATACTGCTCCGAGACCGAGTGCAGCAGCGACAGCGAGAGATACATGTCGTCCATCAGTCCGAGCATGCCGAGGCTGTCCGACAGCAGGTCTTCGGCATCGAAGAAATAGCTCTCGGCGACATCGAGAATGGGGGCGACGGCATCGTAGACGCGAGCGACCGCGGCGGCTTCGGCGACCGCATCGATCAGGTCGGGCACCTGGTCGAGCTGGACCCGCCAGCTCTCGACGATCGACTGCGCCATCTGCTCGCGCTCTTCGAAAGTGGACGTGGCGAGCGAAGACTCGTCGCGCTTCGCGAGCTGACTGCGGATCAAGCCGGCGAAGGTCTGGTGTTCCAGTTCTTCATTCCAGGCGTCCTGAATCTGGGCACGAATCTGATCGGTGGCCATGGGCTCCTCATCCATGTTGGGTGACACCCCGGGATGAGCAGGAACGGTGCCGGAGCCCGACACGACCCCGATGTCGCCAACCAGCTACAGATCAACAACCCTTTCCAAGTCCTTGGAATCTCAGCCCGGTTTGCGGACAGACTCCAGTACATTCAAACGGATGAACTCTGGCGACGAACTGCGCGCCTGACGCCGATTGGCAGCGTCGGCCGATTCTTGAACGCTGACTTTCCCGGTAATCTCGTCATGCAGCGCACCATGCGACTGTCTCTGTCATCCCATCGCTGCGTTCCATCGACCACCCGGGAGTGCTTCCATGCGATCTGTCGTCTCCGGCCTGCTGCTGTCGGCCGCCCTCACCTTTCCCGCCGCCGCGCAAGACCTCGCCACCACCGTAGACCAACGCCTCCGCGCCATCGAACCCAAGGTGATCGAATGGCGGCGCGAGCTCCATCAGCATCCCGAGCTGTCGAATCGCGAAACCCGCACCGGCGAGCTGATCGCCGCGCACCTGCGCAAGCTGGGGATGGAAGTGACGACTGGGGTGGGACACACCGGCGTGGTCGGTTTGCTCAAGGGCGGCAAGCCGGGAAAAGTCGTCGCCCTGCGCGCCGACATGGATGCGCTGCCGGTGGTGGAGGAAGTCGATCTTCCCTTCAAGTCCACCGTGAAGACCGAATACCTCGGCCAGCA
>LNDQ01000043.1 GCA_001464695.1 Betaproteobacteria bacterium Ga0077523 | reverse complement strand
GCCATCTCCTTCGAAGCGCACTTGGTCAGGTAGCGCACGGTCTTGCGCGGCGGCGCACCCTCGGGCCGGACGACGCCGTCGCGCCAGGCCACGGTCACGTCGAAGCGGCGCAGCTCGCCCTGCTTGATGACCGAGTCGCGTTCGAAGCGAGTCACGTTGTCTTCGGTCACGGCGGCGGCTTCCTCGATGGTGGCGTACTGGGTCGCGGCAGTGGCGGTGCCGATGGTGGTGGCCAACAGGCAGCAGACCGAGAAGCAAGCGATGGCTTTCATGCAGATCTCCGGGAGAGTGACATTCAGAATGGTAGCGTCGAACGGGCAGCGTGGGACATCGATGGCCGCTTTCCCTCACCCCATCCCCTCTCCCGGTGGGAGAGGGGCTCGACACTCCCTTCTCTTTCCGGGAGAAGGGCCGGGGATGAGGGAAACCGATGCATCCACCGCGCGCGAGCGCTGAATTACGCGTCGAACTGAATCACCGTGCGGATACCCTCCCCGCGCCGCATCGCCGCGAAACCGTCGTTGATCTCATCCAGGCGAATGCGCCGTGTGATGAGTTCGTCCAGTTTGAGCTCGCCATCGAGATAGAGTTGCGCCAGCCACGGAAAATCCCGCGCCGGCCGCGCCCCGCCGTAGCTCGACCGCACGATGCGCTTCTCGCCCATCAGGCTGCCCCAGCGGAAACGCACTTCGCGATCGACGTTCACCTTGCCCAGGAAGACCACCTCGCCGCCGGGCCGCACGGCTTCGACCGCAAGGCGGAACGCGCTCTCGTGGCCGGCAGCCTCGAACACATAGTCCGGACCACGGCCACCCGTCAGGCCTCGCAGGAAATCGATCGCACCCGGATCACCACCATCGAGCATGTGCGTCGCACCGAAGAGCCGCCCCGTCTCGCGTTTGCCCGCATCGAGGTCGGCGGCCACGATGATCTCGGCTCCGGCGATGCGCGCGCCCTGGATCACGTTCAGCCCCACGGCACCGCATCCGATCACCAGAACCGATGCGCCCCTCTCGACGGGTGTCTTGCGAGTCGCGGCACCGACCCCGGTCATCACGCCGCAACCGATGAGGCATGCCCGGTCGAAGGGAATGTCGCGCGGCACCGCGATCGCGCCTGACTGCGGCACCACGCAGTACTCCGCGTGGGAAGACACGACCGAGAAATGGTGCACGGTCGATCCGTCGAGAGCGAGGCGCGAGCGTCCGTCGAACAGCACGCCGCGCGGCTCATGGCGCTTGAACGGCTCGCACAGGATCGGCAGGTCGCGCCGGCAGTAGAAGCATTCGCCGCAATGGGGGTTCCACGAGCACACGACATGGTCACCGGGCCGCACGCGCGTCACCGTACTGCCCACTGCCTCGACCACGCCGGCGCCTTCGTGCCCGAGAACGATGGGCATCGGGTAGGCGAGCGAACCGTCGATCACCTCGAGATCCGTGTGGCACAGGCCGCTGGCACCGAGGCGCACCAGCACGTCGTCGGGGCCGAGCGCGCCGATGTCGAGCCGCTCGATGGAAAGGGCTTCACCAGTCCGGTGCAAGACTGCCGCGTTGAACTTCATGGGCTACTCGGTCTGACTTATCGAAGGCGCTCCCTCACCCCCACCCCTCTCCCGGAGGGAGAGGGGCTCTGCGCAAGGATTTGCATCCCTCTCCCTTCGGGAGAGGGACCGAGGGTGAGGGCGCCGTTCCATGCTAGTCCTTGAGTCGAGGCAACCAGAGCGCGACATCCGGCGCGAGCAGCACGAGCGCCAGCACCAGCGCCTGCAGGATGATGAACGGCCAGACCGACGCGAAGATGTCGTTCAAGGTGATGCCCTCGGGCGCCACGCCCTTCAGGTAGAACGCCGCCGGGCCGAACGGCGGCGAGAGATACGAGATCTGCATGTTGAGGCAGAACAACACGCCGAACCAGATCGGGTCGTAGCCCAGGCCGACGATGATCGGCACGAAGATCGGCATGGTGAGCAGACAGATGCCGACCCAGTCCATGATGCAGCCGAGCACGATCAGGATGGCCTGCATCACCAGGACCGTGCCGATGGGCGGCAGGTTGAACCCGGCGAAGAGATCGCGGATGAACCCCGGCCCGCCGGCCAGGTTGTAGACACCGATCATCGCAGTGGCGCCGAACGACAGCCACAGCAGCATGCCGCAGGTGTCGAGCGTGATGCGCGCCGAGTCGCGGATGATCGGCCACTTGAGCTCGCCGCGGATGGCCGAGGCAATCATGGTGCCAACCACACCCATGGCGGCGGCCTCGGTAACGGACGCCACACCCGCATAGATCGTCCCTAGCACCGAACCGATCACCAGTAGTGGCAGGAACAGGCCGCGCATCAGTGCGAGCTTGCGGACGAAGGGCACGCGGTGCTCGTGGTCCGGCGCGGCAGGACCCAGCTTCGGGTCAATCTGGCAGCGCACGAAGATGTAGCCCATGTAGATCAACGACAGGATCAGGCCCGGCACCAGGTTCGCGACGAACAGATCACCGATGGAGACGTTCACCGTGAGGCCATAGATGATGAGCACGATCGACGGGGGAATCATCGTTCCCAGCGCGCCGCCGGCACAGATGGTGCCGATCGCGAGCTTCTTGTCGTAGCCGAGGCGCAACATCTGGGGCAGCGCGATCAGGCCGAGCAGCACGATCTCGCCGCCGATGATGCCGGTCATCGCCCCCATGATGGTTGCCGCCACCATGGTCTGGATCGCGAGCCCGCCAGGCAGGCGCCCCGCCCACACGCGCATGGCGTCGAACAGGTCTTTTGCGACACCCGAGCGTTCCATGATCGAGGCCATCATCACGAACATGGGCACCGAAACCAGGGCGTACTCGCCCATGAAACTGTAGATGCGCGTGCCGATCAACTGCAGCCCGTCGAAGCCGAAGAGAAACACGCAGAAGACGGTACCGATGAGGCCCGTGACGAAAGCGAGCGGCAGTCCGAGCGCGAGCAGTACCAGCATGCCGCCGAACATCAGCACCGTGATCCATTCGATGCTCATGGCTTCGAACTGCTGCGGATGTCGGTCGCGAGCTGCACCAGGGTCTGCAGGAGCATCCAGGCGGCACACACCGAGAGCAGACACTTGAGCACTACCGGTGTGGGCCAGTTGGTGGCCGTGCCCGATCGCTCCATGCTGTCGAGCGCCTGCAGCGCCTGCTCGCCCGCAGCCCAGCAAAGCAAAGCGAGGAACACGAGCGTCAGCACGGAATTGACCACGGCCAGACGGCGCCTGGCGCGGGTGCTGATCCGCTCCAGGACGAACGTGATGGCGATATGGCGACGCTGGCGATGCACGATCGGGCCGCCCAGCGTGAAGGCGGCGGCAGCGAGCGCCACCGACAACTCGTGCACCCAGATGGTGGGTGACTGGAAGCCATAGCGCAGCCCCACCTCGAGCGCCGAGATCGCCACGATGGCGATGAAGAACCAGCTCGCCACGGCGGCGACGGCGCCGCTCAGCCGATCGATCACCGCGCGCATGGACCCGCCGCGCCCGCGCCGTCCCGCCCCACGCCTACAGCAGACCCAGTTTCTTCAGGTACGCGACCTGCGACTCGTAGACACGCTTCGCCATCGCACTGCGATCGGCGTAGGTCTTCCAGACGCCTTCCGCAATTTCACGGAACCGGCGCCGGTCGGCCGCCGCCAGGTCGATCGGTTCGATGCCGTTCTGCTTCGCGGCCTTGGCGACCTGCTCATCGGCCTCGCCGTTCTTCCCGACCATGTCGCGATTGAACTCGTCGGCGGCCTGCTCGATGACTTTCTTCAGATCGTCCGGCAACGCGTTCCACTTCTTGAGGTTGATCACCAGGTCACTCATGGGCATCGAGTGAAACCCGGGATAGCTCGGATACTTCGCGAGCTTGTGATAGCCCAGGTCCTGGTTCATCGACAGCGTGCCCCAGTCGGCCGCATCGACGACACCGCGCTCGAGCGCGGTATACACCTCGCTGCCCGGCAGGTTCACCGGCGCCGCACCGAGGTTGCGGAAGATATCCTGGCCCATGCCCGTGGGAGCGCGCATCTTGAGCCCCTTGAAGTCGGCGAGCGAACGCAGCGGCTTCTTCGACACGAGCGATTCGCGTCCATACCAGATGCCGCGCACGAAATAGCCGTTGTATTTGCGATAGAGCTCGCGCACCAGTTCGCGGCCACCGCCCTTGTCCATCCAGTCCTGCGCCTGCTGCGGGCTCTCCCAGCCGCCCGCCAGATCGCCGATCAGCGCGAACGCGGCGTCCTTGCCCGTGTTGTAGGCCGGGCCGCCGTTCTGGGCGTCGAGCACGCCGGCGTTCAGCGCATCGAGGCTTTCGCTGGCGGCGACGATGGAGCCGCCGGGAAGGGAATCGATCACCAACCGTCCGCCGCTCAATTCCTTGACGCGGGCCGCGAACTGGTCGTTCAGCTTCTGCGGCAGCGAGCCCGCGCCCCAGAGCGACATCATCTTCCACTTGATCGGCTGCTGCGCGTTCGCGCACAGCGGCAGCGCTCCTGCCGCGAGCAACGTAGCCGCCAGCAGCGCACGTGCGGCTGCACCCATCGCACTCCTCCCCACCTGGTTTGAAACTACGTGGTCCGGCGCAAACCGTCTATGCAGTCTTGGCCTTGTCGGTGCCACGATACAGGATGCGGACCGCCTCTTCCGTGATGTGCTTGTGGACCGCCTGCTCCTCGGCACCGAAGTCCACCTTGGGTCGGGGCTCCGGATCGAAGTGATGATAGCGATCGGTGCCGCGCACCAGCATCGCCGAATCGCGCGGTCCCGCGGTCTGGCGCACGTAGGTCGGCACGTAGCGGATGGCGAAACCGATGCGACGCCGGTCGGATGGGTTGGGCTCCGAGCCATGGACCAGCCGCACGTGATGCAACGAGAACTCGCCCGGCTGCAGCTCGACGTCGACGGCCCGCGCCGGGTCGACGTTCACCTGCACCTCTTGCCCGCGCGTCAACATGTTGTTGTCGGCGAAAGTGTCCTTGTGGGGCAGTTGATCCATGAGGTGCGTGCCGGGAATGACGCGCATACAGCCGTTTTCCACCACGCTGTCGGAGAATGCGACCCAGGCCGTGACGATGTCGGGTTCGGACAAGCCCCAGTAGGTTGAGTCCTGGTGCCACGAAACGAAGCCCGGATCGCGGGCGTCCTTGGTGAAGAAGCTGGAGCTCCAGGCGAGCAGATCGGGGCCGAGGACGTCTTCGACGGCGTCGAGGATGGCAGGGTGACGGACGATCTCGTCCGCCCAGGTGAACAGCAGATGCGGCTTGTTGCGCATCTGACCGCTCAACGTGCCACCGTTCGCCTGTTCGAAGCGTTCGAGCTTGTCACGGTAGCGGGCGATCTCGGCCGCCGAGAACGCTCGCAACGGAAAGTGGTAACCGAGCCGGTCGAAGGCGGCCACCTGCTCGGCGTTCAACACGTGATGCGACTGGGCGTTGCGTGCGTGCCACGCTGCGGTTGCTGCCTGATTCATCTCTATCCTCGCTTCCACCGACGCCCGATCGCCGGGAGCGCGCGCCCGTCGGGCCGCGCGCTCCTCTGCCTCAGGGCAACTGATAACCCTTCTTGCCGACCTGGATACGATACAGGCTCTTGCCGGACGTGACGTACAACGTGTTGGCCAGGGCGCCGCGCCCGAATGCCACGTTGGTCGGCAACTCCTTGCCGGTCGGAATGAATCCGAGTTCCTTGCCGTCCGGGGCATACACGGCGATGCCGGGACGATGCTCGCAGCGCTCAGCGACCCATACGTTGCCATCGGCATCGGCCACCAGGCCATCCGGTCCGCTGCAGGCCGGCGTGCGGTCCTTCGAATAGTCCTTGAACACGCGCCGGTTCGACAGCGTGCCGTCGGCGGCGAGATCCCACACCTGCAGCAGGTGGTTGCCGGGCAGGGACGCTTCGCCCTTCTTCATGTTCTCGAAGGCGAGCGCGCCGTTGTCATTGCTGACGATGTAGACCTTCTTCTGATCGGGCGAAACCAGGATGCCGTTGCACTTGCCGCAGTCCATCGCCACGCGCGCGACCGTGCCGTCCGGATCGACACGGTAGGCGGCGAAGCCGTCGGCCATCACCGGCTCGTGCCCGAGGTAGCGCGGGTCGGTGAAGAAGATCCGGCCCTTCTCGTCGATGCTGATGTCGTTCAGCGCGTTGAAGGGCTTGCCCTCGAAGCCGCCGGCCAGGATCAGGCTGCGGCCGGTCTTCATGTCGATCTTGGTCAGCATGCGCAACCCGTGGTCGGCACCCATCGCTGCGATCAGGTTGCCTTCGCGGTCGAACTTGAGACCGTTCGACATGCCGCTGGGGCTGCGGAAGATGGTGGCCTGCTTCGTCGTGGGATCGACCTTCCAGATATGGCCGCCCATGGAATGCTTGCCGCTCGGATCCTTGCAGAACTTGGTGAACGTGATGTCGCTGAAGTACACCATGTTGTCCGGGCCAACGGTCGGGCCTTCGGCGAAGCAGTCGCCGTCGAACAGTTTCTCGAGCTTGGCACCGGCCGGGATGACCGACGGATCGCCGGTCGGGGCCGGCATGTCTTCGGCGAATGCGGGCAGGCTGGTCCCGAACGCGAGTCCGGCGACGGCGATACCGCTTGCGAATGCGAGCGTCCATTTCATGACTGTCTCCTCCATCGGTGACGGGTCACGCCCGCCTTGTGCGTTGTCCTGCAAAAAGATCGGGCGCCTCGCCGGTACCGGCGCGACGCCCGCCTAGACGCGTGCTCCTCCCCGACCGCAGTGCCAGTGCCCGCGGGCGCCGTCAGACGGACGGGAACGGTCAAGACGACAACTTTTTATTTATGAAATACCATTTCAAATATAAAAACACCTGCCTGACCATGTCAACGCCGAAGACGCAGAAAAAAGACGACGGGCGCTACAGCGCGCCCGCGCTGGAGAAAGGGCTCGACGTCATCGAACTGCTTGCCGCAGAGCAGCATGGGCTCACGCTGCAGGAGATCGCGCGCCGCCTCGACCGCACCGCCACCGAACTCTTCCGCATGCTCGACGTGCTGGTGCGTCGCGGCTTCCTCGCCCGCCGGACCGACGGTTCGTACCTGCTGACCTTGCGCCTGTTCGAGCTGGCGCATCGCCATCCTCCGGTCGACCGTCTGCTGGGTGTCGCGATGCCGCATCTCGAGGCCCTCGCGCGTTCAGTGCGGCAATCCAACCACCTCAGCGTTCATCACGACGACCGGCTCGTGGTACTGGCGCGCGTCGAGTCGCCCGACCCCATCAGCTATTCGGTGCGCCCCGGTGCGCACTTCCCCTTTCACGACGACCGCGTGTCGGCGCGCGTCATCTCGGCATTCCATCCGGCCGACCGGCTACCGGAGGTGCTCGCACAATTGCTCGCCACCGAGAGCCCGTCGAAAGCCCGCATGCGCGCCCTGGAGCAGAGGCTCGACGAAATCCGTGTGCGCGGCTACGAAGAAGGGCCGAGCGACACGGTGCCCGGCGTCACCGACATCTGTTTTCCGGTCTTCGACCACTTCGGCGTGGTCGCCGCCGTCAATGTCGTGCACGTGCGGCAGCGCCACACACGCATCACCGTGGCGGAGGCTCGCACCGCCCTGCGCGACGCCGCCGCAGAAATCTCCCGCGAACTCGGCCGGGTGTAGCGGCCGCACCGACGGGTCAGGTCGCGGCCGCCTTCACCTCGAAGTAGCGCGACCGCACCGCCGACTGGTTCTCGTAGATCGAACCCTGGTTGAGCGCCGGTGGCAGCGGCATGCGGATGGGCACATCCGTCACGCGCGGCTGGATGGTGGGCGAGCCGAACATCATGCGGCCGTCGAACTCCTCCAGCGTGGTGAAGTTGACCAGCGGCCAGGCGTCCGCCGCGGCGCACTCGTAGAGCAGAAGCTGGCGCGGCCGGTCGGAAGTGTTCTGTGCCGAGCCGTGAACCAGCCGAACGTGATGGAACGACGCCGACCCGGCGCGGCCGGTGCAGGCGACCGCCTTGGAGAAATCGAGATCGCACGCTGTCGGATCCATCGCGCCGCAGAAACGACCTTCCGCGTGGTGATCGTACGTCGGACCCTTGTGCGTGCCGGGCAGCACCAACATCGGCCCGTTCTCGGGCGCCACGTCGTCGAGCATCAGGCCGATGGCGAGGATGTCGTCATTGGTGTGCGGGTAGAAGGCCCAGTCCTGGTGCCATTCGACCGGCGAGCCATAACGCGGGGCCTTCACGTTGAGCTTTGAACCGTGCAGGCGCACATCGGGGCCGATGAGCTTGCGCAGGACGTCCACCAGCACAGGACTCTTTAGCGCTTCCTGGAAGACCGCATCCACCAGGTGCGGCTTCTTGATGCGACGCACACGCGGGTTGGACGGCGTGTGCGTGGGTTCGAGGTCGTAGACGTCGGTGTGGGTCGTGACGCTGCGTGCCTTGTCCGTCAGCTCATCGATGACGCGCTGCATGCGCGCCAGCAACTCCGGCCCGATGACGTCTTCCACCACCACGTAGCCCTGATCGCGATAGAACGCGACCTGCTCTGCAGAAATCATGCTGCTCCTCCGTCTTGCGCCGCAACAAAGCCTTGCCCATTCACACAGCTCGTCGGGCGCACCCGCCCCGCAGCTGCCGCGAAGCGGCCAGTAATGTGCGCCGCACGCATGAACACTGTCAACGACCAGGGCGTTTTGCTTGCAACAGGGGGGGTTCTATGTCAATGTTTTCGTCGGGGTTCACACGAGTAGCTCGTTCATGTGATCCCGACCCACAAATAGATAACCGAGGAGAGAGAGCATGAAAAGGTTGACCCTTGCGGCAGCCGTAGGCAGTGCCTTGCTGATGTTCGGCACGGGCGCGATGGCGCAGACCCTTGCCGGCCCGCACGATGACAGCGACTGGCCCGCGAACCCCTGGGGCGCGGACGACAAGGCCGGCTCCGCCAACCACACCAAGGATCCCGCCCAGATCAAGAAGGCGCTGTCCCTGGTCAAGCAGAACAAGGCCATCACCATCGGCAAGTACTACCATCGCGAAGCGCCCGCCTTCGGCCCGCGTAGCTGGAGCATGTATATCCCCGGCACGCCGACCGGCGGCCCCTTCGGCAAGAACGCGCTGGTCTATCACGACGAACTCGTGATCACCCAGATCGGCCAGATCCAGACCCAGTTCGACGGCCCTGGCCACATCGGGATCAACACCGCCAAGGGACCGATGTTCTACAACAAGCGCATCTCGTGGGATTCGTATGAGCGCGGCGCTGGCGGCCAGGTGATGGGCATGGGCCCGCTGGGCGTCGAACACGTCGGTGAACTCGGCTTCGTCTGCCGCCTGGTGGTGCTGGATGCCGTCGCTTACCGCAAGTCGCAAGGCAAGCTGTCGGCTTCCGAAGAGATGCTGCCGATTCCGAAGAAGGCCGGCGACAGCGGCATCGTCACGGCTGACGACGTCAAGGCGATGGTGAAGGCGCAGGGCCTCGCCGAGATCGGCAAGGGCGACTGCGTCGCGCTGCACACCGGTCAAGGCAACACCTGGAGCAACGACCGCTACAAGAAGATGGACAGCGCCGCCCGCGCCGCCGCCCGCGCCAAGTTCGCCGAAGGCGAGCCTGGCTACGGCATCAGCGCGTGCATGTATTTCGCCGAGCGCAACATCGCCATGACGTTGGGCGACACCTCCGCGAACGACGCGCAGCCCGGCGGCGAAGCGGACGGCTTTGCCGTGCCCTGCCACACCGAGCTGCAACCGAAGCGCGGCATCTGGAACCTGGAGAACGTCGACACCAAGTCGCTCGTGGACGCCAAGGTCCTGGAAGGTGCGATGATCTGGGCGCCTCTCAAGATCATCGGCGCGACCGGCTCCCCGGGCAACCCGATGGTGCTGTACTGATCGCGAGCTTCATGCGATGAAAAGAGCGGCCCTCGGGCCGCTCTTTTTTTGCCTGCCGTTCGGGCGCGGCTACTTCTTCTTGTTGCGGTTCGCGGCCGCGGCGGTGGTCGCGCCGAACGGCGCAGCCGCACCAGCCGGCGCCTTGGCCTTCTTCGGTTTCTTCGCTTCCTTGTTGCTGCGTAACTGACCCTTGGCCATCGTTGGAGTCTCCTGCATTGGGGGTTCGGGCGGCATGGCGCCGGCTCGATCGCGCGAGACGCGACGACAGGAGTTTAGCGAACCGACGGTCGTCCTGCCTCCTGCGGGGCAGATGGCACCTTATTGACCGGAACCGATGTGGGCCGCACCGAAGCGCGCGCTCGAACGCGCCCTCGCTATAGTCCATGCCGTTCAGGATGGTGTTGAACGGCGAACCACGCCGGCTTGGCAGAGAGCATGCCGAATCGCCGCCGCGTCAGGTTCCAACCGGGTGAGCTATGCCTTCAACTCCTTCTTCAGGCTGGTGAGGAAGCGCCAATCGGTACCCTGCGCGATGATCTTGTTCGGTGTCGACTTGAGCATTCCCGCCTCACGCAAGCGCAAAGCGTAGAAGCGGAGTGTGTCTTCCGGATTCGATTCGCGCCACCGGTTGTACGGAAGCTCCCGGAGAACTTGAAGGGCGACGTCGTAACGCGGCTCGAAACCTCGGTCCGCCAGCATACGTGCTGCCCTCTCCGGATCGAGCGCACAGATGTCAGCCGCCTTGAGAAAGGCACGCAACGCGCGCTTGGTGGCATTCGGATACTGGGTGACGAACTCCCGACTCCCGACCACCATGCAACAGAAGTACTGAGACCAGGGGCGGTCGACGCCGATGTTGACGATGACGCGCCCGGCCTTCCTGGCGCGCAACTCATAGCCCTGAGGAGCGAACGCCACGTACGCGTCTGACTTCCCATCCAGATACAGCGCTACGGCATCTGCACCTGTAGGCCCCGAGATCCATTCGACTTCCTTGCCCGGATTGATCCCAACGTAGGCGAGCATGCTCGTCAGCAGCATGTGGTCCGGTGACCCGAATGATGGGATGGCGACGGTCTTGCCCTTCAGATCCCGAATCTCCCGGACTCCCTTGCTGCCAAACAGCTCGTAACACCCCACGTGGACGCCGGCAAGGGCGATTGTCGAGCCTCCTGACTCCACCGACGACAGCTGCGTCCAAGCCGCGTCCTGGGTGAAGTCCGCTCGATGTTCGTTGATCGCCGAGCCGGGATAAGTGGTCCAGTCCCTCACATACTCCACGTCGGTGAAGCCCTCCATATGCAGGAGTTCCTCAGCTAGGTATTGGGGGGCCAGGCAGAGTCCGGGGGCATGGACCAAGCGGATCTTGGTCGTCTCGGGAGGTGGCTCGGCCGCTGCAGTCCGCGAGAAACCAACGACGGAAGCCGCACCCAAGGCTGTCGCATCTGCGATGAATCGGCGCCGACCAGGCGAGTTTGCACCCCTGTCGATCACTGCCGTCATGCCTCTGACTCCTCCGGTGACACTGCCTATTCACGACGACTCTGCAGACCCGAACTCGCTTTGCACAACTCCGGCACCCATCGACGCAGCGAGCGGCCGAAAGGCTAACGCCAATACCACGAGCCGACGCCCTGCTAGCTGCGAATCTCGGTTCCTGGCGCACCCAGGAATCCGCCGATGCCGCCTAGAGTACAGAACTGCGGGGGCGAGTCGGTCCCTAGGTGAGGCTCTAAGCAAAGTCCCAGAACACCGCGGCTGGCTCGGGTTCGCCGGCTCAACGACGAGCAGTGTCACGGCAGACCACTTGCCCGGGCCATACAGATCGTGTTGGCAGCCAGAGGGCGCACTCGCAGGTAGCGCAGTGCACCCTTCTTCAGGTGTATGCCTTGAACCGGGAACACGTTCGCTCACCAGCGCGGAAGCGCCATGAGCGTGTCGCAACGCAACAGACCAAGACCCGGGAAATCCGTAAGCCGGGTGTATGCCGTTTCGGTTCATCATTCGAGCAACCAATCGCTTGAAACAGGAGCTCAAAGCATGAGCCCATCCGACACGAGACGGCGGCTGCTCCTCGGAGCGACCGGGTTCGGCGGCATCTCCCTGTTGGGGGTTTCTCCCGCCATGGCAGCGGAGCCGCCGCCCGAGACCACCCGCATACGCCTGGTCCATGCACCCGCCATCTGTCTCGCACCGCAATATCTGGCGGAAGACCTGCTTCGCCTGGAGGGCTTCACCGATATCCGCTACGAGGAGATGGTCACGGGGGCACCGGTTCAGGTCATCGAAGCGCGGAAAGCCGACATCACGATGGATGCGGCTCCGGCCAGCCTCTATTCGCTCGACGCCGGTAACCCTGTCGTGGTTCTCGCCGGCATTCACGCGGGCTGCTACGAATTGATCGGCAACGATCGCATCCACGCGATCCGTGACCTCAAGGGCAAGACCATCGCCATCATGGCCGTCGGCGGCGGCGACCACGTGCTGGTGTCGAGCATGCTCGCCTACGTGGGAGTCAATCCCCGCACGGAGGTGAGGTGGATCATGGAGAACACGTTCGACACCATGCGTCTCTTCATGGAAGGCAAGGCTGACGCGATCATGGGCTTCGCGCCCCAGCCGCAGGAGCTGCGAGAACGCGGCATCGGCCACGTCATCGTGAATACGGCTCTCGACCGGCCCTGGTCACAGTACTTCTGCTGCGTCGTTACGGCGAGCCGCGAGTTCGTCGCCAAGTACCCGGTGGCGACCAAGCGCGCGCTGCGGGCGTTCCTCAAGGCTGCCGACATCTGCGCCGCAGATCCGGAGGCGGCCGCTCGAATGCTGGCCGAGCGCAAGTACGAAACGCGCCAGAACATTTCCCTGGAGGTGCTCAAGACCTTTCCGTATCGCCGCTGGCGCGATGCGAATCCGGAGGACACGCTGCGTTTCCACGCACTTCGCCTGCACGAGGTGGGCATGATCAAGTCCACGCCGGACCGGATCATCGCCAACGGCACGGACTGGCGGTTCTTCAATGAACTGAGGCGGGAACTGAAGGCGTGAGAATTCAGCCGGATCGGCGCACGTTCATGCTCGATGCGGCGGCGCTCGCGACGGCGACCGTCCTGCCGTCCCTACGATCAGCTCATGCGGAATCGCCGCCAGAGGTCACGCGCATCCGCCTTTCGCGCCAGCCCGCGGTCTGCTTCGCACCGACCTACGTAGCGGAAGCACTGCTGCACCTGGAAGGCTTCACCGACGTGGAGTACGTGCAGACCGAAAAGGATGGCAGCATCGGCACCCTGGCATCCGGAGCATCGGACCTGTCAATGATGGGCGTGAGCGCCGCGATGTTGCCTCTCGACGCGGACGAACCAATCACGGTTCTCGCGGGCATCCACGCCGGCTGCTGGGAACTCATGGCGAGCGAGCGGGTTCGCAGCGTGCGCGAGCTGAAAGGCAAGTCCATCGCCGTCATACGCCTGCGTGAGCTGGATCACGTGTTCATCTCCAGCATCATGGCCTGGGTCGGCATGGATCCGCGCACCGACGTACGCTGGGTCGAGACACAACGGATGAGCGAATCGATGCGGCTGTTCGTGGAAGGTCAGGTAGATGCCTTTCTGGCCTTCGCTCAGCAACCGCTTCAGGTGCGGGCGATGCGTGTCGGCAGGACGCTCATCGACACGACGCGCGACCGTCCATGGTCGCAGTACTACTGCTGCCTCGCGGCGGCACGCCGCGACTTCGTACGGCAGAACCCGATGGCCACGAAGCGTGCGCTGCGCGCCTTGTTGAAGGCTGCCGACCTGTGTTCGCAGGATCCAGACCGTGCCGCTCGCCTGATGGAAGCCCGCGGTATCTTTTCGGACTACGAACTGGGTCGCGAGGTGATCAGGGCGCTCCCCTATGACCGCTGGCGCACCGATGAGCCGGGGGATTCGCTGCGCTTCCATGCGCTGCGCCTGCGGGAAGTGGGGATGATCAAGTCGACCCCGCAGGCACTCATCGAACGGGGTACCGACTGGCGGTTCCTCAACGAACTCAAGAAGGAGCTGAAGGCTTGACCGGGCGGGGCGCACCGACGACGCGAGCGAGCGCCGCGTTGGGCACGAGCATACGTCGTGTATTTCCGAACCCACCCGATATGAGGCGGCAAACATGATGCACCGATACTTGACCAGGTTCTTTCTGCTCGCGGTGATGCTGCCCGCCTATGGCGTCGTCTGCGGCGGCGACGTGCCACCGGACATCAAGACGCTGCCCGTGGGCGGCTACGAGATGGCCTACCTCGAACGCGGAACCGGCGCTCCCGTCGTGCTCGTTCATGGAACCTTGAGCGACTATCGCACCTGGTCGGGACAAACCGACGCCTTCTCCGACAACTTCAGGACGATCGCAGTGAGCCTGCGCCGGTACTACCCGGATCGTTGGGACGGCAAAGGCGAATACGCCACGTTGCGACAACACGCGATCGACTTGGCGAACTTCATCGTCGCGCTGGGCTCCGGGCCGGTGCACGTCGTGGGGCACTCGCGCGGCGGCGACGTGGTGCTGCTCATGGCGAGCTCCCGTCCGGACCTGGTGCGCAGCGTCGTGCTGATGGATCCAAGCCCATTGTTGACGTTGCTCCCGCAGACCACGACGGCCGCCGCGGAGGCCGAGAAGCGCCGTCAGTTCATCGCGGCGGCCGTGGAGCGCCTGGACCAAGGCGACGTCGATGGCGGGCTGGAGCGGTTCATCGACGGCGTGCTCGCGCCGGGTGCCTGGCAGAAGTTGCCCGACAGGCAGAAACAGGTGATACGAGATAACGCGTACTCCATCAAGAGCCTCCTGACGGACGCCAAGGAACCGTTTTCGTGCGCCGATGCGGGTCGCATTTCGAGGCCGGCGCTTCTCGTGACTGGCGAGAACAGTCCCAGGCCATATGGCGTCATGCTGGAGGCTCTCGAACCTTGTCTCGCGGCGAGCGAGAAGGTGACGATTCCGAGCGCGGCGCATGCCATGCACCTCACGAATCCCGCCGTGTTCAATGCGGCAGTCCTCCAGTTCCTGACGAAGCACTAGGTCCGCGGCGATGACGAACGGCACCTCCGGCACCGGGCAGGATCCGAGCGCGCTTTGGAAACGAGGGGTCGCGGCGTTTGCGTGCGCAGTTCTGACACTGCCCCTCCAAGCGCTCGCGGGACCGGCAGAAGACGTTGCGTTGCCTCGCATCGGCCCCGCACCCGGGTTCACACTCGTCAGCCAGTCCGGACGCCAACTCTCGCTGCGAGACTTGCGCGGCCGCGTGACCGTGGTCACGTTCATCTTCGCCGGCTGTTCCGACACCTGTCCCATCCTTACTTCGAAACTGGCCGGAATCCAACGCCGACTCGGACCTCGGATCGATGACGTGCACTTTGTGGCGATCACGGTGGATCCGCTCAACGACACACCCGAAACCCTCGCTGCCTACGGCAAGGCGCACGGCGTCGATCCGATGCGATTCATGTTCCTTACGGGGACGGCCCAGGAGATCGAGAGCGTCACGCGGGCCTACGCGGTCTTCCGCAAGGCATTGCCGGGCAGCGGCATCGACCATACGTTCCTCACGTCCCTGGTCGACCGGCAAGGTGTGCTGCGCGTCCAGTACATCGGAGTACGCTTCGATCCGCAGGAATTCCTGCGCGATCTCACCTCCCTGGTGAACGAGAGAGGTTCGCCCTGATGCACTGGTTGCCCGGGATCGTCGCGCGGGTCCGGGCTTCGATCCACTCGAAGCTGCTGGTTTCTTTCCTCGCGATCGCCGCGATGATGCTGGCATCGGGCGTGGTTGGCCTGCGCGCCCTGTCCGAGGTGAACCGTCGAACCGAGGAGATGGTGCAGTTGCAGCGCAAGATCGCCGCCTATCGTCAGTTGAACCACGACACCACCGGCCAGCTCTACAGCGTCGCCTCCTCGTTGCTCACCCCCGACGAGCGCTCGCTCGAGGCAACTCTCAGACAGTTGAACCAGTTCGGCTACGACCTCGATCGGCTCCAGTACGTCGCCCAGGACGAAAAAGAGCTGCTGCGGCGCGCTCGCGAAGACTACGAGGAGTTCATCCGCATCGTGACGCAGGAGGTGGCACTCATCCGCAGCGGCAAGTCGTCGGAGGCTCACGCGCTTCAGGTGCGGGTCGCCACGCCACTGGCAGATCGACTCGAGCGTCTGACCAACGAACTCGTGAACAAGGCCGAATCGGATATGGTCGCCAGCGTGGAAGCGAGCCACACCGCCTACGCGAATTCCCGTCGTGCAGTCATGGCCTTCGCCGCAGCGAGCGTAGTCCTCGCCTTGGCACTGGGCTACACCATCTCGAGTTCCATCGTGCAGCCAGTTCGGCAGATGGAAGCACGCACCCGCGAAATCGCCGCTGGCGAGTTCGGTCGCGAGGTGCAGGTGCCGAACCGGGATGAGCTCGGCGCGCTGGCGGCAGACTTGAACCGCATGAGCGAGGAACTGGGTCGGCTCTACGGGGAGCTTGAGGCGGCGAGCCAGCACAAGTCCGAGTTCCTCGCGAACATGTCGCACGAGTTGCGCACGCCATTGAACGCCATCATTGGCTTCTCGGAAGTGCTGAAGGATGGTCTGTTCGGCAGCCTCAATGCGAAGCAGGCCGAGTACCTGCGCGACATCCATGCCTCCGGCCACCACCTGCTGGCGCTCATCAACGACATTCTCGACTTGTCCAAGATCGAGGCCGGGCGGATGGAGCTGTCGGTGGCGAAGTTCGATCTGCCGACCACCATCGGCAACGCGATGGCCTTCGTTCGCGAGCGTGCCCGGTGGGGCGGCATCGAGCTGGAGCTTGACGTGGATGAACGCTTGAACTCGTTCGCGGGCGACGAGCGCCGGGTGAAACAGATCCTTCTCAACCTCCTGTCCAATGCCGTGAAGTTCACCCCCACCGGCGGCAAGGTGCGCGTGGCTGCCGAACCGACAGACACCGGCGTGTCGATCGCAGTGCGCGATACCGGCATTGGCATTGCCGAAGCCCAGCAGGAGAAGCTGTTCCAGGCGTTCCAGCAACTCGACACCAACGAGATCGTGAAGCGCGAAGGCACCGGCCTCGGGCTGGCGTTGGTGCGCCGGCTCGCGGAGTTGCACGGTGGTTCAGTATCGGTCGAGAGCGCTCCTGGTGTCGGTTCGACGTTCTCGGTCATCCTGGCGGAGCAACCATGCGCACCAACCTCATCCTGATCGTCGAGGACGATGCGAACAGTCGCAAGCTGCTGCGCGACGCGCTGCAGGTTACCGGCTACGAGACACTTGAAGCGGTCAGCGGCGAACAAGGCCTGTCGCTCGCCGCCGAGCACATGCCGGCGCTGATTCTGATGGACATCCAGCTGCCCGGAATCAATGGCGTGGAATCGCTGCGGCGCCTGCGAGCCGAACCGGCGACGCGCGCCATTCCCGTCATCGCGGTGACCGCATCGGTGATGAACACGCAGCGCGCGGAGTTCCAGACAGCCGGTTTCGACGGCATCGAGTTCAAACCCGTCAGCGTTGCCGGCTTGCTGCGCCGGATGCGCGAGCTGATCGACGCGCCGAATTCCGGTCGCGAAGTCCCATGAGCGACTCCCGACGGCTGCTCGTCGTCGACGACCAGGAGCCGAACCGGCGCCTGCTCGCCGACCTGCTGCAGGCCCACGGCCATGCGGTGACGGCGGCCGACTCCGGCGAGCAAGCTCTGGCTGCGCTCGCTTCCGGGGGCATCGACCTGGTGTTGCTGGACGTGATGATGCCGGGCATGAACGGGTACGAGGTCTGTCGCGCTCTGCGCGCCGACGCCGCGACCGCAATGCTGCCGGTCATCATGGTGACCGCACTCGACCCGACCGAAGAGCGCGTCAAGGGCCTCGAAGCGGGCGCCGACGATTTCCTCGTGAAACCGATCAATGCGCCGGAATTGCTTGCGCGCGTGCGCTCGCTCCTGCGGGTGAAGTCTTTCCACGACGCGATGCAGGCGCAAGCCGGCGAACTTGCCGCGCTCAACGCCGACCTGGAACAGCGCGTGCAGGCGCAGCTCGCCGAGTTGCAGCGACTCGCCCAATTGAAGCGCTTCTTTCCGCCGCACCTGGCCGAACGCATCGTCGCCGGCGACGAGGATGATCCGCTGGCGACACACCGGCGCGAAGTCTCGGTGGTGGTGCTGGACCTGCGTGGCTTCACCGCCTTCGCCGATGCCTCGGAGCCCGAGGAGGTGATGAGTCTCCTGCGCCGATACCACGCGGAGATGGGCGCGGTCATCCTGCACCACGGCGGCACGTTGGAGCAGTTCACGGGCAGTGCGATGCTGGTGGTGTTCAATGACCCGTTGGTGGTGGAGGATCCTGCGGGTCGCGCCGTGCGCATGGCGCTGGAGATGCAGCAACGCTTCGAGGCGCTCGTCGGCGAGTGGCGCAAGCGCGGTCACGAGATCGCTCTGGGTATCGGCATCGCACACGGCTACGCCACCATTGGTGCCATCGGGTACGAAGGGCGCACCGGCTACGGCGTGATCGGCCGCGTCACCAATCTCGCCTCGCGGCTGGGTGCGGAGGCCCGGCCGGGTGAAATCCTGGTGAGCGCCCCGGTGCTCGCCCAAGTGGAAGCCATCGTGGATGCCGAGGCCGCGGAGCACGTGAACCTCGACGACTTCGCGCGTCCGGTGGCGGCCCATCGCATCCTCCGCCTGAAAGCCTCGCCGACCGTCTCGAAGGAGGATGCCTGGCCGCTGCGAATTCATGCCCTCGGGCAGTTCGCGCTGCTGCGCCACGGCGAGCCGATCGTGTTCAGCCGGAAGATACAGAAACGCCCGCTCGACCTGCTGAAGGCGCTGATCGCTCGCGGAGGCGTCCGCGTAGATACCGCCTCGTTGATGGGTGCGCTCTGGCCCGATGCCGAAGGCGACACCGCCAAGCTTTCTTTCGACAGCAACCTGCACCGGCTGCGCAAGCTGGTGGACCTGGACGACGTGATCACCCTCAACGAGGGGCGCCTCACGCTCGACGCTTCGCGCTGCTGGGTCGACGTCTGGGCTGTCGAAGAGGCGGTCGAACAAATCGACCGGGTCGCGCACGATCCGGCCGGCAGCGCTGCCGAGATGATCGGCCTGGTGGTCGACCTGCTGCGCCTGTACCGCGGCCATTTCCTGGAGAACGAGACCCAGGACCCATGGGCTGCCACAGCTCGCGACCGTCTCAAGGCGAAGTTCGTCCGCGCCGTCTCCACCGCGGGCCAGTGGCTGGAGGAGCGCGGCTGCTGGGACCAGTGTGTCGAACTCTACGGCCGCGCGCTGGAACTGGACAACCTCGCCGAAGGACTGCACCGGCGGCTCATGATCACCTATCGCGAACTCGGCGAACCGGCCGAAGCGCTCAAGGTCTACCGTCGCTGCCGCGAGATGCTGTCGATCGTGCTGGGGATAGCGCCGAGCCCGGAGACAGAGGCGATCCGCGCCAGCCTGCGCTGAAGCGGTCTACCAACCGCCCGCCTGTAACATGGCCTGCAGGCCGCCCTGGTCGTAGCCGTCCATGCGCTGGGATCCGACGAAGATCACCGGCACGCCGTTGCCTCCCATCTCCCGATACTCGCGCCGGCCGCGGTCGGTGGTCTCGATATCGACATCGTCGAACGGGATATTGCGGGAGGCGAGGTAGGCCCTGGCTTTCTTGCAGTAGCCGCACCACGTGGTGGTGTAGAGCGTCACCTTCGCGCCCGCGACGGCCGCGGGTTTCGCTTTCGGCACGGGGGCGACCGGACTCACGGTGTTCGGTTGGAGATTCACCGCCTTGGCACCACCCTGCTTCGGCGGGCTGTCGGAGTAGAAGATGCGGCCGTCGGCATCGACCCACCGATAGATGGCGGCACCGGCGCTCGACGCGACGATCAGGGCGAGGACGAGGATCGACAGACTCTTGGTCATGGCGGGGATTTCAGTCGCAACGGAACCCTCGAGGCAAGCACGTTGCGCGCCGGACCCGGCGCGACCGCGCTACCCCGGAAAGGTCGCCTCCACTCGGCCGAGGCGCTCGATGTCCATGACGACGTGGTCACCCGGCTCCAGCCACTTGGTCGCTACCACGCTGCCGGTGAACACGAACTCGCCAGCCCGCAGACCATGGCCGCGCTGCGCCCGCTGGCTTGCCAGCCAAGCCAGCGCTTCGAGTGGATGGCCCATCACATCGGCACCGCGACCGCGCCCCACTTCAACGCCGTTGATGGTGGTCACTCCCACGAGGTCCACCAGGTCGAACTCGCGCCAGGCCGCCACTTCGGCGCCGAGCACGCAGCCGGCGTCGAAGAAATCGTCGGCGATCAACGTGGGCGTGTCGAGCCTGGAATAGTCGACGTAGCGTGCATCCACGATCTCCATGCCGGCCATGCACGCCACGACAGCTTCGGCGACTTCGGCGCGCGAATAGGGGCTGAGCCGCGGGGGCAGGTCCCGTCCGAGCCGGACGACGATCTCGCATTCGACGCCCACGCGCACGAAATCGCCATGAGGGACGATGGCCGGGCTGCGATGCACGGTGCGTTCGAACACGCCGCCGGCGCACGGGTGTTCGATCTTGAGATAGGCCTGCATGACCGGGGTGGTACAGCCGATCTTGTGGCCCGTCACTTCACCCAGGCCGCGCCCCGTGAGCTGCCGGTGCAGTTCGTCCTGGATCGCATAGGCCTCGGCTTCGTCCGCGGGGCGCAGTTCCGGTGGCAATTCCCCCAGGGGATCGCGCTCCAGGCGGTGTTCGGCGAGCACCAATGCGGCGTAAGCGATGTCGGGCATGGTGGAAGCATAGCGGCTTTTCCCGGGAGTGGGCTGACCCGAACGCAGCGCAACAACGAACGCTTGGCGGGGGCCGCGACGAGACGAGCGTCGCATGGGTGGCGAGCATCGCTTGTCATTGCGCACCGCATCATGAAGATGCCTCGGACGCACCTTGCCTGCCGGGTAGCGCTTCCACATAATCCAGCGGCCGCGAGGCGCGAGTGCGAAAGCCGCACCGCCATCCAGAACGAGAAACAGCGAGGAGGAGGCTTCCCATGAAACAAGCGCAATTCGGTTTGCGCGCAGCCGCGGCATTGTTCGCCGCGGTCACGCTCGCCTGGTCCACGGGCGCAGCAGCGCAAAGTGCAGCCCAACGCGCCGTCGATGCGGCGAAGCCGCTCTGCGCCGGCGGCAAGACCATCACCATCGTGTGGGAGGCGGGCCTGCAATCGCTCGACCCGCTCAACTTCTCCGGGCCGAAGTGGGAACAGCTCACGGGCTGCAAGGTGAAGGTGGTGGAAGCGCCCGTGTCGGAGATGTTCACCAAGATCATGCAGGAGTTCCGCGCCGGCACCGGTGCGTACGACGCGCTCAACGTGATCCCGGCGTGGATGCCCGACCTCGCGCAGGCCGGTGCGCTCGAAGTGCTCGATCCGTACGTCGAGAAATACGGGTACGCCAAGGAACTCCAGACGATTGCAGCAACCTATCGCGACAATCAGATGAAGGTCAACGGGAAGATCTACGGTTTCCCCGATGACGGCGACGTTTTCGTCTTCTACTACCGCAAGGATCTCTTCGCCCGCGACGATCTCAAGAAGGCGTTCAAGGCGAAGCTCGGCTACGACCTGGCCCCGCCCAAGACCTGGAAGCAGTTCGGCGAGATCGGCGCGTTCTTCACCGAGGCGCTCAAGTCCGAAGGCATCTACGGCGCTTCGATGTTCCGCGAAGCGGGCTATGGCAACTTCATGTTCCAGGAACGCTTCCGCAACGAAGGCGGCAAGTTCTTCGACGCCAACATGAAGGCCACCATCAACGGCCCCGAAGGCGTGAAGGTGCTCACCGAATGGCGCAGCGAGAACAAGTTCATGCCCCCGGGCGTGGAGAAGTTCGGCTTCGTCGAGAACCTTGCGGTGTTCCTCGAAGGCAAGAGCGCGATGACGATCTCGTGGCCGCCGTACGGCCGCTTCGCCGCGGGCTACCTGTCGGAAGAAAAGGCGCTCTCGTGGGTGCCGAAGTCGAAGATCGCGGGCAAGGTGGGCTACACGCTGCCGCCGGGCGGACATCCGGAACTGGCGGCCGGCTTCGCACTGTCCGTGGCGGCCGGCAGCAAGCAGAAGGAAGCGGCGTATCTGTTCATCCAGTGGCTGAACAGCGAAGAGATTTCCAACCAGCGCGTGCAACTGCCCTACGCCCTGCGCGACCCGTTCCGCGACTCGCACTTCACCAACCCCGGCTACCTCAAGCTGTGGCCCGATGCCAAGGATTACCTGGCTGCGCTGCAGGCCGCGTCGAAGACGGGCCTCCTCGACCTGTCGCTCATCCAGACCGACAAGTACGAGGAAGCGCTGCGTCAGGGCATCAGCCGGCTGTGGGCGGGCGAGGATCCGAAGAAGATCCTGGACGACATCGCCAAGCAGTGGGATGAGATCACGGCGAAGGTCGGGGTCGAGAAGCAGAAGGCCGTGTACGCCGCCTGGGCTGCGAAGTCGGGGGCCTATCCGAAGTAGCCCGTAGCTGGTCGCCCGCGCCGTTCCTGGCGCGGGTCCGCAACGCACGAGGCGGGCGCGATGCCCGCCTCTTGTTTCCCACTTTCGATATCGAGCCCATCGGAATCTTTCTTGGCAGCCACCCGCACCCTAGCCGCCACCCGGGATCGTCGGTTCAAGTACGTCCTGGTCGCGCCATCGATCTTCGTGCTGCTGCTGATCGGCATCTTTCCGCTGGTCTATCTCATCGTGGTGAGTTTCCAGAACATCACGATGACGGACATGGACACGTCGTTCCAGGGTCTGCTCAACTACCGCGAGATGATCCACAGCACGCGGATGTGGGAGTCGCTGCTGCACACCGTCATCTTCACCGCCATCGCCCTGCCCGTGGAACTGGTGCTGGGGCTCGCCATGGCGCAACTGTTCATCGACCGCATTCCCGGCCGGCAGGTATTCATCGCCCTGCTCGTGCTTCCCGTGGTGATCTCGCCGATCGTCGCGGGCGCCACCTGGTCGCTGATGTTCGACAACCGCTTCGGCCCCATCAACCAGATCATCGGTTGGTTGATCGGCGGCGAGGCGACGATCCTCTGGACCATCAATCCGAACCTGGTCTATCCGGCGATCCTGGTAGCCGAGATCTGGCAGTGGACGCCGTTCATGTTCCTCCTGCTGCTGGCGGCACTTTCGGCTGTGGACAAGTCGCAGCTCGAGGCGGCGTCCATCGACGGCGCCGGGTGGTGGCGGACGTTCTTCCGCATCGTGCTGCCAGCGATCTGGCCGGTGATGGCCATTGCGATCCTCATCCGTGGTCTCGACCTCTTCCGCCTCTTCGACATCGTGTGGGCGCTGACCCGAGGAGGGCCCGGAACGATGACCGAAACCATTTCCATCTTCGCGTACGTGAAGGGCTTCCAACAATTCGACACGAGCTTCACCGCCGCGGTGGCGTTGTTGATCATCGTGCTGCTGTCGGTGGTGGTGATGCTTGCGCTGAAGCGGGTTGAGCTCGCGCGATGAGTATTTCGACTGTCTGCCGAACTCTCCCTCACCCTCGATCCCTCTCCCGGAGGGAGAGGGAGGCACACCTCGATGCAAAGCCCCTCTCCCTCCGGGAGAGGGGTTGGGGTGAGGGGCGCCACCAACCACCCCGCGGGGGGCGGCAACGCCGACCCCTCTCCCTCCGGGAGAGGGGTTGGGGTGAGGGAAAGCCCTCGGACCATCTACCATGAATCTCCGACAACGCCGCCGCGTGAAGCTGGTACTGCGCCTCGCCGCAGCCGTCGCGATCACCGCCTTCTTCCTGTTCCCGATCTACTGGCTCTTCATGATCTCCTTCAAGACGCCGGAGGAGATCTTCGCGTTCCCGCCGAAGTGGTGGCCGGCCCAGCTCCAGTTCGACAACTATCAGGTGCTGTTCAAGGACGGCGACGCCAATACGGTGGGTAACAGCCTCGTGGTCGCCAGCGTGAGTACTGTCTTCGCCATGTTCCTCGGCACACTGTGCGCCTACAGCCTCGCGCGCTTCCGCACCGGGGGCGAGAACCTCGCCAACTGGATCATCTCGCAGCGCATGGTGCCGCCCATCGCCGTGGTGTTCCCGATCTTCCTGCTCTACGTGTGGCTGAAGCTGGTCGACACCTATGTCGGCCTGATCCTGCTCTACACCGCTTTCAATCTGCCGTATGTGATCTGGATGATGCGGGGCTACATCAACGACATCCCGAAGGCGCTGGAGGAGTCCGCGCTGGTGGACGGCTGCACCCGCTGGCAGGTGCTGTGGAAAGTCGTCTTTCCCATGTGCCGCGCGGGTCTCTTCGCCACCGCCATCTTCACGTTCGTGTTCGCGTGGAATGACTTCATCTTCGCGCTGGTGCTGACGCGGACCGAAGTCTCGACCTACACGGTGCAGGTCACCCACTACTTCGGCGGGCAATCCAACTTCTGGGCGAAGATCTCCGCGATGTCGGTGCTGGGCACTGTGCCCATCTTCATCGTCGTCGGTTTCATGCAACGGTATCTCGTGCGCGGCATATCGCTGGGCGCGGTGAAGGGTTGAATCATGGCTGATCTCAGGATCACGGCACTCAACAAGTACTATGGTTCGGTCCATGCCGTGAAAGGCATCGACCTCGAGATTCCCGCAGGCGAGTTCACCGTTCTGGTCGGTCAGTCGGGCTGCGGCAAGAGCACGCTGCTCAGGACCATCGCGGGCCTCGAGGATGCCGACTCGGGGACGATCGAGATCGGCGGCCAGAACGTCACCGACGATCCGCCGCGCGACCGCGACATCGCGATGGTTTTCCAGAACTACGCGCTCTATCCCTACATGAGCGTGTACGACAATATCGCCTTCGGCCTGCGGGCGCGCAAGACGCCGTCCGGCGAGATCGAGTCGAAGGTCAAGCGTGCCGCCGAGATGCTGGCGATCGACCATCTGCTGCAACGCTATCCGCGCCAGCTCTCGGGCGGTCAGCTGCAGCGCGTGGCCATCGGTCGCGCCATCGTGCGCAATGCCCGCCTCTATCTCTTCGATGAGCCGCTGTCGAACCTGGATGCGCAGCTGCGCGACGAGATGCGCAGCGAGATCAAGCGACTGCACCAGGAACTCGACAAGACCATGATCTACGTCACGCACGACCAGATCGAGGCGATGACGATGGCCGATCGCATCGTGCTGCTGCGCGACGGCAAGATCGAGCAGCAGGGCTCGCCGCTCGATCTCTACGAGCGCCCGGCCACGAAGTACGTCGCCGGGTTTCTGGGGTCACCCTCGATGAACTTCGTCGACGCCGAGATCGCGTCCGTCGCGGGCCGCCTCGCGGTGCGCATCGGCGACAGTGCCGTGCTGCCGTTGCCTCAGGCGCGGAACGATCGGCTCTCACCGTACACCGGCAAGCGCATCGTCCTGGGCCTGCGACCGGAACACATCAGTCGCGCCCGCGAAGGTGATTCCCGCGAAGGCCTGGCGCGCTGCGGGGCCGTCATCGATCTGGTGCAACCGACCGGCGCGCGGACCTACGCCACGTTCAAGCTAGGCGGCGTCGAGGCGGTGGCGGAGCTCCAGGCGCACGAAGCCTCGCAACCGGGGCAGTCCATCGAACTCGCCGTGGACATGAACCGGGCCGTGATCATCGAACCCGACACCGAGAAAGTCGTTTCCTGAGGATTCCGCCATGAAGACCGTTCCCGCTTCCCGTGCGATCAAGCTCTGCGGCACCGAGCAGCCCGATGTGCCGGGCCGCATCCTCACTGCCGGGCCGCTCACTGTCGAGTTGGATAACGGCGCATTGCGCTACCTCAAGGTCAATGGTGTCGAAGCCGTTCGGGCGCTGGCCTTCCTCGTGCGCGACGAGAACTGGGGAACGTACATCCCGAAGATCACCGACCTCAAGGTCGACCAGCGTGCGAACGGCTTCTCGGTGTCGTATCACGCGGTGTGTGCCCGCGGTGCCATGGAGATCGCATTCGACATCGCGATCGAGGGTCGGGCCGACGGCAGCCTGGATTTCAAGGGTACCGCCGTGCCGAAGACGGACTTTCGCACGGCACGCACCGGATTCGTCGTGCTGCATCCGTTGCAGGGCGTGGTCGGCAACAAGGTCGAAGTCGAGCACGTCGACGGGAAGATCGAGAAGTCGATCTTTCCGAAGGAGGTGAATCCGATCCAGCCGTTCCTGCACATCCGCTCGCTCACGCACGAAGTGCTGCCCGGCGTGAAGGCGAAGGTGCGGATGGAAGGCGACTCCTGGGAGATGGAAGACCACCGCAACTGGACCGATGCATCGTTCAAGACGTACGTGCGGCCGCTGGCGCTGCCCTGGCCTTACACGCTCAAGGCCGGCGAACCGGTCAGGCAGTCGATCCATTTCTCGCTGTCGGGCAACGTGCCGAAGGCCGCGCGGTCCGGTGCCGGTGGCGCCATCGAGATCAAGCTGGGCAGCACCACGCGCGATGTCATGCCCCCGGTCGGACTTGGTGTACCGGCCGAAGAGATCGGGCACGCCGCTGCTCGACTGCCGCTCCTGAAGAGCATCGCACCGAAAGTGCTCAACTGCCAGTTCGACCCGCGCGCCAAGCACGGCGCGAAGGAGCTCTACGGCTATCGGCTGCTGTGCGAACAGACCGGCGCCGACTGCGTGCTCGAGATCGTGGTGGAAAGCGTCGACCGTTACGCCGAGGAACTCATCGGCGTCGCGAAACTGGTGCGGGAGTCCGGCCTCACGCTGGCCGCCATCGCCGTCTGCCCCGTGGGCGACCTGAAATCGGTGCTGCCCGGTGGCCCGCGCCCGCCCGCGCCGCCGCTCCCCAAGCTCTACGCGGCAGCGCGCACCGCGTTCCCGGGCGTCAAGCTGGGTGGGGGCATGTTCTCGTTCTTCACGGAACTCAACCGCAAGCGCCCGCCCGCCGACCTGCTCGATTTCGTCACCAACACGACGTGCCCGATCGTGCACGCGGCCGACGATCGCTCCGTGATGGAGACCCACGAAGCACTGCCGTGGCAACTCGGCACGGCGCGCTCAACCATCGGCAAGACCGCGCACCGCGTGGGTCCCAGCGCCATCGGCTGCCGCGACAATCCACACGGTGCCACCTTCACGCCGAACCCGAACAACGAGCGCATCTGCCTCGTGAAGATGGACCCACGGCAGCGCGGGCTGTTCGGTGCGGCATGGACCCTGACTTACATCGCGACCCTGGCGCGCGCCGGTGCCGCGGCCGTCACCATCGGGGCCCCCACGGGGCCTCTCGGCGTGATCTACCGCAAGACGGAGACCGCGCAGCCGTACTTCGATGCCGTCGACAGCCCCTCTGTGTATCCGGCCTACCACGTGGTGAGCGGGCTCGCGCGCGCGAGCGGCGCGAAGCTCGTGACCGCGACGTCGTCCGACCCGGCCAAGGTCGAATGCATTGCAGTACGCGGCAAAGGGGGCACGCTTCTCTGGCTGGCCAACCGTTCGGCGGACCCACAGAAGGTGACGTTGTCCGGCGGCGGCAGCGGCGGCGCGTTCGCGGCCGTGCTCGATGAAGTGAGCTTCGTCACCGCCACCACGAACCCTGCGAAGTTCCAGGGTTCGTGGAAGGCCTTGTCCGGCGGCGCCGGGCTGACGCTCGGCGCTTACGCCGTGGCTTTGGTTTCGATCAACGACTGACCCGGCGGCGGGTTCACACCGCTAGCGTGCGCGATGGTGATAGGGGCGGAAAGTCGAGGCGGGCGCCGCGCGCTCGTCCTTGTGCCGGAAGCTGATGCGACCCTTCGACATGTCGTAGGGTGACATCTCGAGTGTCACCCGATCACCGGCGAGAATCCGGATGCGGTGCTTGCGCATCTTGCCCGATGCATAAGCGGTGACTGCGAAGCCGTTGTCGAGGGTGACGCGAAAGACGGTGTTGGGTAACACCTCGTTCACCACGCCCTCGAGTTCTACGAGTTCTTCTTTTGCCATGGCGAGTACCTGTGGGTCGTCGATCGCGCGGCGATGCCGCGCGATCGCAATGCCAACAAGCCGGGCGGCCGCAGGCGGCCCGGCAGGGGACTACAGGGAACGCCGCGCGCGGCGACGTTCAGAGCGGCTTCAGGTTGACGGCGGAGACGCGGCCGTCACGGCCGGCTTCGGTGTCGAACGAGACCTGCTGATTCTCGGCAAGCGTGGTGAGACCGGCGCGCTCGACCGCCGAGATGTGAACGAACACATCCTTCGAACCGTCTTGCGGCGCGATGAAGCCGAAGCCCTTGGTAGCATTGAAAAACTTTACGGTGCCAGAAATCATGGGTACTCCCTTGGATGCGTAGCCGCCGGCGGAATCGCAGACGGCATCAAATCACGCTTTCGGGAGAGACCTGCGCATCCAGGACGGACGCGAACGGCCGAGGGTAGGAGTGGCGGACTTCCGAAGAAGCATATCCGACCTGCCGAGTGTGCACCTTTTCGGGGCAACTGGCAAATCGTCGGCCGCAGCCCTCGATCCTCGACCTACGCGACGGGCCGCTGCACTTCCTTGGTCGTGACCCGCCAGAGGGTGCGTGCGTACCGGGGATCGGTGAGGGTGGCCGAGTGGAGCACCGAGGCATTGTCCCAGGCCACCACGTCACCGACGCCGTAACTCACGCGGTACTGGTACCTGGGCTGGGTCGAGTGCTCGGCCAGTTCGCGCAGCAACGCGAGACCTTCGTCATCGGGCATGCCTTCGATGGCGAACGACGTGCCCGACACGGAGTAGAGCGCCTTGCGTCCGGTATGGGGATGGCGGCGCACGAGCGGATGTCGTATGACCGCGATGCTGCGCTTCGCCTTCTGGTCCTCGGTGAGCGGGTAGGCGATGGTGCGTGACTCGGGGGCGAGGTCGTCGCGATTGCCGTAGAGGTTGAGCGTCACCAGTCCGTCGATGCGCCGTTTCGTCGCCTCGGGCAGATCGGCGTACGCCTGCTCCTGGTCGGAGAACAGCGTGTCGCCGCCGACCTTCGGCACCTGGATCGAATAGAGCAACGTGGCTCGCGCCGGCACGTCGAAGTAGGAGTAGTCCGTGTGCCAATAGGTCCCGCCGTCGGCCAGCCCGATCGGTTTGCCATCCTTCTGCACATTCGAAAGGATCAGGATGTCCGGATGAGTCGGATGATGGAATTGGTCCAGCACGTGCGGTTCGGGGCGACCGAAACGGCCGGCGAAATCGAGGAAACGTTCCGGGGAAAGCGACGCCGGCTGACCTCGCAGCACGATCACGTGGTGGCGATGCAGGGTCTCGCGGATTTCGGCGAACGTTGCGTCGCCCAGCGGCTGAGTCAGGTCCACCCCGAACAGTTCGGCACCCATGCAGGCACCCGAGGGTCGTACATTGATCACGGCAGCATCTCTTCCATCGTTATTTGACGAACGTCGGCATCAACCACCGCGGCAGGGCCAGGATCGCCTCGGGAAACAGGACCACGAAACACAATACACCCAGCATCGGGACCAGCAACATGGCGACGTCCTTCAACGTCTCGCGGATCGTCACCTTGCCGATGGCGCAGGCGATCATCAGGCACAACCCATAGGGCGGTGTCACGAGCCCGAACGCGATCGAGATCACGCCGATGATCGCGAAGTGGATCGGGTGCAGGCCGACGCTGGCGGCGAGCGGCGCCAAGATCGTCCCCAGGATGATGATCGCGGGAATGGCATCGATGAAGCAGCCGATCACCAGAAATGCCCCGGCGATGATGAAACCGACGCTGATCGGTCCACCGCCCCACCCCGAGACCCAGTCCACGAACACCTGCGGGATGCGGAAATACGCAAGCAGCCAACCGAAGGCCGATGCGGTGCCGATGCAGAAGAGCGAGATCGCCGCGAACCGTGCCGACTCGTAGAGGACCTTCGGAATGCCGCGAACCGGGACGGTGCGATAGACGATTGCGCCGAGAACAAGTGCGTACAGTACGGCGACGACGCTCGCCTCGGTGGGCGTGAAAAAACCGCCGACGATGCCGCCGACGATGATCCCCGGCGTAGCGAGCGGCAGCAGCGACTGGAGCAACGCTGCGCCGAACTCTCCGAGAGTGGCACGCGGATGGACGGGGTAACCCCGCACCTTGGCGTAGATCACCACCACGATCATCAGCGACAAGCCGATCATGATGCCGGGCAGTACGCCGGCGAGGAACAACCCGCCGATGGACACCGAGATGACGCCACCCCACACGACCATGAGGATGCTGGGCGGGATGATGACGCCCATCACGGACGCACAGGCCGTCAGCGCCGCCGAGAACCGTGCGTCGAATCCCTGCTGCTTCATCGCGGGAATCAGCACGCCACCGACCCCGGCGGTCTCGGCAGTACTCGACCCGGAGATCCCGGCGAACAGCATGCTGACCACCACGTTGACGTGCCCGAACCCTCCCGGGAGGTGACCCACCGCCGAGCGCGCCAGCTTGATGAGCTTGTCCGTGATGCCCGCGGCATTCATCAGGTTGGCCGCCAGCAGGAAGAACGGGATCGCCAGCAGCAGGAACGAGTTGTAGGACTTCAGCATCTCGTTCAGCAGCAGAAACGGGGTCAGGCGCTCGTCGATGAAGAACACCGGCACACACGCGAGCCCGAGCGCGAACGCCACGGGCACGCGCACCAGCAGCAGCGCGAAGAACACGCCGAACAGCAGCATGGCGACGTGGACGCTACTCACTCCCGCGGCCCCGGTAGATCTTCACGTCCTGGACGATCTTCTCGCCGAGGAACAGCATGTACACGAGCCCCGCGAGCGGCCAGGCGGCGTGAATCGCGAGCATGTTGAGCCCCGACAGTTCGGATTCCTGTTCGAAGCCGAACAGCGCGAAGGAATAGCCGAACCAGGCGAAGGTGAGCGCCACCAGCAGCATCGCGACGTGACGAATCAGTCGCGCCAGTGCACGGCCGTGCGCAGTCTTCGGCGTGGGCAGGATCTCCAGATCGAAATGAGTGTCGTCGCGCACCGCGATCATGGAGCCCAGCATGATGATCCAGATGAAGCAGAAGCGCGCCGCCTCCTCGGTCCAGATGTAGCGCGGGATCAGATCGGTAAAGCGCGAGACGATCTGCAGCACCACCGGCACGATGAGCAGGGCCATGAGGGTCGTGAGCAAGAGCTGCAGCGCCCGATAGAGTGCGCTGATGACGGAGGAGATCATGGGGCCGTCCCCGGCTCGCGAAGAAAGTCCTCCGGTCTTGCTGTGCAAAACCGCCCCCACCCCAACCCTCCCCCGACATCGTCGGGGGAGGGAGCGCAATTCGCCGACATCGCGCATGTGTACATCCCCTCCCCCGCGAGCGAACGCTCGTGGGGGAGGGTTAGGGTGGGGGCTCGACGACTACTTGACCGCATTGATGCTCGCGAGCACCGCCTCCGCGCCCACTTCCTTCGCGTAACCTTGCTTGATGGGTTCGGCGAGCTTCAGGAGCTGGTCGCGGTCGGTGAAGACATAGGTCTTCAGCTTGCCTTCCTTCTCGAGACGCTGCAGGCGCTGCTGATCTTCGCTCGATTCGATCTGCCGGCCGTAGGTGCCGGCCTCGCGCCCCGCCTTCACGATGGCGTCCTGCAGATCCTTCGGCAGGCGCCGGAAGGTCTTGCCGGAGAAGCAGACCGGCCGCACGGTGATCGCGTGCTTCGTGAGCGAGATGTGCGGGCCGACTTCGTAGAACTTCATCTGCTCGAGGCCGGCCGCTTCGTTCTCGGCCGCCTGGATGACGCCGGTCTGGATCGCGTTGTAGATCTCCGTATAGGCGATCACGGTCGGGGACGCGGTGATCGCCTGGAACATGCGCGTCTGGACCGGTGCCCCCATGACCCGGATCGAGAGCCCCTTCAGCTCCTGCATGTTGCGCACCGGCTTGTTGACGATGAGATTGCGCGTACCGCCACCGGCGTAGCCCAGGATCATTACGTCGGCCTTCTTCGCGACCTCATCCGCTATCGGCTTCAGCGCGTCGGTGTCGAGCACCTTCTTCCATTGGCTCTCGTCGCGGAACAGGAACGGCATGTCCATGAGCGGCGCCGATTTCGCGAAGGTCGACATGTGCGACGGCGACACCACCGCGTAGTCCACCGAGATGCCCTGGTTCAGGTAGGCGAAGTAGTCCTTCTCGGTACCGAGCTCGCTGTTGCGATGGAGCACGAAGTTGATCGGCTTGCCGTAGTACTTCCTGGTGAGTTCCTCGAACTTGAGCAGCGTCCGGTTGAACGCGTGCTCGTCGGCGAATTGCACGGCCCCGTGCAGCGTGATGGGTTGCTGGGCACCGGCCGGCCCCGAAAGGGCCACGGAAATCAGCGCGGTGATGATGCTGGCGATTCTGCGTGTGCCCATGGGGAGTTCCTCCGTGTATACGGCGCTATTTCTTGACGGCTTCCTTGGTCTTGTCGGCGGCCGTACTCACCGCTTCCTTGGTGGCGTCGGCTGCCTTGTTGGTGGCCTCCTTGGTCGCGTCGGCCGCGTTCGACACGGCCTCCTTGGTCGCTTCCTTGGTGGCGTCGACGGCGCTCCTGGTCGCTTCCTTCGCGCTGTCGATCCCTTCCTTGGCCGCCTCCTTGGCAGCCGTGGCCGCTTCCTTGGCCGCGTCGCCGGCAGCCGAAGCAGCATCCTTGGCCGACTCCACGGCCTTGTTGGCGGACTCTTTCGCAGCGTCCATCGCCTGACCGGCAGGTGTCGGTTCCTCCTTCTTGCCGCAGGCAACCATTCCGGCCGCAATGAACACGATCACTGCAAGCGTCTTCACCATGTCACCTTCCTTGAGAACGTGTACTTCCAGGTCGCGGCGGTCAACGCTTCTTCGCTCCGCGTTTCGGCTTCGCGACATCCAGCGACTTCAGGGTACCGATGCTCTGCCGCAGCGCGTTCTGCAACAGGTGCCCGTCCACTCCGGCCGCGAACAGGCGAAAGCCCTTGTCCCAGTATTCACGGCTCCACTCGTCCGATCCGGTCATGCAGGCGAGTACCTTGTCGTGCTTTTTCGCCGCGGCGCACATGCGATCGATCGCCTTCAGGTACTTCGCGCTCTTGAACTGGGCGGGGATGCCGAGGAAGTTGGTGAGATCGAAGTGTCCCAACCACAAGACGTCCACGCCGGGCACCGCCGCGATCTTGTCGACCTCGTCGATCCCTTCCTTGGTCTCGATCAACGGCATCACGATCACGCGCTCGTTGGCGATGCGCATCTTCTCGGTGATGTCGCCGCCTTCGTAGTCGTCGTGCGAGAAGCCGAACGCAGCGCCGCGCCGGCCGTGCGGCGGGTAGCGCGTGCACGAGACGATGAACTCGGCCTCTTCCGCGGAACCGACCATGGGTACCATGATGCCCATCGCACCGATGTCGAGCGCGCGGGCGATGAACTGGTACTGCGCGGAGGGCACGCGCACCATGGGCACCAGGCCAATGCCACGGCATGCGGCGAAGAGCTGCTTCAGCGTCTCGTACTCCAGGCCGCTGTGTTCCATGTCGAAGAGCAGGAACTCCGCACCCGCTGCCTTCACCATCTGCGGCAGGCCGGGGACGAAGAACTCGAAGGCCATGGTGCCGAAGACTGCCTGGCCCTGCTTCAGTTTCTGTTTGACTGGGTTGTCACGCATTGATGTCTCCCGTTGTTAGCCCCGTCGCCCCCATCCCTACCTTCCCCCACCAAAGGTGGGGGAAGGGGTGTACGTCCCCTCCCCCGGCTTGCGCCGGGGGAGGGATGGCTTCGCCATTCTTTTCGCGATATCGATGGCTCCCTCACCCTCGATCCCTCTCCCTGAGGGAGAGGGAAGTACACCCCTTCCCCCGGCTTTGCCGGGGAAAGGTTGGGATGGGGGCAATCCATCCTGCATTCAAACCACCTTCCTCCCGATGCACGACAACCACGCCTGCGCGAACAGCGCCTGCGGATCCTCCTGCCACCGGCGAAACGTCGTAGCATGTTGCGGCATGCCGTCGCGCTCCAGCTGCCAGGCCAACAGGTTGCCGATTGCGGCGAGCGGTGAGTAATTTTCGTAGCGGGCCGACAGCTTGGCGTTGACGAAGCCCGCCTCCGTCAGCACCTGCGCCAGTTTCCGTCCGGTCCGCGTGTCGCCGCCGTTGCGATTCTGCTGATCCTCGTAAGCAGCGATCGCCGCCTTGAGCTCCGGCGTTTCGGGCGCCACCACGAACCCGCCCCAATCGGGTGTGCACACGCCGATCACGCCGCCGGGCTTCAATACCCGCAGGCATTCGCGCGCGGCGCGCGCCTTGTCAGCAAGATGCTCGAACAGGGCATGCGAGAACACGGCGTCGAAACTGGCGTCCGCGAACGGCAGCTCGTACACGCTCGCTTGGCGGAACTCGACATTCCCGAGTCCCGCGGCGGCCGCGCGCTCGCCCGCGAGCGCGATCTGCGCACCGTCCATGTCGACCCCGATCACGGATCCCGGCGTGATTCGCGCCGCGATACCGCGGGTGATGCCGCCCGGACCGCAGCCGCAATCGAGCACGCGCAGGCCGGGCAGCAGGTGCGATTCGAAGAACGTGCCGTGACTCGCGAGCGTGCGCCGGTCGAGGAAGGCCATCGCCTCCGGTGCATAGCCCAGGGTATAGCGTTCGCCCATCTCAGCCCTCGCCGGGCCGCCCCAAGAGGGCTGGCCCCCTGGGGGGGCAGGCCGCAGGCCTGTCGGGGGGGACGTCATTTCACGCGTGAAAGTAGGGCACGCGCCCCAGCACCTGCTGGTTCACCACGTTCTTCGGCACGCGCCCATGAGCCAGTTCCCTGCACGCATGGAAGACGCTCGCCGCGATGGTGTTGATGCACTCGTCGGTGAGGCAGATGTGGTGCGGCGTGACGATGATGTTGTCCAGCTTGAGCAACGGATTGTCCGGCGGCGTGGGCTCCACCTCGAACACGTCGATGCCGGCACCCGCGATACGGCGGTTCACCAGCACTTCGTGCAGTGCCTTCTCGTCCACGATCGGACCGCGGGCGGTATTGATGAAGAATGCCGTCGGCTTCATCAACGCGAACTGCTTGGCACCCACCAGCTTGCGCGTCTCCGCGGTCAGCGGGCAGTTGACCGTGATGAAATCCGCTTCGCGGAACAGCGTGTCCATGTCGACCAGCTTCACGCCCAGGGGCGCCACCGATTCCTGGGTGACGTACGGGTCGCAGGCGATGTGTTTCATGCCGAAGGGTGCGGCGAGCCGGAATACTTCCGAGCCGATGTTGCCGACGCCGACCGAGCCGAGCACGCGCCCCGACAACCCGGTCCCGAAGTGATTCAGCCGTTCCTGCCAACGGCCCTCGCGGGTCAGGCGGTCCTTGATGAGGACACGTTGTGCCAGCATCAGGACGTAGGTGATCACGGACGTGGCGACGGGTCGCCGCACGCCGTCGGGCGCGATGCACAGGAGCACACCGCTGTCAGTGCACGCAGGCACGTCCACCGTGTCGTAACCAACCCCGAAGCGCGAGACCAGCTTGAGCCGGCGATCCGGTCCTGACAGCGTCTGGCGCGTGACCTTGCCCAGCATGACGGCCATCGCGTCATAGCGTGCAGCCGAAGCGGCGGAGATCTCCGGCTCGCTCTGCGCCACGAATTCCCACTCGATGCGCGGGTCGTCGAGGACCTTCAACGCCGACTCGTCGAAGATCGGCTTGCCGTCGGCCTTCAGGTTGTCGCGCGTGATGCCGACCCGGAATTTTTCCGCCATGGTGCTGCTCCTCCTGTGGTTCTCGAGGCCGCGAATCGAAACGTTCGCGTGCTCCGTTCGCTTCCCTTACATCGATGCCGTGAACGCTCCGTCGACGGTGAGGATGTGGCCGTTCACGTACGAGGCTTCGTCCGAAGCGAGGAACACGCAGGGTGGTCCGATCTCGTCCACCCTGCCCCACCGCCCCGCCGGGGTGCGCTTGCACACCCAGTCATTGAACTCCTTGTTCTCGATCAGGGCCGTGTTCATCTCGGTCGCGAAGTAGCCCGGTGCGATCGAATTGACCGTGATGTTGTGGGGCGCCAGTTCCACCGCGAGTTCCCGCGTGAAGGCGTGCACCGCCCCCTTGGAGGCGATGTAGGCCGAGATGGTCGGCCGTGCCGCGAAGGCGCTGACCGACCCGGTCATGATGATGCGGCCGCGCTTCGCCGGAATCATGATGCGGGCGCATTCGCGGGCGAGCAGCCAGACCGCCGTCAGATTGGTATCGACCACGCGCCGGAAATCCGCGGTCTCGAATTCCGTGATGGGCTTGCGGTGCTGGATGCCGGCGTTCAGCACGGCAATGTCGAGGCGGCCATGGCGTTTCGCGATCGCCGCCACCGCGGCAACCGCGGCCGCCTCGTCGCTCACGTCGAATGCAGCCACGTCGCCCTTCAAGCCGGCGGATTGCAATTCGGCGACGCGTCCGTCCAGCGCCGCCTGGTCGCGCGCATTCAGCACCACCGTCGCCCCGGCGCGTGCCAACGCCTGCACCATCCCCCAGCCCAACCCGCGCGACGCGCCGGTGACCAGAGCTACCTTGCCTGTGAGATCGAACATCCGCTCCCCCCTCCAATCGTGGCCCGCCGCTCGGGACGGCGGCGGTGCCTCAACCATCGCCAAAGTTGCATCGAAGGGCTGTGCGCCCCAGCTCCGCTGGGCGCTGCCCAATCACGGTTGCCATCATCTCAAGGCATGTACTGCCCGCCGTTCACTTCGAGAATCTGGCCGGTGACGTAACCGCTCATCCGGTCCGACGCGAGAAACAAGAACGCGCCGGCGCACTCGTCCGCGGTGCCGATGCGGTTCATGGGTATGGTGGCCTTGAAGCCCTCCAGCATCTGCGGGGTCGAATAGCGGTCGTGGAACGGCGTGTAGATGACGCCGGGTGCCACCGCGTTGACGCGGATGTTGTCCTTCACCAGTTCCTTGGCAAGGCCGTGGGTCATCGTGCTGACGAAGCCCTTGGAGCCTGCGTACAGCACGGCCCCCGGGCCGCCACCATGGCGCGCCGCCACCGACGTGACGTTGATGATCTTGCCGCCGCCGGCCTTGCGCATGTGCGGCACCGCCGCGGCGATGCACATCAGCGCTGAGCGGACATTGAGGTGCAGGACCTGGTCGAACAGTTCGTCGGTCAGGTCACCGACAGGCACCCGTTGAATCAGGCCGCCCGCGTTGTTGACCAGCACATCGATGCGACCGAAAGCTTCGACCGTGCGATCGACGATCGCCTTGCAGGTCGGGCTCGAGCTCACGTCGCCCTGGATCACGACGGCCTTGCCGCCGACTTTCTGGATCTCGGCGGCCACCTTCTCCGCCTCGGTCTTGCTCGAGTTGTAGTGCACCGCGACGTGCGCACCGTGGCGGCCGAATTCGACGGCTGCTGCAGCACCGATGCCGGTGCTGGCGCCGGTGATCAGCACGGCCTTGCCCTTCAGATCGTCGATCATCTCCCCTCCTCATTCTTGTTGTTGCGCGGAAGCGGTCTTGTCGCCGCTCCGCGGACCTGCACGACCGCTGCTAAGGAATCAACACTGTGGACCCGGTCGTCTTCCTGCCCTCCAGATCGAGGTGCGCCTGCTTCGCGTCCTTGAGCGCGAACTTCTGGTTCACTTCGATCTTCACCTTGCCCGACTTCACCACGTCGAACAGTTCCTTCGCCGCGGCCACGAGGTCCGCACGCTTCGCCGTGTAGGTCATCAGGGTCGGGCGCGTCACGTAGTAGGAGCCCTTCGCCAGCACGTTGAGATCGACGCCGGTGACCGGTCCGGAACCGTTGCCGAACACCACCAGGAAGCCGCGCGGCTGCAGGCAGTCGAGCGAACCCGCGAATGTGTCCTTGCCCACGGAGTCGAACACGACAGGCAACTTCGCGCCGCCGGTGATCTCGTTGACGCGCTGTGCGAAATTCTCGCGCGTATAGACGATGGTGTGGTCATAGCCGTGTGCCTTGGCGAGCTTCGCCTTCTCGTCCGACCCCACGGTGCCGATGGTGGTGACGCCGAGCGCCTTCAACCATTGGCCCGCGATCAGCCCCACGCCGCCGGCTGCCGCGTGGAACAACACGGTCTGACCGGCCTGCACCGGATAGGTGCTGCGAATCAGGTATTGCGCGGTCAGACCCTTCAGCATCATGGCCGCGGCCTGCTCGTCCGTGATGCCCTTGGGAACCTTCACCAGCTTGTCGGCAGGCATCACGCGCACTTCTGAATAGCTGCCGGGAGGCCCGCCCGCGTAGGCGACGCGATCGCCGGCCTTCAGGTCATCGACGCCGGGACCGACGGCTTCGACCACGCCGGCTCCTTCGAGGCCGAGGCCGCTCGGCAGCGGCAACGGATACAGGCCGGAGCGGTGATAGGTGTCGATGAAATTGAGCCCGATCGCATTGTGCTTGACGCGGGCCTGGCCCGGGCCGGGAGCACCGACTTCCACATCCTCGTAGACGAGGACTTCGGGGCCACCCGTCTTGTGAAACCTGATCGCCTTCGGCATGTTCTTGTCTCCTCGAATGCTGTTCTAACGAACGAATCTGTCCACGTAGTCCGCACCGAGCCCCACCTTCTGGTAGTGGGCGCGGCACATGTCGATCTTGGTGTGCACGTCTTCGTAGCCAACGGTGTTGCCCTGCTCGTCGACGTAGACCATGGCACCGTTCACGTTGAAGAACGTGATCATCTCGGTGCACGGCGGATCCACGATGAGCGTGTGGACTTCGCCTGGCGGCTCGTAGACGAATCCGCCTTCCTCGGCGACCCAGTCGTGCTCGAGGTAGCGCCAGCGACCCTTGAGCACCAGGCCCGTCACCATCGACGGGTGACGATGCCGGCTCAGCACCCCGGTCTTGGTCACGCGCAACAGGTTCCACCACTGCCCCGTCACCCGGTTGAGCATCAGCGGACGGAACCACACGTCGGGAGCCTGCGGTACCCAGACGCGGTCGTCGGTCGGGATCGCCATTTCGACGATCTCGGGCAGCATGCCCTTCGCGGAAAGATGGCTGACGCTGGCTGGGGCATTCATGCTGCGGGTCCTCGATTGCGCTTGTGGTCATCGGCGTGGCGACGCACACCCGCGCCACGGCAACCCGCAGGATTCTAGCAGCCGGCTACGCCCTCGCGAGGGACTTCGTAGGCCCTGGTGTGGCCGAATACCCGCACTGACAGCACCGGCATCGCCCGCACGGGTCAGGCGATCTGCACTTGCCGCAGGCGCGGTTTCGGTCGCTTGCGCTGCGCCCTGAGCGCCCAGACTTCCCGGACGATGTCGCCGACGGCGCCGATGGCCGGCTCCGAACCGCGCTCGTGCAGGTGGATGAACTTGAGCATCGTGGTGAGCCGGACATCGCGCCACAGGCAGATGCTGCCGCGGGCTGCGCTCTCCTGCGCCAGATCCTCGCGCATCAAGCCGAGGCCCAGACCGGCTTCCACCAGCGAACTCACGACGAATTCGTCGTCCGCCTCGACCACCTTGGTAGGCGTGATGCCGTGGCGCTGGAACAGGCCGCTCGCGATCTGATGGTGCGTGCTGATCGGCGGCGTCATGACCCAGGGTTCGCCTGCGATATCCGACCACGAGGCCGGCGCGATGCGTTCCTGCCAGGCGGAGGGGGCCACGATGCGGTACGTGATCTCCCGCAACGGGGTGGCGGCCACGCTCGGGTGCTCCAGCTCACCGTAGTAGAAGCTCGCGTCGAGTTCACCGTCGCGCACCTTCTGGAAAGCGGCGCCGGACACTTCGTGGTGGAAGCGGATCTCCAGGCGCGGATGGCGTTCGACCGCCGCGCTCATGAGCTGCGCGACGCGAATGAATTCCGGGTCGGAAACGGTGCCGACGGTCACCACGCCCGCCACATCGCCCTTGATCGACCGGGCCTCGTTTCGAAACGCCTGTGCCGCGGACAGGACCTTCTGCGCTTCTGCGAACAGGCGCTGGCCGGCCGGCGTCAGGGTCATGCCGCTGGGCCGCCGCTCGAACAGTTCGAGATCGAGCAGGCCTTCCAGCGTCTTGATCTGGGCGCTCAGCGCCGGCTGGCTGATGTGCAGGCGCAGGGCGGCACGGGTCACGTGGCCCAGCTCGGCCACGGCGACGAAGCTGCGAATCAGGGTCAACTCCACGGCGATTCGAACAGGAACGATCCGGCCCCATGGTAGCACGGACGTGCTGCGTCGCAGCACCGTGCTTCGAGCGGCCATAGCCGGCGCTGATGGCGATCATCCGAACATACGATTGGCGCCCCGAGGCGGGCCTCCGATAGAGTCTGCTCGTCGCCGTAAATCCATTATGAAATAGGGGGTTTGTCATATGTCTGAAAACTCGACGAGGGCCGATCGCCTGGCCATGCTGCTCGCTTGCGGCAGCCCCGGCAGCGCTGCGGCCTACCACGGCCTGACGCCTCGGTTCGAGGCGGATTTGATGCAACGCAACGAAAGCGACTCGACCGCTACCGAGGAGCCCGCGGCACCCCGCCGGGCGGCGCTGGCAGCGCTGATCACGGCCGGCGTTGCCACGCTGGTTCGCCCCTTCCGCGAATCGATCTGGCAGCAGGAACTGCGCGATCGCGAGGCCTACCTCGCCGGTGCCCAGAACATCGCCGACGTGGAAGCGCGCATGCGGGCACTGGAGCGAGCCAGCTTTTCGCGCAACGGCGTGCTCAGTTGAGCGCTGCCCCTCCGAACCGAAGCTTCATTGAGGAATCCCCATGAACAAATTCTTCCGAACGATCGTGGCCACCGTCGGCCTGGCGGCATTGCAATTGGCGCCCGGTGCGCGCGCGGCGGTCGACGTGGCGGCCGATACCACCGATACGCTGCCGCCCCATGCCCGCCTCACGCAGTTTCTGCTGCAAGAGGTCGAGAATCCGCAGCAGCTGGCCGGCTACCGCATTGCCATCCTCGCTACCGATGATGTCGACGGCTTCGACCTCGAAGTTCCGCGGCGTTTTCTCACCGAGCGCGGTGCGACGGTGGAGGTGATCATGCCCCGACCCGCGGCGCTCGTACGCGCCACGGGCTCCGGCGCGATCATCCAGCAACGGACGCACGTGAACCTCCTCAATCCGTCGGGCGAAGCCGATGAGGCAAGCATCGATCGCTTTCTCGACCAGGTGGTCGCCGAGAGTTACGACGCCGTTTACGTGCCGGGCCATCGCGGATCGGTCGACCGTCTGGCCGCAGACGACAGCGTCGCCTTTCTGCGCGCGGCCGCTCGTTCCGGCCGGGCGATCTTCTCGGCGGACAACGCGGTACTGGTGATCGCCCGCGCCGGCCTGCTGGATGGACTACTGCAGGCGCGAGCCTTCCCGGGTGCCGAGGGCACGCTGCGTGGCGCCGTCTACCGCCCTACGGCGGACGATGCGCCCGGTACGATCGCCGGCGTGTACTTCAGCCGCAGCGCCTTCGAGATGCCGCAGTTGATGGAGCGGCTGGTCGACACGCTGACTTCGAAGCCGGCATTGTCCGATCGATGAAGCGTTCGATTTGCACGTAGCAACATGCACCGGGCTCCCCCGGCAAAGCCGGGGGAGGGAGCCGTACACTCCTTCCCCCACCGAAGGTGGGGGAAGGTCGGGATGGGGGCCGCAGTTCGAGTGTGGCCATCGTAGACCCCTCCCCTACTCTCACCCGGCACAGCCCGGGGGAGGGTGTTGTCCCACTTATCCGTGCTTGCGGATGAAATCGCGGATACGCGGATAGATGCGTTCGCGGTAGCGCCGCCCGCTGAAGATGCCGTAGTGACCGACTCCGTCGACGAGAAAGTGCTCGCGGCGACTCGCCGGGATGTTCGAACAGAGTGTGTGCGCGGCTTCGGTCTGCCCCACGCCGGAGATGTCGTCCAACTCCCCCTCGATGGTGAACAGCGCCGTCTTCGTGACCGCCGACGGATCGACGCGTTGCCCGCGCACGTCCCAAGTGCCGTTGGCGAGCGCGTGCTCCTTGAAGGCGACGCGCAGCGTTTCGAGGTAGTACTCCGCCGGCATGTCGAGCACGGCGTTGTACTCATCGTAGAAACGCCGGTGGGCTTCGGCGCTTTCGCCGTCACCCGCGACGAGATGATTGAAGAACTCGCGATGGGCTTCGACGTGGCGATGGGCATTCATGGCTATGAAGCTCGCGTGCTGCAGAAAGCCGGGATACACGCGGCGACCGACACCGGGATACTTCGCCGGCACGCGCTGGATGACGCGGCTCTCGAACCATGACACCGGCCGTCCGGTGGCGAAATTGTTCACCTCCGTCGGGCTTTTGCGTGTGTCGATGGGTCCACCCATCATGGTCATGGTGCGCGGCGCGACCTTCTCGCCGTTCGCGGCCATCAGCGACACGGCGGCCAGCACCGGCACGGTGGGCTGGCACACCGAGACCAGATGAACGTCGGCGCCAAGAAAGCGGATGAATTCCTGCACGTACTCGACGTAGTCGTCGAGATGGAAATGGCCCTCGTGGACCGGGACCATGCGCGCATCGATCCAGTCGGTGATGTAGACGTCATGCTCCGGCAGCATGGTGCGCACCGTGTCGCGCAGCAGCGTCGAGTGGTGCCCCGAGAGCGGCGCCACCACCAGTACGATCGGATCGTTGCGCTCGACTTCACGTTTGAAGTGCAGCAGGTGACAGAAGGGTTTGATGATCGCCTTCTCGATCTTCACCGGCACTGTCCGGCCGTCGACGACGGTCGCGTCGATGCTCCACTGCGGCTTCTCGTAGCGGCGCACCAGGCGCATGACCAGCTCATTGGCAGCGGCCATGCCCCGCGCGATAGGGGTATAGCTCCACGGACTCTGGGGGTGCGTGAACAGCGCATGGCTCGCCGCGGCAGCAGCAGCGAACGGCGCGAGCACCGCGTGCTGCATTTCGTGCAGTGAATACAGCATGGTTCCGTGACCTCCGTGCAGCGCCGACCGAAAAGTCCATGGAACGGCGCAACCTGTTGTTGTACAACATCTTCTGGGTTCGATCGTGCTCGACTCTAGCGACCGCACCCTACTGGCGTCAAGTTGCTGCAACACGGCATGGCGT